>JANPER010000090.1:0-159793 GCA_031423015.1 Planctomycetota bacterium | reverse complement strand
GGCCGTCGAGGTTGCAGCCCCCCTCGTCTTCGCCGCTAAGCGCGCCTTCGCTGTCGGGATCGCCAAAGCCGGCCTCCTGCCCGGCGCCCTCGAAGCGCAAGCCGCGTCTGATCAGCGCCGTGGGTTCGAGCCCGAGTCGCTCGGCCGCCAGCTTGCGGCCGAGCACCTCGGCCATCGGCGAGCGGCAGGTGTTGCCCGTGCACACGAACATCACGGTGGCCGCTGCCGTGGCCAGCACTTCATCGCGCGTCAGGATGCCTTCGCGCAGCACCTCGATGCCTCTTGCGCGGACGCGCACCACGGTTGAGGACAGCTGCAAGGGAGGCGGGCCGTCGTCGCATAGGAGGTCGATGCGGTCGGAAAAGCCGGCCGCGATGGCGTCGGGGGTGAGCAGCGCCGGCTCACCGCTGCGATTGACGCTGGTGAGGAAGAGACTCTTGCCGCACGCGGCGATGACCCGTTGCGCGAAGGCGTGCGCCGGCAAGCGCAGGCCGACTTCTGCCTGATCGCGGCCGGGCAGCACCAGGGTCAGCGGGCCGGGCCAATAGCGCGTCGCCAGGCGCTGCGCGGCGCGTGACAGCGGCGCGGCAAAGTGGGTGACGTCGTCGACGGCGGCGATGTGGTGAGTGAACGGTTGCGCGTCGGGCCGACCCTTGAGTTCAGTCAGCCGCGCGATCGAACTCGCGCGGTGCGGGTCGGCGGCGACGCCGTACACGGTCTCGGTCGGCAGCACGACCAGCCCGTCGTGGTTGATCAGTTGGGCCGCGCGCTGCACCGCGCGGCGCATCGCGTCAGGATCGGCGTTCCTTAGGTCGAGACGCACAAAGGCCATGTTTGACTCGGCGCTGGTCGCCGCTGACACTAAAGCAGGTCGACGCGATGGCTGGCAGCGCGATTGTCGGCCATTTGTCGAGTTAGCCGTCGAGTTGCCTGTCGCGGCCAGCCGCCGCTCCCTGAACGGCTGCATGGTCGGCCCAGCGCCGACCAAAGCTCCCACAGCCCACGATGCGATGAAGCCGGAGGACTCACACGACCGATCGCACGCGCTGCAACTGGCGCGACTGGGCGAGTTGTTGGCTGGCTTTGCGCACGAGGTGCGCAATCCGCTGTCGACCATCGGTCTCAACTTGCAGTTGATCCGCGAGGACTTTGCGGATGCCGACACGCCGCGGGACAAGCGCACCCACAAGCGGCTGTCGGTGGTCGAGGCGGAGGTGAAGCGGTTGCAGGAGGTAGTCGAGGAGTTCCTGCGCTTCGCGCGCATGCCGACGGTGCTGACTATGCCCGCCGATCTCAACGCGCTCCTGCAAGCCGTCGTCGACTTCAGCGCGCCCGAGTTGCGCGACCGCGGCATCTCGTTGCGTTTCTTTCCGGGGGCGGCGGTCGGCTCACCGCCGATCGATGCGGCGCAGGTGCGCGCGGCGGTGATCAATCTGGTACGCAACGCTGCCGATGCCAGCCAGGCCGGCGACGAGATCATCGTGTCGAGCCGGAGCGATGGGGACTCGGCGCTGGTGCAGGTGATCGACACCGGTGCCGGCATGAGCCCCGAAGTGCGGAACAAGATTTTCGAGCCATATTTCAGCACCAAGAAAGCGGGAACCGGGCTGGGCCTGGCGATGGTGCGCCGGGTGGTCGAAGCCCACGGCGGCCGGGTCGACGTGAGTTCCGAGGTGGGCAAGGGCACGCAGTTCACGCTCGTGTTTCCGGCGCGCGGCAGCAAGACTGTGCAGTCTGATGGCTGAACACGCGGTCTTGGTGGTCGACGACGACGACGCTCTGCGCGAGACGTTGGTGCAGGCGCTCGAGACCGGCAGTTTCGATGTCGTCAGCGCCGACTCCGGCAGCGAAGCCCTGCGCCGCCTGCAGGAGCGCGAGTTTTCCGTGGTCGTCACCGACGTGGTGATGCGTGCGCCGGACGGATTCGAAGTGCTGAAGGAGACGCGTACGCGCTATCCGCACGCGCGCGTGATCATGCTCACCGGCCAGGGCAGCCGCGACCTCGCAGTGCAGGCGATGCAGCAGGGCGCGACGTACTACATCCAGAAGCCGGTCGACCTGCACGAGCTGCGCACCAAGGTCGCCAAGTGCCTGGAGGACTACAACAAGGACCTCGAGTACGAGTCGCTGCGGAGTCAGGTCGATCGCACGTACAGCTTCGAGGGCATCATCGGCCAGGACCCCAAGATGGTGCGGGTGGTCGACGTCTTGCGGCAGATTGCGCCCACCAACGCCTCGGTGTTGATCCTCGGCGAATCAGGTACCGGCAAAGAGTTGGTGGCGCGTGCCATCCACCGCTACTCACCTCGGCGGGCGCAAGCCTTCGTGCCGCTCAACTGCGGCGGGCTGTCGGAGGGCACCATCGAGAGCGAGCTGTTCGGGCACATCAAGGGTGCGTACACCGGTGCGTTGGCGGATCGCGAGGGCAAGTTCGAGTATGCCGACCGTGGCACGCTCTTCCTCGACGAGGTCGGCGAGATGCCGATGTCGACGCAGATCAAGCTGCTGCGTGTGCTCGAGGATCGCGAAGTCACGCGCTTGGGGGCAAACAAGGCGCGGCGAGTCGACGTGCGCGTGCTGGCCGCAACCAACGCGGATCTGCCCGCGAAGGTCAAAGCCGGCGGCTTTCGTGAGGACTTGTACTACCGGCTGAAGGTCGTCACCATCGACCTGCCCTCGCTGCGCGAGCGGCGTTCGGACATCAAACTCTTGGTGCGGCACTTCCTGGCGCACTTTTGCAAGGCGCACAGCAAGGACATCGATGACATCGACCGCGACGTGCTCACGGCCCTGACCCAGTACGACTGGCCGGGCAACGTGCGGGAATTGCGCAACGCGATCGAGAGCATGGTGGTGCGCGCGCGGGGCAACATCCTGACGCGCAGCGACCTGCCGCCGGAGATCTGGACGCCGGGTACACCCGAGAGCGACAACTGGGGGTTCTTGGCGGGGCGCACGCAGGAGGACGTCGAGAAGAACCACATTCGCGTCACCCTCGAGATGACGGAAGGCAATCGCGTGAAGGCGGCCAACGCCATGGCGATCAGCGAGCGGACCCTCTACCGCAAGATCAAGGACTACGGCCTTTAGAGGCCTCTGCGTCAGCGTGGGACCACGCGCACGGCGACCTCGGTTGCCACGGCGCGTCCGGTGTCGTGCGGGAGCCAGATGACGCCTTGGAAGATGGCTTGCGGCGCGTCTGGCGCATAGGACGGTTGCCACGTCACCAGGGTTTGCCAGCGTCCGTCGGCAGTGGGCGTCGCCTGGAAACTCGGCAAGGGAATCGATGACAGACACAGCGGGATGCGTGCCTTCTTGTCGCCGGCGCCGGCGAACTGCAGCCACAGCGGGCCAGCCGGGGAGTCGATCGCGTTGGCTCGGCCGTCGGGTGCGACGAACACCTGTACGCGGCAACCGGGTGCGGCCTGTCCCGACAGCGACAGCTGCACCTGATCGGCCTCGCGACGCAGCGCGACGTCGAGCTTGGCCGGAGCGACCTGCAGCATCACGTCGTCGGCGACCGCTGCGCAACCGCGGTCGCTGGTGAGTTCGATCGCGTGTCGGCCTGGCGTGAGAGCCAGGGGAACAAGGGCTCGAAGAGTGTTGTCGTCGACGACGTGCGGTAGCAGCGACCGGCCGCCCAATCGCAGCCCCAGCGCAGCCGCGTGCTGAAACCCCTTGCCGTGCAAAGTGACCTCGGCGCCCGAAAGCGCGTCGACCGTCGGCGGCTGGATGTTCGTCACTTCGAGGCCCTCGGTGCTGGCCAGCCGCGAGACTTCTGCAAAGCGCGGCACCGAACGCACGTACGCGGCCAACGCCTCGGCCAGTACGGTGTGGGTGAGGGTCGTGAGGTGAGCGCCGTCCCGCAGGCCGAGCGAAGCGCCGACCTCTGGACAAGGCCGTGCTGTGGTGGAGTTCTCGAACGATCTGACGAGTTCGTCCGCGTCGATCGTGCGCAATGCGGCGGCTTGCGCGATGGCGCTCACTGCCTCGCGATACTGGACCGTCGCTGGGTGCTGCGCTTTGACTGCCTCTGAGTATGCCGGCAGGATCATGCACACCTCGGCACCCGCCGTGCGCGCAGAGTCGATCAGCGCCTCGACGTTGCGCGTGTGCTCCTCGAGCGAAACGCGCCGGCCGCGCGCCGGCTCGCTGCCCGGCGGCAACGCGGCAGGGTCCCTGGCTCGATCGCTCGCCGTGCCGGCGAACAGCCCACGCAACACCTGCGGCAGCCGCCAGCGGGCTGGGTGCGCGAGTTGTCTGGCGACCTCGGCATCCGGCGCGGTCACTGCTGGCGTGATGTCGTCCCACGCGCTGGCGTAGATCACCACCAGATCCGGGGCGAAGGTCGGCGCCACTTGTCGCCAGAGGTGTCCGTCTTGCCATGTCGACGAGCCTGGCATGCCAACGAGCATGGTCTCGATGCGGGCCCCGCGAGCTTCCTGCTGGGCGGCCCGCTCGATCTGCATGCCAAAGCAATCGTCGAGTTCGAGGCCGGCGCCGCAGGCTACCGACCCACCGACGACCGCGATGCGGAAATGGCGATCGCTCTTGACCGTCGTGGGGTCGGCGCCACGTTGACCAAGGCGGTTCACTGCGTAGCGCGAACTCGTCGACGCCAGTCGCCAGAATCGTTCAGCGTCCGGCACGATGTCAGCGTTGTCATGCCAGGCGGGCTTGACCAGCGACAGGGCGGCGGGCGGCTGCGGAAGGTCGAAGTAGCGCAGGGCGACTTCGGTGATGCCGAGGCCGGCGACGAGCATCAAGAGCCCACCGATCCAGCGCTGCCACGGTCGTTGTGATGGAGTGAGTGGGTGCAAGGGCGCATCCTCGCAGTGGCGCAATCGATTTGCGAGGTTGTCTTGCGCTCGATGTTGTGTGGCGCGAATGCCCGCTACACTGCGTCGCCCTCTATGGCTAGGTAACCCTTGGACTCCGAATTTTCGATGAACGAACTCGTCGACCCCGTGCCGAGTGCGCCTGCACCGGCGGCCCTCGACGAATGGGCGCAGATCTTCAACGGCTTGCGCCAACGGTACGCCGGCGCCAGCGACGGTGTGTTGTTCTGCATCCTCAAGTTGCAACAGAATCCCGATATCAGGCTCCGCGACTTCAAGGACGAGGCCGCATTGCACCGTGTGCCCTTGAGCGGGCGGTCGCACCACTCAGCGCGCGTGTTGCTCGGGCTGGAGAAGCCGTCGCCGCCGCGCGCACGCAAAGGCGCGCCGTTCGAAAGCGAGGCCAGCAATGGTCCGCTCGCCAAGTTGACCGAGGCCCTTGCCAGCACGCAGGCCGCCGGCGCGGAGAGCCCGCTGATCAGCGCCTTGCGCCGCTACCAGGCCGACCACACGGTTGAGATGGATCGTCTGCGCGCCGGCGTGCGTGCCGCGATCGACATCATCGACGCGGCGTTGGACGGAGACTGATCGAACGCAGCGCGGCGGCTACGTCGCGAGCGGCAGCCTCACTTCACCGAGATCTTGCCGTTCATGATGGCGAAGTGGCCAGGGAACGTGCACACGTAGACCAATTCCGCCGGCAGGCCGGGCGCGGTGAACTCGATGCTGTCCGACTCTCCGGGCCCGAGTTGCTTGGTGTGCGCGAGCACGTCCTTCTTTGCCGCCTCGGGCAAGTACTCATTTTCGGGCGTGCCCAAGGGGGCCATGACCTTGGCCACGAACTGGTCGAGGGTCACGCCCTTGCGCAGGACCACGAGGTTGTGGCCCATCGCCGCCTTGGGCAGCGCCCCGACGTTTTTCAGCGTGATCCGAACGCGCTGGCCGACCTTGACGTCGATTTGCTTGACGTCGTACTGCATTGCATCGTTGCCCTGCACGGTGAAGGTCGCCACATTCGCGTCGGGGGCGGCTGCCGGCGGCGTGGTGGGGGGAGGCGTGCCGGCGGCAGCAGGCTTGGCCGGCTCCGAGGTGCAGCCAGCGAGAGTTGCGATCAGGACGAGGGCGATGGCACGTTGTGCGAACATGATTGCTCCAAGGGACGGGACGCCGCGGGGGTCTTGGCGGCAGGCTAGGGGCGACGTTGATTCTCGTGAACGACAGTCGACGGTTGTCGCCGACGGCGGCTCAATGATCACCAACCAAACGCCGCAACCGATCCCGGATTTCGCCAAGCATGGGCCGGCGTTGGTGTTTGGCGGCGATATGGTAGCCAGTCAATGCACGACGCGCGGGACTCGGCGAGCGCCGACAAGTTCTCGATCTTGATCGTGGACGACGAGGAATCGGCCCTGCAAGGCATGCGGCGGGTCCTGCGATCGCACGGCTACGAGCACCTCGTTCTGTGCAACGACAGCCGCAACGCCATGTCACTGATGCAGACGCATCGTGTCAACCTCGTGCTGCTGGACCTCAGTATGCCCCATCTGCGAGGCGAGGACTTGCTGGTGCGCATCGCCAGGGAGCAGCCGGGGGTGCCGGTGATCGTGGTGACCGCGGACATCGCCGTGCAGTCGGCAGTGCGTTGCGGGCGCCTCGGCGCCACCGACTACATCATAAAGCCCGTGGAGGCCGACCAGCTGACCTCCGCGGTAGCCAAGACGATGGAGCAGAGTGCGTTGCGCTACGAGGCGCAGCGGCTCCGCGAGCAGTTCTTGTCGCAGAGCATGGCGACGCCGAGCGCCTTCGCCGAGATCACCACGGCAGACCCCGGGATGCTGCGCATGTTCCAATACTTGGAAGCCGTGTCGCGCGGCAGCCACCCGGTGCTGATCATCGGTCAAACGGGAACGGGCAAGGAACTGATCGCGCGCGCCTTGCATCGCGCCAGCCAGCGCAGCGGCCCGTTCGTCGCCGTGAACGTGGCGGGACTCGACGACGCTCTGTTCGCCGACACGCTGTTTGGCCATGAGGCAGGCGCCTACACCGGAGCGACTACGTCGCGGCCGGGCATGATCGAGCGGGCTGGCGACGGCACGCTCTTTCTCGACGAGATCGGCGACCTATCGGAGCCGTCGCAGATCAAGCTGCTGCGCCTGATCCAAGAGCGCGAGTACTTCCCGTTGGGCAGCGACACCATGAAGCGCATGCGCGCCCGCATCGTCGCGGCCACGCAGAAGGATCCGGCCACGCTGCGCCAAGACCTCTACTACCGGTTGCGCGCGTACCATGTGCAAGTGCCGCCGCTGCGCGATCGACTGGGCGACCTGCCGCTGCTGCTCGATCGCTTCTTGGGCGAGGCTGCCAAGGACCTGGGCATGCCCAAGCCGACGATCCCGCCGGAGGTGTTCTTGGACCTCTCCAACTATCACTTTCCCGGCAACGTGCGCGAGCTGCAGGCGATGGTGTTCACCGCCGTGGCGCGCCACGACACGCATGGCGCCATGCCGATCCGACTGTTCTTGGAGCAAATGGAGTCGCATCGAGCCGTCGTCGACGCAGCGGCGCGGCCGGATCGCATCGCATTCCCCTTCCCGATGCCCACGCTGCGCGAGGTCGACGAAAGCGCAGTCGACGAGGCGCTGCGACGCGTGCAGAACAACCAGAGTGCCGCGGCGCGCATGCTCGGCATCTCGCGGCCGACCATCGCGCGCTATCTGCGTCGCGGCGAAGACGAAGCCGTGGGGCGTGAGATGGAAGCGCATTAGTTCTGGTGGTCGGGCGCACGGCCGCGATAGCCGAGGGAATGTGTGCCGACGGACTAACGCACGTAGGTTCCAGCCTGTCCGCCGTTTCTGCCGTTGGCGTCGAGCCACGAGTTGAGCACGATGCCGGTCGCTGGGTCGGTCAGCCTGCGAATCAACGTCGCGCCAAGCGGCCCACACATGTTCGGGTTCGGCGCGCCGTCGCGACGGTTGGGCCCGGCGCCCGGCGCCAGCAGCATGTGCGCGTTCGAAGAGAGCGGCAGGCCGTCGGGACGCACGATCTTGTCGAGGTTGAGAGCCACGTTGGCGACGTTGAAGTTGCTCGCCGGGGCGACGCCTTCGGAGCCAAAGCGATTAGGGTTGGTGTCCAACGGGTTCACCGGTCCGCCATTCTCGTTGAACAGGAACACGCCGCTGCCGAGGCCAGCCACCATGTGCACGAATAGGGGCGAGTTGAGCTGGTTGCTGGGATTGCGGCCGAAGTGCGTTTGCAGCAAGTTGAAGTCGAGAGCGGCGAAGTCGTCGGTCGCCATCGCGGCGCGGAACGCGTTGTATTGCGTGCCGTAGTTGGTGAGGCCCTCGTCGGTCAGGTGGCACGCGACGCAGTAGCGCGGGCCCTCGTTCTGCGGCGTTACACGGCCGCGGATCGAGTGCGCCATGATCACATTGTGACCCAACGCGCCGATCCCGCTGCTGTTGCCCAGACCCTTGCGATCGGTGAACGCGAACACGCGTGAGAACTGGCCGTTGCGGTCGCGCCACTGATAGAACACCTTGGTGTTCGAGCTGATCTGCGTGATCTTGTTGTCGGCATTGATGCCGAGCTGGAAGAACAGCGGCGAGATGTAAGTGAAGTCGGCGTTGCGCTGCTTGTAGACGATGCGATCGCCGGTGATGTTGCTGAAGTTGTTGCCGGTGTTGTACTCGCCCTTCAAGTGGCAGCCCATGCAGGTGTTGGTCCACGCCGCGTGGCACGACACGCAGCTCATCGAGTCGGAGTGGCAAAAACCATCAGGCGGCACACCGGCTTGCGTCGGCCCAAGGCCGTTGCTCGGGTCGCCGTCATCGCGCCCCATCGCGTAGGACGCCTTGGCGGTGTAGAGCGGCTGGCCCGTCGTCGGGTGTAGCTTGCCGTTGTTCACCACCACGTCGCGCGTCTGCGGCACGTAGTGGCGCCGGCCGGAGAGCCGGCTGGTGAGCCAGTAGCTGCCGTCCGCATCCCGCGCGACGTGGCGCTGCGCGACACTCTTGCGATCGACGATGACGTCGGCCGGCGTGCCGGCGTAGGTCGTGTTGGGCGTGGTTTCTGCATACGCGTCGAGCGTGCCGTGGCAGCTTTCGCAACGGATGGCGACGGCCTGCTCCATGTGACTCCACGTGCGATTGGCCGACGGATTGTTCACGTCACCGCCGTGCAAGTCATGACTGCCGTGGCAGTCGATGCAACCCATGCCGGCCTCGTGGTGCACGTCGGCGGGCGTGTCGTCGCGGCCGTCGCCGTCGTAGTCTTCCTTGGCGATGTACTGGTTGGCGTTGCGGCCGTTGAAGGTGCGGTTGCCGACCGCGGCATCGAAGAGCTTGCTGTCGCGCGCGGTGTTCTCGAACGACACCGGGTTGGCCGGATACTGGAGGCCGTTGCGCAGGTCTTGGTTCTGGTCCAGGCGGATGCCCCAGTATTGCAGGACCGTGCGGTTGCTTCCCTGGTGACAGCCGGCGCAGGTGTGATCGTCGATGCCCTGCACGGTCTGGCCGTTGGGCAGTGCCTTGGCCACGTTGCGGATCTTGTGGCTCCGCACGTGTGGTCGTTCCGGCTCGTCGATGTCGTCTGGGTCCAGTGGCTCGAGCTTGTTGACGTTGGGGTCGCGACTGCCGCTGCGCCCGCCAAGGCTGTACGGCATGTGACACGCCGTGCAGCCCGACGAACGGTAGTCGCCCGCGCGGTTGTTCGCACCGGCGCTGCCGAGATGGCAATCGCCGCAGGTGAAGGCGATCTGCTCGTGCATCAAGTTGGCGAGCGGCGAGTCGGTGACTGCGCGCCCGTCGGATCGCTGGTGCTGCGTCAGGTTGGCCGCGTCGTAGGCAGGGTTGCGATGGATGGCCATCGGGCCCGTGTCGTTGTGCTTGCTGTACACCGGGAACTCGTTGAGCCGACGGACCGCGCCGACGGTGTTCAGGCTGAAGCGGAAGCGCGGATCGTCGATGACGCGGAACGCCACGTCGGCAGCGGTGTCTTCGTAGAGGCCGCGGTTCTCGGGCACTTGGTTGTCGACGCCAATCGAGAATGTCGCGCCCGACAGGAAGCCCGATGCGGTGGCAAGCGGGCTGCTGTACACGCACTCGGCGTGTGCCTGATGGCATTGTCCGCAGCCGCGATTGGCCTTGGCCACGCGAACGTCACCGGGGTTCACGAACTGTAGGTAGTCCAGCGCCGTGTAGGCCACGCCGTCCACGCTGTAGTCGGCGACCTTGTCGAGGCCGGTCAGCGTGAGCTTGTTGAAGTAGGCCTTGGCGTTGGTGCGCTGATACTCGCGATCGCCAATCTCCGGCGGGGGAGCCACGTGGCTCGACAGCCGGTCGTGACCTTGTGGGTTGCCGCCGTGACACGTGGTGCAGGCCAGGTTGTCGGCGCCGGGGAAGGGATGGGGGTTCTCCAGACCCGGCCCAGCGTAGTCGTCGGCGTGCGAGCCATTGTGGCAGGTCATGCACGACTGAGCCGTGGACGCGGTGTCGCGGCCGCTTTGGTCGACGCACGCGGCGAGTGCCAGGGCGAGCAGGGCGGCGCGACGCGGGGCAAGACGCGTGGCAAGAGAACGACGCATGTGAGATCCCTTCGGCTTGCAGGTGCGCAAGCTGTCTCACCCTTCGGCAGATCAGCCGGCCGACTGTGAGGGGGTGTCTCGGTATGGGCCGCACTGCCCGTGGACCGCGGACCTCAACACGGCGGTCAGCCGCTGTTGGGGCCCCGGGTGTCGAGTGCCTCAGCCGCCCGATGCGGTTGCCGTGGGCGTCTTCAGGCCGAGGTCGGCGATCTCGGCTTGCCGCTTCTCGAGATCCGCGCGCTGCGTAGCGATGCGGGCCAGTTCCTGCTCGAGCTCACGCACCGCCGGCGAAGTCTTGGGCTGTTGGTCGAGCCTGGACTGCAACTGCGCCGAAACCTCCGCTTCACGGCTATCGAGATGATCGTGTTCGGCGAGTACCTTGAACAGCTCGCGCATGGCTTGGTCCGGGTCCTTGGTGTAGGCCTGGCGCAAGACCTTGCGCATCGCCGACCATAGCTGACTCTGCGGGCGCTTGCCGTCGAGCGGGGTCATGGTGTTGCCATTGCTCTCGCAGAGCAACAGGTGCGGCATGCCGCTCTCTTGCAGCAGTTTGTAGCACGGATGCGTCTCGTGGCGCGCGCTGTCGTCGAGGCGGATGCAGTGGAACCACTGCGCGAAGAGGAGGGTCTTCTCACTCGATTCCTTGGTGTTGAGAAGCGCGCTTTCGCTGCCTTGGCAGACCCAACACTCGCGCAACACGAGGAGAGGCCTGCGGTCCGTTCCCGCCAGGCGCTGGAGGGCCACTTCAACTGGCAGGGCGCGGTAGACCTTGGGTGCGACCGTGGTCCCCTCCGTGGTTTCCGGCGGGAATGCCGGATAGTCCCAATCGATTCGCAGTTGGTCGAGCGCGTTCCGTCGGTGCTCGAACGTGATGGCTGCTCCGCGCGGCCCGACCACCGGTGCGGTGCCGGGGACTCCCCTCGGTGTGTTCGGTCCGCGCGGTTGGTTGCGGGGTGCGGAACTGGGTGTGTTGGGGCCGGGACTGTTGGGGCTCGCGGGTGCCGGAGACGCCGGGCTGGACGGCGACGTATCCCCAGGGCCGGTGTAGGGGGGTGGGGGCGGCGCGGCTCCACGGAAGCCGTTGCGGGGTGGTCCGCTGCGATCACCGGGGGGCGGGCCGCTGTTGCACTGCGCCGCGAGCGCCGTCGAAAGGAGGAAGGCCGAGAGGATCGAAGCTGCCGCGAAGCCGCGGGAGAGGATGGCTGGACTCATCATTGCGAACACCGTGTCACTGAACCCAAGGGGCCAAACAAGACGGGCCTGCGTTGCACCAGGTGTGCCAGCGAGGTCCAAAGTCGAAGGAACGGTCGGCCGGCCGACGTGCTGAAAGAGCGTGCCTGGGCCCGCGGGTTGGCGGCCACAGGCGCCATACGCATAGCCAGCCCAGCGAGGGAGGTCACGGCGAGTCGGCTCACTTGCGCGGATACGTCTCCTTGGCGAAGGCGGTCCACTCTGCATCGAAAGCCTCCGGCGTCCAGCCGAGGACGGTGGTCAGGGCGTCGAGTTGGCGTTGCAGCAAGCGTTCGGCGGTTGGCGTGAAGCTTGCCCCCTTCATCTCCGGCCCTTTGATGGCGTGCATCAGTTTGCCGAAAGCTGCCGGATGCCGGCGCAGAATAAAGTCGACCCGGCTCCAGATGGCCATGTGGTCGCCGAACTCGATCTTGCGATCGTCTAGCCAGGGCAGGACGTCGCGTAAGGGTGTGAAGTTGGTGAGCTGCGTCCGCGCCCGCACGCTGGTCGGCCAATCGATCGGCCGGCTCTTCTCGGGCAGGCCGGTGGGCAAGAACGTGAACACGTCAGTCGTGTCGTCGACTTGCCGCCTTTGCCAGTGGGCAAAGCCCTCCTGTAACCAGAACGGCATCTCGTGCCAGTAGTACCTGAACGCGTCGACCAGGTTGTGGGTCAAGTTGTACGCTAAGGCTGCGTTCAGTGCGCGGTCCGAGGCGACGCTCGCTTGCTGGCCAATCTCGGCGGCACCAAAGAAAAGGCACCCCTCCTCGCGGAAGAAGTGGCGCACTCCGTTGTGGTTCGTGTTGCGCTTGAGGAACGCATCGCAATAGCGCGCGAGCGTGCTCTCGTTCTCGCACAGCACGACCAGGAAGCGCTGCCGCATGCCGAAGAACGGCCCTTCGCCCAGATAGCTGGCATCGCGGCGGCGCGGCGCCGCCGTTGGGAAATCAGCATCGCAGACGCCGAAACGTCGGCTCACGTCTTCGTACAAGCGCTCGAGGCGCAGGGCATACAGGTGCGCGCGCAGCATGCGGTCGAGCATGCGCGGCTGCGTTGGCGTCGCGTAGCCGCGACTCCGCAGCAGTTCGAGTTCATCCTGCAATCGCCGACGCTGGCCAAGATCAAGCGGCAGAGGGGCGTCGGCCAGGGAGCTGGCAAGTCGGAAGTGCGCGGTCTCGAGGAACGTGAACTGCGTGCGTGTCTCGAGCTGGCGAATCGCCGCGGTGGTGTGGCCGTCCTTCCCCTCCAGCCAAACCGAGTTGCCGACTCGGGCGAACGACACCGGCGCGTTGGTCTGCGGCGCCGCGCATGGCAGCAACGCTGCAACAGCGTGCAGCGTCACCAGCGTCAGCCCGCAGAAGGAGTGCATCGACATGGGCAAGCCACGAACCGGGAGTGCGCGCCTGCAAGCGCCGCACCTTGATGCCACGAAGCGCACTCTCGTGGCGTCTTCTTCGCCGGATCATAGCCAGAGGTCCGAGAGCACGCAGGAGCACCTTGAGCACCTTGGGTGCGATTGCACCGTCGGCTCACCCGGTCACCAACCTGGCAGCAGTTCGTTCGTGAGTCGTGGCGGAGACTGTTCGCGCGAGTGTTCCGTGCTCGGCCACGTCCTCCTGTCGTTCCGATCGCGTAACAACGTGCGGGCGTGGCGAGCCGTGACCACGCAAGCACGCCGCTCGTACCTCACCCCACCTGTGACCTCGGTTGCGACCGGAGATATGTTGGCTATTCGCCCTCTCGAACGGTCCGTTGCCGCAGGTGAATGCCCCCCTGCATGACCAGGATGCCGCATGTCTAGCCTTCGATTGACTCTCCTCTCCCGTCACTCCGCCCCTCTGCTCGCTGCCGCGCTCGCCCTCACGGCGGCACGCGCACAGCTGGTGTTCTCGCCCCTCGCTGCCGCCTCGACGCGAGTCGAGCACGCGTTCGTCCACGACGTGGCTCGCGGCCTGACGCTGCGCTTTGGCGGCTCGGTCGGCACGACGTTCTTCAACGACACGTGGCAGTTCGACGGCACCGCGTGGCAGCAGCTCAGCCCAGCCATCTCGCCAAGTGTGCGGGGCCGACCGGCGACTGCGTATGACCCGACGCGACGCGAGATCGTGTTGTTCGGTGGCGTCACGACCGGCGGCTCGATGCTGAATGACACATGGACGTGGGACGGCGCCACGTGGACGCAGCGGTTTCCATCGACGTCACCAAGCTTGCGTTCGGGCGCGGCCATGGCGTTCGACCCACGGCGGCAGAAGGTCGTGCTGTTCGGTGGTTGGGTGCCGTCGGCGCTGGATATCAACGACACTTGGGAATGGGATGGCAGCGACTGGGCGCTGGTGAACGCTCCGGGGCCATTGCCGCAGCCGCGCGGCGCGCATCGCATGGTGAACGACCTGGCGCGCGGCGTCCTCGTGATGTTTGGCGGTTGGCGAACACCGGCCAACGGCACGCTGAACGACACGTGGGAACTCGGCGCCAACGGTTGGACGCAGATCCTCGGCGCGGGACCGAGCGCACGGTGCGATCCGGGCATGCAGTTCGATCCGTTGCGCGGTCGGGTCGTCCTGTTCGGTGGCCTTACGTCGTTCTCGGGCTCCTTCCCCAACGTGGTGGGGGACACTTGGGAGTACGGCGGTACGCCGAGCGGCTGGCGGCAACGGCAACCGACTTCGCCGCCGAGCCCGCGAGCCTACGCCGAGACGGTCTGGGACGCCGCGCGCGCTCGACTCGTGTTGCACGGCGGCATGGATGGGAACGGCGTGCGCGGCGAAACGTTCGCGCTCAGTCGGAACAACCCGGCGAGTGCGGTGCCGTTCGGGGCGGCGTGCGCCACGAGCACCGGCATGCCGGTGTTGGAGGCGCCGCCCTATGCGCTGCCTTGGCTCGGCGACACGTTCAGCGTGCGCCTCGCTGGCAGTGTGCCGACCTCAGGGCCAGCGCTGTTGTGGATCGGCGGATCGCGCACGACGTGGGCCGGCAACAACCTGCCGCTCGCTCTCGACTCCGTTGGCCTCACGGGTTGCCAAATGCACGCAGCGTTCGACGTGTCGCTGCCGATCGCGCTGAGCAGTGGTCAGGCCACGTTGAGTGGAACTCTGTGCGGCAACTGCCCGAGCTTCGTCGGCCGCAAGCTGTTCTTCCAAGCGCTCGTGCTCGACCCGGCCGCGCCGCGCGCGTTCCCTGGCGCGACGACCAACGGACTCGAGCTGACCTTCGGCAGCAGCTGAACGCGCTCTCGGCCGCGCACAAAGCGCACGCGGTTCGGCTACGACAGGTGCGGGGCCGCGGGCAGCGACACGTCGAGCAGTTCGAGGTCGGCGGCGGTGTCGCTCAAGGTGTAAGTGACGCCGGCCGGTACGACGCACGCGTCGCCTGCGGTTAGCCGGTGCGTGCCGTTCCCCTCGGCGTGCAGCGTGAGCGAGCCACGCAGCACGCAGAAGAACGCGAACTCGCCGTCGTGCGCGCGCGGCTGCGCGGTGGGCGCCGTAGCCAGGCGGCGGAGCACGCGAGCCCCCGCGACCCCAGCGGACGCGCGGCCAATGCCGAGGTCGCGGACCTCGAACCCCGGCATCGCCGGTTGCCACACCGCGGTCGCCGCACGGTGATGCACGAACTGTTGTCCGGCGAACGCGCGCGTGGGAGCGAGCCGTTCCGTCGGTAGTGCGAGATCGTGGTCCGCGAGGGTCTCGTGTTCCGCCGGGCAGGTCACTTCGATCACTTCCAGCTTGGGCGAACACTCGAGCACGCGGTGTCGGATCAGCGGGGGCTGCAACACGCAGTCACCCGCGGACATGACGAACGGCGGACCCTGATCTTCGTACACCACCCGAACCGAGCCGCGCATGCAGTAGATCAACTGCACGCGCACGCGGTGGAAGTGCACGTAGTCGGCGACGGGACCACCTTCCTCGATGCGGATGTGTGAGGCGATGAAGCGACCGCCCTGTCGACCGGGGATGAGGTCGCGGTAGCGCATGCCGGCGCGGCCGTCGATCCATGCGTTGGGATCGCTGGTCCGGCTGACGACGAAGGTCTGCGCCGCGTCCGGCACGACCAGTTGCGGCGAAGCCTCGGTGAGTTCGATGCGCGTGCCGTTGGGCGCGACCAGCTCGCGCGCGCCGTTGCCGACCGTCAACGGCGCGTGGCACGCCAGGCGCAACACGCCGGGCGCACCGGAACCGCCGCGCACCAGCCTGATGCGCAGTCCGTGCCCCGACACCACCGCGACTTTCGGATCATCCGCCGGATGGATCGCGTCGACGCGAAAGCGCAGGCGCTCGCAGAAGAACGCGAGCGTCGCGCCGAGATCGACGCAGGGCAACACGACCTCGGCGGTGAGGACAGGCCCGTCAGCGTGCACGCGCTCAATACCCCACGCGCACTTCCACCGCGCGCGACGTGTGGTACGCCGACAGCGGCTGTCCGAGTTGCCAGAAGTGCCACTGGTGGAACAGTTGCGCACACACCAGGCTTGCGTTGTTCGGCACCGCCACGGGTACTGCTGTGGGACTCAGCGGCGAACTCGACACCAGGCCACGGTACACCTCGATGTCTGGCGAAACCCAAACCAGGCACCCCACGGGTCCCAAGGGCGTCAAGTCGAAGGGCAGCGGAATCAGCCCAGACCAAAGCGTGTCCGACAGCCCGAGGTATAGGGTGCCGGCACCATTCGGCGCCCAGCCCTTGACTTCGTACGTCTGCGCCACGCGCGGCGGTGCCTCGATGTCGATGTCGCCGGCGCACGTGGTGCCAAAGATGCGCGCGGTTGCCTCGCCGAACTCGTCGGCGCCCACGTCGATACGTGCACAGAGCAACCGCGGCTGCCCGTCGATGTCGAGGGTGGGCAGGCTGCTTGCGGTTCCGGGACCGACGTCGAGGCAAGGGGAGCTTCCGGCCAGGTGGAGGTCGCCGCGCAGCGTGTCGATCAGCAGTGGGTCCGTGCCGAAGTTGCCGGTCCCGCCGAAGCGCCCTGACCACCCCTCGACACAACTTTGATCGACCGCGAACGAACCGCCGTTGGTGTCGAGTTGAGCGGCCTCGCCGCTGCCGACCAGGGCGACGGTGTTGGCCCACAGAATCGTGCCTACCAAGTCCGCGGCGGTCCCTTGCACATGCAGGCCACCGACTCGCGTGCGCGCGTCGTTGCGCACCAAGGTCGAGAGCAGGACACGAGGCGCCCCATTGCGTAGCGCGACTCCACCGCCGACGTCGGCACTGTTGGCGAAGAATTCGCTTCCGGCCACGCGACAGGTGCCGCCGTCGCCGAACAGACCGCCCCCCGCGCCGGTTGCCTGATTGCCGTCAAAGCGACACCGTTCGACGTCGAGAACGGCTCCCACGGCGAAGATGGCACCGCCGTCGATGCCCCGGTTGCGGCGAAACGTCGAAGTCAGAACGCGAGCCGTACCGCCTGCGGCGTGCAGTGCGCCGCCGCCGACACCCTGGCCACTCGAGCCACCCCGCACCGTCGCGTCGTTGTCCTCGAACACGCTGTCGGTGATTTCGAGCAGACCGCCCGTGTGGTGGATCGCCGCGCCGCTTCCGGCTTGGGCCCACTCGAAGCGGCAGCGTGCGATCTGCGCGCCGTTGCTCAGGAAGAGGGCGCCGCCCGATGGGGTCGCCGACAGCCGCGGCGGAGGTGCACCGCCGCTCAAGGTGCAGTCCTCGAAGATTGGGCGACCCGAACCAAGGCTCGCGACGCCACCGCCGTTGCCGGCGGCCCAGCTATCGACGGAGCACCGCCGCAACGTCGGCGACGCATCCTGCAACCAGACGCCGCCGCCATACGGCGACGCCGTTGGCGCTGCCCCGCCTACGACGCGGAAGCCATCGAGAACCGTCGTCGGCCCCACGCTGGTCATGCGCACGACGTGGTTGGCAAGCAGAACGGTGATGATGGGGTGCGGATAGCTGCCGCTCAGCGTCGTCACGTTCGCAATCGGGTCGCGTTGAGACAGATCGATCTCGTTGCCGGCGAAGCCACCGTAGACCTGGACGCCGTCAGGCACGACGAAGGACACCGTCAGATCGGGAAGCTGATTGGGCAGCGGCGTCATCGGACGGTAGGTACCCGCTGCGACCCAGATCTGCGATGTTCCTCCACAGCCACCTTGCGCTGCCGCCAGACCCTGACCGAGGGTGACGAACGCGTTTGGCCAGCTCGTTCCGGTGCCATTGCCAGAGGCCGCGGCGTTCACGTAGATCACCGCCGAGTTGATGCGCACGATCGTGGCGCGGAGTTCGTAGAGCTGCACGCGCTCGCCGCTGCTGCCGCGCGACATCACTCGCAGCGACGTGCGGCCCGTGGCGCCAGTGATCGTGTATGTCTCGCTACCGCCGGCTGGACTAGAGTTGATGATCGTGCGCAGACCGGTTGACCACACGAACTCCAGCGCGAGATCCTCGATGGTGGCCGCGTTGACGTTGGTTCCCGTGTTGCACGCAGTCGTTTGCGGTCCCTGGGCGTAGACAGTGCCGATCGGGGTGACGCGAATCGTGACGCTGTCTTGGGGACACGTCTCGATCGAGAACCAGTCTTCATCGGCAGCCGTTTGCAAGCCAAGTGGTCGTAGGACCAGTGGTTGGACGGGAGACAGTCCGAGGCTCGCCAGCGAGATCGCGGCGCCCTGTAAGTCGTTGGGCTCCAGCCGGTCGCCATACAGTTCCTGCGCCCCCCGCGCGTCGTCCACCAGCGGACCGGTCCCGGTGAACATCGCGGTCGGCTCCATCAGTTTGGTGCCCGTCGCCGGGCAAACGTGAGCGAGGCCGATGCCGTGCCCGATCTCGTGCGCGATGACGTTCAACCAGAAGGACGTCGAGCCGCCAGGCAGGTCTGCAGCGTCGATCACCATGTCACCGCCGGAGCTTGGGTAGTAGTTGAAGGCCAGCGTGTTGTCAGGTCCGTCGAGGCCGCGCGCGCCGATCCGGATGTCGCCGCGCGCATTGCTACCACCTGCGCCCCAGGCAGCGCCGTCATCACCGACCTCCGTGAACTGCAGGTCGGTCACCGCCGACCAAAGCCCGAACATGCCACGCATGAACTGCCGCCAAGCAGTCGCGCTGCCAAAGCGCGCGGTCATCGTTTGGTTGAGCACATTGGGTGCACCCGCGCTTCCCGATAGACCTGGGAGCGAGAGGCCGTCGGGGGGGAAGCTGAAGGTGAGGGTGCGCCCCGACCCGGCCGGCGCCGGCCAACGGTCGCGCGGCTGTGCGTCGGTGCCCGCGGCTGGCCAGACCGACCCGCGGAAGCCGAGCTGAACTCGTGCGATGTAGCGCGGATCCGTGCCAAGGGCGAAGCACGGCGCCGCGCGCATGCCGCAGCCTCGCCGAGGGGCGAGTGGTTGCTGGCTGGCGAGGCCACCCGCGAGCAGAGACAAACACAAGGTAACTCCGAGACGCATGGTTGGATTCTCGCGACGCCGAGGCTGCGCGTCGAGTAGGAGGCCGGACGAATGCGATTGCGCGGAGAGGCTGCCGTCGACGAATGCACGGCCACCCGCCGTTGATGCGCTACGCCGCGCGCAGGTTCGAGATCCGGTAGCGGATGCGGCGTGAGTCGTTGCAAAGGGGGCAGACTTCTCCAGGTCGCATCGTCATGTTCAAGGTGCTCGTCGTCCCGTTCTCCATCGTCAGCGTGAGAGTGAACGACACGGTCTTGGAGTAGCCGTTTCGGACGTCGAAGCAGGTGCAGTAGCCGGTCTTCATGAACGAGTTCTTCTTGGTGTAGATCTTGGCCTGGAGGCAGTCCTTGTGGCCGTCGCTGAGGCGGATCCAGGACTCGTCACCGGCGAGGTCGAAGTCGAACGCGGCAACCGCAGGTGTCGCGACCGAATGCGTGGCCTGCGTGGCGGGGCTGGAGCACGGGAGCAGGCTGAGAGCGGTCAGGAGGAAGTTGAGCATGTTTTGATCTCGTGAGTCGTTGGTTGGTGAGCGTGCGGCCCAGCACGTTGCCGAGCGGCGCACCCTTCCTCTTGAGCGAGCCCTAGCGGTTCTTACGCGGCGTCAACAAGAAACGCGTGGCCGCAGACGAGAGGCCGCCCGACGTTGGTGTTCCTGTGGAATGCGCTCCGCGTACCAGGGATCGGACAGCGTCGCGGTGCGTGCAACCCCCAGGTTCGGAGCGAGGCCGCGTAAGGCGGCCGATCGGGCAGACAAGAAGGAACGACGATCACGTCGTTCCCGAGCACCCCATCATGAACCTCCGCGACTTCCTGTCCTTCCCCCTCCTCGTTCTCGTGGGCGCCGTAGGCGCAGCGCAGACCAACGGTGTTCACCCCGCGAAGCCGCCAGCTTCGCGGGTTGCCGACCCGATCGCCGTGACTCGCGTGCGCGCGGACGCCACCTCGTCGCTGCCCTTGCCGCCTGGAACCTATTTGCTGGACGCGCGGGGGTCTTGGTCAGCCAACGCAATCGACTGGGTCAACGCCGCTGGCGACTCGGCGCAGATGCTGGAGCATGCTGGACTGGTCACCAACCACGGCCGCCTGTTGGTCTTCGACCGCGGGCGTTGGTGCCCTTGGCGTCATGGAATGGTGATCGAGCACGGCGGCGGTGTGCTGCGGTTGCGCATGCATGACGATGTGGTAGGCGACAATCTTGGATGTGTGACGATCACGGTGTCTGGTGGCGTCGCGACCCCACACTGACCAGCGGCAGTGGCAGGTGCCGGGTCGGCCGCATGGCACATCCTGGCAGCGCCCCGCGTCGCCGGATTCATCGAGTCGACTGGGTCAGCGTTCTGCGAAGACGTCGTCCAGTGTCTGGGCGCAGGATGCGTACGGCCCAGTGGTCGATGTCGGCCGAAGATGCGTTCCCGACGCGCGTGATGGTGCCTTGCGGAAGCTGGCCAAAGCGGGCGGCGAGGAGGCCGAGCACGAGGTCGGCCCGACCCTTGGTCAGGCCTTCGGTCCGACCCTCGGCCTTGCCTTCTCTACGTCCCTTGGCGAGGAGCTTGTCAGCAGTGCTCATGACAGAATCTCCAGCCTCCTCATCGAGGACCTCGACGACGGCGCGGCGCAGCGGCTTGCCGTGGACCTCGGTGACGGCAAGGAAGTAGGACCATGGCGCGAACAGGCGCCGGCGTCCGCCAGGGGCTTGGCCGACGGCGCGGACCGTGGCCGCCAAGCGCGGGATCGAGGCGAGCGCCTTCGCCGGCGGTTGGTGCCGCACGTGTTGGCGACCAGATAGCCGAGAACCTGCAGCTCGGTGAAGCGGTCGCCGCTGCTCTTGTGTTCGAGCAGCAGATATAGCAGGACCTTGCGCTTGCCGATCGGCGCCGAGAACAGGAGATCGGCGTGGTGCTCGCGGGAAACGGCGTCGACGAAGGACCCTCGCTGCCGCACCAGCTGCCGCCAATCGATCGCGCGTACGAGCGCTGGCGGCAGGCTGCTGCGCAGGAGACCTTCGGCGTTTGCCGGCCGCGAAAACACGGCGCGGAACAGCTTGTCATGCGGAGTGGCCAAGGGGTTCGCTCACACCCCTGTGGCTCCGATCTGCGTTTTGGTTACCGGTGATGTCGTGGATCCTTGGATCTTCGGTGGCCATCAAGACACCGCCGCCGGACTCGGCTCACGATCGACGACCGGCGGCGGCTGCGCACTCTTCGCCAGGTCAAGCGTCGTCGCAGCACCCAGCGCCGCAGACTTGCTCGCGGCGCCTTAGCGCGGCCGTGATGTTGTGAAGCCGTCCGTCATGAGCCGGGCGACGCGAACGCCCAGGTAGCTGCTGCTGACCGAGGGGCTGCCCCGGCTGCGGTAAGCTGACCGTGCGAGGCGGGCCGTGATGTCGAAGCTGCCGCCTCGCAGAAAGCGGAGGGGATAGCCTTTGGGATCGCCACGGAACCCATCTCCATTGCGCGAGGGGGGACTTGAGTCGCCATCGCCGGTCCACTCCCACAGGTTGCCGTGTACGTGATGTAGGCCGAACGCATTGGGCCGCAGCGTGTCTACGCGAGCGTGCACTGCGAAGCCGTCCTCCAGGTCCGGCCAGTCTGGGATCGCCGAGTAGGTCCCCCCTCCCTTCTTTGCTGTCTGGTCGGCCAGGTTGACGGCGCCCCGCAGCGTCTCGCGGTCATCCCCGGTCCACCATGGAGTCGTCGTACCCGCTCGACACCCGTACTCCCACTGCGCTTCCGTTGGCAGCGCCATCCCGTGCTGCGAAAGCCATCGGTCGCAGTCGAACCAGTCGATATTCTCCACCGGGTTCGACCACGTGATGCGGCCACCAGCGAAATCCGTCGATCCAGCCCTAAAATCGCTCGGCTCACCGCCTGTCAGCCGCTTCCACTGCCCCTGGGTCAGTTCGTGCCGCGCCAAGAAGAAAGCCAAGAGCGTCACCCGGTGCGGAGTCTCATCCTTGCGCGCGTCCCGATCGAAGTTCGGCCCCTGCGGATCCACCCTCTGCGCCCCCATTGTGAACGTCCCACCCGGCAACAGCACCAACACGACGCCGGTGTCGTCTTTCACCTCGATGTGCCCGGCATGGTCGCCATCTTGGACGTGCTGCGGGATCTCGATCGCCGCCGGATCGCGCATGCCATCCCACGCTGAGCGCAGGTCGTAGAACTCCCACAGCTTGGTCTGCGGGTTCATGCCGATCGGCACCAAACCCATCTGCGGCGGCAGATCGATCGGATGCTCCTTGTACAGCGCGCTCGCCACCACGCCGTCGGCGGTTTTGATCGCGTCACGCGCAGCTTGCCAGGTGACAAGCGCTTTGGGATGGCCAAGGGTCAACACCTCGATCCGCGCCGCCCAGCTCAGGCGCTCGAGCACCGACTTGCGCTCGTTGGCCTCCAGCGCCGTCAGACTGCCTTGCAGCTCGGTCAACGTGTCGTGCAGGAAGCTCTGTGACTTGTCGGCAAAGCTGTACGTGCGCCGCGTGTTCACCGCGGTCGTGAGCTGACTCACCTGCTCGCGCAGGCTCGCCAGCGACTTCTCCCCGGCGTCGCCGGACGCCGCCTGCACCTTCGCCTGCAGCGAGGTCAGGTAGCCGGTGTAGGTCGGCTTCTCCGGGTCCGCCGCCAGCGCCAACGCTGCCGCGCTCTGCGCGATCGCCTTGGCGTCCTCGCCATTGGCAAACCACGCCCACGCCAGCGTACCGCCAAACGACGCGCGCTCGGCGGACGGCAGATCGTTCGCCTTCTCCCACGCCAACCGCGCCAGCATCAGCGCCCGCGCTTCCTCGCCCCAGATCCGCTGGCCCTCGTCGAAGTCGACCAGCGGAAAGGCTAGGTCGTACAAGATCTTCGCCGTCATCGCCTGTTCCACCGCCGTCGGCACTGGCAGCTTCAGCTCGCCGCCCTGACGGATGCCATGCGCGTGCTCGAGCGCCGCGAGCTTCCGAGACAGCTTCCGCCACTCCGCGAACTTCGGGTGCTCCGTCTTGTCCTGCTCGATCTCTGCGGACGTCGCAACGAGCGCACGTGCGCGCAGGTCGGCGATCGTCTTGTCGATCTCCGCCTTCCCCCGCAGCAGCCGGCCGGCGTCCTCGTCCAGCCAGCGCTGCATGTCCGCGATCATGTGCGGCCACGCCGGATACAGCTTCTTCTCCGCTTCCAGTGCACGCTTCAGGTAGACGACACCGGCGAGCTGATCGAACTCGGCCTTCCGTGCTACGGCCTCCTTCGCATTCGCCGCTTCGCCCGCGCGCGCAGACTCAGCTTCCTTGGCCTTCGTCTCTGCGTTCGCCTCCTGCTTCTTGGCCTCGACGGCCTGTGCCTTGGCATCGAGCCAGAACCACGTGATTCCAGTCAGTCCGACGGCGATGGCGAGTAACACGAAACCCGCCGCCACCACCTGCACTCGGTACCGCCGCACGAACTTGCGAGCGCGGTAGGTCACGCTGGGCGGGCCGGCCAACACCGGTTCGTGTCGCAGGTAGCGACCGAGTTCGTCGGCCAGCGCCGTCGCCGAGTCGTAGCGCCGCTCGGGTTCCTTCGCCATCGCCTTCATCACCACCCAATCGAGGTCGCCACGCAGGGCCCGCCGCAGAGTCTCCACCGAGGTTTGCCGCCGCGCCGCGATCTGGGTCGTCGCGTCGCCCCCCGTCACGAGCCGCGTGCTCGGCTTGCCCGGCTCGACATCGCAGATCAGCCGTAGCGCCTCTTTCTGGCCGGCTTTGCGCAACTCGTCGGTGGTGAACGGCAGCTCGCCGGCGAGCAACTCGTACAGCATGACGCCGAGCGCGTAGACATCGGCGCGCGCATCGATCACCTCGCCGTCGCCGGCCGCCTGCTCGGGCGACATGTACTCCACCGTGCCCATCAAGCGATCGCGCTCGGTGAACAGCGTCACTTCGAGGAAGTCGAGGTTGGTGACCTTGGCCAAGCCGAAGTCGAGGATCTTGGCCACCGCCTCATCGCCCTCGCGCGCCACCAGCACGTTGCCGGGCTTCAGGTCGCGGTGCACGATTCCTTTCTGGTGCGCGTGCTGCACGCCGGCGCAGATCTGCTGGAACAGTCGCAGCCGATCCTCGATCGAGAGCCGGTGCTTGTCGCAGTACGTCGTGAGCGGCAAGCCTTCGACGAACTCCATCACGAAGTACGGCTCGCCCCGATCGGTCGCACCGGCGTCGAACACCCTGGCGATCGAGCGGTGGCTCATCGCTGCCAGCGCGCGGCGTTCGAGATCGAAGCGCGCGAGCACCTCGCGCGTTGCCATTCCTTCCTTCACGACCTTGAGCGCGACGATCTGGCGCACCGGGTGGCGGCGCTCGGCACGGAAGACCTCGCCCATGCCACCTTTGCCGACGCTTTCGAGGATCCGGTAGGGGCCGATCGTCTGCCGCGCCGCAGGCCCCGGCGCACCCGCCTCAACCGTCTGTGGTGGCGTCGTCGTCGGGATCGTCGCCAGTAGGGCGAGCCGTGCGCGGATCGCAGCCGCCAGCCCGGGATGCTCGACGATCAGCTGGTCGATCGCGGCATGTTGCGCGGTGGCGCCGAGCATCAGGGCGTCCACCAAGGCATCCGAGACCGCGGGCGGGAGGTCAGAGAGATCACCAGGTAGACCGAATGACTCCTCAGGCTTCGACATGCGGGCGACGCTCCTTGATGAACCGGCGCCGCATCATGCCCGTAGGAGCCGTGGAGTCACTGTCTGATGCGCGCGGGACCAGCGCCGCGCATCCGACACGGGGCCGATTACGACCCGAGGATCGCGGTGCCCAGGTTACTCAGCGATACCTGCCACGGCGTCGAGAGGCCGGTGTCCACGATGATGAGCTGCATGAAGAAAGGTGTGCCGATGAACGTCACGTCGAACACTGGCAGCGGCACACGCTGAGCCGAGCACTCGCCAGCTCTTGCTCGCATCCCGACGAGCCTTACGCGGGATCCCCGAGATTCACTCGGGGTCCAGGACGTCGTTCGCCACCAAGCAAGCCCTGCCCATGGCCACGCACGGACCGGACAGCGGGTTTCCCAGGCCTACAGACCGAGCAAGCCAGGAGCCGCGGTGTCGAAAGCTCGGCGCAGCCCGCTGAGCTCCCCCACAACTTCGGCGCTGCCTGCGGTCTCTGCCAACTCCAGCTCCACGAGCTGGCGCATCGACTTCTTGGCGCGGCTGAACAGTTGGTGCACCGCGTTCGGCTTGATGTCCAGCCGGCGGCAGATCTCCGACGCCTTCAGCGGTGCCTCTGCCACTGCCTCGGTCGACTGGGGCAAGCCGTAGTACCAGCACAGGGCCATCGCTTGACGCTCCCTGTCGTGCTGTTGGCGCAGGCGCGCAAGACAGACCAACAGCACGTTGCGGGCCCACAGCGTTTCCTCCTGGTCGCTCTCGAGCTGCGCCAGATCCGGCAATCCACCGTCCTCGGGCTCCTGCGTGTGGCGGCCTCGATCCCGACGATCCCAATCGCGCGCGTAGTTCTTGAGGATGCCCACGAGGTAGCCGCGAAAGCGACGCATCCGGTCCGCGCCGTCGATGGGGCGCTGCTCGTAGATGTAGCCCCAGAAATCGTCGGTCGCTCGCTCGGCGCGCGCTGCTGGCCGGATCATGTGAAGGAGCGCGTCGATGACGAAACCGCGGTACCGATCAACGAACCAACGCCACGCGACCGGGTCACCTTCTCGCACACGGTCCAGCATCGTGTGCGAGGTCCGAAGCGGGTCTGTGGGGGATGCGTTCGGTTCGGGCATGCCTACTTCTTGACGGGGTCCTTGGCGCCCAGCCCAAACGCGTCGAGCACCGCGTCGGCGACCAAGCGGTTGCCGGCGTCGTTGAGGTGCACGCCGTCGGTGGTGAGCACGCCGCGCTCGGCATCGGCTTCGTGGTGTGCGTGTAAGAACGCGAGGAACTGTTGGCGCAGGTCGACCATCTGCACCTGGGTGTCGAGCGCCACGCGGCGGCTGATCGCCGCGTAGTCGTCGAGCATCGTGTCGAGGGGGTTGATGCCCACGGCCTTCTCGCCGATCACGCTTGGCGTGCTCATGATCACCCGCACCTTGGCCTCGCGCAGGCGTGCCACCAGGTCGCGCAGGCCAGTGACATAGTCGCGCTTGCTGGTGCCGTGCCCTTGCTGCGAGTGCCACACATCGTTGATGCCGATGTAGATGAACACCACCGTCGGTCGCTTCGCCACGACATCGCTGTCCAAGCGCCGCAGGAGATCTGGCACGCGGTTGCCGCTGATGCCCGCGCCGATCAGCTCGACCTTGGATTCGGGCAAGCGTTCGCGCAGGTCGGCCTCGATCAGCTTGATGTAGCCCTTGCCGTGCCCGCCGGCCTCGGTGATCGAGTCGCCGAAGAACAGCACGCGATCGCCGTCGCGCAGGGGTGTGTCGCCGACGCGTGCCGGCCGACGCTGCGCGAACAACCACTCGTGCATCGCGACATCGGCGTAGGTCCTTGTCCAGGAGTCGTGCGCGACCTCGGGATACTCGGTGTACTTCGGCTCGCCGCCGGCCTTGCGGATCGCGTCGATCATGGTGCGCGATTGCTCGGTGGGGACGGTGTGGTCGGCGCCGCCGTGGAACGCCCAGATCGGCAGCGTGGTGAGCGCGGCCGTGGTGTCCGCTTCGCCGCCGCCGCACACTGGCACCGCGGCGGCGAACAGATCCGGTCGTCGGCCGACCAGATGCCAAGTCGCGAAACCGCCCATCGACAGCCCGGTCACATACACGCGATCGAGGTCGACGCCGGGCAGCTCGCGCAAGACGGCCGTGAAGTCCAGCAGCAGGTTCACGTTCCACCACACGCCGCGCCGGCACTGCGGCGCCGCCACGAAGCACGGGCGCTGGCGCTGGTGGCTCTCGGCGACGAACTCAGCCACGCCGTGTCGGAGCTGCGCCTTGTTGTCGCCGCCGCGTTCCCCGGCGCCATGCATGAAGATCACCAGCGGCAGCTTGGTCTCGCCACCTGCGCCGTCGGGCGTGAACAGCCGGTACGGGAGCGCGCCGTGCTCTTTCGATTCGAACCTGTGTGCACTCATGCAGTCGACCGGTTGCTGGGCTGGCGCCGATGCTACGAGGGCGAGGAGGGCGGTACAAGCGACGACGATATGGATCGGGAGCACACGGGGTTCCTGAGGCAGCAGGGTGTCGGGCCGCTTGCGTCTTGGCGCGCGGCGTGTGGACAGGATGCCACGGTGAACGTCTTCGTGCACGCGCGATGAGGATCCTGGCCTGCGACGGCCGAGTCGCTCAATCGATCCGCCACAGCCGCCGGCTGCATCAACGCAGGCAAGCGGGGCCGGGCAAACGCGGTCGGGTGGTCAGGCGAGCGCCGGTCGCAGGTCGCGACCGGCGCTCCAGCCGTTCACATCACAGACTACCGAGCGTGAAGCCGCAGCCTTCGGTGTGCGCGATCGGGAAGCCGGCGGCGCCTCCGTCTGGGAACCAGGCTTGCATGAACAGCTGCAGGCCGCAGAGCGCTTGGTTGCAGGGGACCGTGAGACAGACGCGGCTCACGCCTGTCGTGTCGAACGCGGGCATGTTGAAGGTCGCCAGGATTGGCGAGATCGCCAGCGTGCCGAATGGCGGCACGGGAATGCAGACCGGCGCAGCGCCGACGAACACGATCGGCGAGGAACCGGTCAGGCCGTTGAGGACCTTGAGCTCGGTCTGGCCGCAGACAAACAGCGGGTTGTCACCCCAACGCGGCAGGCCGTTCGTGCCGGCCTTGGCGACGCAGTAGGGTCGGATCGTGGCGGGGTCGCAGCACGGAACCGCCTGGCCGCAGGCCAGGGCTTCGTACACGGTCTCGTTGCCACCCGGGGCAATGCTCATGCGCCACTGGTAGGCGCTCGAGAAGTCGCCGGGGCCGAACGGGGAGCCAATGTTCGCGAGGTTGTCGATGGTCGCGTTGTTCAGCAGCGTGCGAATGGTGGCCCATGGGCCGGTCTGGTAGGCCGGCTGTCCGCAGCCGAGGAAGAAGCAGCGCACCGTGCAGGTCGCGTCGGTGATGACTTGCTGGATTCCTGGGGACGGCGCGGGCAGGATCGCCGAGCTGTCGCCGGCTGCGCCGCAGACGTCGAAGTCCGCATAGTTGAACACCGTCAGGTTGAGCTGCGTGGTCGACGGGTTGCTGATCATCAGGCACTCGCTGAGGACGCCGCTGTCGACGCCCGTCGAGTAGATGCGGTAGGTGAGCTCCGCGTTGAAGCCCTTGCCGTCGACGTTGACCCACCGCAGCACGGCGCTGTCGCCCTTAGGGCCAACCACCGCACCGACGAAGCCGCTGGTCGCACTGTTGTTGAACGCGTGCTCGCGGGTGTCGGCGGCCGCGCGGTACCACCACCAGTTGCCGAAGAGCTGGTCCTGGCCGGCGGCGCCGGTGCAGCGCAGGTCTTGTACGCCCTCGCCGATGGCCGTCGAGGTGGCAGGGATGCTCGTGAGCCGGAACTCGGCGTTACCCAAGCAGGAGCTGGTGATCGTGAGGGGCTGGGCTGCCACCGCGGTGGCAAGACCGAGCGAAATCAGAACAGGCAAAGAGACGTGACGCATGGAGACTCCAGTTGCGGAAAGAGACGACGTGCGCGGGACACCTCGGGCGAGGTCCTCGCCTTACACGATGCACTCACCATAGCCTGAGTCCGGGCTCGTTGGGGGGGGGCCGCACAGTTCATGGGAACGTCGGGCCGCTCGCGTTGGTCAGCGACTCCCTGGCGCCACGCATCGGGAAATCACTGTACGCCGAAGCGCCATTCCGCGCCGTCGGTGAGTGCGATCCCGAGGCCCGACCACGGCGTGCCTTGCGGGTCGATCACCACCCATTGTGTCGGCAACGCTTGCCCCGCCAGCGTCAGGTCATTCGGGATCGCGAAAGCGAACTGGCCGCGGCCCTGCGCACCCGTGCCGGTCGCTAGCGCCACGAACGACGCGGCTGGGTCCACGAGCAGCGTGCACGGCCCGGCGAGGTGGAGGTTGGCGCGCGCCGCACTCAGCATCAAAGCGGCCACGCTGTTCACGCGCGCGCCGCCCATCTGCGTCACGAAGTTCGGGTTGCCGAGGTAGGGCGTCGTCTGGTTGCGCACGATCAGTTCGCCGTTGGTGCCGGGGCAGCCAGCGCCGTAGCGCAGAATCCCCGCGCGCGGCGTACCGGTGCCGCCGAGGTACCACGGCGTTGTGGTCGAGTCGCCGCGGAAGTGCGCGTTCAACATGCCGGCTACCTTGGCGCGGCCCGTCGTCCCAGGATGCGTGCCGTCGGGCGAGTAGTCGCTGCACACCCAGGTGAGTCCGTCGCCGCGCGGGATCGTGCCATCGGCCCATGTGTAAGGGCCCCACGACAGCCACGGCGCAACCACTGCACCGCGCGACGCGTCGTAGTTGAGGTTGCCGAGGCCCGCGACTTGGTCGTCGATGAGCCACTTCACCGAGAAGCCGGACTCGTACGCGTACGGCTCGGGGTTGAGCGTCGACGTCGCGTAGCCGGCGTAGATGCGGCTCGACAAGTAGGCGAGCGCGACGTGGGGGTAGCGCTGCTTGGTGATGCGCACGATCTGCCCCAACAGATCCTTCAGCATGGTCGCGGCGCCGGGGAAGCCGTTGGTCGGGCCGGCGATCGCTTCCTTGATCCACAAGGCTTGCACCTGCTGCGCGGTCACGCCAGCGGCGGCGAGGCGCTGGTCGATGTTGGACCAGAACGCGGCGTTCGGGTTGGCGATGGTCACCGCGTCTTGGCCACCCTGCGCGCCGTCGACCACAACCACGCGTCCGTTGCGCTGCGGGTCGGCGTTGCTGATCGCCAGCCAAGTGGAGAACTCTTGCGTGGTGTTCGACATGCCGATCGACAACAGCACGATGCGGCCGTTCTGCACGTCGACGTTGCCGGCCTGGTCGCGCGGCTGCAGGCCGGCCGCGATCGCGACCCCCGCGGCTTCGTGCGCCGCGGGGCGCACGTTGCTGCCGTTGCCGTACAGTCCGCCCGGGAAGCCCTGGTACGTGTTGCTGCCGAGGTCGGTGAGCGGCACCTTGCCGGTCGAAGTGTTGCCGCAGTTCTGCGCGGGCAGCGCGGCGGCGAGCAGGAGTAGAGGGAACAGGTTGCGCACGTTGAAGCTCTTCAAGAGGGGTTGGGGTCGTAGCCTGCCAATGCCGGGCATTGCGGTGCGGGCGATGAGTGTGTGTGCGCGCAACGACCGACCGCCAGCCGTTACAGGATTATTGCGGTGCGGCTGGTGAGACCGTGTGCGTGGCGCTACCGCGGACAGACGGTGAGTTTGACGGCGTGGGGCGGCTGTTCAGCGAGATCTTCACGCCCGACCAGGTCTCGGCGTGCTCGGCGTGACGGGCGCGCCGAAGTAGGCCACGCGAAGTACGCGTGGCCGCGCCCACGATACGGCGCGCCGTTGCGCAACCCGCGACAGCACCGTGCTTTCCGCGGTGGTGTGCTACGTGATCAGGGTGTGTGATGCGCGTCCTCGCCGCACACGGATTGCCCCGTTCGAGTGACTGACCTCGTGTCGCGCACCCAGTTGCCGAACTTCGCGACTCTGCCAGGCACTGGTTTCGCCTACGCGCACCGCACCTTGCCGCCGTTCGACCTCAGCAACGGCTTGCTGGCGGCCTCGAGCGCGACTGCCCGGTGCGCATCAACGTACGTTCCGAGTGCGTGATGCTGTTTGCCGGTGCGCCTGGTGAGTTCGACATCGGCGAGCGCGACTTCCTGCTGCTGAACCCAGGCACCGTGTTCTACATGTCGGACGTGATCCAGACCGTGACGCCGATCCTGCAGATCCCGAACTGGTCGGCGCTGCACGGCATCCGCATCTACGCGCAGGTGATCATGTTCAACGACCACGTGTTCCCGACCGACCCGGTGAAGGTGTCGAACGGCATCGAGATCACGCTGGGTGGCACTGATCCGGTCAGCTACGGCTTGGGCACCGGCCTGAGCCTGTGGGCGCGTGAACCGACCCCGCTCGGTGGGCGCATCGTGCCCGCGTTCCAGATGCAGTGATCCAAGACGGACGTTCGCCCATCACCGACGATCGTGCGGTGACGGGTCGAATCGACTGTGCGTCAGTCGGTCGGCACAGTCGGTGAGCAGACCCGCCATCTCGGTCGGCGACTTGAAGCCTTTGGTCATCTGCACCGGCTTGCCGGTGCGCCGATCGGGGAACAAGAGCGGTCGGCCATCAGGCGCGCAGAACACGTAGGCCGGACCGAGCCGAACGTACACATCGCCCGGCGTGCCGAAGCGGGCGTCGTCGTCCCAGTCGATGACGAGGAGCGTGTGCGCCGCGCCGCCGAGGTCGACTGCGCCAAGGCGATAGTCGACGTCGGAAGTGAACTCGGCGCGCCAGACGCCATCCTCGTAGCGACGCACCTGCAAGCCGTAGCTGCGCCCGGCGATGTCGCCGATCAGGGGAAGGTCGAGTTGCAGGCGTCGCTGGTTCGGCGGCTCCGCACCAGGGCTGGTCTGGCCATGGCGCACGGGAGCTTCTTGTCGCTCGGCAGGTGCGAGCTTGCCGTCAGCGTCCGCGTCGAGCCCGAAGGTCGCGTGCCTCGACGTTCCGTCCCAGTCAGCGCGAACGCCGGGGCGCCCTCGTAGTGCACTGACGATCGTCGGGATCGGTCACAGGCTTCTTGCCGTGCTGCGCAGTTGCGCACGTGAGCGGCGCGACGAATGGCGGAAAGGAGTGAGCTGTTGCTCTTCGTCGCTGTTCTGGGCGCTGCGTTGCGTGCACGAAGCACTTCGCGGCGTGCGCGAATGACAAAATGGCGCGTCGCGGCGCTTCGCGGCCGTCGCAACCCGTCGCGTTGCGCTTCCGAAGTGCCGCGACGGCTGCGAACAGTGTCGCGTTGCGGTTTCTTGCGTCGCGTTGGCCGCTGCAAGCGCCGCGTCGCGCGTTCGAACCGTCGCGTTGCGTGCACGAAGTGCTGCGTCGCATGTACGAAGCGTCGCGTTGCGGGTACAAACTGCTCCGTTGCGTGGGCGGATCATTGCGTTGCGTTTCTTTCCGCCGCGTGGGGCGCACGAAGTGCGGCGTCGCGTGATTTCCCCGCGGCGTTGTAGAAACCTCCGCGTCTGCGGCGTAGCGAGGACGCGGCCTTCTCGCTCGGGCTGCCTTCATTGACGAAGTGAGAACGACCGCATCCAATCGCGGTCGCCGCTGTACGGTACGAGGCTCGCGCGTGCCTCGGCGATGGCGATGCGCAAGGACGGGTTCTTCGCGTCCTCCGCCACCGGCCGCAGCGCACCGCCCACGGCCGCCGCGTCGCGCCGCGCCTCGTCGTCGAGCTGGCGCACCAGCAAGCGAAGGGAACCGGGACCGGGCGCACCCTGGATGGGGACGTAGGCGCACAGCGCCGCGACGGCGGCGAGGAGCAATGCTCGGAACCCGGTCATCGATGACTTGGACGCTACGCGGGCGCGGTTCCGGGGCGCCTTGTCGACCGCCATCCGCCGTCTCGCAGCGCGGCAAGTCTCGGCGCGACGTCCACGATCCCCGGAAGGTCGGGTATGGTGCCGTGTTGTCACGCGCTCGGTAGGCTCGCGTCGGCGCGACGCGCCGCGACGGGCCGGCTCGGCGGCAGGGTTCGCAAGCGACTACGACATGCGTCTCGTGTCCATAGCTACCGGCCTCGGACTCGCACTGGCTGCGTGCCCCTCGTTCGTCGCCGCGATCGCGGCCCAGGGCTCCATGACCTGGACCCCGGTGCGCGGCTTCTATTCGCGGAGCAAGGCCGCGATGGCGTACGACACCGCGCGTGACCGCGTGGTGTTGTTCGGCGGGGTCGGCGGCGGCAGCGCGCTCGGCGACACCTGGGAGTGGAACGGCAGCGCGTGGCTGAGCCGCCGCCCGATCACGAGTCCGCCGCCGCGCAGCCAGGCAGCGATGGCGTACGACTCCTTTCGCCAGCGCGTCGTCTTGTTCGGCGGCTACGACGGGGTCAACGCGCTCGACGACATGTGGGAGTGGGACGGGGACGAGTGGCTGCGCCTGCGGCCGACCATAACGCCGATCGCACGCTGGGATCACGCGATGGTGTACGACGAAGCGCGGCGCCGCTTGGTGGTCGTCGCCGGGATCAGCAGCCTCAGCGGACCGGCACGGAACGACACCTGGGAGTGGGATGGCACCACGTGGAGCCAACGAGACCTCGGTCTCGCCACGCGACCCCCCGCACGCAGCGTGCATTCGATGGCGTACGACCCCGTGCGACGACGAACCGTCCTGTTCGGCGGCCGTGTCGGCAGCTACACCACGCTCGCGGACACCTGGGAATGGGATGGCACGGTATGGACTCTGCGCGCGGCCAGCGGCCCGCCTGCGTGGGACAGTGGTCTCGTCTTCGACTCGGCGCGCCAGCTCATGGTCCTGGCAGTGTTCACAGGCCCCTTCGCACCGATGCAGGTGTGGGAATGGAACAACGCAGCGTGGACACAGCGTGCCGCGACGGGCGGACCTCGGGAGCGCGAAGACTTCGGGATGGTGTACGACAACGCACGCCAACGAGTCGTGATCGCGTGCGGCAACGTGTACGTCAACGATCTCTCCGACACGTGGGAGTGGCGGACCACCGGGTGGACGCGCCTCGACCCCGGAGTCGACCGGGTGGGGTCTCACAGCCGGGCGATGGCGTTCGACGCCGCCCGCGCGCGGATGGTGCTCTTCGGAGGCTATGGTCCGTCGGCGTACGACAACGACACCTGGGAGTGGGACGGCCAGCGTTGGAGTGAGGTGCGCCCGACAGTGCGTCCTGGCCAGCGCCTGGGGCATGCAATGGCGTACGACGCAGCACGCCAGCGCACCGTCCTGTTCGGCGGCAGGGACCAGTACGGCGCCCTCGGCGACACCTGGGAGTGGGACGGTACGAATTGGACGCAACGCACGCCGGCTGCCAGACCCAGCCCGCGGTACGGGCATGCAATGGTCTTCGACATCGCTCGCCAGCGCGTCGTCCTGCACGGAGGATTCTGGCCCTTGTCGTATTCGGAGATGTGGGAGTGGGATGGCACAACCTGGATCATGGTCCCATCCGGCACGCCGAGCCCGCAGCGCTACGACCATGGCCTGGCATACGATGCCGCGCGCCGGCGCTTGGTCCTCTACGGGGGATTCGGCACGAGCCACTTCGACCTCACCGAGACCTGGGAATGGGACGGCAGCAGATGGTCGTTGCGTGTCGTCGCGAGCAATCCTGGACCGTTGACGGACAACGCGATGTCGTACGACCCCGTTCGCCAGCGAGTGCTGCTCGTGGGGACACTGGGTGCCGGCACGCACGCTTGGGAATGGGACGGCACGAGCTGGCTTCGCCTCGCTGCACCGCGGTACGGCGGCCCGCGCCAGCCTCTGGCGTGGGACGGAGCGCGGCAGGAGATGCTCTATCCGAGCTGGAGCGGCACATGCATCTATCGCCCGTCGATGCCCGCAGAAGCAGTCCCCGTGGGCAATGCCTGCGCGGGGACCAACGGTCGGCCCGTGCTCACCAGCGGCGAGCCGTTCCTCGGCAACGCGACCTTCGCGCTCGACGCGTCCTCGGCTCGACCGGCGGCGCCGTGTGCCTTCGCGCTCTCGTCCGCCGCGCGCAACGTGGCCGTCGGCGGTGGCTGCACGCTCTACGTCGGCGATCCCCTTGTGTGGCTCGCCGCCGTGACGAATGGCGGCGGATTCGCGTCGGTCTCGGTCGGCCTGCCGTTCGCGCCGCGACTGCGCGGGCTGACGCTGTACGGGCAGGCGTTCATCGTCGATCCAGGCGGGTCCGCACTCGGCATGGCCTTCACCAAGGGCCGCCGGATCGTGCTCGGCAACTGACGGCCGGGCGCGTAAGCGGTCGCCCGCGAGCGCGAACTCGCAGCGCCCGGACGCAGGCACCTCGGCCTGATGCGTGCGGTCGAGGCGCGTGCGGCTTCACTCGGCGAGACGCTGTCGGGTTTCGTCGAGCATCTGCTGCGCGCGGGCTTCCGCGTGCACAGCGAGAGGACGACCCGAGCAAGGCGCCGAGCTTCGTGTGGCCCGAGCGCCTGCGCCAAGTGAAGGAGAAGATCGTGGCGCGGGTGCAAGAGCGCTTGCGCGCGGCGCGCACCGAGCGGGACGCGACGCAGCCGGACAAGGGGCGGTAGGGCGGCGCGCCGACCCAGTGCCGAAACACCGGATCAGCGCTCCTCCCTCAATCCCCGGACTTCTCGGGCTTCTTCTCGCTGCCCTTGTCCTTGCCCATCTCGACGAGCAGCTCGTCGACGACCTTGTCCATCTCTTCGCCGCGCTTGTTCTTGTCGCGGATCACGCCCTTGGCGTCGATGATGTAGATGGTCGGCCAGCCACCGACGTTCCACTTGGCCGAGATGGGGCCTGAGGTGCCCTTGGGACCGTTCCAGAAGCTGCGCCAGGAGATGTTCTCCTCCGCGAGACGAGGCTTGAGCGTGTTCTTGTCCTCGTCGCTGTTGACTCCGATGAGAGCGAAAGGCTTGTCAGCAAGACGTTCACGACAGGGTCCGCCGCAGTCTGCTCAACGTCGACCCAGCTCCCCTGGGTCGTTGAGCAGCGTCGCGCCCCGGGCGCGCCGCTGCTCAAAACCCGGCGAAGAAGAACGGCAGCGGCAGCAGCGGCAGGACCCCCAGCAGGTTCGGCAGGCGGCCGCGACGTTCGATCACGAGTCCGCCCGGGACAGGTCGCAGACTCAACGTCTCGTGGCCGAGCACTTCGCGGAAGGCCACGGCGGACGGCAAGGCGTCCACGGTCAAGTCGAAGCCATCTTCTTGCATGCTGCGACACAGGAAACCAGCAGCGACGGTGCCGACGGCGTAGACGAGGGGGAACTCACCGCGGGTGTTCTGGACGAGGACCATGGAGCCACCTAAGCCGTCGGTCACCGCGGACACGGTGTGCATGCCAGGCTCGTGCGCGTGCAGATGGTGGAGGGCCGCTTTGAGCACGGAAAGGTTGAGGCTCACCATGAGGTGCGTGTCGGTGAGGGACCACGCCGGCGCGAAGGGTTCATAACCGCGCGGGTTCAGGTAGTGGATCGTGCAGGTCCCCAGTGCGGTCTGCTCCAGCGTCGTGCTGCGTGCAAGCGCGGCCTGCTGTCGCTGCCAAACGTTGTCGCTGCGTACGTCGTCCTCGGTACCGGCGCGGCCGTCTGCCCCGTCGCTCGTCACCGCCGCCGGCTGTCCGTCCCGCGCCACCAACCGGTACGCCCGACCCCATGGATCGTGGGGTGGCTTCCCTTCCGCGCGCGTCACCTCGAGGTTGCCAAGCGCGTCCCAATCCAGGTCTTCGAAGCTGATGACCTTGCCGTCCTGCGCCGCGTGCTGCGTCGCGACGGCGTCCTGGAGTGCGTTGAGTTGTTGCGCCGCGAGCGCCAGACGCTCCGCGAGCTCTGGATCTGGGCGCGAGGACGACTTGGCCGGGATGCGCGCGCGGAGCAGGGCGAGCACGCGGTCGAGCGCGCGCTGCGCGCTGGGCTTGTCTCGTACGGGCACGGCCAAGGTCGCACCGGTGAACCAGAGCCCGCCTTGGCCCGGTGAGTTCCAGACCGTGAGGACGTCGCTCAGCCCGGCCACTAGATCGGCCCGCAGCGCCTTGAACAGCTCCTCACTCGCGCGGTCCGTCACCGCAGGTGCCGCGTACCTCGCGAAGAGGAAAGGCGCATCGCCCTCGCCCAGCAGCGCCTGCAAGAGGTCCAGCAGCGCCGACGGTTGGAGACGTGCCGCCAGAGCGAGCGAGGCATCGGCAGGGATCGGCGCCAGGTCTTCGGCGCTGAGCGGCGTGCCACCAAGGGCCTGCACGATGCCCCTGGGTTCACCTTGCACAGCGATGAAGGCGCGGCAACGCAGGCCGTCGCCCTCCAAGCCGTTCTCCAACAGCAGCTGTTGCAGGCCGTCGATCCCCAGAGACGACATCGTGGCGCGTTCCTGCTCGACCAGCTTGTCGAAGCCGAGCTTGATCAGCTCAGGCACCCTGGCAAAGACGCGCAGCAGGGGGCGCTCCGTGCGCACCTGCGCGTGCAGCGCGACGAACTCCGGCTGCGCGCCCAACCCATCGTGACGCTCCAGTCCCTGCACCACGCTCTCCGCAACGCCATCGCCGAGCGCCAAGAACACGTGGTCGCCGCGCAAGCCCACCACGACGCGCGGCAGGTTCGGCAGCGCGAACACCAGCGCGACCGCCGAGCCCAGGGGAACCTCGGGCGCCGGGCCGTTGCCGGTGCTCTTGCCGAGCCGCGCTTGCGCCGCCTTCAACGTGTCGAACAAGCGGCGCGCGGGGTCCGCGCCTTCGATCCGGTTCAGGCGCAAGATCAAGCCTGCACGCAGCGACGCCCAGCCAACTGCATCGTCGTAGCCCGCCACGAAGGCGATGCCTGGATTGGTCAGCACCACGCGCAGCAACCCCGCCGCTTGCAACGGTCCGAGCGGGAAGTCCTTGGCGTGCGGTTCCTTCGCCATGCACCACTGCAGCGCGGCGCGGTCGAGCTCGGCGAACATCTGCCGCACCTCGTCGTGAGCGGCAAAACGCTCGGCAGCGTTGGTGCTGCGCGGATCCGCCGACGCCAAGCCGAACCACTGCGCGGCGGCCAGGACGTCGCGCGGCACGGCCCGTATCAGGGTCGGGTCTTCGGGACGGGGCGGGATCCCCAACGGCAACGGCACGCTGAGTCCGAACAGGAACGCGAACAGGAGGCCGATCCAGGAGCTGACCATGCGGTGCATCCTCGCATGCCGCACGCATCCCCAGTTCGCAATCTCGCCGCGCGAACTCGGTCGTTGTGGCGCGACCGACCGTCGGTCAGGGACGGCAAACGCGGCAGGTTGCCAACGCGCTTGGCAGTCTCGTGCTTCCTGTGCCCTGCTGGCGTGCGGAAGCTCATTTCAGGTCAAGCTGACCGCGAAGGATTTGGCCACCCACCTTCTTCCACGCCGGCGGCTGGATGTCCCCGTTGCCAGGGCTCGTAGTCGAGTCGCTCCCCCTGGGCGGGGGCTGCACGCTGTATCTGCAGAGCCCCATCGTGTCACTGCTCCAGCTCAGCAACGTGATGGGATCGGCGAGCGTGAGGGTCCCGATTCCCCTGCTGCCGTCATTGCGCGGAGCGTTGCTTTACTCGCAAGCCTTCGTTGCGGACCCGCAGGGTCCCGTGTTCGGACTCGCGTTGACCAACGCGTGCCGACTCGTCGTAGGTGACTGAGCTGGGACGATCGACACTCCTCCAACCCACGCGACCGCAGGATCCCCACCCTCGCCGTCTCCTGCCGCCTGGTTTCTCGCCGCTCGAACTCACGCGCACTTCAGTCTGCCGGCGCGGCAACGTGTTGGACCGGCATGCGGAGGACCTTGGTGCAAGAGCCTACGCAGCCAGTGGACTCGCGGCCGCCATAATGGGCCGGCAGTGAACCGACCCCACCGAATCCCTCAGCGCCGGCCTGCCGCTCGATCAGTGATCCAAGACGGACGTTCGCCCGTCACCGACGATCGTTCGGTGACGGGTCGAATCGACTGTGCGTCAGTCGGTCGGCACAGTCGGTGAGCAGGGCCGCCATCTCGGTTGGCGACTTGAAGCCTTTGGTCATCTGCACCGGCTTGCCGGTGCGCCGATCGGGGAACAAGAGCGGTCGGCCATCAGGCGCGCAGAACACGTAGGCCGGACCGAGCCGAACGTCGAAGCGCCGGAAGGTCTGCGCCAGGTCGAGGTCGATGGCCACGCGGGCGCACAGAAAGCCGCGCGCCGCCTCGACGACCAGCGGATGGTCCAAGGTGTAGAGGTCCATCTGCGCGCAGCGCTCGTCGGACTCGTGTTCGAACAGCAGGAACAGCGGCTGGTCCTGAGTCTTGGCGCGCGCCAGTGGTTCGGTCGCGTCGAGCGTCCACAGCCAGTCGATCTTGGCCTCGCCGGTAGGTGTCGGCTGCACGCCGTGCTGCTGCTCGAACTCGGCCGCACGGCTGGCCAGCGCCAGCTCGTGCGCCGCCACCGCGCGTGCCCGGCGGCGGCGCAGCTCGTCGGCCAGCGGCTCGTGCGCAGGTTCCACGACCAGCTTGGCGACCCCCTGCGTGTCGACTTCGACCAGGCGCGCGCGCTGCTCGCCGAGGATGGCGGCGTCGCCTGCCATGAACGTGAAGCCGCGTCCGACGCCAAAGCCGGGCACGGCCTTGAACTGCTCGCTCGGCAGGAACGCGAACACGTCGCCCGGCGTGCCGAAGTGGGCATCGTCGTCCTGGTCGATGACGAGCAGCGTGTGCGCCGCGCCATCGAGGTCGACGGCGCCAAGCCGATAGTCGACGTCGGAAGTGAACTCGGCGCGCCACACGCCATCCTCGTAGCGACGCACCTGCATGCCGTAGCTGCGACCGGCGAGGTCGCCGACCAGCGGCAGGTCGAGTTGCAGTCGTGGCTGGTTCGGCGGCGCCGCATCGGGGCTCGCCTGGCCCTTGCGGACTGCGGCTTCTCGCAGCTCGGCAGGTGCGAGCTTGCCGTCAGCGTCCGCGTCGAGCCCGAAGGTCGCGTGCGTCGACGTTCCGTTCCACTCGACCGACACTTCGATGTGCCGCCCCTGCGAGGCGAGCGTGCCGGTGAACCGGCGCACGCCGGTTGACTCCACTTCCGGGGCCGGCTCAGCCGTGTTCAACGTCACGTTGACGGGGCGTTGGGTGTCGACCGTGATCGCGTCCTTCGCGTTCCGCTCGGCCTTCTGGACGAGGCGCGTGACCACCGAGCACGGCGTGCCCTCCATGCGCTGCGACGGCGAGGCACAGCGAATACGAGAGCGACAACGAACGGACGGCGCGCATGGCGCGACCAGGATAGCGGCGCCGGGCGACGGCGAGCATCACGTCGCGCAACCGCAACGTGGGGTTGCCGCGATGGGCCGGTCACGTCCATGGTGAACACGGGGCGCTGGTCTTGCGACGCTGCGCAGGATCGTCGGAGACGTGAGCCTCGGAGGAGCGGAGGGTCGACGCGGACTCCTAGCCGAGGAGGATCAGCGCCGGCTCTTGGCCAGGCGCTCGACCTGCTCGAGGTAGCGCGCGATGTCGTCGCGCGGCTTCACCTCTTGCGCGCGCCGCAGCAACGGCACCGCCTCACCAAAGCGGTTCATGCCGACCAGGATCTGGCCGTGGCGCACCCGGGCGTTGACCTCGTGGGCATCGATTCCGGCAGCGCGCTCGTAGCACAGGATCGCCCGATCCGGCTCACCGTGCACGGCATAGTGCTGGCCCAGCAGCATGAGCGCTTCGCCATCCAGCGGATCGGCTTGCACCAACTCTTCCAGCACGCGTGCGGTCTCCACGTTGCTGCCGCTGTCGTTCAGGCTGAGCCGTGCCTCCAACCTCAGCAGCTTGCGGCGGTCCGCGTCCTGCATCCGGGCCGCAAGCAACCGGCGCGTGTTCTGTGCCAGATCCTTGGCCGGCGCCACTGCTCCCCGCGCTGCCATGGCCTCGACCGCACGCAGCGCGCGTGCCGGCGGCTGGTTGGCGTCGACTTCGATGGCGCGCACATACGCACTCGCAGCGAGATCCATCAGGCTCTCGCTGACGTAGATCTCACCCAGCAGGTTCAGACTGTCGGCTGTTGACTTGCCAAGCAAGTGCAGCGCCTCCAAGTTCTCGGCCGCCTTCAGCGGCAGCTTCATACCCAGATAGGTGTGCGCCTGGAGCAACCAGAAGTCGGTCTTGTCTGGATACTGCTCAATCAGCGTGTCGAGGAGTGACGCGGCGTCGGCGAACTTCTGCTGCTTGTAGACACAACGCGTCAGTCCGAGCCGCCATTCCGTGCTGTCCGGTTGCAGCAAGAGCGCATTGCGATACGCCGCCTCAGCCGCCTGATAATCCTGCTTGAACGCGTAGGCGACGCCAAGCAGTCCATACGAGAACGCATCGCCACCGCCCAGCTCGATCATGCGCGTGAACGCCTTGATTGCCGCGTCATACTCGCCGTTGCGCGCTTGGATCAGGCCGACATTGCGATAGGCGCGACGGAAGCTGGGGAACTTGGCAACGGCGTTCTGATAGCTGGCCAGCGCTTCCGCCATGCGCTCTTGCTGATACTTGATGTTGCCCAGGTTGAAGTCGAGGATCGCTGAGCTCTCTGGGCGAATGTGGCGCTCGAGCATGGCTTGCGCTCCCGCCAGGTTGTCTTCGGCGAGGAGCGGACGCACCTTCTCCAGGATCTTCACTTCGTCGGCGCTGACGCGCGGCTCGATCTCGGCATTGATGCCGTAAGTGCCGATGAACTGCTTCTGGAATGTGGGGTCATTCCAGAGCGCGTGCAGGTCGGGGGATCCGGCGTCGGCATCTGGGCGCTGTGCGCACAGCGGCGCCAGCAGAGCGGCAGCGTACAGGCTGACGTGGCGCAACCACGGCGCGCCGGGCAAGCGAAGTCGGTGATGATGCATGGCGGGGATCAACTAGGGGGAAAACGCAGCGACACTCGCATCTTGCAGGGGACCCGTTGGCCACCGCGCATAGCGGGCTCGAAGCGCCATTTCTTCACCGCGGCAAGGGCGGGGCTCTCGAAGGCGGTGTGGCTGGATTTGTCAGCCCGAGCGTTCGTCACCTTGCCGCTGGTATCGACGACGAACAGCACGCTGACCACGCCTTCGAGCTTCTTGCCGCGAAGCTCCGCGGGATACATTGGCTGCGTTTGGAACAGCGCCCGCGGTTTCTGGTCGGTCTCGGCCATGCTAAAGGCGCCGGCGAACTGGTCGTCAACGCCGCCCTTGCCGGTGCCACCAAGCTGACCGCCGCTCGCGAGGCTCATCGCTTGCGCGAAGGCGCCGCTCCCCACCTCACCATCGAGTGCTGCTTCGATCGATCGGAGGCTGAGGGCATCGAGTGCCGGAGGTTCCTCATTGGTGGGTGACTCGAGGCTTTTCAGGATCTCGGTCGCGTCTGGCGGCGGCTCCTGTTCCTCGATCGGCTCGCTGGGCTCCGGATCCTTCTTCTCTTCCTTCCTGCCCGGATCCTCAGCGCTCAGCAGGTCGACCTCGGTGAACGATCCCTCGGCGGCGCCGCCGCTGAAGAACGCACCGCCGAACAGCAGCATGAAGACGTGCAGACCCACCGCGCCGACGACACCCAACAGGTAGCCGAGCCTCATTTCTTGTCCGTGTTGATCCCGACCTTGGCGATACCGATCCGCCGCACCTCGTCGAGCACCGCGACGACGTGTTTGAAGTTGGCCGCTGAGTCACTGTTGATGATGACCCTGGCGTCCTTGGCGGTGGACTTGAAGGACTGGAGTCGCATCGGCAACTGCGCCATCGCGATCTTCTCCTTGTTGAAGAAGACCTCGCCCTTGTCCGTGACACTCAGGGTGAGCGCTTTCTCCATCTCCTGCTGGTCGCCGAGCGAGGCCGCGGTGCCCGCGCTGGGCAAGGCAACCTGCACGCCTTGGTTCTTGGTCATCGACAACGACACCATGATGAAGGTCGCCAGCAAGAAGAAGATGATGTCGATGAGCGGAATGATCTCGATCCGTGCGCGCTTGCCGGTGCCTGCTGGGGCGGTATGCATGGCTCACACCTCCCCGTGAGCTTCGACGGCAGCGCGCACGCTGCTCCGGCCGTCGACCAGCCCGTGCCGCAGGCGATCATGGTCAGCCTCTTCTTGCCGTAGCTCCTCGAGTTGTTGCAGCAGACTCGCGCGGCGCCGCTGCAGTTGACGCTCCTTCTGTGGCTCATCCCCGGTCCGCGGCAGCACGCTGGCCAACGGCGCTCCGGAGTGCACTCTGTCCTGTGTCTGAACCAGGAGCTCGAGCTGCGTCGCCGCGGACTCGATCTCGTGGCGCGCCTGCTCGACGCGCGCGTTGAGGAAGTTGAACGGCAGCAGCGCGGTGATGGCGATGCCGAGGCCAAACGCGGTGGCGATCAGTGCTTCAGCGATGCCGCCGGTGATCGCGCCGGGCGAACCGAGATCGCCGCCGATGATGGAGAAGGACCCCATCATGCCCGTGACCGTGCCCAGGAGGCCGAGCAGCGGCGCCAGTGTGATGACGGTGTCCAGGACCGGAATGCCGCGTTGGAAGCGCTTCAGCTCCTGTGCTTGCGAGTACACCAGAGCATTGGCCAGGGAGCCTTCGCGATGGCCGAGCGCATAGCCAAGGGCGCGGACGACGTAGTACTTCGACATCCGGCCAATCTGGATGGCGCCGGCGATGTCTTTCTTCGTAACCGCGGCGAAGAAGGCCTGCATGGCAGCTGGGTCGCGCCGCCACTTCTCGAGCATCAGGAACAAGAGGCGCTCGATGACCACGATCAACGCCAGCACGGAGGAGACCAGAAGCGGCCACATGATCGGCCCGCCCTTTTCGAAGACGTGCACGATGTTGAACTTCTGCACCAGCGCCTTGAGCGCGCCGCCCAGCGAGGGATCGAGCGGCAGGTGGCCCTCCCCGGTCTGCGCCAATGCTGTGAGCCCGGCTTGCGCATCTCCCTCCAGCGGACGGATCAAGGGATTGGGTGACCCAGCCTGTGGCACCACCAGTCCAGCCGCGCCGTTGCCATCGGCGGCGAAGATCGCGACCGGTCCCACCACAGTGAAGTGGCCATCGGTCACTTGCCCCTGCATGTCGACCCCCACGCCCGGGAAGCGCGCGCCGCCGACCACGTCGAACAGGCGCTTCGTCGACACCTCGGCGACTTCGACTTGGCATGCCAACCGATCCACCGCCGGCAGCGTCGCATTCTCGCTGGCTTGCTTGGCCCGCTCGATCACCGCGCCGCAGGATTGCAGTTCGCACACGTTCACCCTCGACTCGAACGCGCGTACGTAGTCGTCCAGCAGACTGCCGATGTAAGTGATCTCGTCCTGTCGAGCTTTCATCTCCAACTTGATATTGCTCACCTCTAAGTCGCCGCTGTCGACCGTCCGCGTCACCCTGTCGTGGTCACGGCGCAACTGCGGTAACGCTTCCTCCAAAGCCGAGAGCTCGCTGGCGAGAGGGATACGTTCCGCTGCGATCAGATCGCGCAGCTTGCCGAGATCCTGCACGCCCTTGGCAAGTTGCTGCTCGGCGAACCGCGCAACGCGTGTCAAGGATTCGCTGGCCGCGGGCGCTTGTGATGCGGGTGGCACCGCCAGTGCGAGAATGCTGAGGAATGCGCGAGAAGTCGTCATTGCAGCTTGACTGGGAGGGGCACGAAGACCGGACTGTGTTTGAGTTGGATCACTTCCAAGGCGCGCAGGATGTCGGGGGCGACTTGCTTGGCCGGCTCCCATCTCCACCCGTCTTCGCTCGGGCGGCCGATCCCTGCCTCCCCGTTGCCGCTGACATAGTAGGCCTGCGCCAAACCCACATACATCGTCTTGACCTCGGCCGGTTTGCCATCGGCCAGCTTGCGCACCTCATACACCACATTGATCTCCTGGTTGGCCTTGCCGACGGCGCTGAGGATGCCGACCACGTTCTGAAACCTCTCCGACGTGGAAACCTTGGTGTTCGCGGAATCGTCCGGAATGCGTTGAAGCAAAGGCTGAACCCTGGCCCGCACCGGGTCTGGGAGCAGCTTGAACAGACGGAGAACTTCACCTTCGAGCCGCGCCACACTCGTGGTCACTTGCAGGATGGTCGCCTTGAGCTGCTCGTTCTCGGCAAGCAAGGCCGTACGCTTGTCGGCGCCCTTGGCGGCAGCCGCCTCGGCGGACTTGATCTTCTCGGTCAGCGTCGTGACCTCCTTCTTCCCCAGCTCGACCCGTCCGCTCAGGATGTCCTTGCCCTGATTCCAGTCGCTGCGCTCCTTGCCGATCAAGCTCTGCGTCTGGATCCACTTCTCCAGCGTCAGCCTGGTGCCTTCGAGGCTAGGCCTCTCGCTGGCGCGACTCGCGGAATTGGCCTCCACCGGTGCGCTTCCGCCTGCGCCGCTCGTCGCGCCCATGGCGGTCTGCGCTGTGCAAGGCGCGAGCGAAACAGCGAGGCAGAGAGCTGCTGATTTGAGAGTTGGGCGGGCCACAGCGGGTATCGAGTTATTGCCAGGCGCGCGAGGCAGGGCGGCGCCCGCCTTCACGACGACGAGAATCTAGCTCGATCGATGAAGACTGCGCCAAGATCGAGAGAGCTTTGCGGGCGAGTGTTCACACACGCAAGACGAATATCGCAGGTCAGCTCGGTCGGCGGATGGGACGGCCGCCGACAGCTCCGCGCGAAAGGCGTCCCGCGCTGATGCCGTCGTCCACAGCGACCGGGCCGATGCGGCGCGCAAAGGTGAAGGCGATGTTGCGTTCGGTTTCGCCGCCACGCTCCCACACCAAATTGGTGCGCCAATGTAGGCGGAACACATCGGTGAACGTACCCATGGGAGTCACGACCTTCTCGGGAAAATCCGCCAGCAGTTCTGAACGGGCAATCCCGGCAGACATGGTGCCAACGCCTCCTAGCGGACGCGCCTCGTCGAACGTGTGCACAGCAACCATAGGCAGGCCGATGGTGAGCGCTGCCGGGAAGAACGGTACCGCCTCGTGCAGGATCTGGTAGCTCTCGCTCGCAGTCGCGACGAAGGTCCCGCGCAAGAGCAACGCGCCGGACTCCGCCACCATGAGATAGAGGCCAAAGCTCGGCTGGTTCGTCTCGACCGATGTCTCGAACCCGAGGCGATACACGTCGAGGCCCTCCAGGTTGGGTTCGGTCGACGAGAAGGTCATGTGCACCGTGGTGCCGTTGTCCAGTGTCCAGAAGTTGCCATCTTCAGTCGGCAGGTGCGCCAGGGTGGTGAAGCCACCGAACAGCCGCTCGGCCGCCCACAACCTCGGAAACTGCGTCACCTCGAACGTGAGCGCGCCGTCGCCGACGGTGACCGGCGCGCACTCATGCATGCGGCCATTGGCAAAGCGCGCCAGCGGAACAATCTCGTTGCTCGACTGGCCACTGGCGTCGAACGGCAGTGTCACCCGCACCGGCAACGCAAACTGCAAGTCCGCCGGTTCGATTGCCGCCGCGCGCTGCAGGGCGCGAAAGCCCGGCGTTGCACTTGCGAACTCGTCGGACACAGTGATCACGGTCGGTTGCGTGAGCGCTCCAGGAGGAATCTCGATGCGCAGCCCGCTCAGCGGGCCGGCAGTCAGCACGACGATGCCTCCGGCGCTATCCAGGATCGTTGTGCCCAGGGACTGTCGGGGTCGGTGCTGCGAGCCGCCACCACAGCCAGTGCTCCCTAGGACAACCAACAAGACGACGAGCAATCGGTGCGGGACCATGCGTTCCGACCCTAGCCAGGGCGCAACGCAGCTCAAGGCCGCAACCCATGTAGAGTGTGTCAAGGTTTGGCAAAGGAGTGACCTGTCCTCGTAGCGGCCGTTCCGCCTCGCGCCTGTCGCGTCGCCCGCTTCCAAAGAACAAAATGGGACGGATCGTTCTTCGACCACGAGGCCGCCAAGACGAGTGCCTCAGCGTCGAGCCAGCTCTGCTGGCTCGCCTGAGCGGCGTCGCGCCTGGCGCGCCGCCGCTCAGAAGGTGAACTTGCCGCCGATGGTCACCGAGTACTCGGTGCCCTGCGTGTAAGACGTCTTGGTCACGTCGCTGTCGATGTAGCCCGAACGATAGACCTCGCGGATCTCGGGATTGGTGAGGTTCTTCGCGGCGAACTGCACCTTCACGTGCTGGCTCAGCTTCTGCGACAGGCTGGCATTCAGAGTGGCATAGTCATCGGCGTAGACACTTGGCTGGTAGTTGCCAACGGATTGCCCGGCCCCGGCGATCAGCGTGTCCCCTTGCCGGGTGTAGAACAGGGAGACCTGGGTTCCAGTGCGCTCGACGTCGTAGGTCAGGTTCAGGTTGAGGAGTGAGTCAGGCGCGTTCGTCATGTCGCGCGAGCGCATGGGCGCATTGATGTTGGCGGTCTCGAAGCCGTCGGCTTCATCCTTGGGCAACAGCACTTCGGAGGCGAGGATCGTCGCATTGGCACCGAATGACAGTCCGGTGAACACCGACACGAAGTGCCCGATATCCTGCCGCGTCTCCATCTCCCAGCCGACCAAGCGACCGCGCGGATAGTTCACGGCGGTGGTGAAATCGAAGGTGGAGGCGGTGGCGACCCGTTGCACATACTCGATCGGTGCGCGGACGTCTTTGCGGAACCAAGACACCGAGAACAAGCCACCCTCGTACGGCGTGTAGTCGATCCGCACGTCGTAGTTCTTGAGCGAGCTGAGCTGCAAGTCTGGGTTGCCGATGAATATCGGCCCGCCCAAGTACTCCTGCTGCAGGATCGGTGTGAGCTCTTTGAAGGTCTGCCGCGCCACCGTCTTGTTGTACGAACTGCGGATGGTGACCGACTCGACGGGCGTGTAGATGAGGCTCACCGACGGCAAGATATCGTCTTCTTTGAACGCAACGTCAGCGTCGCCAGGGTTCAGGCGCGTGACCGCTAGGGATCCCGGTGGGAACCAAGTCGCATCGGCTTCGGGATCGTTGACGATACCGATCTCTGTAGTCTCAACCCGGACTCCGCCGATCAGATTTAGGTTCGAACGCAGCGGCAGGTCGAGCATGCCATAGTAAGCAGATACATCTTGTTTACCGCGATAGTCGACGTCGTAGGTCGACGCGGTGATCGGATGGTCCTCAAATGGGAACGAGTGGCTCCAGAACTCCTCGAACGGGCCTTCGAACGAACTATTATCGCCGAAATTGCTGTAGGTGTCCTGATTGAACCGCCGATCGACATGGTCGGCGAACCAGCCGAACTTAAGATAGCTTTCTATGTCATCGCCGGCGTCGTACGGCAGCTTGAGGTTGGCCAGGTATTGATCGCTGTCTTCGTCGATGTCTTTCCATATCCGTTGTAGGTTGCCAAGAGTGAAGTTTGCTGCGGGCTTGAAGCCGGCGTGCCTCGGCGGAGTCACGATGGTTCCCACCTGGTAACGCGGATACCACACGGAGCCGAACTGCCGCTTGTCTGGTTGAAAGAGGTTGGCGCCACTCTTGGCCAGGGTCCAATCCAGCTCTGGTTGGCGAAATAACAGGAAGTCGTCGATTTCGAAACGGTGGGCGCCGCCGAGCTGCAAGGTTTCCGTGGTGCGCTCGCTGTACTCCAGCGTTTCCAAGCGCAGATAGGGAGCCGCCAGCGGTGTGTCGTGTCCCGGTGTTCGCTGGTCTTTGGGGTCGTAGCCGGGGAAGAAGTAGCTCTTGCCGCGCGTATCCTCGGCCAGGGTGGCGGTGTCCTCCGCAGTACGCGTGTAAAGGTGGGTCAAGCTCAGGGTGTGGTTGTCGCTCTCGAAGCCAATCGTGCTCAGGCTTCCCCATTGCACAGATTGTTTACCCTGCGTGATGTCGAAGAACGAAGTCTTGAAGTCGCCTTGACCAACGCTGCCCTGCGAAGTCTTGGGCGTCATCGCGCCGCCAGGCACCTCCACCCAATAAGAGTTGTCGACCCCGTTGTCGTAGAAACCGCTGTCGCGCTCGTGAAAGAAGCTCACCAAGCCGCCGATGCGTGCGCCGCTGTCGAGCACGTGCTTGCCGCCGGCGGAGATCGACCACTTGGCATCGAGCGGTGCCTCGCCACGCGACACGCCCACCGCCCCGTTCCAACTCTCACTGAAATTGGACTGCACGTCGCGGTCGCCACCATCCCGCCCCCAAAAATGCACGCCGCCGCCGTCGTAGCGTAGGAACTGTCCCTTGCCGGCCACCTGTGTGTTGTTGCTGACCTGCGTCCTGAACTCGAAGAAGAACGGCTCGTCGGGCACGCCCTTGAGACGCAGGTTGACAGCACCGCCCGAGGCGTCGCCCTGTTGGTCGGGCAAGAAGGTCTTGGTGACCTGGATGCTCTCGATCACCGCCGCCGGGAACTGATCCAGCTCAACCGCGCGCTTGTCCTCGTCGGCGGTTGGCAAACGAATGCCGTTCATCTGCGAGCTGACGTAGCGATCCGGCAGGCCGCGGATGACCGCCGACTTGCCATCCTGCACCGAGGCACCGGCCACCAGGCGCAGCGCAGCAGCCGCATCGCTCACGCCGGCTCGACTCATGAGATCGGCGCTGACCGAGTCCATCAACGCCGGGCTCGCGAAGCGCAAAGCGAGCAGCGCGCTCTCGGTGCCGGTGGAGAGTCGCAAGTTGTCCTCGACCACGAAGTCGTCCATGTCGGTCAAGTCGCCAGTCAGCGACGCATTGACCTCGGTCAGCTCGCTCGCGCGCACTTCGACGTCGGCCTTGACCTGCCGCAGATAGCCGTCCTTGGTGAAGGCCAGGGTGTATCTGCCCGGTGGAATCTGGCGCAGGACATAGTTGCCCTGATCGTTGGTCAGGGCACGCAGCCCGATCTCCACCGCGACTACTTGTGCCGCCGCCAACGGCGTCGCGAAATCGTCGTCCTGAACCGTACCGCGAATCGATCCCACTTGTTGACCCGCGAGTCCAACAGTCAGCGCGGAGGCCACCACTCCCGCAAGAAAGCGCGTCACCAAGGGTGACCCAAGCCGTTGAGGATGTCGGTGATGCGTGCTCGCAGGGCCCCGTTCGCTGCGACGTCGTTCAACGCCAGCGACAAACAGGTCGCCGACAGGTCTTCGGCGCGCGGGCGCGAGTTGGGGTTCTCGACGCCTGCTTCGAGCGCACGCTGATACACGGCGAGCGCGGCCGCCGGGTCGCGCATCGACCAAGTCGCCTCCGCGACCGCGCGCAAGACGTCGGCGCGCTCGATGTTCATGATCTGGTCGCGACCGCGGTCGAACATCGCCAACGCGACGCCGATCTGGTGCTGCGCTTGTGCGTGGGCGCCAGCGCGATCACGCAACGCGGCGAGTTGCGCCAACCACCGCACATGGTCCTCCAAGAGCCAGCGGGACTTGTCGACGAGCTCCTGGGCTTCGCTAACCAACGCCAATGCCTTGCTGTGGTCTGCATGATCGAGCGCCGACACGACGAGGCGTTGCAGGAGTTCGAGTCGGATCTGCGGTGGCAGCTTGGGATAGGCGCTACGCACCCGCGCCTCGGTCTGTTCGCGTCGCTCGACGTTGCTGTAGAAGCGATCGAAAAGATGTGTGCACGCGTCCAGACCAGCGCGGGCTTGCTCCAGGTTGCCGCGCTCGAACTGCTGGTCGAGGTGAACCAGATAGTCGCCGACACGATCCTCGGCCATGGTGCGCGCCTTCACCGTCTCGACATGACCGGTCTCCGAGTCGCCAACTCCGTTGGCCATCAGGCGCGCGGTTTCGTCGTGGCCGAGCAGCAGGTGGGTCGCTGCAATCTTGGCCCGAATGCGATCGCGCCGCCACGCCTGCACGTCGCCCTCGAGCTCGGTGGTGTCGGCGATCCGCTGCGCCTCTTCCAGGTGCAGCAAGGTGTCGTCGGGCCTGTCGTGCGTCGCGTAGTAGCAGGCGAGGTCGGCGGCGCACGCTCCGCGCCGCCAGTTGCCGATGCCTTGCGCGTAGGAACGCGCCAGCACCGGTTGCTGCAGCCGCAGCGCAGCAGCGACCACCGCTTCCTGCAAGCGTGATCGCGTCTTGAGGTGCGGATCGACAGGCAGTGCCGACGCGGCGCGGAAGGCAACATCCAGCAACTCGCGTTGCGCGGTGGACAGTGGTCCGTCCAGGCTCAGTGCCGCACGGGTGACGCGCGCTCGTGGCACCGATGCGGTCCCCGCGGCTGGACCGCTGGCTGCCGACTCGGAACAAGCAGCAGGAAGGAGAAGAGCACCCGCGGCCAAGGCCATGGCGCGCAGGCGTGACATTTGTTGACTTGAGTGCACAGGTCGACTCGCGGAAGCGCGCGCGCCCACCCGAACGGGCGGGCCGCGCGCCACCAGACTCACGGTTCAGCCACAGACGGCATCAGGGCTTGGTTGCTGCCACCGCGTTCGACACCGCAAAGAGCTGCGGCGCGCCGACGTCGAACACCCATTGCTGGAAGTAGAGCGACGAGCCAGACGGTACCGCCGGGTAGTTGAAGCTGATCGCGGCTCCGCCTGTCGCATCGGTGTTGATCTGAAACAACAGGTCGGGTGCCGGCACCAGCACACCGCCAAGGAAGGGCAGATCAATGCGCGAACCGCCCGCCACGAACACCGACGGAGTGTTCGGCGCGCCGTTGCGCAAAGTCAGCGTTGTCAGGGAACCCGCAGCCAAGGTGCCGATACCGCTCAGCTCAGGGGCGCCGTTGGTTCCGGCCAGCGACTTGCCGAGATCGGTCCACGGCTCCGCCGGCGTGAAGCCAAACGCTTCCGACGCCGTCCATCCGGTGGTCCAAAGAATGCCTGGGGTGAACGCACCGCGGTACTTGGCGCCGGAAAAGAAACCGTCGTTCGGCGCGAAGCCGACACTGCTCAGCGCGTCGTTGGCTGGGCGTGGATCGAGCCCGGTGACGCGAACGAGCGCCAAGCCGCCTTTGATGGCCGACGGAGCGCGTGTGATCGAGCGGATCGGCGAGTTGGCCGGCTCGCGCACGTTGTTGTTGGCGGCGGCGAACACACCGCGCGCGACCGCCTCGGTGTAGGCCGTGGCGAACAGGTTGTTGTAGAACACGCTGTCGGTGATCTGGTTGAGGTTGCCCGAGCTCTGTGCGCGATAGAAGGCAGCCGGGTTAGCCGGCGCGTTCACCGCGGAGAACGCCGTGTACGGCGTGGTCCACGTGGCGGCCCATGAAAGAGTCGTGTTTGCGCCATAGCCGAGCAGGCCACAACTGTGATCGCCGCTGTTGTCAAAGCCGAGGACGCGCTCGCCGAGGTCCATGAAGATGGAGTTGCGGTACTGCATGCGGCAGTTGTCGCGCCAGGCCGTGGCATGGTCGCCGGCGACCGGCTGGCCGATCACGGTCATGTTGTAGATCGTGCCGGTGGTCACCGGCTGATAGTCGGAACCCTCGGCGCCGTCGGTCTCGATGCAGTTGTCACCAACGCCGGAGCCCTGCGGCGCGTCGACGCTGTAGCCCTGCACGATCAAGCCAAACTGTGCTTTGCCGCGCCACCCCTGATCAATGTCCAGGCTGTCGTCGCCGACGTTCCAAATGCTGAGGTACTTGAGGTTCACGGTGCCACCCCAAATCTCAATGCCATCGTCGACGTTGTTCATGATCTCGACGTGATCGATGTCGCTGTCGCGGCCGATGCCGCCGAGCGACAGGCCGTTCAGCTCGTTGCCGAGGCCGATGACCTTGCCGCCGTAGCGCAGCGACAAATAGCTGAGCGAGCCGCTGTCATCGTCGTCGTTGCCGCCGCCGTAGAGCACGTTGGGGTCGTTCGGCGCCGCCGCGACCAGCCCCTCCATCGGGTGCACATTGGTCGCGCTCGGCGCGGGGGTGTTGCCGGCGATGCAGGACGAGATGTAGCCGCGTCCCATGATGGTGATGTTGCCCCACTCGTTGGCAGCTTCACGCCATGCGCCGGTCCTGGGGTTGCCGCCGGTCCAAGTGGCGCGGTCCGCCTCCGACGTGAAGATCACCGGATTCTTCGCGGTGCCTTGCACGACGATCTGCGCGCCGCGTGCCACCGCGAGACTGCCGCCGATGTTCGTGGTGCTAGCGACCACGGTGCCGGCTTGGATCGTCAAGGTCGCGCCGGGCAGAACGTAGATCTGCCGTTGCAGGTTGTAGACGTTGCTCGCCGTCCAGGTCGTCGACACGGCGATGTCGGCGTTGACCAAGATCTGCGCTTGGCTGACGCCAGCCGTGACGGCCACTACGAGGCCAAGTGCTGCTGTGGTGTGAAGTCGTGAGAACACGAATGCCTCCAATGAGGGGAGAGAGGGGTTGCGAAGCGCAAAGGGATGAACTCCTTTGCAACGGCACGCACGCTAGGCAGACGTGTGAAGACGGAACGAAGACCCAGCCAGGGTTCCGGCAGGCGTCGCGCGCGTGCGGACCGCGCGAGGTTCCCAGCGGCCAAGGTGTGTCTAGGAGCCGCGTGGATGCAAGCGCTTGTGCGCCTGCCGCAGGCGCTGCGCATCGACAAACCTGCAAGTCTGCGTCGTCGCTAGCGACGCGTGCCGCAGTTGGTGCGGCGAGCAGCGCCGACCGCTACGTCGCGCTCACTCCGCCCGGCACGATCCCGAAGAACTCCTGCGCCACTCGCGTTGCGTTTGCCGCCACCGTCGCCTCGCTCTCGCCGCGACACCGCGCCACCATGTCCAACACCCACGGCAGGAACGCGGGCTCGTTCCGGCCTGACTTGGGCTTGGGGAGCATCGTGCGTGGGATGAGATACGGCGCGTCGGTCTCGAGCATCAGGCGCTCGGTGGGGATGAACTTGACGATCTCTTGCAGATGCACCCCGCGGCGTTCGTCGCAGATCCAGCCGGTGATGCCGAGGTGCAGGTCGAGGTCGAGATACGCGCGCGCGGCGGCGGCGTCGCCGGTGAAGCAGTGCACGACGCCACGCGACAAGCGCGCGCGGTGCTCCTTCACTCGGGCCAAGAAGCGCGTGTGCGCGTCGCGCTCGTGCATGTAGAGCGGCAAGCCGAGGTCGCAGGCGAGCTGCATCTGCGCCGCGAACCAGTGTTCTTGCACGGGGCGCGGGCTGAGGTCGCGAAAAAAATCGAGGCCGCACTCGCCGATCGCGACCACGCGGTCGTCTTGCGCGAGGCGGCGCAGGGTCGCGATGCTGTGCTCGTCGCAGGTCGCGGCGTGGTGTGGGTGCACGCCGGCGGTGCACCACAGCAGATCGGGGTGGGCGCGACACAGCTCGAGGGCGCGGGCGCTGTCGGCCACCGTCGAACCGGCGACGATCATCGCCACCACCGACGCGGCGCGCGCCCGCGCCAGCACCGGGGCGAGGTCGGCGTGGAACGCGGGCGCGGTGAGGTTGGCGGCGATGTCGATGAGGGGCGGCGGCACGAGCAACGACCAGAGATCGGCGCGTTGTATCGGGATCGGGATCGCAAGCTACTGCCGCATCGCAGTTTGCGTGGAGCTCCAGCAGCGCTTGGCGAGCTGCGCCACGCGGTCGGCGCGGCCGAGCGCCGTGCAATCTCGGGATACAACACTAGGATTGTTCCCTATTGCACTCTCGCGCACGTCGCTTGCGGTGGTTGCGGTCTCTCCGGCGGGTCTCGAACCGCCCTCTCGCCATGAAATCACTGCTGCCCGTCTCACTGTTCATCCCGTTCCTCGCCACCGCGGCGCTCGCGCAGGCGCTGGTGCGCGACATCAATCTCGGCGCCGCGAACTCAAACCCGACTTCATTCTGCGACTACGTCGGGACCGCCTTCTTTACCGCTAACGACGGCGTCGTCGGCCGGGAGCTATGGCGCACCGACGGCACGGTCGCCGGCACCAGGTTGTTCCTCGACCTCTTGCCGGGGGCGGTGGGCTCGGATCCGCAGGAGATGGTGCGCGTCGGCGACTCCATCTACTTCACCGCGGATGACGGGGTGCGTGGGCGCGAGGTCTGGGTGACCGACGGCTCCGCGGCGGGGACGCAACTCGTGGCCGACCTCGAGATCGGGCCGGCCAGTTCGCGACCGCACGGGCTGCGGTCGCTGAATGGCTTCGCGTTCTTCGTGGCGACGACGACCACCGACGGCACCGAGTTGTTCAAGGCCGGTGGCGCGCCGCGCACCATCACGCTCGTGGCCGACATCAACCCCGGCGTTGCCAGTTCGAGCCCGAGCGCGCTGCGGGCGACCGGCTCGGCGTTGTTCTTCGTCGCCGACGATGGTGTGCATGGCCATGAACTGTGGGTCACGACCGGCTTCGCCGCTTCGACGCGATTGGTGCTCGATGTGAATCCGGGCGTCGGGCCGAGTGACGTGACGCCGATCGTCGTGCGCGGTGACGTGCTCTACTTTGGCGCCGACGATGGGCAAGTCGGCGCCGAGCTGTGGCGCTCGGATGGCACCACGGCCGGCACGACGTTGGTTGCGGACATCTTCGCTGGGCCTGCCGGCTCGTCGCCGACCGCAGGCACGCTGGTGCCGGGCGGCCTCGTGTTCGAAGCCTACGATGGCGTGCACGGGCGAGAGCTCTGGACGTCAGACGGCACCGCGGCGAACACGCTATTGCTCGTGGACTTGGTGCCGGGCCTCGCCGACAGCAAAGTGTTCCACCTCACCACCGCGTACCTGCGCGCGTTCTTCGCGGTCGACGACGGCGTGAACGGGGTCGAACTATGGGTCACCGACGGCACCACCGCCGGTACCCGCTTGGTGCGCGACATCGCGCCGGGCGTCGCGTCGGGGTTGGCGTTTGCCACCGCGAGCCTGACCAGCGCGGGGTTGTCTACCGCGCTGATCTTCGCCGCCGATGACACCGCGCACGGCACCGAGGCGTGGGTGTCGGACGGCTCGACGACCAACACGGTGGCGTTGGCCGAGGTCAATCCAGGCACCGGCAGCAGTGCGCCGCACGGCTTCTTCACCCTGGGACAGCGCGTGTTGTTCGTGGCTACCACGCCGCAGTTGGGAGCGGAACTCTACGCGGTGCCACTGCGCGTGTTCGGCGGCGCACAGGCGCAGCGGGTTGGGTTCCCGTGCCCGAATCAGAACGGGTTGTACCCAGACCTGTTCGAGGACGGCCTGCCTGTGGTCGGCAACCCGAGTTTTCGCATCTTGTTGAACAACCTGCGGCCCAGCGGGTTCGGCACGTTGTTCCTTGGCGATACCCGCACGCTGCTCAACCTCACTAGCCGCTGTGCGTGGTTTGTCGGCGGCAGCACCATCGCGTTGGGATTCACGGCAACGCCGCTGGGCAACGTCTTCGTGCCGTTCCCGATCCCTGACGTGCCCGACCTGATCGGCGCCTCGTTCATCACGCAGGCCGCGGCGTTCGAGCCGCAGAGCACGCTGCCGTTCGCGGTCACGCTGACCAACGGCGTCGAGATCGTGCTCGGTCGCTGAGCTGGCGCGCCGAGGTGCGGCATACTGCGGGGCATGCTGGGTGACACCATCGCCGCGATCGCGTCGGCGCCGGGCGCGAGCGCGCGGGGCGTGATCCGCGTGTCGGGGCCCAGCGCGCTGACGGCCGTGGGCGAGCTTGCTGGGGCAGAGCTGGCAAGGGCGCGCGGCGGCGAGCGGTTGCTGATCCCAGTGCGCGGCGAGCCGGTCGAAGCGCTCGCACTCATCATGCCGGCGCCCGGGTCGTACACCGGCGAAGACGTCGTCGAGCTGCACCTTCCTGGCAGTCCGGTGTTGCTCGAATGCGTACTCGCGGATCTACGAACGGCGGGCGTGCGGGCCGCGACGCCGGGCGAGTTCACGCGGCGCGCCTTCGAGCATGGGCGCATCCGGTTGGAGCAAGCCGAGGCGATCGCCGATCTGATCGCTGCCGAGGGCGAGTCGGCGCGTCGCCTGGCGCTGCACGCGTTGACTGGCGGCTTGCGGGCGACGGTCGACGGCGCGCGCGCCGCGGTGCAGGACGCGCTCGCGCTGATCGAGTCCGGGCTCGACTTTGCAGAGGGAGAAACCGGCGAAGTCGACGCGGCGAGCTGGCTCGCGCCGATCGAGCGCGCGCAGGCCACGCTCGCGGCCGCGGTGGCGGCGCTGCCCGAGGCCACGCCCGGCGGCGAGCTGCTGCTGCTGGGTGCGGCGAACGCCGGCAAGTCGTCGCTGTGCAACGCGCTGAGCGAGCGCGACGCCGTGTTGGTCGACGCGCGCGCCGGCACGACGCGCGACGTGCTCGCGGTGCGACTGGTCGCGACCGATGCGACGGCGCAGAATGTCGATCAGGGCGTGACCTTGCTCGACGCGCCCGGCGACCTCGACGCGCCGAGCGATCTCGACGCCGCGGCGCTGCGCTTGCGCGACCAGGTCGGTCTGCGCGCCGCGGGCGCGTTGTTGGTCGTCGACGTGAGTGCACCGCGCGTGCCTGCGCTGTCGGCCGCGTTGCCGGTACGGGCCACGATCTTCACCAAGATCGACTTGCTGCCGCTGACCGCGCGCGAGCCCACTGTGCTGCTCGCCGCGCACCACCTCGATCACCTGCCGCGCCCGCACTTCTTCGTGAGCAGCTCCACGGGTGAAGGGCTCGTGGAGCTGCGCCGATCTTTGCTTGCTGCATCGACCAACTCGCATGCGCATCGAGGTTCGCGCCGTTGGCGCGACGCGCTCGAGCACGCGCTCGCCAGCGTGCAGCGCGCGCACAGCCTCGGTGCGACCGGCGCCAACGAAGAGCTGGTCGCGGCCGAACTCGGCGACGCACTCGTTGCTCTCGATGCGATCGATGGTCGTAGCTCACCCGAAGACCTGCTCGACCGCGTGTTCGCCCGCTTCTGTCTTGGGAAGTAGCTCCGGCGGTTCCGAACGATCGTGGTAGTTCGCGTTTGACACACAAGTTATGGGGGGGTTACTGTCCCGCGTGATGCCATGGGTGGGTGCCAGGCCGCGGGTCAGCGCGGCGGTGCTCGCACCAGGGCAGCTTGTCCCTGCGACCTGGCCATGCGTTGTCCCTACTGCAAGGCGGACGAAGATCGGGTGATCGACTCGCGCGCGAGCGCGGACGGCTTCGCCATAAGGCGTCGTCGCCACTGTCAATCCTGCGGGCGCCGCTACACCACCTACGAGCGCGCGGAAGCGACGCCGCTGCGGGTGGTGAAGAAGAACGGCGACCGCGTGGAGTTCGATCGCAACAAGGTGCTCACCGGCATCTTGCGCGCATGCGAGAAGCGGCCAGTGACGATGGACCAAGTCGAGGCCATCGTCGAACGCATCGAGCGCCAGTGCATGGAGGCGTTCGACAAGGAGGTGCCGAGCAAGGTGATCGGCAACCTCATCATGCAGGAGCTGCGGGATCTCGACACCGTGGCGTACGTCCGATTCGCGTCGGTGTATCGCGAGTTCAAGGACGCGGCGCAGTTCTTGGAAGAGCTGCGGCCCATGCTCGAAAATCGAAACGGAGAGGGAACACGTGAGAAGGCAAGTGGGGTTTCTAATTGAGAAGCGTGATGGCCGACGCGAGTGGCTGCGCGCTACCAAGTTGGCGCGGTCGATCCGCGCCGCGCTCTATGCGGTCGACGTCGCTGACGACTGGCTGGGTACCGACCTGGCGGCGGCGGTGATCGCGGGTCTGCGCGCGCGCGGCGAGGCCGGCGCGGTGCGCAGCGAAGCCATCGCCGACGCGGCCGCGCGCGTGCTGGTGGCCGCCGGGCAAGCGCCCGCCGCGGTCGCTTATGCGTCGACGCGCGCCGAGCGTGATCGCCGCCGCGCCGCGTTGGCCGGGGCGCGTTCGGCCGCGCCGGCGTCGGTTGGCGCCGGGCTGACCGGTGGCTTTCTCGATCAGTCTCTGCACCGCGGCTCGACTGACGTCAGGCGAGACAGCTGAACATCGTGCCCTTCCTCTCGCTCGCGACCCATAGCGCCCTCTCATGCAACTGAAGCGCCTCGTCTGCCGCGGCTTCAAGTCGTTCGCCGATCGCACCGAACTCGAGTTCGACGCCAGCCTCACCGGCATCGTCGGGCCCAATGGCTGCGGCAAGTCCAACGTCGTCGACGCGCTCAAGTGGGTGCTCGGCGACCAGCGCGCCAGGAGTCTGCGCGGCACCGAGATGACCGACGTCATCTTCAAGGGCGCGCAAGGGCGAGAGGGCATGAACATCGCGGAGGTGTTCGTGACGTTGGAGGACCCGGAAGGCAAGTTCGGCGGTCGCACCGAGGTGACGATCGGTCGGCGGCTCACGCGCGACAAGGAGTCCGACTACTTGCTGAACGGCGAGCCGGTGCGTCTCAAGGACGTCAAGGACATGCTGATGGACACCGGGCTTGGCGTCGGCGCCTACTCGGTGATGGAGCAGGGCCGCATCGACGCGCTGCTGTCGGCAGACCCGGTGGCGCGCCGCGCGATCTTTGAGGAGGCCGCCGGCATCAGCAAGTTCAAGGTGCAGAAGAAGGAGGCGCTGCGGCGTCTCGAGCGCACCGAACAGAACTTGGCGCGCGTCACCGATCTGCTCGAGGATCGCCACCGGCGCATTCGGAGCCTGAAGGTGCAGGCCGGCAAGGCGCGTCGGTTCCGCGAGCTGAAGGAGAGCTTGCGCGACCTGCGGGCGGCGCTCGCCGTGCGCGAAGCCACCGAACTGCGTGCGCAACAGACCGCGGCGGAGGCGGCGCTGTTGCAGGCGCAGGCGCAGGCGGCCGAACTCGAGGGCAGGCGCGACGCGCTGGCAGACAGCTTGGCTGCGATCGAGGCCGAGATCGAGCAGGCGCGCCTCGTGCACGAAGAAGTGCAGGAGCGCCTGCGCCGGTCGATGTCGCAAGAGGAATCCGCCCGGCATCGGGCCGACACGCACGGCGCGCGCGCGCGCGAACTCCTGACGCAGGCCGAGCAGAGCATCGAGCGCCACACCGCGTTGTCGGCGCAGCAACAGGACAGAGTCGCCGCGCTCGAAGCCGGCCGCGGGCGCTTGGTCGAGCTGGAAGAAGAACTCGTCGCGCTCAGCAAGTCGATGGAGGAGCGCAAGGAAGCCGTGCGCGCCCTACACGATGGCCTCAAACGCACGGCGCACGAGCGCGAGGAAGCGCGCAACGGGCTGCTCGAGTGCATTCATCAGCGCACCGCGCAGCGCAACCGCGCGCACGACCACGAGTCGCAGAAACGCGCGGTCGATCACCGGCAAGGGCGGGTGACCGAGCGGCGCACCGAGGTCGCGGCCGAGCTGGCGCAGATCGACCTCACTCGGGGCGAGCTGCAGGGCCTTCTCGATGGACTGCAAGGCAAGATCACCGACGTGCGCGCGCAGGAGACGGCGCTGCTCGAAGCGATGGCGGTGGTCGACCGCGACGCCGCGGATCTGGCGCGCCGCGAGGCGACGCGGCGCGAGAGCCTGTCCGAGGTGAGCGGCCGGTTGCGCGTGCTGCGCGACATGGAGAGCCGCATGGAAGGCCTCGACCAGGGGCCGCGCTACCTGTTGCAGCACAAGCCCGTCGGCCTGCGCGGCAGCTTGCTCGATCTGCTCGACGTCGACCTGCAACTCGGGGCGGCGCTCGAAGCCGCGCTCGGTCCGTTCGCGCAGGCGCTGGTGGTCGATACCCGCGCCAACGCCGACGCCATGATCGCCGACCTCACCGCCAACGGCCGCGGCCGCGCGTTGCTGCTGGTCGAAGAAGAGTTTGGCGTCGAGTTGGAAGATCGCGCGCACCCGCCGTTGCCCGAGGGTTCGACGCTGCTCGCCGACCGCGCGCAGTGTGCACCGCACGCGCGCCGGCTGCTCAACTGGTTGTTGCGCGGTGTTTGTTTGGTCGAGGAGCTACGGCTCGCCGACGCGCGCCGGCCCGACCTCGCGTTCGTCACGCCGCAGGGCGCGCTGCTGTGTGGGCCGCGCATCGAAGGCGGCACGTCGGGCGGCACCGACGCGCAGCGCGGTCTGGTGGTGCGGCGAGCGCAGATCGCCGCGCTCGAGAGCGATACGCGCACGTTGCAGGAGCAGCTCGACGCGCTCGAACACGACCGCGGCGGCATCGAGGGGCGCGCGGCCGAGCTGGAGTTGATGGGGCAGGCGTTGGCGCTCCAGTTGGAAGGTCTGCGCAAAGAGGAGCAAGACGCGCGCGCCGGGCTGTCGCGCACCGTCGGCCGGCACGACGAGCTGCAGCGCTCGGCGGAGTCGCTCGCGCTCGAGACCGCTGAGCTGGGCCGTCAGCGCCTCACCGCGGTGGTGGCCCTCAGCGACGACCTGCTGCGCGGTTTGCTGATCCAGCGCCGCGAAAAGCAGGCTGCCGCCCGCGAAGCCGAGATCGCCGCGGCGTTGGCCACGGCGCAGGCAGCGAGCGCGCAGGCGCAGCACGCCGAGCAAGAGGTGCGCGTGCGCCAGGTCGCGGCCGACACCGATCGCGATGGCCTGCGCAGCAAGCTGCGCGTGCAAGAAGAAGCGCTCGACGACCTGCAACGCGCCTGCGCCGACTTGCAGCAGCGGTCGCAGGAAGCGCGCATGGGCGCCGAGGAGTCGACGGCCGAGGCGGAAGTGTGTCGCGCCAAGGCCGAAGAGTTTGCCGCGACGTCAGCGGTCGTGCAGGGCGAGCGGGATGCCGCGAGCGAGCGCGTCGACGCGGCGCGCGTCAGTCTGGCGGAGGCGCGTACCGCGGCCCAGCAGATCGAGCACGAACGGCAGCGCCTCGCCGACGCGATCACCGCGCAGCGCCTCGGGCGCTCGGAGCTGGAGCATCGTTTCGCGCGGCTCGAGGAGCGCCTGCGCGACGACGTCGACATCGAGTTGCGCCGCGTACTCGGCGAGGTCTCGGGCTTCGGTATCGAGACGCACGCGTGCGAAGGGCCGCTTTGGGTTGCCGAGTCATGCGCCAGCGACGACGACGGGGGCGTCGAGATTCTGCTCGGCCCGCCGCTGCCGCTGGCCGCGGTCGAACCCGAGCGCTACCTGACGCACCTCTGGGAAGATCCGGCCTTTGACTTCGACGCTGCCGCCAAGGAGACCACCGGTCTGCAAGCCCAGATCGAACGCCTCGGTGCCGTCAACCTCGACGCCGTGCGCGAACTCGAAGAGGAGGAGGGCGGCATCGCGCAGATGGAGGCCGAGACCAAAGACCTCAAGGAAGCGCGCAAGTCGTTGCTGGAGACGCTGGCCCGTCTCGAAGAAGAGAGCAAGCGGCTGTTCGAGGCGAACTTCGAGGCGGCGCGCGTGAACTTCCAAGTCATCTTCCGCAAGCTGTTCCAAGGCGGCCGCGCCGACATGTTCTTGGTGCAAGGCGAAGACGCGCTGGAGGCCGGCATCGAGATCATGGCCAAGCCTCCCGGCAAAGAACTGCAGTCGATCAACTTGCTGTCGGGCGGCGAGCGCAGCATGACCGCGCTGGCGATCCTGTTCGCCGTGTTCAAGGTCAAGCCGTCGCCGTTCTGCATCCTCGACGAAGTCGACGCCGCGCTCGACGACACCAACGTCGAGCGCTTCCTGCGCGTGCTCAAGGAGTTCGTCGGCCCGACGCAGTTCTGCGTCGTGACCCACCACAAGCGCACGATGGCGGCGTGCCAGGTGCTCTACGGCATCACCATGCAGAAGCGCGGCGTGTCGTCGCGCATCGCGGTGTCGCTGCACGAGGTCGACAGCCTGATCCAGCCGAACGCTGAGACCGCGGTGCCAGGCAGCGACCGCGGGCTGCCCTCGGCCACGCGGCAGCGAATCGCGGGCGAAGAGGCTGTCGGTTTCGAGGCGTAGCCCCGGCGCTCGTGGCGCGCCGCAGATCGCCTTCGCGCCGGGAATCACGGCCGCTGGATTGACCCTGCCCGGCGCCACCGCCAAGATGCCCGGCCGCCCAAGCATGGGCATGGTGGCTGTAGCTCAGTTGGTTAGAGCGCCTGACTGTGACTCAGGAGGTCGCCGGTTCAAGTCCGGTTAGCCACCCCACTTTGCAAAGTCTGTCGATCCCGAGACTTCGGGCACTGCGCGCACGAGCACGCAAGCGGCGTCCCCTGTTCTTCGTGCGCCCGCGCGGTCTGGGCGGCGAGCTGAACGCGAGTCCGATATCACCGCGACTCGCGCGCCTGTGGGCCATGTCTCGTCCGCGCACCAAAGCTAGAATCGAGCCGTTGTAATGGACGAGGTGTTTCGAGTCCTACGAGACGAGGATGGCGCACCGATCGCCGGTGCGCTGGTCGGCCTCGGCACCTTCCGTCAAGCCACTTCGGAAGGGACGCTGCGGACTTCGCTCACCGATGCCGACGGCAACGCCACGCTCGCGATCGACGACCTGGCGTACCACGCAGTCCTGTACGTCTGCGCACCGGGCCGGCGACCATCTTCGGCGTCGGCACACGCGCTGGCGGATCTACCGCGCAGCGTGCGGCTCCTGCCCGGCACGACGTTCGCCGGCACCGTGCGCGATGACGCCGGCCGTTCCATCGAAGGCGGTGATGTCGAACTGGTGATCGAGGGACCGAACTGGATCGGTAACGGACCTGGATGCCAGTACGGCAAGGACCATTGGCCACTGTGCCGCACCGACCGCGACGGCCGGTTCGCCTTCGATTGGTTCGACGCGCAATGGTGTGGTCGCGACGCGGTCGTGGGCCTGCGCTTCACCGACCCAGAACACACACCCAGAGTCGTGCGTATCGACAACTTCGTGCACTTTCCCGGCGTGCACCGCCTCGACGCGACGTTGGCCACGGGGTTCGAAGTGCGCGGCCGAGTGCTCGACCACCGCGATGCACCCGTCTCGGCGACGGTCGATGTCTACTCGCGTGGCGGCCGCGAGCAGGCGATGAGCGCGTACGACCACAAGAAGGTCGTCACCGCTCACGACGGCAGCTTCTGGGTGTTCGGCTTGTGCGCGGGGCCGCACGAGATCCTGGCGAGCGCGCGTGGCAGTGCGGTCACACGCCTGACGGTGGATCCCGTGCAAACGCCGAAGGTGACAGTGCGGCTGCGGCGCGGAAGCTCAGTGCGAGGCATCGCCTACGACAAGGAGGGAGCGCCGCGCGCCGGCTGCGAAGTGATCGCGGCGAACACCTGGCGCCAACTCGATCGCCGAGCGGTCACCGACGCCGACGGGCGATTCTGCATCGACGGCTTGCCGCGGCGGGGCAAGATCGTCCTGCGCGTACACGCCGACACCAACCTGGTCGTACGCTTGCCCTCACCGCCGGTCGATCTGCGCCCTCGGCTCGTGGCGCTCACCGTGCGCATGGTCGACCGCTCCGGTCGCCCACTGCCCAAGACGGGGGTCTCGGTCGTCTGCGCCGGCTTCGGCACTGGCCTGATCACCGACACCGAAGGCGAGGCCAAGGCAATGCTGCCACCGGGGTGGTACATGCTCGATGCGTTCGTCGCCGACCAAGGCGCCAGCACGCGCTTCTTTAGGCTACGGTCCGATGCATCGGCGTGCGCGCTCACGATGCGCCTGACTCGTGGCCGTGCCTTGCGCGGACGCGTGCTGGGACCCACCGGCACACCGCTGGCCGGCTGCCGAGTCCTTGCCAGACATCAGATGCGCCACCAAGAGCAGCACGAGACCACGTCGTGTGCCGATGGTACGTTCGCGCTGTCGCACCTGCGCGGCGGCTATTGGCTCACCTTCGACGCGGCCGGCTGCACACGGCGCACGGTGTGGAAACGGGTGGGGCGGTTCCTACCGCTCGTACCGCGTATGACCGTTCGGCTCAGCGATGCCGCCCAAAGGCACGCCGTGTCTTGAACACGTGAGTCATGGGTCGGTTTCGCTCCTTGTGCAGCGCCGATTGTCGGCGACTGCGTGAGCGGACTGGCCCTCTCATTTCATCTCCTAGCGCTGCGCGCGGGAAGGATCGCAGCAACCAGCGCTCGGGCTGACGTGCTATGGTGCGACCGCCATGAACCCTCGGGCACTGGGTCTCGGCGCGATCAGCGCATTGATTGTCTTCGGTGTGATTCTCGGCCTGCATCCTGCCGACGAAGCGCCTTCGACTCCCGCCGTGGATGCTCCCCACGACGAGGCGCACCAGACGATACAAGCGCCGACTCGCACACCGCCGGCGGCGCGAGTGTTGATGCCACCGTCGGCGGCGCTGCTGGATGGCGAGCCTGTCGAGCCGCCGCGCAGCCTGCCTGGGCTCGTGCGCGGCCGCCTGGCGTGGCTCATCACCGGGCTGCCGATCGAGGGTGCCGTCGTGCAAGCGGTGCGGGCGTGGCCGGACACCGTGCTGGTCAACGATGTCGAGTGCGATGGCCAGGAGCGAGTTCCTTTGCGCCGGCGCGATCTGTTCGTCGGCGAGCCCGCGACCACCGATCGCTTCGGCCAGTTCGCCGTCGCGGTGCCAGAGATCGACGGTCCGCTGGCGCTGTTGGCGCTGCGTGGCGGCCAGTGCATCGAAGCGCGGCCGCTACAACCCGGCCCCGCTGCCACGCGGACTCTCGAGCTCGGCGACTGGCTACTGCAACAGCGCGGTGAAGTGTGCGGGACGGTGTTGGACGCCACCGGTCGGCCGGTGCGCGGCGCGCGCGTGCGCTTGGTCGACGTTCCACTGGAGGGTGGTACGGCCTTTCACCCGCTGGCGCGCGCGGCGCGCCTGTACGGCGCGCGTGACTTCGAGCCGGCGAGCCTGATCGAGGAGGACCACACCGTCGTCGCGATCGGGCTCGGTCTGTCGGCGCGCGACGAGCTGTTGCCGTTCCCTGAGGTCGAAACCGATCTGACCGGCCGCTTCAGTTTGTGCGACGCACGCCCTGGCGCGAGCACGCTCGTCGTGCAACCGAGCATGGCGCCCAACCTCACCGAGCAGGTCGTGGTGCAGAGCGGCGGCCTCACGGACATCGGCATCATCCGACTGGCGGAAGCCGGCTGCGTGCAGGGGCGACTGGTCGACGATCGCAACCGTTCCGTCGCTGGCGCCGAGGTGTGCCTCGATGCGCAAGACGGCGAGTTGCTCACGCCGCCGGTGATCACCAGCCAGGACGGATCCTTCGTGTCGCGCAAGGCTGGCGACCCGCCGAACAAAGCCTACGCGCGGCGCAGCGCGAGCGAGCCCTGGCAGGCCTGCGAGATCAGGAGGCGGGAGGGTCGGACCGACCTGCGGCTGGGCACTGGCCGGAAGCTGACCGTCACGGTGCTCCCGCCCGGCAGCGGGACGCCTGTGGCGAGTCGTGTCGAGATGCGGTACCGGCGAGCCTTTGGTCAGGGTTTCGATGGCGTGATCCCGATCCCGGAGACGAGCCCAGGCGAGCACGAGTGCTGGGTACCGTGGACGGACGGCTTGCTGGTCGTGCGCGCCGATGGCTTCGCGCCGCTGGTCGATCTGGTCGCGTGGAACGTGCGTGACCTACGCCTCCAGCTGCCGACATGTTCGGCTCGGTTTGCAGTGCGCACCGGCGATGGGCGTCCCGTGGCCAACGCAGCCGTGTTCGCGCGGGTGGAGTCCGAACCGCAACTATGGCGTCGCTGGGGCGACCTGCGACCAGGGCACGTCAAGCTCGGTGAGACGAATGACGATGGCGTGTTCGAGGCTCCGGGGTTGTGGCCATCGCTGCTGGCGGTGGTGGCCTTCCATCCGCTGCATGGCCGGGCGGAACGCAGCGTGAAGGTGGAGCCCGATGGCCCGCCGCACGCGTTCGTGCTCGGCGCGCGCACCGGCGGCCGCTTGATTGGCGTGTTGACCGAGAACAGCCTGCCGCCCCAAGATCGCTGGCTGGTGCGGGCGCACCGCCGCGGCAGCGATGAGCGCCGCGTGACGCTGTCGGAGAACGATGGGTCGTTCGCGTTCGGCAGCCTGATGCCCGGCGACTGGGCGCTCGGGTTGGCCATGCGCATCGGCCCGCCCGGTGCTGCCGAGATCGTCACGCCGCTGACGGACGCCGCCGCACGCCGCGGCTGGCCGCTTGGCACCCGCTTGGTTCCCGTCTTGGCCGGCGAGGAGCAGCACACTTCCCTCGAGATCCGCGGCTGGGTCGAGGATACGCACCGACCAGGACGTACCGGTACCGTGCGCACCGATGGTGTCGCGGCGCGCGGCCTCGCCGTGCACCTGCACGCATTGGACTCCGCCGGGATCGACAGGCTGCGCCGTCAGCTGCCGGAGGTGCAGGCCAAGCTGCGAGCGCAAACAAACAGCGGGCGGCCCGACGAGGACGCCGTGCGCTCCTTTCAAAACCAGCGACTGGTTTGCTCGGTGGATCCACCCTACGCGATCGCGGTCACCGACGACCGGGGCCAGTTCGTCATCCACCCGGCGGGCGGCAAGCGGCTCGAGATCGTCGCCAGCGTCGATGGCCTGCAGCAGATCCTCTGGTCGGGCGCGCATCGCGATGGCGAGCCGATCGACATCCGCACCGGCAGCGCGCTGGTCGAGGTGCAAGGCGGCGATGGGCACCGGCTGGCGCACCGCATGTTTGGCGCCGATGGGCAGGGCGACATCGCCGGCGTTCGCCTCCGCGCGGTGACTGATCGCTTCGGTGTGTTGCACCTCGCCGGCGTTCCCCGCGGCGTCTACGCGCTGCGCTCGCTGACCCAGGGCGGAGTGAAGTTGTCGTTTCCCGCGCCGGCATTCACCGTCACCGGGCCGAACTGGACCAGCGTGACGGTCGTGGCACAGTGAGCGCCACGCGCGAGCACGCGGCCTAGTCGCCTCTCCGGTCAGACTCGCTTGCTGTTTGCTAGCGTATCTCGACGGTGCTGACTTCCTGCGCCCGCACCTGCACCGCGATGTCCTGCGGGGGACGATCGCGTCCGGTCACGCGCAGCTTGTACGCGCCGGGCACGATGGGCGGCGAGCGCAGCGCGTCGAGCGCGATGTAGGCGAACAGCTGATCGTGCTCGTCCAGCAGCTGGAGCTTCAAGTCGGTCGTGTTCGGGGGAAGGCCGCGCACCGCAACGATGCCGCCATGCGCGAGCTGCACCGTGCCGATGTCGAGCGTGGCGTCGGCGGCGAGGACATGGTCGACGGACCTGGCGTCCGGAAAGCCGTGGGCCATCGCCAGCACGCGGTAAGTCCCCGGCGGCAGGTGGTCGATGGTGAAGCGACCCGTCGCCGGGTCGGTGAAGGCCAACTTTCCGCTCACGGGTCCATCCGCGCGTCGCTGCGAGACGATGGCGTTGCCGAGCGGCTTGCCGTCGGGATCGAGCACGCGACCCGTGAGGCGGCCCTTCGCTTCGATGCGCACGATCGGGCGCACACGCAACACGACCTCGCCGGCGCGCGGGTCGACGTCCTTCTGTGTGAACGGCTCGACGCGGTCGCCGTGAGACCGCAGGGTGAGCAGGCCATTGGCGGGACAGTTGGCGATCGTGACGCGCCCGTCGGCGTCGGCGCGCGTCGCCCTGGTCCAGTCAGCAAACGTCGCGTACACCTCGACCCGCGGCGCGGGCTCGCCGGCCTCGGTGAGGCAGCGTCCGCGCAGCTCGATGCCGCGGTTGAGCTGTACGTCCCACACGAGCGTTTGCCCCGCAACGCCTTGCAGCGTGGTGGACGTCTCGCCGAGCACATGGTGCTTGGCGACGAGATCGAACTGCGCGTTGGGCAGACCCGCAAGGCAGAACGCGCCGGCCGCATCGCTCGCGTCGCGGTAGTGCACGAGTTCACCCTCGTTGCCGAGCGATACCAGCGCATCGGGCACCGGTTCGCCGCGCTCGTCGCGCACGGTGCCGCGCACGGTGCAGCCTGCGCTCAGGCCGACCGCGAGGTGCGTGACGGCACGAGCGACCACGTCGCAGGTGCCGGTCCACGGCGCGAGGCCGGGCGCGCGCACGACGACTGGATGTGTGCCTTCGTGCATCCCGATGGCGCGGAAGTGGCCCGCGTCATCCGTGCTCACCTGAGCGGGTGCTGCCGGGCCGCCGGATGGCGAACCGCCCATCCCACCCGTTTGCCCCTTACCAATGCGTACGACGGCGCCGGCAACCGCTCGGCCGGCAGGATCGCTGACGCTGCCGGAAAGGCTGCCGCCATGGCCGGGCAGGACGAGGCGCAGGTCGACACTGGAGCCCTTGTTCCCTGCCGCCATGAGCACCTGCGACGGCGCGAAGCCCTCAGCGCGGGTGCCGACGAGGGCGTACTGGAAGCTCGTGCGCAGCGCGAAGCGACCCGCCGCATCGGTTGTGGCGGCCTGCTGGATATCGCGCCCGACCCGCGCGAGCTGCGCGAGGTACACGTCGGCGCCGGCCACGGGCACACTGTCTTGGTCGACGACGATGCCGGTGATCGTGAGCGCAACGCCGATCGTGATCTCCAGGTGCGCGATACGCCCGGCGACGATCTCGGTTTCGTCCGCACCGCCGTCACTGCGGTCGGTGTCGATTCGGATCCGGCCCGGCGCTAGGTCGGCGAAGGTCGCCCATCCCTTGGCGTCGGTGCGCGCCTGGCGCACGCCCACGCGGCGATCGCCGCCGCGACGGCGCACGTTCACCGTCAGCTCGCTCGCGTCGTTGCCGTCGTCGTAGGTGACGTGCACCGTGAGGCTGCCGGTGGTGGGCGTGGCCGTGGGCGGCGCGGCGAGGGCTTGCCGTGTTGGGTCGGTCGGCGAAGCGGCCGGCTGTGGCACGGCGAGGTAAGCTGCTGCGTCACGCGCCGGGGCATCCGTCACCGCATCTGTGGTGGCGCCGGCTGGCCACCAGCCGAGGCACCACAAGCAAGCAACCACGAGCAGTCCGAAAGCGAGCCACGTGATGTCGCGCCGAGCCATGGTCGGCTCGCATGCTAGCGAGGCTTCGCCTTCCAAAGCCCACGGAGAGCACAAAGGAGCATTGTGGGCTTCAATCCTCGGCGACGCGCTCGAGAACCTGCCGCCCAAGGTCATGCCGCTGCTCACGGCGGCATGCGGCCAGCAAGAGATCGGATGGGTCGGCACCAGCACGCCCGCGCGACATCGCGCTGAACCGCGTCGTCGCGGCGTGCGTTGGCCGCGGTCGAGTCAAGCCATGGTCACAACCCTCGTCCTCGCGATCACCCTGGCGGCCGTTCCGCAACAGCGCCAACGGATCGTGCCCGACACCGCTGTGCACGTGCAGCAAATTTTCGACGGCACCTTCGACGAACGGCGGGCAGCGGTGCGGGCGTTGGCGGCGCTCAGCGAGGCTGAGGCGGTGGAAGCGGTGCGACAACTGATTGCGGCGCCGACGCGACCGGGTTGGGTTGGTGGCCACGGCGGACGACTCGGCACTTCCTGCGGCTGGGACGACGTGAGGATCGGGTTGCCCATGGCAGAGGCCTACCTCATGGACCGGTTCTGGCTCGAGGATGGCCCACCCGGGGCACGCCGCTCGACGGACATCAACCGCATCGGGCACTCGACCGATCCGAGTGCCATCGGCTGCTGGCTGATCGAGCGCTGGGGTCCGGGCGAGTCGCTCGTGCCCGAACTTCGCGCCATGCTCGGGCCCTCGTGCCCCGTCGCGCTACGCCAAAACGTGGCCAGGGCGTTGGGCGCGCGTGGCCAGCCGTGCGCCGTGCCGGACCTCTTGGCGTTGCTCGGCGATGCGGCCACGAGCGGGTGTGCGATCGGCGCGCTGGCCAGGGTCGGTCCCGCTGCCGATGCCGGCGTGGTCGCGATGCTGCGCATGGGGAACGCGACCGCGCAGGGCAGCGCCCTCTGGTTCCTGGCGCGCCACGTCGAGCGCTTTCCGGGCGAGATCTTGGTCGAGGTTGCCGGCAAGCTCGACGGCGAGCCCCACCGAGCTGCGTTGACCGTGCTCGTCCAGGCCAACGCGCGGGCCGAGGGGCCGCTGCTGCAGCAACTCGAACGCGGGGGGGACGTCACCCAACGCGCGGTGGCCGGGCTCGTCCTGCTGCCCGGCCGCACCGGGCCGGCGTTCCCGATCATGCTCGCACTCGCCCGCGACCCGCACACCGCACCACCGACGCGCGCGCTCGCCTTGCGCTTCGTCGCGGAGAGTCCCTCAGGAGTCGGGCTGTCGGGCGAACTGTCGCGGCTCGCCGAGGCGCCCGGCGACGTCGTCGTGCGCACCGCCGCGGCGAGGGCGTTGGGCCGCCTCCGCGAAGGAAGGGTTGTCGCGCGCGACGTGGCCCTCCGCATCCTCGCGAGCGATGCCCCCGTCAACGTCCGCGTCGCCGCGCTGCAGTCCGCCGTGCAGTGCGACCCTTCCATCGACATGCGGCGGCGGGTGGAGCAGCTCGGGCGCGACCGCAGCCCGCCACGCGAGTTGCGCGACGAGGCGCGGTACCTGGAGTCGGTGACCGAGTGGTGCGACCACGGCAGCGACTTGCCAACCGTTCGCTGATTGACGATCGCGAGGTGGCCACACCCGATGAAGCGGAGCGCGATCGACTATGCTGACGCCCCCTTGAAGGCAGGTGGCATGGCAGCATCGCAGTTCGTCTTGGTTGTTGCGCTGACCGGCGCTTCCATGTCGGCGCAGACGACCCACTGGACCATGACGGGGCGCGTCGTGGCCGCCGAGGACGCGACGCCGCTCGCCGGTTGCACGGTGACCGCTGACGGCCTTCAGGCAACCGGCTACCCGCTGGGCTGGAGCTGGCTCGATTGGCGCAATCCGCAACCGATCACTACCGACGCCGACGGTCGATTCACCTTCACTCTGCCAGCGCAACCGAGCCGCGGTCTCAACGATGGCTATCCGTCGCGCATCCATCTGATCATCAAGGCGTCAGGGCGCGTCGGCGTGTTCGGCGCCCGCAACCTGTCGACGTTCTTCGATCAGTCCGCGCAGGATCTTGGCGACTTCGGTCTGCCGCGTGGCGCCACTCCGACCATCCGGGTCGTTGACACGAACGGCGTCCCACAGCGGCACGTCCAGGTCACCATGCGACCGTCGCCGACCGCGGAGACCGCCCATACCAGCACTGGCTTCTCGCTCAGGCGTTGGCAGCAGGCGAGCACCGACGACGACGGCAGAGTTCAACTGGGACATGCCCTCATGCCCGGGACCTACGACCTCACGATCAGCCACCGCGAGCTCTTCGACCCGCCTCCCAGCCTCGTGATCCCCGATCCATTAGTCGACATGCCGGATATCCAGATCGAGGTGAAGCCGCCATCGCCGGCTGCGACTGCGGCGGGTCGCGTGGTCGACGCCGACGGCAAGGCGGTCGAGGGCTATGTGTTGTACGCCGAGGGCGCCTTGACGAACGATGGCAAGCGCGCGACGGTCACCGCACGCAGCGATGCCCAGGGTGCCTTCGAACTCATCGCCGCGGGATTGCGCGTCGCAGGAGCTTTCGAACTGAAGCACCCGCGGAACAACCGCTACGACGACTGGCACACGTTCGGCAACCACCCGTGGGGCAAGCGCGATCTGGTGGTCACACTCGAGCGCGCGGCTGCGATGGAACTGCGAGTGACGACGAAGGGTCGCCAGCCCATCGACTACGTCGCCGTGCACCTGGTGCCGGCGAACTCATCGGTCCTCGGTGCCGACCCTGAACGAATGACCGGGAGGCTCGTCGATGGCCGACTGCGCGTCGAGGGTCTTCGAGTCGGCCGTTACTTCGTGCGTGTGCACGCCCAGGGCACGCCACTGTGGCCCAGTGACTGGATCGAGTGCGAAGCCGCGCCGAAAGAAACACAGCCAGTGCACGTCGAGCTGAGCGCGCCGATCACCCGCACGATTCATGTGTTCACAGGCGAGGGGCGGCCCGTTGCAGGATGCAGCGTGGATTTGCTGTACGGTCTCCGAGAACGCATCGCAGCCAAGGCCGAGCTCCCGGGCGTCTTCCGCGACCATGGCATCGTGGACCGCACCATGACCGGTGCCGGCCCCGAGAAGGAGGAAGAGGCGGTCGTCTTCGCCGACCGCGGCATCGCGGATATCTCGGGCAAGATCATGCTGAGCGGTCGGAGCACCGACACCCCGGTGTGCCTGCGCGTGCGCGGTGGCGGCGCGCAGGACACGCTGCACGAACTGCCATCGTGGACAGATGGGCGCGCCGCCATCCTGGTGACCGTGGCCGCCGGCGGCGCCGTGACTGGCAGGGTGTCACCCACTGACTTCGCCACTCGGCACCAGGTCAGCACCGAACGCGAGCGCAAGCAGCATGCGGAATGGAGCCTCGGCCCCAATCCATGGATGCGGTCGCGCGCCGACTTGCTCGCGCGCAGTTGCCCGGGCATCGCACTCCGGCCCGCTGGCGAACCGCCACTATGGACCAACCTGGTCGTGCCGGTCGGCAACGACGGCAGCTTTGCCATCGACGGCGTGCCGCCAGGCGACTACGAGATCGTGCTGGTCATGCGCAGGGGAATCGACGACCGCGTTCGCGACGACATCATCGATCCGCCGCTGGCGCGTGTGAGGATCGTGGCTGGAGCGACGCAACGGCTGTCTCTCACGATTCCGGACGACGTGAAGTAGCGCTCGCCGGTCCTCGCGTGAACGTGCGTGCGCCTAGTTGAACTCGAGCACCGGCACGAACTGCACCGTCAGCGTGCCGAGCGTCGCGGTGGCGCTGTTCGTCGACCACAGCAAACGTCGGTCGATCAGGTCGGGCGCGGTCACGTCGAAGCGGATCGCGTCCGACAGCGACACGCTGAGCTGCGGCGCGGTGCGCGCCGGGTCGACCATCACGAACTGCGAGAACAGGGTGACGCTTTGGGTCGGCACGAGGTCGGGGAACGTGACGCGCAGCGGGTTGGCGAAGCTGCCGATCGAGCCTTGCGCGTCCGAGAAGACGAAAGTCTGGATCTCGAGCGAGGCGCGCGAGGCGGTGCACAGGAGGCCGCCGAAGTCGGTATTGGGGTCGGTGAGGCCGAGCGCCAGGATGCCGAACGAGGAAGCCGGGCCGCGCAGCGCGTGCTGGCCGAACGTGGTCTGACCGGCGTTGGTGGTTGGCCCGCTCTTGATGATGTCGAAGCCGCCCACGTGGGGGGGCACCACACAGGGTTGCAAACCGAGGTAACTCGAAGTGCCCACGGTCGGCGCCAGGCTTCCGTCGACACAGTCGAGCGAGTAGCTCGTGCCGCCGACGACGTTCGTGGTCTGGAACTCCAAGAGCAGCGCCGAGTAGCCGGGATTCGTGAGGTTGTTGCCGCCGAAGTAGACGAACGGCGACGGCAGCGTGAACTTCACCGCGAACCCCGACGCGCTGGTGGTCGACGGTAGGTTCACGGTGCCCAATGCGTGGGTGACTTGGCTGCCCGAGTAGTTGTTCGCAAACGTCGTCGTCAGCGCGGGGAAGTTCGCGTGGTCGAGCACGACCGTTACGTTGACCGTGCGGCCCACGCTCTGCGGCGCCGACGGGTCGGGTCGCATCGACACGCAAGAGATCGGCTCACCAACGGCGGGCGGCACGTCACGCACGTCGTCGGTGATGTACTGAAAGCGGCGGCCGCCCAGCGAGGTGTTGAACGGCTGCAGCGACGACACCACGCTGCCGCCGTCGGGGCCGACGTTGGGTGGCGAGGTGAACACCCGTTGTGCCGGGGCGACGGCACACAGGGCGAGGGTCAGACAGAACGGGACGTGCATGCAGGAGGGGCGGATCGAGGGGGGCCGCCGTGCGAGAGGCTTCCTTTGTAGCACGTGGCCGGCGCGGGCGTCGGCGCGGCGCGTGGTTCTTGTCGCCCTGCTGCCGACTCATTTTCGTCGCACCGCGAACTGCAGGTGGCTGCCGAGGCCGAGCCACGCTGGCTCGCCGTGCACCTCTTCTTCCCGTTCGAGCAAGCGGAGCCGCGTGGTCTTGTCTTCGAGCCAACTTTCGTGGCGCCGTTGCACAAGGCAGGTCTTGGCGATGCAGGAAAGCCAGGTGAACCCGGTGCGGTCGGCCAGGTGGGCAAGTTCACTCGGCGTGAACATCTTCATGCCGAACTCCTCGCTCTGCCGCTGCGCGCGCCACTGCGTGCGGCCGGTGCGCAGCAGGTCGAGTGCGTCGTCGAGGGTGCCTTCATCGAGCAGCGTGCGCACGCCGGCGATGCGGTTGTCGACCGACAACACGGCCACGGCATCGGGCTTGAGCACGCGGTGCAGTTCGGCGAGGGCGCGCTTGGGTTCCTGGCAAAAGGACAGCGGATCACCCTGGGCGGTGGCGAAGTCGAGGGTGGCGTCGGCGATCTCCGACATGTCCTCGAGGCCCGCCTGCACGTAGCGCACCTCGGCGCCGCGCTTGCCCTCGGTTTCGACCGCGGCGCGCGCCGACTCGAGCATGCCGCCGCTCGGATCCAAGAAGAGCACGTGCATGCCGGCCTTCAACAGGCGTCGGCCGAACCAACCGGTACCGCAGCCCAGGTCGGCTCCCCACGCTGGGCGCTGCTCGGGGATGTAGCGCTGCAGATGGCGCCACGACACGTCGCGGTAGAAGCGCCAGTACGGGGTGTCGTAGACATCGTCGTAGCGCTTGCTGACGCGATCGTGATAGCGGCGGTTGCTACGTTCCATGCACCTGTGTTGTGGGCGACGCCCGCGATGCGGCACAGTAGCATGCCCATCGCCGCCCCGATCGCATGACCCTGTCGTCCCACCTTCCGATGCGTCTGTTGGCGATCTTGGCGATGGCCGCCGCGCCGGTGACCGTCGTGCTCGCGCTCGGCTACTGCCACGACCCGGTCGAACACGAGAGCGAGCGCGCCCTCATCCATCGGCAGGACGACTACGTGGGGTCGGCGGCGTGCGCGAGCTGTCATCCAGATCAGCATGCGAGCTGGGCGCGCACGTTCCACCGCACGATGACGCAGCGCGCCGAGCCGCAAAACGTGGTCGGGGCGTTCGACGGCCGCAGCGTCGAGCTGTTTGGCCAGCGCGCGCGACCGCACCGCGATGGCGCGCGCTTCTTGCTCGACCTGCCGACCGCCGGCGATGGCGTGCGCACGGCGGAGGTTGCGCTCGCGGTGGGGTCGCGGCGCTATCAGCAGTACTTCGAGAAGATCGAGCGTCCAGACGGCGAGTGCTTCCAACGTCTGCCGCTGCTGTGGCACGTCGGGGCGCAGCGTTGGATGCACTTGAACGGCGTGTTCTTGGAGCCCGACGACGACAACTGGAGCAAGCACGCGTCGATCTGGAACGAGAACTGCATCTTCTGCCACAACACCGGGGCGCGGCCCGGCATCGTCGACCTGACGACGCGCGCCGACCCGAGCCGTCGCGCTTACGACTCGCACGTGGGCGAACTCGGGATTGCTTGCGAGGCGTGTCACGGCCCGGGCGGCGCGCACGCGCGTGCACAGCAGGATCCGCTCGCGCGCTACGCCGCGCATCAGCAGGGCGTCGCGACCGACATCGTGCATCCCGGCAAGCTCGATCACGAGCGCAGCACCGCGCTGTGCGGCCAGTGTCATGGCCAGCGCTTGCCATCGCCGCACGAGCGCATCGCGGCGTGGCTGCAGACCGGACCGACGTTTCGTCCCGGCAACCGGCTGGTCGAGCACGTGGAGCCGTTGTCGCGCGACACCCCGAGTCTCACCGAGGACCATCCGACGCTGTTCGCCGACCGCTTCTGGGGCGACGGCACCGCGCGCTTGACCGCCTACGAATTGCAGGGGGTGACGCAGTCGCCGTGCTACGCGCGCGGCCAGCTCGCGTGCAGTTCGTGCCACGTCATGCACGGCGGCGATCCGCGCGGGATGATCGAGGATGAGCTGCGCGGCGACCGTGCCTGCACACAGTGTCACGCCGCGATCGGCAACGATGTCGCCGCGCACACCAAGCATGCCGTGGGCAGCACCGGTTCGCAGTGCCTCGACTGCCACATGCCGCGCACTGTCTTCGGCATCCTGTCGATCCATCGCAGCCACCGGATCGAGGTGCCCGATCCGCGCCGCGACGGCGAGGCGGGCCGGCCGCACGCCTGCACGCTGTGCCACGCCGACCGGACGCTCGCGTGGTCGGCGCAGGCGATGGACCGGTGGTGGGGTGGCGGCAAGGGTCGCTACCAGGCGCCGGCGCAACGGCCCGATGGTGTGGCGCTCGACGTGCCCGACGCGCTCGCGTCGCTGCTGGCCGGCGACGCGGTGCAGCGGGCGGTCTACGCCGATGCGCTGGGTCAGGCTGGCGTGGCGGTGGCGACGCGAGACGGAGCGGCGCTGCGCGTGGCGTTGATCGCCACGCTGTTCGACGCCTATCCGAGCATCCGCTACCTCGCGGCGCAGAGCTTGAGTCGTTTGGAAGCCGAGGCCCCGGCGCCGATGCGGGCCGCGATCGCGGCGTTCGATCACACCGCGCCCGCCGCCGTGCGCGAGGCGCACAGCCACACGCTGTTCCAGGAGTTCGCGGCGCACGCGGCGCCGCGCTTTGGTGCCGCGTCGTCGCCCATCGTGCGCGCCGACTTCACGCCGGCGATGGATGTGATCGTCGCCCTGCTGAACAAGCAGAGCGGCCGAGTGATCGCGATCGGTGAGTGACAGATCCGAGGACTGCCGTAGATTTCGCGCCCCCGCGAGCATTCGCGGCACTTGCAGCCCATGACCCGTTCCCCCGAAGACAAGACCTTCACGGTCGGCCTGTGGCTGCTCCTCGTTTCGGTGCCGCTCGGGCTCACGCTCGAAGCGCTGCACGCGCTCAAGGTGCAGGTCTACCTCGCCAGCGCGCTGCGGCGCGAGCTGTGGACGCTGGCGCACGCACACGGCAACCTGCTCGGGATCTTGTGTTTGGTGCTTGCCAGCATCGCGACGCGGTGTTGGCCCGACGCGGGCGCGCGCGCGTTCGTGCTGCGCTATCTGCGACTGGCCGCGATCCTGATGCCGCTCGGGTTCTTTGCCGGCGGCGTGCTCAACTACGAAGGCGACCCCTCGTACGGCATCGTGCTGGTGCCAATCGGCGCGCTGTTCTTGGTGATCGCACTCTTGCGCGCCGTCCTGACGCGGTCACGATCGGATGCCAGCGCATGACCGCCAACGACCCAGACGACGCGAATCCAGGCGACCTGAATCCAAACGAACCGCTCCCGCCCGAGTCGGTCGTGTCGCACGGCAGCGAGGCATCAGGGCCCACGGCGCCTGCACCCGCGCCCGAGGCCGGTCCAGAACCTCTGGCGCCGCCGCCCCTCGAGACGCAACGGCTCGATCGTCGCGTCGTGGTGTGGTGGTGGCTGTCGGGTTTGGTCTCGACGGTGATCCTCGCCACCGTGCTGTCGGGCGTGCTGTTCGCCCTGCGTGGGGAACTCATGTCCCGCGCCCTTTGGTGGCCGGCGTTCTATGGCGCCAGCGCGCTCGTGGGCCTGAAGCTCGGCTGGACGATCATCGCGCCGCCGTTGTCTTGGCATCGCTGGCGGTGGGGGATGGACCACGAACTGCTCATGTTGCGCTGGGGCATCCTGTGGCACCACGAGCGCGCGATTCCGATCTCGCGCTTGCAGCACGTCGACCTCACGCGCGGGCCGATCGAACGCTTGTTCGGGTTGACCACGCTCATCGTGCACACCGCGGGCACGTCGTCGGCGTCGTTCGATCTGCCCGGGCTGGCGGATCTCGCCGCGCGCGCGCTGCGCGACCGCATCTTGGCGGCGAGGGGCGATGACGTCGTCTGAGAGCGTGAGCAAGAATCGACCCGCCATAGACGCCCGGCGCCCATCAGGCGCCGAGGAGGGGGAGGCCGCGTGTCGCGGCCGGCGTGGGGGAGGGTCAGCCTCCCCCACCAGCAAGGAACTCAGAGCATGAGCAATTGTTGCTCAGGCACTGAGCCGGCACCGGTCCTGACGCCTGCGGCGCTGCCGCTCGCCGAACCGGTGGCGGCGCCGCCACCGTCCCGTCTTCTGGTCGACGGGCACCTGCACCCGGGCACGCTCCTGCTGAGCACGCTGGACGCGATCCGCAGTTCGCTGCTGCTCGCGGTGTTCGCGATCATCAGCCGGTCGCCATGGCTGGGCGGCCTAGTGATCCTGATGTTCGTGCTGTCGATGGCCTACGCGGTCGTGCGCTACATCACGTTTCGCTACCGGGTGACCGAAGACGAGCTGATCACCAACCAGGGCATCCTGCATCGACAAGAGCGCCGCATTCCGATCAACCGCGTGCAAGACCTCGGCTTCGAGCAGAGCATCCTGCGCCGCGTGCTCGGGCTCGTGGTGGTGAGCGTGGACACCGCGTCGGGCGAAAGCGCCGAGGCCAAGCTCGACTCGTTGGGGAAGACGCAGGCGGTCACGCTGCGCGAGATCTTGCTGCAGCAGCGCGCGCGCCTGCTGGGTGAACAGGCAGTGGCCAAAGAGCCGCCCAAGGAGTACGTGCTGCATCGCTCGTCGGCGATGGAGCTCCTGATGCGCGGCCTGACCAACAACCGTCTGGGGGTGATCCTGGCGGCGGTGTTCGGCGTGTGGGAGCTGCTGCGGCAGTTCGGCCTCGCGGATCTCTTGATCGGCGTCACCGTGGCGCGGCTCTCGGGCTTCGGTCCGATCGGCCTGGTGTTCGCGATGTTCGGACTCCTGATGCTGGCCCTGGTGGGCGGTTGGGTGGTGTCGATCGCGACGAGCTTCTTGCTCTATTTCCGCTTCACCTTGACGCAACGCGGCGACGTGTTCCAGCGCCGCTACGGCCTGCTCACGACGCACGTGCGGACCCTGCCGCAGCGCAAGGTGCAGCGGGTGATCGTCGAGCAGAACTGGCTGCGCCGCATGCTCGACGTCGCGCTGGTGCGCGCCGACTCGGCGGGCGCGGCCGGCGACCAACGCGACGAGCGCGCCGCCGGCGGGCCGAACGTGGTCGTGCCCTTGGGGCAACCGCGCATGATCGCGCCGCTGCTGCCGTTGCTGCTCCCCGGCTTGGATCGCGAACGCCCCGCCTTCGTGCATGCGCCGCGCGCCGTGGTGACGCGCTGCACCATCAACGGCGCCCTCAACGCAGCGTTCTTGGGCGGCCTGGCCTGGATCTGGGTCGGTCCGGCGGCGCTGCTCGCCCTGCTGCTGGTGCCGCTCGGCTGGATCGAAGGGGTGCTCCTGCTGCAGAACCTGGCCTTCGCCGTCGGCCGCGACCACGTCGTGCTGCGCTGGGGCGCGATCGGGCGGTACCAGGCCTTCGTGCCCCTGCGCAAGGTGCAGGGCGTCACCCTAAGCGCGGGCCCGATCGATCGCTTGCTCGGCCTCGCCACTCTCACCGTGTGGGTCGCCGGCGGCTCGCCCTCGGCGATGCACGACCTGCCCATCGGCTACGCGCGTCACACCAAGGAAGTGATCGCGCGCACCGCGGCGCAGCGCCGGTTCGTTTGGTAAGGGAGCCGAGCCGAATGAGGCCTGGTTCTCGCGCCCGCGCCGGCTAGCGTTCTCGACGATGCTGCGCCTTGTCTCGCTCGGCGGATTGTTCGTCGTGCTGTTGTTGTCTGGCCGGAGTTCTTGCCCGTGTCTGAAATCGCCCTCCTCGACGAAGCGATCCTGTTCTTCGAATCGCAAGACGTGCCGAAGGCCGAGCGCGCCTTGGTGCTCGGCAGCGGCTTCAAGGGCTTTGCCACCGAGATCCAAGATGCCCTGGCGATCCCGTTCGCCGAGGTGCCCAACTGGCCGACGCCGGGGGTGCAGGGCCACGGCGGCAGCGTGATCTTTGGCAGTGTCGGCGGCGTCAGCATCGTTTGCCTGACCGGCCGCGCCCACCTGTACGAGGGGTGGGAACCCGACGAAGTGGTGCGCCCGGTGCGCACGTTGCGACGCATGGGGGTGCCGATCTTTCTGCTGACCAACGCTGCGGGCGGCATCGGCGAGCACCTGCGCGCTGGTGACGTGATGCTGATCGAGGATCACCTCAACCTGATGGCGTCGTCGCCGCTCATCGGCGAGCACGAAGAGGAGCTGGGCCCGCGCTTTCCCGACCAGAGCCGCGTGTGGGATCCGGCGCTGCGGCAAGTGCTGAGCGCGTCTGACGCAGAACTCAAACGTGGCGTCTACGCCGGCCTGCTGGGCCCGAGTTACGAGACCCCGGCCGAGGTGCGCATGCTGAAGCGTCTGGGGGCCGATGCTGTGGGCATGAGCACGGTGCCGGAGGCGATCGCGCTCAACGGCATGGGGGCCCGCATCGCCGGGCTGTCGCTGATCAGCAACTTGGCGGCGGGAATCTCCGAGACGCCGCTGAGCCACGAGGAGGTGTTGGCCGCCGGCCGCGCCGCGCAGGCCCGGGTGACCAAGCTGCTCGTTGCGTTCTGCACCAGCCGGCTCTGATTGCAGAGTCGTCTGATCAAGGGGTGGCCTGATCGACTGATCGATCGTCAGGAAGCCTTCGCACCGCCGTGGTGTCCCAGCCATCATGCTTTTGGTGAAGCCGCGCTTTCTCCGCATCCTCGTTCTCTTGCTGACCATCTACGGTGCTCTCGCCGTCATGCTCTACCTGGCGCAGGATCGCATGCTGTTTCCGGCGGCGGGAGTGGGGCGTGGCCAGCCGCTGCCGAAGTTCGACCGGGTGACTACCGATTGGCTGCGCCTCGACGACGGCACGCGCGTGCGCGCCGCGATCGCGACGCGCGACGATGCCGTGGGGTGGATGGTGTTCTTCTGTGGTAACGGCCAAGACCTGCGCGCGGGAGTGAGCTGGGCCGATGCTTGGCGCGGCTACGCGATGAACGTGGTGGTGCCGGAGTACCCCGGCTACGGCGACAGCGAGGGCAGGTCGAGCGCCAACAGCATCGAGCGCGTGGCGCGCGCGGCGGCGGCGTTGGCGCGCGAGCGTGCGGGGCGCGACGGCGTACCGATCATCGCCGCGGGCGCGTCGCTGGGCTCGTATCCGGCGGTGTACATGGCGGCGAACGGCCTCGCCGACCGCGTGCTGCTGATCGCGCCGTTCAGCAGCGTGCTCGACGTTGCTAGCGCCCGCTTCTGGTTCTTGCCGGTGCGCTGGCTGCTGCACCATCACTTCGACAGCTTGGCGCGTGCCGCCGACGTGAAGGTGCCCGCGTTCGTGTTGCACGGCGACGTCGATGAAGTGATCGCGACGCGCTTTGGCGAGAAGCTGGCGCAGGCCCTGCGGGCGCGCTTCATGCTGGCACCGGGCTGCGGGCACAACGACCTGCCGATCAACGCCAACGGCCCGTTTGGCGGCGAGCTGCGCATGTTCTTGCATGGCAAGTGAGCTGCGTCGCCTTGGTCTGCTGGCCCTGGTGTTGCTGGGCGTGGTCGGGTTCTGCCTGCGCATCGACGTCAGCGGGTTGCCCGAGGTCACGCGCTACCGCGACGACGCCTACTACTACTTCGTGTTCGTGCGCAGCCTTGTGTTGGGCGACGGTCCGTGCGTGACACCCGGCGTGCCGACCAGCGGCGTGCACATGCTGTGGGCTCTGCTGCTCTGGCCCATGGCAGCGTTGTTTGGCGCGCCAAGTCTCGTCATCGGCGCGCAGCACATGGGGCTCGGGCTGCATGTCCTCACGGCCCTCTTGCTCTACCTCCAGATGGGCCGCGGCGGCCGCGCGCTGGCGTTGGCGGCGTTGTACCTCGGCAACCCGTTCTTGGTCGACGAGGCGCAGAACGGTCAGGAGACGGCGCTAGCCTGCCTGATGACGTCAGGCCTATGGTGGGGCTTCGGCCGCGGGCTGAGCGTCGCCAGCCTGGTCTCGGTGCTGGCCGTGTTGGCGCGCAGCGACCTCATTCTCCTGGCCGCGCCGTTCGCCGTGGCGCGCTTTGGTTGGAAGTTGCACGCGGGTGTGCCGCTCGTCGCCAGCCTCCTCGTGTACGTCGCCAGCAACGTCGCGCTCGCGGGGCATTGGTTGCAGGACTCGGCGGCGCCGATCCCGTGGCTGTTCGCCGCGCACTTCGAACGCACGCAGCCGGACACCTGGGCGCGCGCGCAGCGCTGGTGGTGGTACCTTCGTCCGTGCCTGCTGGGCGGGCCGTACGGGCTCGTATCACCAGTACTCGGCGGTGTGTTGGTGGCGACGGCTGGCGCGGGGTTCCTGCGCGAACGCTGGCACGTGGTGCCGCTGCTGCTGACCGGCGTCGGCGTGTTGCTCGGCGCCCGCGATGTCGAGGTGCCGCTGATCGCCAGCCTGCTCATCTTGTTGGCCGGGCCCGTGCGCCAGGCGCACGCGGGGCGCGCGTACCAGGCGGCGCTTCTCGGTTTCGGCGCGATCGTCGGGCTGCATCTCGTGGTTCGCGGTTACCCGCGCGATTACTACTTCGCTCCGATGGCCGTGCTGGGCGTGCTGGCGTTCGGCGGTCTGTCGTCGCGGTTGGCGCACATGGCGTGCGCGTTGTTGGCGGTCACCAACGCGCTTGCGTTGCGAGCACCGCGCGTGGCGCACACCTGGCAAGAGCAGATGGCGATGGCGGGCAAATTTGTCGGCGACGTGACGCCGAGTGGTGCGCCGCTCGGCTGCTTCAACTCGGGGATTCTCGCGTTTCACGCCAAGGTCCCGGTGATCAACCTCGACGGCGTCGTCAACCGGCAAGCGTTTGCCGCGCTGCGCGCTGGCCAGCTCGACAAGTACCTCGATGCGCGCGGCGTCCGCTTCCTGGTGGACTCGGAGATCCAGTTTCGCGTCGATGATCCGTGGCCGCACAGCAGCGGCGCGCACTTCGGCGGGGGATTCGCTGCAGAGCGCGACTTGGTCGAGATCGCGCGCTGCGCGGTGCCGGGGGTGCGCGAACCGTTCGTGGTCTATTGGCGGCGCGGGCGCGGGGAGGCACCCGTCGCACCGACGGTCGCACGCGTCCTTGGCCCGGCACCGGCGCACGGGGCGCGCCGAGGCGGGCACTATGTGGCGTGGCCGACCACCGGGCCGGCGACCCTGCGACTGCGCGTCGAGGGCAGCGCTGAGCCCGCGCTGACGCTGGCCGTAGCCGACCGCGCGACGGTGGTGATCGTGCGCGTGGATTCTGCCAAGCCCGGACGCCATGGGCTGTTCGTCGACGACAACGCCGCGCCGATCCTCAGCGTTGACTTGTGAGCAGCCGGCGCGGGCGCGATGCTGTCCGCTCTTCCTCCGGCCCTCGCGATCACCATGGCAGCCACCCTCGGCGAACAGTTCGTTCTCGACCAAGCCAAAGTCCCCGGCGCCACGGGAGCGCTGTCCACGGTGCTCAACCGCATCAGCCTCGCGGGTCGCATGATCGCGCTCGAGATCATGCGCGCGGGCTTCGTGGGCAAGCTCGGCTTGACCGGCGACATCAACGTGCAGGACGAGGAGGTGCGCGCCCTCGACCAGATCAGCAACGACATCTTTCTGCGCGTGTTCGCCAACATGCACGTGGTGCACGCCTTGGCGTCGGAAGAGATGGAGAGCATCGCCTACATCGACGGCGGCGCCGACGGCAAGTACTTGGTGACCTACGACCCGCTCGATGGCTCGGGCAACGTCGACGTCGACGGGCCGATGGGCACGATTTTCTCGGTGTTGCGAAGACGCGAGGAGGGGCGCCCTGCCACGGTCGAAGACTTCTTGCGCAAGGGCAGTGAGCAGGTGGCGGCGGGCTACGTGCTGTACGGGCCGGCGACGATGTTCGTCTACACCGTGGGCGACAAGGTGCATGGCTTCACGCTCGACCGCGCCATCGGCACGTTCTTCTTGACGCACCCTGTCATCCGTTTCCCAACCGATCAGAAGAAGGCGAGCTACGCGGTGAACGAGGCCAACGTCAAGAAGTGGCATCCGGGGACGCGCAGGATGGTGGAGACCTACCGCAACGGCGAGACCAAGTGTGGCAAGCGCGCCGCGCGCTACTCGGGTGCACTGGTGTTCGACTTCCATCGCACGCTGGTGCAGGGCGGCATCTACATGTATCCGGGCGAAGAAAAGAAGCCCGAAGGCAAGCTGCGTTTGCTCTACGAAGGCAACCCGTTGGCGATGGTGGCAAAGTGCGCCGGCGGCGCTGCGACCAACGGTGAGTGCGACATCCTCGACATCCAACCGACCAGTCTGCACCAGCGCTGCCCGCTGTTCATCGGCGGCCGGGCCGAGGTCGAAGAGTCGTTGCGGCTGATGCGCGAATGACGCGCGGCGGCTACTCGCCGCGCAGGCCGTAGAACTCGCTGCGCAGTGGCGGGGGTGCTAGGTCTGGATCGAGCAACAGCGTGCGCGTGCGCCAGATCTCTTTGAACACGCGGTATGCCAGCGCGGTTTGATCCAGGTAGTCGACGCCCGCGGATCCGCCGGTGCCCACGCGCTTGCCGATCACGCGCTCGACCATACGCGCGTGACGCTGGCGAAAGATCAGCATGGACTGTTCGGCTTCGATGAGGCCGTCGATGATCTCGCCGGGCCAGGACAGCAGCGGCAGCGCGCGGTTGCTGTCGATGAATAGGAGGGCGGCGCGCAACCGGCGCACTTGGCCGCGCGCGCCATCGTCGGTGATGTCTTGCGCCTGCAAGAAGGCGCGTGCGTCGGCGAGTTCACGGTCGTAGCGCGTGTGCAGGCGGGTGGTGTCGGCGGGCGACAGCGCCTGCGCATCGGCGCCGTGCTGCTTCTGGCGTGCAAGCATCCGGGCATGACCGTCGAGAAAGCGGCTCACAAAGGCACTCACCACCTCGTCGTCGTCGGGGTCGCCAACCTTGCTGCCGTCGATCGGGGTGCGCGCGAGCCACGCGTACACCGCTTCCTTGAGGGTCGGCCGGTCGCTCAGTCGACGCTGCACGCGCTCGGCGGCCGGCGAAGTGGCGCCACCGAGGCCGCGCAGCGAGTCGAGAAAGCTGCTCTCGTGGCCAAAGGCGATGCGCTCGCTGACTTCGAGCCCGAGCAAGATCTCGATCTCTCGCATCTGCGCCGACTGAAAGCCGCTGGCCGGAGACAGCTTGTCACGGAAGGCGAGGTAGCTGGTCGTGCGCATCGTCTCCATGAGACGAAAGTGATCGCAGGCCAACTGGAAGACCACGGACATGCGGCGCAGCGACGTGGCCGCGGCGGCGAGGCTCGTCTCCGGCACGTAGTCCAACCTGAACAGGTCGCGCGCGCGCTGCAGCTCGCGCAACACCAGCTTGAACCAGAGTTCGTCGATCTGGTGGATGACGATGAAGCGAACCTCGTCGTCGCCCAGCGCGCGCTCGTCACCGTCGATGCCGGTCTGCAGGGCCAGGAGCTGCTCGACCTTGATGTAGTCCCAGTAGCTCGTCTTGTGCGGCTTGGTCATGGCGCAACGCGGGGTGACGCCCGCAACCCATGACGGGGAAGTTGGCGCCGCCCGAGATGATGCCGAGGGCTTCCGGCGCCGCTACACGCTACTTCGTTTCTTCGAGATCGAAGTCATAGACCAGCTGGCCCTGTCCGCTGACGCTGATCTCCTTCTTGCTGCGCTGGAACTGAACGATCTGCAGCAGTGGGTTCGACAGCGTCTGCTGGGCGGCCATGATCTCGTAGAGCCCTGGCGCCAGGCGCTTGGGCATCAGATAGCGGCCTTCATTGTCGGTGAATGCCTCGCACATGAAGCCCGGCGCGCGCGGTGCGGTGATGTTCGGGTCGGTCTTCGCGCTCACCGTCACCTTGACCTGTCCGGTCGGTTTGCCAACTACGCGCACGACGCCGGTCAGAACACTTCCCGTCAGCAAGACGATGGGCGGCAGGTTGAGGGTCTGGCCCACCACGACTTCGTGGTCTTTGTGGTAGGTCTCGACGAACTCGGCGTGCGTCACCTTGAGCTGGTAGCGACCTGCGTTCAGCAGCTTCAACTCGAAGCGCCCCTGCGCGTCGGTCTGCATCTGGGTACGGGTCACCTTGGCCGGGATCATCGATGCGAACATCTGGGTGAACGGGTTGTCGTCGAGGTCGTTGGGGCGCGTCTCGACCACAGCGCCGACGACCGGTTGACCACCCGCGTTGACCACGACGCCGGCGATCACGCCCCCCTCGTTGAGCTGTACGGTGACGAGCGGTGACTCGGTGTCGGCAGCCAGGGTGATCGGAGCCGAGAACGCCATCGCGTAGCCGCGCGACGTGACCTGCAGCGCGTAGGTGCCCGGATCCATGCCCGACACCACGGCGATGCCGTCCTTGGGGTTGCGCACGTTCTGCACCGGAATCATCGTGTTGCCGTAGTTCGGCTCAACGACCGGCGGCGGCGGCAGATTGGGTGTCGGAGTCTGGCCGTTCGGTTGTGGGTTCTGCTGTCCGGCGAAGTACGACTTGACCGTGACCGCGTACTCGCGCACGTGTTGACCATTCTTGCCGACGACCGTGAGCCGGACCGAGCCCTGCTTCTCGACGACCAACTCGACATCCTTGGTACCGGCGCTGATCGGCTTCTCGTTGGCATCGACGAAGCCATCGGCCTTGGCGGTGAGCTGATATGGGCCCTCGAGCAACCCGAGAATCTCGAAGTTGCCCTTCTCATCTGTGAACGCATCGGCGTTGACCGGAGTCTTGCTGCTCATCGCCGTGGCCTTGATCGTGGCGCGGGGGACACCGGAGCCCGTGCTGTCGAGCACCTTGCCGCTGATCGCCAGGCCTTGCGCCAGTTCGAAGTTGAGGCGGTTCTCGGTCTGCTCGTTGACTGAGACGTTGGGGTGGGTGACGCGGGCGTAGCCGGGCGCGACCGCGGCGACCGTGTAGACGCCGAGCGGGACATTGGTGGCGCGGTACTCACCGCTGACGCTGGTCTTGACCACGATGCCGCGCTCGCGGCCGGGCACGACGCTGACTTCAAAGGGGCTGCCCGCCGAACGGATGCTCACCTCGGCGTCGGCGACGGGCATGCCGCTGCCGCCGGCGACCGCCACCTGACCCGTCAGAGTGAGGCCATTTTGCAGCTGCAACCGACCGGCGTCGTACCAGCTGTTCTCCATCAAGCGCACGCTCGGGTGCGTGAGGTCGGCGAACGCGTTCGACACGATGCGCACCTCGTACACCTTGTTGGGATCGCTGGCCTCGACGCCGAGAGCGAACTGGCCCGTGGCATCTGTAGCGGTGCTGGCGACCGGCGGCAGGGTGATGCCGCGCTGCGCCAACTGCATCATGCGGAAGATCTCGGTGCCGGTTGCGCTCTCCACCAAGAACACGTTGCAGTTGGCCTCCGGCGCCCCGGTGGGCGTCACCACGGTGCCCTTGACCCCTTGCGCGGCCTCGCGCCGCGACCGGTCGATCGTCACTTCGCTACGTCGGGGTGTCGGCGTGTCCGGCACGGTCTCGGTGCGCGTCGCCACCAGCGAGCCCGCATCGGGCTGCTTGACCTCAGGTGTCGGTGGGGTTTGGGGTTCCTGGATCACCATCGGGGATGGATCACTCTTCATCAGGAACCAGGCTCCGCCGCCGATGGCGAGCAGAGCGACAATCGAGAGCAACAGGCGAACGGGATTCATAGTCAGGGAGTGAGGGAAACTGTTTTGCGCGCCCCGGGAAGAAGCGTGAGTGGGTATCTGCTGGCGGCGCGAGCCGGCGTCGCCGACGGTCTGGGTCGGTCCTCGGAATGGTAGAACAGCACGTAGTCGCCGGCGGGCAAGTTGCGAAACGCGAACCTGCCCTTGGTGTCCGCATGGCAGGTGCGGGTCAGGCGGTGGCTGCTTTGGCTGTCGAGAAACACGGTGGCGTTTGGCTCGGCCGTTCCCTCGACGCCGGCACCGGCGACCAGAGTGATGGTTCCAAGGTTGAGACTTTCGCCCTCGGCGCCAGTTAGCGGCTCGGAGAACCAGGTCGCACAGTCGGCGGCCTCGATCACCAGCCGTTGGCCTCGGGTTCTCAGTCCGTGCAGGACGAAGGCGCCGTCGGCGCGGCTGGTGGTCTGCCGTCCCGCGCTGGACGCTAGCGTTGCCTTCCACAGGGCGAACGCCGAACCTTCGGCGTCCCATTCCATCGCCTGCACGTTGGCGGCGGCGACTGGTTGGCCGTGATGACGCAGCGTCGCGGCCACCGAGAGTCCACGATCGAGCAGGATCTCGATCGGCTGAGCGTCGACGGCGAGGGGTCCGAAACGGGCGGGCACAAACAACTCGGACGTGACCAGCAGGGTGAAACTTCCCTCCAGCAATCCCACGATGCTGAAAAGTCCATCGAGGTTGGTCTCGGTCTCGGGGCGCACGGTCTCGCCAGCGCGCACCAGTGGCCAGCCATCCCGGGGCTCAGCCCGCACCATGGCACCGGGAATGGGGTCGCCGGTCGCGCGCGCGCGCACGATGCCGCGCATGGTTCGGCCGCCGTCGAGAGTGATGACCACACGGCGCCCCGGCACCACGACTTCGGCCTGCGCGCGACCCAATCGGACCGACTCGACGTTGATCCGGTAGCGCCCGGCGGTGGCCCCGCTGAGCCGGAAGTCGCCGTCCTTGGTGACTTGGGCGGTGAGCACCACGCCACCGTCGGCCGGTTCGGCGACGACGACCGTGCGGCCGGGATCGGTGCCCACAGGCGCCTCGACTTGGCCCAGGATCACGTGCCCGCCGCTCACGACCACTACGAGTTCGGCTGCGCGCGGCGGGTTCTCTGGTTGCAGGTGGGCACGCTCGTGCGCGGCCATGTGCGCTGCCTCGACGCGCACGGTGTACGGACCGGCGGCCATCCCGTAGAGCACCGCATGGCCCTGGGCGTCGGTCGCGGCGGTGCGCTCGCCCAGACCATGTACGGCCGTTGGCAGGCTCACGTCGCGCAAGGTCGGAGTCGCCGTCACGATCGCGTTCGGCACGACCACCAGTGCGGCCGTGCGCACGATGACGATCAGCCCAGGTTGCGAGAACAACGTCACATCGCCGAGGTCGCGCGTGGTTCCCGGCTCGACGTGTAGGCGCGGGGCAACGATGCGCAGGGGAAAGTCGCGGTGCACTAGAGTCAACACACCCGGGCGGTGCTTGCCGAGCGACAAAGCGAAGCGGCCGTCCGTGCCGCTGGCAGCCTGCGCAGTCGTGTCGCCGCTGCTCACCGGCAGCAGACCGTGCTCGGGATCGAGTTCGCTGAAGGTGACGGTGCATTCGGCGAGCGGGTGGCCCAACGCATCGCGGACGCGGCCGACGATGGCAGCCTGCTTACTGGGTGCCGCCTCGGTGCTCGGCGATGTCACTGCCGTCACCGGCGCGCGGCTTGCTTGGGCAGTCGGCGGCGCGCTTGGCGTGGTCGCGGTCTCGCGCTCGGCGGGCACGACGCTTGGCAACGGTGTGTCGCCGCGCCGCGGCAGCGCCAACCAAGTGCCAGCCACGAGGCCGATCAGCAACGCGAGCAGCAGGGCGGCGCGCTTCATGTTTGCCCGCCGTCGTCACCGGCGCGCTCAGCCAGCAGCTGGAGGAGGTCGATGCGGCACGTGCCACAACCGGTGCCAGCCCGGGTGCGATCCTGCAGCGCGCTCAGGGAACGGGCCCCAGCCGCGATTGCTTCGAGCAGCGTCTTTCTGTGCACTTTCATGCAGTAGCAGATGCGAGGGTCATCGTCCGTCGGCCGTGCGCGGAACACCTCGGCGATTATGCGCGGCGCGCCGCCGAGAAGCACAGGTCTGCATCACTGAGTTCCACAGCCGAAGCATCTTCGCGAAGCGCGAAGATGTTTCGGCTGTGGAAAGACGTAAGTCGTAAGACATAAGCCGTAAGTCCAGAACGCGGACAGGCGGCGATGGTGAGGCGGTCAGGCAGCGGTCTGGGACTTAGGGCTTACGTCTTACGTCTCATCACTCGCGGCCGAGCCGCCCGTTGGCCGCCTTCGGGTCTCGTCGGTTGCGGCTCGGCCGCACTCAGCAGCATGGAAACGTGCACCCGGCCCGATATCGTCTCCCACCCTTCTCGCCCTTCGGATTCCCGCGCTTTGAACGACCTCGAAATCGCGCGTTCGCGGCCCCTGCGCCCGCTTCTTGAAATCGCCACGCAGACGCTCGGACTGACCGCCGACGACCTCGAGCTGTATGGGCGCACCAAAGCCAAGGTGCGCCTCGACGTGCTGCGCCGCACCCCGATTCGGCCGCAGGCCCGCTACGTGGTCGTCACCGCGGTGACACCGACGCCGCTCGGTGAGGGCAAGACGGTGCACACGATCGGCATCTCGATGGCGCTGAATCGCATCGGTAAGCGCGCGGTGTGCACCATTCGCCAGCCGTCGATGGGGCCCGTGTTCGGCGTCAAGGGCGGTGCGGCAGGGGGGGGCTACAGCCAGGTGGTGCCGCCCGAGGACTTCAATCTGCACCTCACCGGCGACTTCCACGCCGTGACCGCGGCCAACAATCTGCTCGCCGCGTTCTTGGATACATCGCTCCTGCTGGACAACCCGCTGGGCATCGTGCCGGAGAGCATCACCTGGCGACGCGTGTTCGACATGAACGATCGAGCGTTGCGGCAGATTCGGATTGGCCTGGGTGGTCCGCAAAACGGCGTGCCGCGCGACACCGGCTTCGACATCACCGCCGCCAGCGAAGTGATGGCCGTGCTCGGCTTGTCCACCGACCTCAAAGATTTGCGCGCGCGCCTGGGGCGCATCGTGGTTGGCGCTGATCGCCACGGCAAGCAGATCACGGCGGAGGATCTCAAGGCAGCGGGCGCGATGGCGGCGCTGCTACGCGACGCGATCAAGCCGACCCTGATGCAGACGCTCGAGGGCACTCCGGCGCTGATTCACTCAGGTCCGTTCGCCAACATCGCGCACGGCAACTCGTCGATCGTTGCCGACCAGCTCGCGCTGCGGTGCGCCGACTTCGTGGTGACCGAAGCTGGCTTCGGCGCGGACATGGGCTGCGAGAAGTTCTTCAACATCAAGTGTCGCGTGTCCGGCCTGCGCCCGCACGCGGCCTTGCTGGTGGCCACCGTGCGCGCGCTCAAGATGCACTCGGGGCGCTTCGAGGTGAAGATGGGCAAGGATCTGCCGCCAGGTCTGCTGCTGGAGGATCTCGAAGCGATCCGCGCCGGCGCGGGCAATCTGGTGAAGCAGATCGAGAACGTGCGTCTGCACGGCGTGCCGGTGGTGGTGGCCATCAACACGTTCCCCACCGACACGGCCCGCGAGATCGAGTTGGTGCAAGAGATCGCGATGAGTGCCGGCGCGTTCGCGGCGCACGCGAGCCGGCTGTTCATGGAGGGAGGCAAGGGTGGCGAGGAACTCGCCAGGGCGCTGGTGCGCGCCGCCGAGGAGCCATCGACGTTCCGCTTCCTTTATCCACTGGAGGCGTCGTTGCGCAGCAAGATCGAGACGCTGGCGACCAAGGTGTACGGCGCCGCCGGGGTCGAGTACTCGCCCGAGGCAGCTAGCAAGCTCGACCAGTACCAGGCGCTCGGCTACGGCAAGTTCCCGGTGTGCATGGCAAAGACCCAATCGTCTCTGTCGCACGATGCCAAGCTGAAAGGGCGGCCGACGGGCTTCACGTTCCCCATCCGCGATGTGCGCGTCGCGGTGGGTGCCGGCTTCGTGTATCCGCTTGCCGGCGAGATCATGACGATGCCGGGTCTTGGCCGGAACCCGGGTGGCACGGAGATCGACCTCGACGACGCGGGCAACATCGTGGGGATGTTTTGATCTATGGCGCGGCAAGCGCGACATAGATCAAGCGAGCCAGCAAGCTGGCTCGACGCTAGTCAGTGGCGCCGGGTTGCCGTGGCCGACATCTTTCAAGCGCGTCGCATGATCGTGCCGAACAGTGCAGGACTTGGCTCGTGATGTGATCGAACAGCGCTTGTTTCGCCGGTTGTCGGTGCAGCTCAGGGTGAGCTATGTCGTGCCAAGACGGCGGGGCGAGGCTTTCTCGGGCGAGGGGCAGACGGGTGATCTGAGTGCGGGGGGGATGTTGCTGACGTTGGCGCCATTGCCGCAGACGGTGATGGCGGAGCTGATCGAAGGCGACGGTGAGATCGAGGTCGTGTTTGCGCTGGCTTTGGGCGAGCCGAGGATTGCGGCTGAGTGCCGCGTGGTGTGGGTGCGGATGCCTGGGGAGGGCGGCCCGGACGTCGGGCTCGGGTTGCGCTTCGTCGACCTGGAGGCGGATGTGCGCGACCGCATCCACGCGTTCGTGGTCGAACACGCGCAGTGAGTGGGCAGGGCTCGGCTAGATCGTGTGCGCCAGCGGCTGGCTACTTGCGCAGGATGGCTTGCACGCGCGTGACCACCGCGGCGGGCGTGAACCCGTACTTCTCGGCGACCAAGTTGGCCGGCGCGCTGGCGCCGTAGCGCGCGACGCCGATGACTCGGTCCAGCGAGCCGGTGAGCTGGCACCAGATCTCGGGACGTCCCATTTCGATCGCGATCGTCGGCTGGTCTTGCGGCAGCACCGAGCGGCGGTAGGCCTCGGTTTGTGCCTGGAATACTTCGAGGCACGGCATGCTGACGACGCGCACCGCGATGCCCTGGCCCTTGAGGGTCTCAGCGGCCGCGACCGCCAGGCTGACCTCGGCGCCGGTCGCGACCAGCGTGCCGACGGCGTTGGCCGCGTCCTGCAGCAGGTAACCCCCGCGCAACAGGTTGTTGGTGTCGAAGTTGCCGGCACGCTTGAGCAGCGGCAGGTTCTGGCGCGTGAAGCACATGGCCACTGGCCCATCCTTGCGGGTGAGCGCGTGGGTGTAGGCGGCAGCGACCTCCGGACCGTCGGCCGGTCGCAATACGTGCAGGTTGGGGATGAGCCGTAAGCTCGCGACCTGTTCGATCGGTTGGTGGGTGGGCCCGTCTTCGCCGACCATCAGGCTGTCGTGCGTGAACACGAAGATGCATGGCTGTTGCATGATCGCGGCCAACCGCAGCGTCGGCCGCATGTAGTCGGAGAACACCAGGAACGTGCTGCCGAGCGGCTGGAAGGCACCATGCAGCACGATGCCGTTCATCAGCGAACCCATCGCGTGCTCGCGGATGCCAAAGTGCAAGGTGCGGCCAGCGAACTTGCCTGCCTGCACCGAGGTGGTGGCCTTGATGTCGGTCCGCGTCGACGACGCCAGGTCGGCTGCGCCGCTGATCAGGCGTGGGCACAGGGCCGCCGCCTTCTGGATCACCTTGTTCGACAGCGCCCGGGTGGCGATCGAAGCGTCGGTGCCGGCCGCGGTGATGAGCTGCTGCAAGAGATCAGTGGGAAGCGTCGCCTTGCGCAGCGTGGCGAAGGTCTTGGCGCCGTCTTTGTTGTTGGCCTGCCACGCGTCGAACTGCTCGTTCCAGCGGGCACGCTCGGCGTCACCCTGCTTGCCGCGCTGCGCGAACGCGTCGCGCGCCGCCGCCGGCACGTGAAAGGCCTCGTCGGGCAACCCGAGCACTTGCTTGGTCTTCTTGATCTCCTCGGCGCCGAGCGGCGCGCCGTGCGCTTCGCTGGTGTCCTGCTTGTGCGGACTGCCCTTGCCGATGTGGCTGCGTGCCATCACCAGCGTGGGCTTCTTCAGGTTCTTCAGCGCCGTGTCCAGCGTGCGCTCCACCTGGTCGAGGTCGTGCGCGTCCATCTGATAGACGTCCCAACCCACCGCCTTGAAGCGCGCGCCGACGTCTTCGCTGAACGCGAGGTCGGTCGTGCCGTCGATGGTGATGTGGTTGTCGTCGTAGATGTAGAGCAGGTTGTCGAGTTGCAAGTGGCCGGCGATCGACGCAGCCTCGGCGCTGATGCCCTCCATCAGGTCGCCGTCCGACACGATGCCGATGACGCGCGTCTTCAGCATCGGGCAGCCGGTGTGCGCTGCCTCCATCTGCGCAGCGAGCGCCATACCGACGCCGTTGGCGAAGCCCTGTCCCAGCGGCCCGGTGGTGGTCTCGACGCCGTCCGTGTCGCCCACCTCGGGGTGCCCGGGCGTCTTGCTGTGCCACTGCCGGAATGACTTCAGGTCGTCGAGGCTCACGTCGTAGCCGGCGAGGTGCAGCATCGAGTAGAGCAGCATCGAGCCGTGCCCCGCCGAGAGCACGAAGCGATCGCGCCCAAGCCACTTGGGGTCCTTGGCGCTGTAGCGCAGGTGCTTGAGCCAAAGCACTGCGGCGATGTCGGCCATGCCCATCGGCATGCCCGGGTGACCGCTGTTGGCTTTCTCGACGGCGTCCATCGCCAACCCACGAATCGTGTTGGCGACGACGGAGAGCACGCTGGTATCGATGGCTTGCATGACGCTTTCGAGTCTATCGGGCGGCGCTTCCCGCCACGACAACTAGAAAAGCGTTGGCACCGATGGTTTGTGCCTAGCCCGGACTATCCGCCGCCCTCGCGGATCAGGTTGACGTTCCAGTTGGGAATGACGAACTCGATCACGCCGCCGCGCGGCGCGCGCAGGACGCGCGATTGGCAGGCCAGGCGGCTGTTGAGGCCGACGCCGCGCGCTGTGTCGAGCTGGTCCAGCTCGTCTTCCTGGGCCTCGTTGAGCGCGTCGGCGCCAGCGGTGACCTTGATGTGGCAGGTAGAGCAGGCGCAGACGCCGCCGCAGGCGTGGTCGATGGCGACGTGCTGGCGCAGCGCCGCATCGAGGAGGTTCTCGCCCAGGGCGACCTCGATCTCGCGCTTGCTGTCGACGATGCGGACGCGCACGTGGCTCACTTGGGCGGCTCCTGCGCCAAGGCCTTGTGCACCGCCGACGAGATCACGTCGTCGGCGATCTGCGCCGTGAGCTGCGACAGGTCCTCGATGGCGGCCTTCAGATCTTCGATCGGCACCGCTTCGGCGAGCGCTTTCTCCAGGCGCTTGCTGGCTTTGCGAATCGAGTAGGTCTGGTCACTCGGCAGATCGGCGAGCTCGAGCGCACGCTGCGTGCCGCGCACCATGGCGATTGCCTTGTTGTGCGTTTCCAGGTGCTCGCGCGCCGCCATGTCGGTGAAGGCGTTGGTGATCGAGTCTTGCATCATGCGCCTCACCTCGTCGCGCGACAGGCCGAACGACGGGACGACGCGGATGGTCGCCTCCTGGCCGGTGCGCTGCTCGATGGCGCGCACGGTGAGAAGGCCATCTGCATCGACCAGGAAGGTGACGGCGACGCGCGGTAGGCCGGCGGGCATCGGCGGGATGCCCGACAGCTTGAAGGCGCCGAGCTTGCGGCAGTCGGCCACCAGCTCGCGTTCCCCCTGGTAGATGTTGATATCGACGCCGGTCTGGCTGTCGACCTGCGTGCTGAACTCCTCGGTCTTGCTGGCTGGCACCGTGGAGTTGCGCAGGATGAGCTTGCTCATGGCGCCACCCATGGTCTCGATGCCGAGCGACAACGGAATGACGTCTAGCAAGAGCAGCGAGCGATTGCCGCCAGCGAGGATGTCGGCCTGGATGGCGGCGCCCAGCGCCACCGCGAGGTCGGGATCGACGTCGGCGCGCGGCGCCTGCCCCATGCGATCCTGCAGGCTCTTGCGCACCAGTGGCATACGCGTGCTGCCGCCGACCAGCAGCACGTGGTCGATGTCCTTGGGCGACAGTTCAGCGTCGCGGAGAGCTGCGCGCACGCTCGCCATCGAGCGTTCGATCAGAGGCCTGGCCAGGTCATCCAGCTCGCCTTGCGTCATCGCGAAGGTGTGGTTGCCGTGGGCGCCCAAGTCCAGGTGGAGCGTCGCTTGCGCGCGCGTGGACAGCTCGATCTTCAGGTTCTCAGCAGCTCGCCGCAACGCTTGGCGCACGAAGGGATCCTTGGTCTGCGCGTCTGCACCCTTTGCGGCGAGCGCGGTGGCGATGCGCGCGGCGATCAACGCATCGATGTCGTCGCCGCCGAGGCGAGTGTCGCCGTGCGTCGACAGCACGCGGAATACGCCGTCTTGGATCCGCAAGACGGAGACGTCGAAGGTGCCGCCACCCAGGTCGTACACCAGCACCGTGCCGTCCTTGTTGCCGTCGATGCCGAACGCTAGCGACGCCGCGGTCGGCTCGTTCACGATGCGCAGGCACTCCAGGCCAGCGAGTGCGGCAGCGTCCTTGGTGGCTTGGCGCTGTGCGTCGTCGAAGTAGGCCGGCACGGTGACCACCGCCTGACGCACGCTGCGCCCGAGCGACGCCTCGGCGACGGCCTTCACCTTCTGCAAGATCAACGCCGAGATCGCCTCGGGCGACCACTCCTTGCCGTGAAACTGCATGCGCGGCAGGCCGCGCTCGCCGCGCTCGACCTGATAGGGCAGGCTCGCGACGTCGGCGTCGAGTTCGCTGCCAGCCCGGCCGATCAAGCGCTTGATCGAGTACACCGTCTGTTCGGGATGCTGCAAGGCCAGCGCCTTGGCCTCACGGCCGACGCGAATTTGATCGTCGGCGAAGCACACCACGGATGGCACGAGTGCCTCCCCGTCGGCGTCGCGCAGCACGAGGGGAGCCTTGCGGCCCATGACGGCGGCCAGGCTGTTCGTGGTTCCCAGGTCGATGCCGAGCACGACGCGCTCGCTCGCGGGTTCATTAGCGGGGGCGCTCATCGCTGGAGGTCGTGCAGAGCTTTGCGGTGGTAACGGGATTGGTGCAGGCGCGTGGCCGCGTTCGCCCAATCGCCGGCTGCGACGCCCGCGCATACGGCGTCCCATTCGGTTGCGATCAGGTGGTCGACGCGGGTGCGCAGTTTCGCGGCGTCGGCGCTACCGCCCGCGACGTCTGCCACTTCCTCGGCGAGTTCGAGGGCCGCGGCGAGGAAGGCCGGCGACAGAACCTTGCGCTCCGCCAACGCGTCGGGCGCGTTGAGCGCCACCAGGGCTTCGGCGCGCTGCCAGCGGTCGCGCAAGATGCGGTAGGCCTCGTTCACCGTTGCCGCCCGGGTGAGCAGTTCGAGCTGGGCGTCGGCACCGGCAGCAGCGTGATGGTCGGGATGGCAGGCGCGCGACAGCTCCAAGTAGCGCGCTTCGAGCGCGCGGCGGTCGAGGTCGACAGCGGGCGCCATGCCGAACACCGCGAACGGATCCATCCGTGTGCTAGCCCGCCTTCGCGGTCAGGCCGAGAACGACGTGCCGCAGCCGCACGTGCCCTTGGCCGACGGGTTCTGGAAGGCGAAGCCGCGGTTCAACAGCCCGTCGTTGAAGTCGAGGATGGTGCCGCCCATGAAGAATTCGCTCTTCTTGTCGATCACGACCTTGATGCCAAACATCTCGTAGGCCACGTCGAACTCGCTGGGGCCCTGCTGATCGAAGTCGAGCACGTAGCTGAAGCCGGAGCAGCCGCCACCCTTGGCGCCGATACGCACCCATGTGTCCGCCTGCTGAAAGCCCTGCTCGCCGATCACCCGCTCGATCTCCTTGGCTGCGCGCTCGGTCAGCTGCACGCCGCGGCCCTTCTTGGGCGTGTCGAGCTTGGCGGTGGTCTTCTGATCCGTCGCGTTTTGGTCGGTGGTGGTCATGGCTTGCGTTGGTTACACCGGCGCGGCGTCGGTGGAGGTGATCTGCGGCGCTAGCTGCTTGTTGCGGTAGTCGGCGACCGCCGCCTTGATCGCGTCTTCGGCGAGCACCGAGCAGTGGATCTTCACCGGCGGCAGCGACAGCTCCTCGACGATCTGCGTGTTCTTGATCTGCTCTGCCTGGTCGAGGGTGGTGCCCTTCAACCACTCGGTTGCCAACGACGACGAGGCGATCGCCGAGCCGCAGCCGTAGGTCTTGAACTTGGCGTCGACGATGCGACCCTGGTCGTCGACCTTGATCTGCAGCTTCATCACGTCGCCGCACTCCGGTGCGCCGACGATGCCGGTGCCGACGTCCGTGGCGTTCTTGTCGAACGCCCCGACGTTGCGGGGGTTGTTGTAGTGATCCAGGACTTTGTCGCTGTAGGCCATGTCAGGTCTCTATCGAATGCGGGGTTAGTGAACGGTCCACTTGACCGAGGCGAGGTCGACGCCTTCCTGCACCATCTCCCAGAGCGGAGACATCTCGCGCAGGCGGGCGACTTCCTTGGCGACGCGGTCGGCGACGTAATCGAGTTCTTCTTCGGTGCTGAAGCGGCCGAGCGAGAAGCGGATCGAGCTGTGTGCCAAGTCGTCGCCAAGGCCCAAGCTCTTCAAGACGTAGCTCGGCTCCAAGCTGGCCGACGTGCAGGCCGAGCCCGAGGACACCGCGATCTCCTTGATGCCCATGATGAGGGACTCGCCCTCGACATAGGGGAAGGAGATGTTGGTGAGGTGCGGGAGGCGGCTGTGCACGTCGCCATTCACCTGCGTGCTCGGCACCATGTGGACGAGGGCGTGTTCGAGGCGGTTGCGCATCGAATCGAGCCGCGCCACTTCCGCGTCGAATCCATCGATGACCAGCTGAGCCGCGGCGCCCATGCCGACGATGCCTGGCACGTTGAGCGTGCCCGAACGCATGCCGCGCTCGTGACCGCCGCCATCCATCATCGAACTCAGGCGCACGCGCGGGTTCTTGCGGCGCACGTAGAGCGCGCCGACACCCTTGGGGCCGTAGAACTTGTGCGCCGACAGCGACATCAGGTCGACGTTCTGTGCCACCACGTCGAGCTTGAACTTACCCGGGCACTGCGTGGCGTCGGTGTGGAACAGGACGCCCTTCTCCTTGCACAGCGCGCCGATCGCCGCGACCTTGGCGACGGTGCCGATCTCGTTGTTCGCCGCCATCACAGAAACCAGGATGGTCTCGTCAGTGATCGCTGCGCGCAGTTCGTCGAGGTCGATGTGACCCAGCTTGTCGACCTCCAGAAAGGTCGCGCGGTAGCCCTGTTGTTCGAGGTGCTTGATCGGGTCGATCACCGCCTTGTGCTCGGTGACCACACTGATGATGTGGTTGCCCTTCTCGCGGTACATCTCGGCGACGCCCTTGATCGCCAGGTTGTTCGCCTCGGTCGAGCCGCTGGTCCAGACGATCTCTTTGGCGTTGGCGCCGATCATCGCCGCGACCTGCTCGCGGGCGTGTTCGACGGCGGCCTCGGCGGTCCAGCCGTAGGCGTGACTGCGGCTCGCGGCGTTGCCGAACTGGTCGCCGAAGAACGGCAGCATCTGTTCGAGCACGCGTGGGTCGACGCGGGTGGTGGCGCTGTTGTCGAAGTAGATGGGGAAGGTCAGAGACATCAGAGGTTCTCCGCGATGCTGCGCGTGCGTCGGGGACGCCCGGCAACTTGTAGGTCGTCGCACAATTGCGACAGGGTGATCTCTTCGAACATGCGCGCGATGCGCTGGTGCACGGCGCGCATCGGGCTGCGCGAGTGGCAGAGGCAGGTGAGTGCGCAGGTCTCGGTCTCGCCGCCGAGGCTGCTCACCAGATCGCTCGCGCAGTCGACCAGCAGGAACGGTCCTTCGACGGCTTCGAGAATGTCCTTGAGGGTGATCGCGTCGGGGGACTTGGCCAGGCGATACCCGCCGTTCACGCCGCGCTCGGAGTCGAGCACACCGACGCGCGCAAGGTCCTTGAGGAGGTTGGCGACCAGCGAGTGATTGAGATTCGAGTGGTCCGCCAAGTCCTGCGCGCTGACCACGCCCGCCGCCTGATCGTGCGCCCGTTGGGCGAGGAGGCCCATCAGGAACACGGCGTAGTCAGCTTTCTTGGAGATGCGGATCATGTGCGACGGGGACCAAACTAGCTCTGAATCGGTGCTATTTCAAAGAGGGCTACACAAAAAAGAGCACCAATTTGGGGCTGAATTGAGCTGCGGCCGCGATCGGGTTATGGATGCCGCCTTGCCATGCCGAGTTACGCCGACCTCGTGGGACCTGAGTTGAGTGCGCTCACCGGGCGTCAAGCGCCCGCACCTTTTGCTTGCCTGCGCGTGCACGGGCCGGACGCGGTGACCTTCGTGCATCGCCTATGCACGCAGGATGTGCAGTCGATGCAGCCGGGCGAAGCTCGACCTGCCGCGTTCCTGTCGGCAAAGGGCAAGCTGGAGACGCTGGCCTGGGTTGGGCGCGCGCTCGACGCGGTTTGGCTCGAGGCGCAGGCGCACGAGGTCGCCAAGTTGGCGCAGTTGTTGGAGCGCTACCACTTCAGTGAGCGGCTGGCGATCGTCAGCTGCGCGGCTTGGCACAGCGAGCAGATCGTGGGGCCGCAGGCGTGGGATGGCAGCGGAGCGGCAGCGCCCGGTCTGTTGGTCAACGACGGCGAGACTGTCTTCGCCGGGCAAACGAATGGTCTCACTTGGCTGCGTCGCTACCGCGCAACCGCCGCGCCCACCACCTGGCAAGGTGCGACCCTCGACGAAACGACCTGGCAGATCCTGCGCATCGCCGCTGCCTTGCCCTGGGTAGGGATCGACGCGGATGCGACGAACTTGGGCATCGAACTCGAGATCGACGATCACGTGTCGCTGACCAAGGGTTGCTACACCGGCCAGGAGATCGTCGCGCGCATTCACACCTACGGTCACACCAATCGGCGTCTGTGCCGCGTGCGTTGGTCGCAGGCCGGCGCGGCGATCGTGGGCAGCAAGCTCGCCGACGCCGATGGCGAGGAAGTGGGGAAGGTGACCTCGGCGGCTGAACTGCCGCAAGGTGGTGGGGGCCTAGGTTTGGCCATGGTGCCACACCTCGTCGGCAAGCCTGGCGAGCAGCTCCTGGTGGCCGGCAGCGCATCGATCGTCACGGTGTGTTGAGTTGCGGCGGAGCCGGGATTGCGCGACCACGCGGCCCGGAGGACCTGCTCGGCGGGTGCTTACGCTGCTTTGCTCAGCTTGGCTTTGCGCCCGCCCACACCGCCGCGACATACGTGCGCCCCCTGCTGGCGCGTACCTCGATCGGGCCATCGACTGACACCGGCACCACCACATCGCCGATGCAAGGCGTCACCGAGCCACCGTCGCGCACCTCGGCCGCGCCCTCGCTACGCACGAACAGCGCCAATTCGTCGCCGTAGCGCGTGTTGGGCGGCATCAGAGGCCGCGGCACCACGACCCGTTGCCCTTCGGTCAAGACGCACTCGTCGAGGCACAGCGTCATCGCCTTGAACGCGAACGAGAACACGCGCTCGACCCGCACACCGTCGATCACCTTGGTCTCGATGGCGCGCGGCAGCACGGCTTCGGGCGACGACGGGAAGCGCTCGAGCAGCTCCCAGCTGCCGGTTCTCGAGTCGTAGGCCTTGCCGCTGCCCGCGAGCGCCAGCAGGGGCATGCTGGCGCGGTCGGGCTTGGCCGGTGCCTGCGGTGGTTGTTCGGGTCGCTTGCCGCTGATCAACAGGACCTCGCCCTGGCCGATGAAGCGCACGGGGATCTCGGGCGGTAGGTACAGGCCGCAGGGGCGGCCGTCGAACACTCGCTCGCGCAGGCCGCGCTGCAACCACGAGCTGCCGCCCGCGAACAGATCGAGCGTGCCGCCGAGCAGCACCGCCAGAGTCTCCTCCCCGGCTGGGGTGCGCGCCTCGTGCGTCCCATCGACGCGCAGCAGGGAGAACGATCGCAGCCAAGGGCCGGACAGGCTCACGCGGCGTGTGTTGCCATCGGTTGCGAATGTGAGAGCGCTCATGTTCCTTCACTCATCTTGACCGCCGCCTTTTCGAGCAGCTCACGATAGAAAGTCTCTTCCGTGTCATCCAGCAATCGGGCGCGCAGGACCGCCAGCGAGGGCTCAGCCTCGATCTCGGCGACGCGCGCCAAGCACACCCCATCGGTGACGCGCAACGGCTGACTCACATCGTTCTGGCTCGCCGTGAACGCCCACGCGAGCACTTCGTTGGGCAGCGCCTTGCTCGCCTTGTGGTGCCAACCGGTGTCGCCTCCCTTGAGCTTGGTGCGCGGATCGTCGCTGTGCTTGCGCGCCAACATGGCGAAGGGATTGCCGGTGTCGAGTTCGCTGCGCAGCTTTGCGGCGTGGGTGATCGCGGCCTCGAACGAGCGTGGAATCAGCTCGTTGGGCGTCGCGCTGGCTCGCAACCACACGACCTCGATGTGTCGGCGGGCGCCGTAGCTCGCGCGAAGATCGTCGCCCTCGGTCGTCAGGCGCCGGTGCACGGCCTCCTCGGACCACTTGTTGGCCAGCATCTGGCGAGCGATCACCTGCGCGCGCAACACGGGCGACGAGGACAGCTCCGTCGGCGAGGTTCCGAGCGCCTCCAACATGCTGTGGAAGTTGACGCTGCGGCCCTTGTCGGCCTCGGCGCGTTCGCGGATCCGGGCTACCGCGGCGTCGCAATCGGTGGCCGACACGGTGATTCCGAGCACCTTCGCCTCGCTCTCGAGGATGCGACGGAGCACCACTTGGCGCGCAAAGCGGTTGCGCTCGGCGGCGGTCGTGCGCGCGCACAGCACCCGGCCGAGATCGAGCATGGTGAACTGGCGGTCGTCGGTGCGCGCCACGATCTCTGCCGGCAGTTGTGCCGCATCGGTGACGACAGCAGCGGACCGCCGGCAGTCCTTCAACCAGAGTTCGCGGTACTCGTTGGTGACCTCGCCGGCGTTCTCGAGCCCTAGCTGTTGCACGACCAGCCGATCGAGTGCCAACGTGAGCACGGTGTAGTCGGCCAGCTCGCCTTCGGTGACTCCCTTGGTCGCGAGGAACTTGTCCGGGTCGCGCCCTTCCGCCTTGATCGCTTCGCGATAAGCGGCGATCTGCTGCCGCACTTCGATGTCGGTTGGCAGGAGGCCCTTGCTCTCTGCCGCCGTCCGCACGAGGTGCAGATCGATGAGGTGAGAGATGGTCTCCTCGCCGCGCGGGGTGCGGCGGTGGCGCGGTGCCATTTCGAGCGCGACGTCGTCGGTGCTGACGCTGCGCTGATCCCCATTCCATGTGTAGGTGGCGATCGTCTGCGGCGCTTGCCCGCAGAGACCGGCGACCAGGCATGACATCACGGCGAGCGCGGGAACCACGCCTTCCTTATAGCTCGTCATGGTGCGGGTCGAGAGCGCCAGTTTCTGGTTGCGAGCACCATCCGCCAAAGCAACGCTTCGCGCGGCCGCGATCAGTGCGATGATTCAGCGGATGGTCGACCGACACGAAGCTCTCGCCTACCACGCCAAGAAGCCGGCCGGAAAAATTGAGGTCCAGCCGACCAAGCCAACCCTGACGCAGCGCGACTTGTCGCTGGCGTACACGCCCGGTGTCGCTGAGCCGTGCCGCGAGATCGCCAAGAACCCCGACGCGGTCTACGACTACACCGCCAAGGGCAACCTGGTAGCGGTGATCACCAACGGCACCGCCGTGCTGGGCCTCGGCAACATCGGGCCGCTCGCCGGCAAGCCGGTGATGGAGGGCAAGGGCGTGTTGTTCAAGCGCTTCGCCGGCATCGATGTGTTCGACATCGAGCTGGACGCGCCGGACGTCGAGACGTTCTGCACCGCGGTCAAGGCGATGGCGCCGACGTTTGGTGGCATCAACTTGGAAGACGTCAAGGCGCCGGAGTGCTTCGTGATCGAAGAGCGCTTGCGACGTGAACTCGACATTCCCGTCTTCCACGACGACCAGCACGGCACGGCGATCATCACGGCGGCGGGCCTGTTGAACGCGTTGATCTTGCAGAACAAGCGGTTGGAGGACGTGCGCATCGTGTTCTCGGGCGCTGGCGCGGCCGCCATCGCCACCGCCAAGCTGGTGGTGGCGCTCGGTGTGCGAGCCTCCCAGATTCTGCTGTGCGACAGCAAGGGCGTGGTGCGCAAGGACAGTCCTGGTCTCGAGCAGAACCCGTACAAATCGATGTTCGCGGCGACCACCGACAAGACCACGCTGACCGAGGCGCTGCAGGGCGCCGACGTGTTCATCGGCGTTTCGGTCGCCAACCAGGTCACGCCGGAGATGCTCGCCAAGATGGCGCCGCGGCCGATCATCTTCGCGCTCGCCAATCCGGATCCCGAGATTCCGTATCCCGAGGCGCGCAAGGCCCGGCCCGATGCCATCGTCGCCACCGGTCGCAGTGACTTTCCCAACCAGGTCAACAACGTGCTCGGGTTCCCGTTCATCTTCCGCGGCGCGCTCGACACCCGCGCCTCGACCGTGAACGAAGCGATGATGATCGCCGCGGTGCGCGCTCTGGCGGAGTTGGCGCGCGAAGAGGTCGAAGACTCGGTGTCCCAAGCCTACGGTGGCGTGCAGCTGCGCTTTGGCCCCGACTACATCATCCCCAAGCCGTTCGATCCGCGCGTGTTGCTGCGCGTTGCGCCGGCGGTGGCATTGGCCGCCACGCTGTCGGGCGTAGCCAAGAAGCCGATCAACGACGTCGACGCCTACCGCGTCGAGCTAGAGCGTCTGCTGGGCAAGGAACGCGAGCTGATGCGCATGGTCGTCAGTCGAGCCAAGGCGGCGCCGCGTCGCATCGTGCTGGCTGACGGCGAGCATGAGAAAGTGTTGCGCGCCGCGGCGCAGATCCTGGAGGAAGGCATCGCGCAGCCGATCTTGATCGGCGACCCCAACGTGGTGCAGAGCCTGGCAAGGAAACTTGATCTGGAGCTCGGCATCGAAACCGGGCGCTGTCGGGTGGTGGCGCCCGGCGATCCCCAGTACGCCTCCGACTTCGCCGCGGCGTTGCATCGCCGGCGACAACGCAAGGGCATGACGCTGCGCGACGCCGAGCGTGTGCTGCGCCAGCGCCTGTGGTTCGGTGCCACCATGGTCACCGAGGGGCACGCCGAGGGCATGGTCTGCGGGCTCGGCACGAGCTTCCCCGACACGCTGCGACCGGTGTTGCAGGCCGTGGGGGTCGCACCCGACCGTGAGCGCGTCGCCGGGGTGCACGTGATGATCGTGCGCAACGAGATCTACTTCTTGGCCGACACCACGCTCACGCTCGACCCCAGCGCGGAGCAACTCGCCGAGATCGCCTGCGCGGTCGCCGACTTGGCCGCGAGTTTCGACATCGAGCCGCGCATCGCCATGCTGTCGTTCAGCAACTTCGGCTCGGTGCGCAACGCTCGCTCGGAGAAAGTGCGGCGTGCCACCGACTTCGTCCGCACCTGGCGGCCCGACCTGTGCGTCGAGGGCGAGATTCACGCCGATGTCGCGCTGATGCCGGAGGTTCGCGATCACCTGTATCCGTTCGCGCGCCTCGCCGGGCGCGCCAACGTGCTGGTGTTCCCGTCGCTCGAAGCCGGCAACATCGCGCAGAAGGTCATGCAGTGTGCTGGCGCGCAAGCGACCGTGGGGCCGGTGCTGGTCGGACTCAATCACCCGGTCAACATCGTCGCCCCGTACGCGGGTGTCGCCGACATCGTGATGACGGTGGCGATGACGGCGATGTTGGCGCGCACCCCGGTGCAGCATCGCGACGCAGCGGCAGAACGGCTGCGCTTGACGAATCTCAGCGCGGCGCCACGCAGCATGCGAATCCCGTTTCCGCCCAAGGCTGCCGAGTGGTCCGCGGACGCGACCTGATCGCTGGCTTCCGCTGGCTCTAGCCGCGCAGCAGGACCATCTCGCGTGCCGGTGCCGAGAGCTGCAGACAGGGCTTGCCACCCTTGACCTTCACATCGATGCGCGTGCCTGGGCCGAGGTTCTGATCCAAGATCATCTCGGTCAGCGGATCCTCGATGCGGCGCTTGATGAGTCGGCGCAGCTCGCGCGCGCCGAACTCCTCGGAGAAGCCTTCCTTCGCCAACGCCGTCTTGACGCCGGGCGAGAAGGTCACCGCCACGCCGTTCTTGACCAACAGATCCGTGATTTCGCGCAGCATGCGCTGGGCGATGCGGGCGCACACCTTGAGATCGAGCGGGTTGAACACCACGATCTCGTCGATGCGGTTCACGAATTCAGGGCGGAACTGCTCTCGCATCGCGTCGATCGTCTCGCCCTTGTGATCGACCTCGTTGAGGGTCTTGCGGTGCGCCTTGTCGAAGCCCATGCGCGAACGGATCGCGTCGATGCGCTCGATCCCCAGGTTGCTGGTGAGGATCACCAGACACTGCGTGAAGTCGACGACCTGCCCCTTGCTGTCGGTCAGGATGCCCTCGTCGAGCAACTGAAGCAGCAGGTTGTGCACCTTGTGGTGTGCCTTCTCGATCTCGTCGAACAGCACGACGCACGACTTCTTCTTCTTGACCGTCTCGGTCAGGTAGCCGCCTTCGTTGTGGCCGATGTAGCCAGGCGGCGACCCGATGAGCTTGGCGTACTCGTGGGGGAGTGCGTACTCCGAGCAGTCGATGCGCACCAACGAGCCGATGTCGTCGAACATGGTGCGCGCCAGCGCCTTGGCCAGCTCGGTCTTGCCCGTGCCGGTGCGTCCCACCAGGAGGAACGTTCCGATCGGCGCGGTGGGTCGCTTCAAGCCGACGGCAGCCTTCTTGACCGCTTGCACCAGCCGGCCAATCGCCTCGTCTTGGCCGATCACCTGCGCCAGCAGCGCACGCTCGAGTCCGAGCACCTTGCGGAACGCCTCGCCGCGCTGGCCCGGCGCGCTGCGCGGGATCAGTCCCTTCTCCTCGGCGGCGAGTTCGCCGGCCCGGCGATCGGGCAGGCTCACTTGGTGGATCTCCAGCGATGGGTTCACATCGATGCAGATCTGGTAGAGCAGCTCCTCGACGATCTCGGGATCGTAGTCTTCGTCGAGTTGCGTGATCGCCCGCGCGATCGATGTGCGAAAGTCCGGTATGCACACCTCGACGATGCGCCGTCGATACGCCGACTTGTTGGTCGGAGGACTCGTCTGAAGTTCGGTCAGCACCTCATCACTGGCGCTCTTGACCTTGATGAACTCGTCGATCAGATCGAAGTACTTGATGACGGTACTAGTGTCAGCCTTCACGTCCGTCCGCCTTCTAGGTCCTGGTTTCTTGCGCACTCACGGCGAGCCGTTCGCGCCGCGCCCTCACCGTTTTCGACGGCAGGTCGTCTCGACTTGACGCCCTGTTTCGCTCTTCGTGATCGCCGCATAGCATGAGGCCTTCATGACCGCTCCGCGCGACCCTCGCTTGTTGGCGCTGCTCGTGCACCAGGGCCTCCTCACGCGAGCCGTGGTCGAACCGGCGCTCCGAGCGAGCGATCCGGTTGCCCATCTGATCGCCGCCGGCGCGTGCACCGCTGAGCAGTGGGAGCGCTGGCGACGCACCGAAGCGGGTACCCGACCAGAGCTGACGCGCTACGAATTGAAGGAGCTTCTGGGCCAAGGCGGCACCGCACGTGTGTTTCGCGCCCACGACCGGAAGTCCGGCGAGGTCGTGGCCCTCAAGGTGCTCCTACCCAGTCTCACCTTGGATCGCCTGGCTGTCGAACGCTTCATCACCGAGGCGAAGTTGCTGATCGACCTGCAGCACGAGGGCATCGTGCGTGGACTGCGGGTGGCGCGTGAGGCGGACACCATCTTTTGCGCCATGCATCTGGTTGCCGGCGAATGCCTGCAGGATCGTTTGGCGCGCGGTGAGGTGCTGCCCGAGGACGAAGCGCTGCGCATCGTCGTGCAGGTGGCGACGGCGCTCTGCTACCTGCACGCGCGTGGCCTGGTGCACCGTGACGTCAAGCCGGGCAACATCATGTGGCACGCCGAGGCGGCGCGCGCGGTGTTGATCGACCTCGGCTTTGCGGCGGCGCGCCGCGGCAGTGCGGGGGAAGGCGAGGTGGCGCCCGCGGAGACCACGGTGGGCACCGTGCACTACATCTCGCCGGAGCAGGCGCGCGGCGTCGGTGAACTCGACGTGCGCGCCGACATCTACTCGCTCGGTGCCACGCTGTACCATTTGGTCACCGGCGCCTTGCCCTTCGAGGGCGGTTCGGGTGAGGAAGTGGTCGCCAAGCAGGTTCTGCAAGAGCTGTCGGGTGACAAGTTCCGCGCCTTGAAGCTGTCGCCGCAGATCCACTACTTCATCGAGAAGATGATGGCCAAGGAGAAGGAGATTCGCTTCCAGACGCCGCAGCAGCTTGCCGTCGAAGTCGCGGCCTACCTGACGGCACGCGAGCAAGAACAGACGACCCCCGAGCGCGACCCAAAGAGCCGTCGGCGTCGGCGCCGGCCCCTGCTCTGATCCTCCGCATGCAGCAGGCCTGATCGATCGCCCTGCTACCGAGCGGCAACACCGGGCTTGCCACCGGCGGAAACCGTCAGTCGCGTGCGGTCGCCCGCGGCGCATCGGCTGCGGACAACGCCGTGCGCGCATGCGCCAGCGCCGCGCGCACATGCAGGAAGAAGCAATCGGCGCCGATTTTGTCGTGGAGGCCGCTGCGTTGCAGAGCGGTCCCCACCGCGGGTTGGACACCCGACACCAAGAGCCTAGTGCCGCCCCGTTTGCACGCGTCGAGGACGCGTTCGAGAGCGCGTAGTCCCGTGGCGTCGATCGCTGGCACCTGGCGCATCCGCAGAACAAAGATGAGCGGCGGCTTGTCGATGCGTTGCACCACATCGAGCAAGTGATCGGCGACCCCGAAGAAGAAGGGGCCGCGTAACTCGAACACGGCGACCCGCGGTGGGATCTCGTCGGGCAGCAAAGGCGGCGGCGCGTCTGGATCGGCAACCGGCTCGCGCTGGCTGGCCTCACGATCAAAGCTCTCGACACCGGAGACTTCGGCCATGCGTTTCATGAAGAGCAGTGCGGCCATCACCACGCCGAATCCGACCGCGACGGTGAGGTCGACCAACACCGTCAATCCGAAGGTCATCACCAACACCGCGACGTCGCTGCGTGGCGCCTTGAGCAGGGCCATGAAGTGCCGCGCCTCGCTCATGTTCCAAGCGACAACGAGGAGCAAGCCGGCCAGAGCGGCGAGCGGCACCGACTGCGCCAACGGTGCGGCGAGAAGCATGAACGCCACGAGCGCCAGCGCGTGGATGACCCCGGCGACGGGTGACGCCGCCCCGCTCTTGATGTTGGTGACGGTGCGGGCGATTGCGCCGGTGGCCGGAAGGCCCCAGCACATCGCTGCACCGACGTTGGCGATGCCTTGGCCGATGAGTTCCGAATCGCTGTGGTGCCGATCGCCCGTCATGCCGTCGGCGACCATGGCTGACAGCAGCGACTCGATGGCGCAGAGCATGGCGATGGTGCCAGCATCGGGGAGCAGATCGCGCACGGTGGCCCAGTCGAAGGTGGGCAGGTGGGGGATCGGCAGCGTGTGTGGCAGCGCGCCGAAGCGGCTGCCGATGGTGTCGACCGGAAGTGCGAACAGGGTGGCGACGGTGCTGGCCAGCACGATGGCCACGATCGGCCCCGGTACGCGAGGTGCGTATCGACGGAGGGTGATGATCAGAGCCGTTGTGCCGAGGCCCAAGCCGAGCGCATACCAGTTGAGCGTGCTCACGCTGTGGGCCAGCACACCGATCTTGTGCAGGAACTCGGGCGGCTGGGCAATTGCGTGGCCCGCTGCGTCGCGCAACGCCAGGCCCATGAGGTCGGCAATCTGCGAGGTGGCGATGATCACCGCGATGCCGGCGGTGAACCCCGTCGTGACGGGATACGGGATGAACTTGATGATGGCGCCGAATCGACACACACCCATGACCACAAGCATGATCCCGGCCAACATGCCAGCGGTGGCGAGGCCGTCGTATCCGTGCCGCGCAGCCACGCCGTACACGATGACGATGAACGCGCCGGTGGGCCCGCCGATCTGCACTCGGCTGCCGCCGAAGATCGAGATCAAAAGGCCGGCAACGATGGCGGTGTAGAGCCCGATGGCGGGCGGCGTGAGCCCGTTACCGCGCGCCGCGAGTTCTTGTGCGACGTTGGCCGGGACCGAGGCGATGCCAAAGGCCATCGCCAACGGCAACGCGACTAGAGCAACGGTGATGCCGGCGAAAACGTCAGCGAACCACTCGCGGCGTCCGTAGCCAGCGCGCAGAGTGCTCAGCAAAGCGGGTCGGTATGCCATAGGGCCGCGAGGCCACAACACCGCGGTACGCTACGCGTTGGCCGGGCGAATTCGATAGGCAGTGTCGCGGCGCCTGAAGCGCAAAGGGCGCGCGCGATTGCGCAGCGCCTCGCTCAGGCGGGCGCGGTGTCGCGCACGCTGCGCCGGGCAGCCAGAACGCGTTCTTTCGGCACACGTCGCAGGTCGCGCGCGAGTCCGAGCTTGGCGGCGGTCCATACCCACCACTTGGTTGGATCGAAGTGATACCAACGAACGCCGTTGCGGTAGTCCACCTGGAAGCAGTGGTGGAAGTTGTGGTAGCCCTCGCCGAATGTCATCAGCGCCACCAGGAAGCTGTCGCGCGACGAATTGCGCGTGCTGTATGGCTGCCGTCCGATCCAGTGCGCAAACGAGTTTACCGAGAACGTCGCATGCCACTGCACCACGAGGCGCAACCAGCCGGCAACCAACATGGCGCCGATCGGATCGCCCCACGCCATGCCGATCGCCGCCGGCGCGATGGCACCGAACACGAGTGCGAGTGGGACGTAGTAGCGGTGCTGCCACAACACCAGGGGATCTGACTGGAGGTCACGCACCAACGCGGCATGGTGGCGCCGATTCGACCGGGTCACGACCCAACCGATGTGCGCCCACCAGAAGCCGCGCGTGATGTTGTACGGATCCTCGTCGCCGTCCACGTTGGCATGGTGCGCCCGGTGATCAGCCGACCACGACAGCGCAGAGTTCTGCACCGAAGCCGAACCGAACGCCAGGTAGAGCGCGCGCAGCAGAGACGACGCCTTGTACGAGCGATGCGAGAACAGTCGGTGATAGCCAGCGGTGATGGACAGGCCGCAGAGCACTGCCCAAACCAAGCTGAAGCCGATCGTCCACCACGAGAAGTGGATCACCGCCAAGTAGACGATGGCAAAGATGGCCAACAGATGGGCCCCTATGACGAACAGAAAGTTCGTCCAGTCGAATCGGAATCGCTTCATGCGCCGTCGGTTGGCGTATCGGTGGAACTCGGTGCTGCGTCTGTCCGCGGGGCGTCGTCGTCTGGTGCGGGGCCAGACGGATCAGCAGGATCAGACCTTGCCGCTTGACGGGCGGCCTTCTTACGTTCCTTTTCGTCGCGCTTCTCGCGCTTGGCTTTTTCGCGCAGACGCTTTTCGAACGCGTGGTTGGTCTTCACGTCGGCCTCGGCCCGTTGTTGTGCAGCGGTTCGTAACGAACGGCCAAGCCACAGGGCCCACACCGAGACCCGCGCCTGACGGCCGATCCGCTAGGACCAGATCGGCTGTTTGGGAACCCGCCGTTCAGGCGGATTCAAGAGAGGCGCGATTACCAGCCGCCCTGGTCCCGGCCGCGGCCACCGCCGCCACCACGGCCGCCGCCGCCGCCGCCGCCGCTGCGGCCGCCACCGCCGCCACCACCACGGTAGCCGCCACCACCACCGCCGCCGCCGCCACCACCGCTCGGACGCCGTTCTTCGGCCTCGTTGACGCGGAGGGTGCGGCCATCGAGTTCGGTGCCGTCGAGGGCCTCGATGGCGGCGCGGGCGTCGTCATCGGTTGCCATCTCGACGAAGGCGAAGCCGCGAGGACGACCGGTATCGCGGTCTGCGACCACGTTCACGCTGCTGACCTGACGGCCATCTTGGCTGAACGCAGCGCTGATCGACGCTTCGGTGGTTTGAAAGGAGAGATTGCCGACGAAAAGACGCTTGCTCATTGGGGTAGTCACGGATCGCGAGCCGTAACCGTGCAACGCGTCCGGTGCGCAAAGCTAGACGGCGGTGTCGGTCGAAGCGAGTGCGTTTGTCGAAAAGACGCGCGGTCAGGGGGTCGGCCACCCCCGGGTTCCAGGTGGGTTCCAAGTGGGGTCCTGGGTGCCTGGCGCCCCCGGGTGCGCTCAGCTGCGACTACGAGTCGACCCGGCGCCACCGCACTCGCCGGAGATCGAAGCTGTGCTCGGCCAGGTCACCGGCGCGCTCCACGTCGATGCGCGTGCCACGGCTGGTGACGTGCACGCGCCGCACGGCGCACAGGCCGTGACCCTTCACCTCGACCCAGTCGCCGCGCTGCAGCAGCGCTTCCTTGGTGCCTGCCGGCGTAGCCTCGCCTTGGCGCGGAAGTGCTCGCCACGCCTCGCGCGGCAAACGCGCGGTGAGGAACCCCTCGATCTCGGCGTGCGCGTCGCACGACGTGCAGTGGCCCTCGTCGTAGGTGAAGCCGAAATAGGCGTGCACCGCGGCCTTGCGACACTTCGGTTCGGTCGCGTAACGCACCATCGCCAGCAGGCCTTCGAGGTCGCGTTGCCGCTTGCCTTCTGGGACCCAGCCGTCGACCTCCTCTGGGCTTGGCGGGCGGATCCAAGTGAAGTCGACGCCCAGCTCGCCCTCGGCACAACCGGCGGCGCGCAGCAGGCGCAAGATCGTGTCGACGCGGCCGTCGCGCCGGTTCTTGACCAAGAACTCCGCGCGCAGATCGCCCGCGTCGATGCTGTTGACCCGCTCATCGAGCGCCAACAAGTGCTGCACGACCTGGTGTGCGAACGAACGGTCCGGGTTGGCCCACTCGGTGAACTCGCGCTGGATCTGGATGTCCTGTGACCAGTACAGCAGCTCGCACACGCTGCCCAGGCCGTCGCGTCCGGCGCGTCCGATCTCTTGGTAGTAGGCCTCCAGAGTGCGCGGGATCTGCCAGTGCACGATGCAGCGGATGTTTGGCTTGTCGACGCCCATGCCGAACGCGTTGGTCGCCAGGATCAGCGCATCGTCGCTGGCGATGAACTTGCTCTGCAGCGATCGGCGCTCGCTGGCGCTCAGCTTGCCGTGGTAGACCAGCGGTCGGATGCCCGCTCGCTTCAGCTCGGTCTCGACGCGTTCGAGCTCCTTGATCAACGCGAAGTACACGATGGCCGGCCCGCCAACCGCATCGAGACGCGCGCGGAGCCGCACCAGCTTGTCGTCCTCGTCGGCGACCTCCTGCACCGCCAGGAACAGGTTCTCGCGCTCGATGCCGGTGTGGAACACCGGCGCGTTCTGCAGCCGCAGAGCCTGACGAATGTCGTCCTGCACGCGCGGTGTTGCCGTGGCCGTCAGCGCCAGACACGGCGGGTCGCCGAGCGCAGCGCGGATCGCGCCGAGGTTGGTGTAGTCGGGGCGGAAGTCGTGGCCCCATTGGCTGACGCAGTGCGCCTCGTCGACGGCGAGCAGGCTGATGCGCTGGCTCTGCACCTGCTGCAAGAAGCCGGGCACCCGGAAGCGCTCGGGCGTGACGTAGAGCAGCTTCACCTTGCCCTCGCGCGCCTGGCGGAGGCGATCCTCGCGCTCGTGCTTCTCCAGCATCGAGTGCACACAGGTCGCCGGCAGTCCGCGCTTGTGCAGCGCCGCGACTTGGTCGTCCATGAGCGCGATGAGCGGGCTGACGACCAGGGTGAGGCCGTCCTGCAAGAGCGCTGGCAGTTGGTAGCACAGCGACTTGCCCTCGCCGGTCGCCATCACCACGAGCGCGCTCTGGCCGGAGAGTACGCCCTCGATGACTTGCGCTTGCTGGCCGCGGAACGCGGCGAAGCCGAAGTGTTGTCGCAGCGCGGCGTGCAGGTCGAACACGCGCCGGAAGATAGCGGCCCGCGCGCGAGCATCCCTCGGCGCATTTTGTGTAACCAACCCGGGGTTGCGGGTCACAGGGTTCTGGAGGCGACGATGACTGAACCGATTACCCGTTATGGCCCGCGCGAACGCATTCTGTCCGTGGGCGAACTGCGTCTATCCGATGCCGAGTGCTTGGCGCTCATTCTGCGCACTGGCCGGCCAGGCGAGAACGCCGAACAGATGGCGCAGCGGCTGCTGCGGCAGTTTGGCGGGCTCGGTTGTCTCGCCGGCGCCGAGGTCCGCGAGATGGCCGCCACGCCCGGGCTCGGGCCGGCGCGAGCCGCGGCGATCGCGGCCGCGTTCGGTCTGGCGCGCCGCCTCACCGAGACGCGGTACCGGCCCGGCGTTCCGGTGCGCGATGGGCGGGCGGTGGCGCGCATCGTGCGCGACACGGCGCATGCCTCGCGCCAGGAGCAGTTCTTCGCGCTCCTGCTCGACGCACGGCACCGTGTGCTCGGCCTGCGCGTCATCTCCACCGGCGGAGTGTCCTCGGCCCCGGTGCAGCCACGCGATGTGTTCGCCTCGGCGATCCGTGATGGCGCGGCTGCTTTGGTGGTGGCGCACAATCACCCGAGTGGCGATCCGACCCCGAGCCCAGAAGACCGCGCGGTGACCGAGCGTTTGCGCGCGGCTGCCGACCTCATCGGCGTGCGCTTGCTCGATCACATCGTGGTGGGGCGCGACAGCTTCTTCTCGTTCGCCGACGAGTCGGTGCACATGCTCCACGAGGACGGGCCCACGGATTGAGCCGCCACGTGGATGCCGCCGCTGCTCAGGCCAACAAGCGCGCGGCGCCGATCAGTGCCGCGGTCTCAGTGCGCAGCGTCAGGGTGCCGAGGCTCCGGGTACGGAAACCGCACTCGACCGCCAGCGCGATCTCTTCGTCGGTAAATCCACTCTCAGGCCCGACCACCAACGCCGCTGCCGACGCGGTCGCCGGCCCCAGGGGCTCGGCGCCGAGCACGGCGATGAACCTCTCGTCCGGCAGGTCGGGGCGTTGCACGAAGGTGGCAAACGGCACGACCGCAAGCACGTCGGGGACGTGCGCTCGGTCGCATTGTCCAGTGGCTGCTTGCGCCATGCGTTGCCAGCGCAGGCGGCGGTCGTCGGCCGGTTGGAACGAGCTGCGGGCGCAGCGCAGGGGTTGAAAGGCGCGCACCCCGACCTCGGTGCCGTGCTCGTAGATCCACTCGGTCCGGCCGCCGCGTGGGAGCGCGAAGGCGAGCGTCAGCGCGCAGCGGGGCTCGCGCAGCCCAGCGGCCACGTCTGCCACTTCGACTTCCACCTCGCCGCGCCGTACTGCGACCACGGTCGCGCTCGCCTCGAGGCCGCGGCCGTCGAACAAGCGCAGGCGGTCGCCCAGCCGCACCCGGATCACGCGGGCCAGGTGGTGCCCGACTTCCTCGGCGAGAACGACGCGCGCCTGCGGGATCAGGTGTTCTACGTGGTAACGGCGGGCCATGCGGTTGGTCGGTCCAGCGTCGCGGACCGGCGACGAGGGGCGGCTGTTATCACCTTGGGCGGCACGATTGACAACCTTCACCCCAGCCGTAGCGTTACCGCTCCGCGGATGACCGTTCGACCCGCTGCCCGACGGCTCACGAAACGGCTCACGAAACCGCGCGACGGAATGCAACTAGAAGACGAGCCCATCGCGTTTCGCGTTCTGGTGTTTCGCCGCCTCGGTCGGCCATCGCCTAGGTTTCCACAGTCGCCCTCCCTACGTTCCCTGCTGGTCGCACCTGGCCCGGGCGACCAGATGCCTGCCGATCGACGGCCTGTCGCACGGTCCCGGTCGCACGGTGTCCTGTCGTCAGGCGCATCGTCCGCGGGCGCCTTCCGATCGGGGCTGTTTTCGATTGGCGTTCCCGCCGCTACCCACTGTTTCCGGTTGCCGCATGTCTGACTACGTCTTGGAGGTGCTCGAAGGCGAACTCGCCGGGCAGGTCATCTCCCTTGGCCATCAGCGCCTGACTCTTGGGCGCAAGCCGAACAACGATATCGTTCTCAAAGACGAGAAGGCCTCTGGCAATCACGCCGAGGTGTTGCTCGAGGGCGACGCGTGGGTGTTGCGCGATCTAGACTCGCGCAACGGCACCTTCCTCGACGGGCGCAAGGTCACCGAAGTGAGCCTGTCGCCGGGCGACGTCTTCAAGGTGGGTCTCACCGGCATTTGCTTCCGCCGTGCGTCCGACGTGCCCGCGGCCGGGTCCAACGAGGGCGCCGCGGCGGCCGAGGGTTTCAGCGTCCACCGCGTCGACCAAGCGCGTCTGCAACGGGTCAAGGGCGGCCGTGGCATATGGCCGATGGTTGCGGCGCTCTTGGTCGTCGCCGGTGCCGGGGCCTTCGTGTGGCTGCGCTACGGCGGCGAAGGCGAGCGTGGGCAAACCCGCGGGCCGAGGGTCCGCGCCGCCGTGCCAGGCAATCTGTTGGCGCCTGAGGTGGCCACCTTCGATGTCGACACCGCCTGGGACTTCGGTGCCGGCGGTGCAGCCTTCGCAGTGGGTGGTCCCGCCTACAGCGGCGGCAATGCCCTCACCGTGAGCCGCGGCGAGGGGCCTGCGTTCGCCCTGGCGCGTCTGCGCGAACCCGTGCGCGTGCTGGGCGACGATCCGCTCGAGTTGTCGGGGCACGTGCGCTGCGAGCACGGCGCGACCGTGGCGCTGCGCGTGTTGTTCTCGTCGTCCCGCGAAGAAGAGCCGCTCACGCTGACGACGGGCACCACGCAGTTCGGCCCCGACGCTTTCACCGCGCTGAGCGGGGCGATCACGGTGCCCGCGGGCATGGACCGCGCGCGGGTCGAAGTGCTGGCGCTGCTGCCGCGCGCCGACTCGACCGCCAGCGTCGATGACGTAGCCTTGGTCAAGGGTGGCACCAAGGGTGTGGCGCTGAGCGCCAAGAACGGCGTGCGCATGATGACCAGTGGTGCGGCGGCCGCGCTGGTGCTGGCCGGGGATGTGCTGTTGAACGCCGTGGTGCCGCAGCCCTCGCCGAGTAGTCCGCTGGCCGCGGCCGACGCTGCCTTGCGCGTGACGCTCGCCGATGCCGGCGGCACCCTGCAGGCGGCGGTGCAAGACGACGCCTTCACTCTCACGGTGCAGGGTGTCGACAGCTTTGGCGTCGAGGTGCCCGACAGCGGCGGCCTGTTGTTGCAAGCCGCGGCGGGCGCGCCGTTCACCGTCGGAACGCCGGAGTTCGAGACTGACGTGGCGGCCATCTTGATCGGCCGCGGCAACACCCGCCTGCTGGTGGCACCGCCAGTGCCCGTGCGGGCGCGCGGACGTTCGACGCAGGCCGGCTATCGCCTGCTGTTTGCAGGTGTCACCGAGTTGCGCGTGGTGGTGGGCTTCGATGAAGAACGGCGGCAGGCGCGCGATCGCGTGCGCACGGCGCGCGCGCAGGTCCAGGCTGGCGAGTTCGCCGCCGCACTCGTGCCTCTGAACGAGGTTGCCGAGCGATACCCGCACGACGACGTGTCGCTCGCCGAAGCGCAACAGCTGCAGGCCGAGATCCAAGCGGGGCTCAGCGGCAAGCTCGACAAGCTCACCCAGGATCTCGAGACCGCGAAGTTCTTTGCCGCGCGGTCGGGCCTGGTGCGCGTGCAGGCCGACCTGGACGCGTTGGTCGCGGCCTACGGCGAGACCAATCTCGGTCGCGACGGACTGGCGCCGCGGGTGCGGGATGAAGCGAGCAAGATGATGGCCGATCTCGACGCTCAGGCGATCGAGCAGCGGGCCGGCGGACTACGAAAGTTGGCCGAAGCCCTGCAAGGCGGCGGACAAGCCGACTTGGCGAAGGTGATCGAGGAGTACCTCATGCAGCACGAAAGGAAGCCGAAGTAATGGCGGGGCGCGCAGTCGCTGTCGAAGTTGGCAGTCACTCGGTCAAGGTGATCGTAGTCAAGGCCGGCAAGCACGGCCTTGTGGTCAGCGGGTTCGCCAGTGTGCCACGCGCTGACGCGGAGGCAGAACTCGGGCAGCTCGGGATCTCGCTCAAGGGCGTGGTGGCCGGCATCGGTGGGCGCGACATGATCTTGCGCTACACGCAGGTGCCGCCCTCGCCTGACTGGCAGCTCAAGAACCTGATGGAGCTGGAGCTGCAGGACTTGCAGGGGCAGTCCGGCGGCGAATTGTCGGCCGACTACAACCTGCTGCCGGTGCGCGCCGACGACGACAGCGGCATGGACACCGTGCTGATGGCGCTGGCGCGCAACGAGGCGATCGAGCGGGCGACCGAGTTGGTGCAGGGTGCCGGCGGCAGCATCGACGCGCACGTGCCGACCTGCGTCGCGCTCTACAACGCGTTCCTCAAGTGCGGCCCGGCGGTCGAAGAGGATCAGGTCACGGCGCTGGTCGGCATCGGCCGCGACAGCATGGACGTCACGCTGGTGCGCGGCACCGACTTGTTGTTCGCGCGCAACCTCGGCAGCGGCGGCAAGGTGCTCGACGACGCGATCGCCGGCGCCTTCAACGTCAGCGAGGCCAAGGCCGAGAAGCTCAAGATCGAGCTGCTCGACCTGGATCCGCAGAGCCGCGGCCGCTTTGCCTCCGGGCAGGCCGAGAAGGTCACCATGGCGGCGGGCGGCGCCTCGAGCATGATCGTCTCTGGCATCCAGTCGTCAGTGGCGTTCTGCCAATCGCAGACCAAGATCGCCGGCCTCAAGCTCGACAAGGTCTACCTGTGTGGCGGGACGGCCAACGCGCGCGGCCTCAAGAGCATGCTGCGCGAAGCCCTGCGCTGCCCGGTCGAGGTGTTCGACCCATTCGCGCGCTGCGACGTCACCGAACTGCCGCCAGCGATGGCCGAGGAACTGAACGCCATGCGCGCCGAGGCCGTGGCCGTGCTGGGCCTGGCGGCTGGTCGGCTGGATAGCGCGCTGTATCAGTTGGAGATCCTGCCCGAGCGCATCAAGCGCAAGCAGCGCTTCGTGCAGCGCACCGTGTTCAACATCGCGGCGGTCGCCGTCGCCCTCTTGCTGCTCGGCGTGCTCTTCGTGCAGGGCAGGGAACGCCTCGCGGCGGCGAGCAAGGTGCAGAGCGCGGTGAACATGCAGGTTGGTCGCATCGAGTCGACGCACAAGGAAGCCGCGGCACTGCTCGCGAGGAACGAGCAACAGCGCGCCTTGGTCGAGGAACTCGCTCAACGCACGGTGCCGCTCGATGGGGTGCTGCGCGTCTTGCGTGCGCTGCAGGACACCATCAAGCCGGAGTTCTGGGTGGAGTCGCTCGAGCTGAAGCTCAGCACCCAGCGGGCCAGCGCCGGGGTGCGGGCCGAGCAGAAGCAGGTCTTCATCGTCAAGGGCAAGGGCAAGCCGGTGGGCGGCGTCGAGGTGGGCACGCCCTATCGCGAGTTCCTCAGCAAGTTCACCGAGCACCCGCTGGTGCGGCCCAAGGATCCCGCGGCCGAGCCGAACGTGGCGCCGACGCGCAAAGACCTCGAACTCGGCCTCACTGAGTTCACGTTCGAAGTTGACGTGTTGCCCGATGTGGCGGAAGCCAAAGAGAAGTAATCGCCATGGACGTGCACGAAATCTGGCAAGAGAACAAGAAGTGGATCGTCGGCGTCCTCATCGGCGTCGTGGTGTTCTTCATCGCCAACACCATGCTCGGCTCGATGTTCGACAGCCGGCGGGTGGAGCGAGACGCGAAGCAACGTGCCAACAAGGTCGCCTCCGAGCCAATGCTCGACCAAAAGGCGTTGACGCAGCTGCGCACGGAGTCGGAGGGGCTGACCGCCACCGCGGGCGCCCTGCTCGCCGCGGTATCGTTCCCGCCGCGGCCCGAGTTCGATCTCGAGGGCAAGGGTTCGTTCCATCTGCACTTCGATCAGGTGAGCCGGCAGGCGCGCGCGCGGGTGTTGGCCGGCGCCGAGCGCTCCGGTGTCGACCTCGCCGCCGGGGCTCTGCAGTGGCCGACGCCCACCACGCAAGAAGACACGCAGAGCGTGCTCATCGCGCTCGATCTCCTCGACGATGCGATGGCGCGCGCCTTCGCCGCGAGTCAGGCGATCCGCGACAAGGACCCCGACGCGCAAGGCTTGGTGTCGATCGACGAGCTGCGCATCGAGCCGGAAAAGAAGGGGCAGCGCGGCCGCAAGAAGGCCGCGGATGCCAGCGATCGCATCAAGGAGTACCGAGTGACATTCAAGCTGCGCGCCGATGCGCCGACCGTGGTGAAGATGCTGGAGAGCTTCAAGACAGGCACGCGTCCGATCAACCTCGGCGCGACCCCGCCGCTCAACGTCAAGTTGGACAGCAAGCGCCCGGGCGATCCGCTCACGGTGAGTGGAGCGTTGATGGCCATGCAAGTCGAACCCGCCAAAGAGGGCGCCTGATGCGTCTGCGTCGCGAACAAGGCTTGCTGATCGGTGTCGTGCTGTTGGCGGCGCTGATCTGGTTCAACCGCGAGGGCGAGCTGACCAAGATCCAGGTACGACCGCAGGCGCAGGAGTATGTGGCGGCGGCGACGCCAGCAACGCCGCTCTTGAACGGAGCCCCCGCTGCCGCCGCCAACGCGCGCACCGATCTGTTCCGTGAGCCTTCGGAGTCGGTGCCGTTGCCGCCACGCGGGCTGCCGGAGCCGCCGGCGACCGCGCTGCCCGTGGTGGCGCTGCCGTTGATCCCGGGTCAGAGCGCGCGTGCGTACCGTCAGCTTCGTCAGCCGGGCGAAGTGAAGGAAGCCGTTGCGCTGGATGCTGCGGCGACCAGCGAGGGGGCGGCACCGGTCGGCGATTCGGCCGTGGGCCCGGCCGCCACCGGCGGTCAAGCCGAATGGGAACGCACATACGATCGCGTCGAGTCGGTGCGCGGTGACGTGTGGTGGGGTTTGGTTCTCAACGCGAACAAGATCCAGCTCACGCGTGGCAGCATCAGCGGCAAGGTGCAGATGCGTTGGATCACACCCGAGACCGGCCGGGTCGTGCGCGAGGTCATGGACCTCGACGCCGCCGAAGTCAAAGCTGTGCACCTGGCCAAGACGCTGCGCAACGAGGTCGCTCGCCGTCTGCTCGAGGTCACCAATGAGGTGGCTAATCTCGGCGTGCGCGCCGAGGTGATCGAGTGGCTGTTGCAGCAAGCGACGCGCGAGGGCTGGGCCTACGAAGAGGCGGTGAAGCTGGCGCGCGGCTATGCCGCGATCGCCACCGACAAGGTCGACGGCTTCCGCGTCGTGGCGCGCGTGCTGCACGCCGCCGGTCGCATCGGCGAAGAGTGGCAGCTGTACCAGACCCTGCCGCCAGAAGTGGCCGACACGCCATTTCGCTGGGCCGGCCAGGGCAGCCTGGAGGCGCTGCTCGGCCTCGACGCGGTGGCGGAAGTGCACCTGCGCCAGGCGGTCGCGCGCGGCAACGACCCGCGCGCCGCAGTCGCGCTGGCCAACTTCCTGCTGTCGCGCGGGCGCACCGACGAAGCCGTGCCCGCGGCGCAGCTCGCCCACAAGGATCGCAACGTCCTCGATCGCGCCGACGAGCAGTTCGCGCTCAAGCGCACCCTGGTCGCGGTGTATCTGGCTGCGGGCATGTTGGAAGACGCGCGCACCGCGGCGGGCACGCTGCCCAACAGTGCGTTGGCGCTGCGCGGTGCTGTGGCCTACGCCGCCTCTGACTTCACCTTTGCAACCGGTCAGTTCCGTGCGGCCGCGGAGAACGCCGACATGCCGGGGTTGGCGGCGCTGGGCTCCGCGGCGTGCGCCGCGCAGGGTGGCAAGTGGGCGGAGGCTTTGCAGGCGTTTCGTTCGCTCGCCGACCGCGACCCCGTGCTGCGCGCGCGCGCGCTGGGCGGCGTGGCGTTCGTACTCGAACGCACCGGCAACTACGAAGGCGCGGCGGCGCAGGCGCTCGAAGCCCTCGCCGTCGATCCCACGGACCCCTATCTCGCCTACCTGCGCGGTCGCGCGCTGCGCCTGTCGGGCGATCTCGACGGCGCCGCCGAGCAGCTCACGCAGGCGCTGCGCCGGCGCGACGATCTGGTGGAAGCGATGGTCGAGCTGGCCGAGACGTATCTGCGCATCGCCGAGCGGGACGAAGGCCGCGCCATCGACAGCTTGGTGCGCGCGGTGCGCTACATCGACCGCGCGGTGGCGCTCGATACGCAGTTTGCTGGCCAGCCGACGGCGCGCTTCCTCGAGCTGCAGGCGCTGGTGCGCTGGCGTTCGGGCGACCTGCGAGGGGCGCGTCAGGCGTGCACCGCCGCGGCGCAGGCGGGCAGCACGTACGGTCAGGTCAACCTGGCGCTGATCGAGTACGCGCAAGGCCGCACCGAGGTGGCGCGCGAACAACTCGCCGACCTCGAGCGGCGCCCGCTGGGGGATGCGTTCCGCGCCTTTGGCAAGCAGACCCTCGCGCTGATCGACGATCACGCCGAGAAGGTCGAGATCCGCGACGACTTCGAACGCGACGAGCTTGGCGACCGCTGGACGTTGTCGGCGGTCAGCCGCGCCGCGTTGCGGCCGACCCTGGAAGCAGGCCGCCTCGTGGTGCGCGCCAAGGCCGAGAACCAAGACGCCACCGCGCGCCGGTTGTTGGAGAGCGCGGGCGACTTCGTCGCCGCCGAGGTGGTGTTCGAGCGCGGCAAGCCCGACAGCCTCGATCGCGCCGGCCTGCGCCTGATGGTTGGTCGTGAGGAGAAGAACGCCGAGCTGCAGGTGTTCCTCGGCTTCGCCGAACTGGCGCAGGGCGTCGTCCCAGCCGTGCAGATCCAAGACGGCACCAAGGACCGCGCCACCACGCCGGAAGAGCTTGCCAAGTTCGAGATCCGGCCGCTCGACGTGGGGAACGTCAGCGGTCCACAGCATCTGATGCTGGAGTTCGTGCCCGACAGCGAGGGCTATCTGCTGCGGGCGAGCTGGAACAACCGCGTCGTCGCCGAGCAGAAGATCACGCGCGTGCGCCGCGGCACCCGGTTGCCCATGCATGTCGAGCTGCACGTCGGCGGCCGGCACGGGCAGGTGAATGTGGCCTTCGACAAGTTCCGCCTACGGCAGCGCCTAGGGCGCTAGGAGATGAAGATGAATGCGACCCTGAATCGTGTGCGAGCGGCCGGCTTTACGCTGGTCGAACTTCTCGTCGTGATTGGCCTCCTCAGCATCCTCGCGGTCGTCCTCTTACCGTCGATCTCCGGCGCCACGCAGCAGGGCGATCGCGTCGAGACGCTGGCGCGCATGCAACGCCTGCAACAGGCGGCCGAGGGCTTCGCGCGCTTACAGAACCGCGGCTACTACCCGCCGGACAACTTCACCGACCCGACGAACCCGGACATCAAGGTCAAGGGGTCGGTCGAGGAGACCAACTCCGGCATCGAGTCGGCGATGATCTTCCTGCACCAGCGCGCCGAGGGCTTGCAGGTGTTCGACGACAAGGAAGACTGGCTCGCCAACACCGACGGCGACAGCAACATCGCCGACATTCCCTTGCTGCAGCGCCGGGCCAAAGTCGAAGTGGTGGACGCCTGGGGCACCCCGCTCGCGTACTTCACCAACCAGAGCTATGGCCGCACGCAGAAGATCAAGCTGGCGAACGACGCCGCGAACGACGCCGCGAAGGTCAACGTGATCGACGTGACGGCCTGGAAGAACCCGAACTCCAACGGCTACCTGGCGCCGCGCGGGTTCCAGATCATCTCTGCCGGTCCCGACATGAAGTTCAACACCGAGGACGACCTCTCGATCCCGGAACGATGATCGTTCGACCCCACGACCCGAGCAGTGCAGCGAGCCGCGTCGTCGCGGGCTTCACCCTCATCGAGTTGATGGCGGTGATGTCGGTGCTCACCGTGCTGATGGGCGTCGGCATCGGCTTCATGCTGCGGCGCGGCAATCCGATGGAGCAGGCGGTGGCGATCGTGCGCGACCAAGTGCGCCTCGCCGCGGTCAGCGCCAAGAGCCGCAGCGCCCCGACCGAGGTGTTGCTGCTGCGCGATGGCGATCGCATCCAGCTGCGGGTGCGCGGCCTCGAGCCGGTGGCGGCGTGGCACTGCGAGCCGCGCGAGCAGTCGATGCACGAGCAGACGCGCGGCGACGTGCGCGGCCTCTACGAGCCAGGCCGCTTCGGCATGGCGCTGCGCGCCGACCTCGAAGCGCGCACCGCGATCTTGCGCGTGCCGACGCAGGGTCGCCCGGTGTGGGACTTGCGCGATGGCTTCTTGCTGCGCCTCGACGTGCGCCTCGACGAGCGCGCGGCGTGCACCTTGGTGCAGCTCGGGCGCGCGTTCTCTTTGACGCTCGACGGCGACGGCGCTCCCGAAGTGCGGCTGGCTCTGGGTGATGCCAGCAAGCAAGGCCCGGCGCGCACCGTGCGTTCCCCGGCGCCGCTGCCGCTGCGGCGGTGGGTGACCCTGGATGTCGTGCACGACGGCACGGCGCTGCACCTGGCGGTCGATGGGCGCGTGGTCGGTCAGGTCGATGCCCTGGGCGGTCCGTTTCAGCGCGACGGCGACGTGTTCGAGGTGTCGCCCGGCAACGCGGCGTTGGCGGGCCTGGTCGACGAGATCCAACTCTGGGCCTACCAGCTCGCCGACCCGGTGGACCTGCCGTCGGGCGCCGAGATCTCTGGCTTGGAAGGCGGGCTGCGCTTTTTGCCCACGGGCGAACCCGAGACCGTGTGCGAGGTGACTCTCAAGACGGGTGAGCAAACGGAGCGACACCGCGTCGCGCCTGGAGGAGTGCTGCAATGACGAACTACGAGTGCAGAGTGCCGCGCGTGCGGCGCTCGTCCTCAGTCTTGCCGTCGTACGGCGTGCGTCGGGATCGCCCCTCTACCGAGCGCGGCCTGGCGCTGATCGCCGTGCTCGTCGCCCTCAGCATCCTGCTGGGGCTGGTGGTGCCGTTCATCCTCAGCATGGGGCATGGCCAGTCGGCCGCCATCCAGCGCGTCGACGAGCAGCAGGCCGACCTCGCCAGCGCCAGCGTGCGCGACTTGTTGTTGCACCGCGCCACCAGCAGCCACGTCGCGCTCGATCAGACGCCGGGCTACGACCGCGCCAGCGAGTTCCCTGGCAAGGTCGAACTGCCCGAGGCGCTCGCGGCGTTCAGCGACCATGGTCGGCAGCTGCTGGGCGGCGAAGCCGAGGACGCGCAGCGACGCATCAACCTCAACACCGCTTCGCCGCTGGTGCTCGGCAACCTGCTGGGCCTGGTGGCGCGCCTCAGCGAAGTCTGCGCCGCCGACGGCGAGCGCTTGGTGCTCGACGATGCCTCGCACCTGCCGGAGAGCGGCGTCGTGATCGTCGATCGCGAACTGATCGGCTACGGCCGGCGCAGCGACCGCGAGCTGCTCGACTTGCGGCGGGGTCTGCGCGCCGACGACGGCTTTGCCCCGTCGGCCGACCACGAACTCGCCAGCGAATCGTTGGTGCTCGACTACCGCTGCGTGTTGGCGGTGACGTATCCGTTCTGGGAACGACACGATGGTCAACGCGATCGCCTCGTGCCCTACAACGCGGTGAGCGAACTGTCGCGCCTGTCGACCGTGCCCGCGCTCGGCAACAGCTCGCTGGGCTTCACCCTGCGTGAACTCGACGCGCTCGAAGGCGCCTGCACCGTCGCGTCGGTGCACGAGGTCGGCGGCAACTGGGGCAAGCCCGAGCGCGTGTTCAGCATCAGCGAAGACCGCGTGACGCTGCAGGTGCGTTCGGCGGCGTTCCTGTCGGGCGGCACCATCGTGCGCGTGCGCAAGCTGCACGCCGCCGAGGGCACCGGCGAGTTCAACCTGGTGTGGTCGGTGGAAGCGCCGAGCGGCGTCGCCCCGGGCACCGTCAACCTGCCGCGCCCGTGGTTCCTGAACCTGCTGCGTCCGCTGGCCGGCACCTACGAAGCGATCGACGTCATCGTCGAGCCGTTGGTGCCGCAGCCGGTGAACGTCAATACCGCCAGCCGCGAGGTGTTGGTGGCGGCGCTGGAGAACCTGCGTCAGGGTCGGCGCGTGCGGCCCGCGAGTGGGGGCGGTGCGCCGGGCGGCGACCAGGTGCACGGCCAGCCGCAGCGCGGCGCACAGTTTGGTCCGCCAATCTCACGCGCCCGCGCCGAGGAGATCGTCGATCGCATCCTGCAGGTCGGCGGCCGCACCGCGCAGGGCGACGACGTGACGATCGACGAGCAAGACGGCATCGGGCCGTTTCAGGGCTTCGAGGACTTCGAGAAGCGGCTGATGAAGCCGCTGCTCAACGAGGTGAAGGGCAGCGCCACGCAGCAGCTCATGCTGGTGTACCAAAACGCGCTCGGCGGCCGCGACGGCAACCTGGAGATGGGGACGGTGCCGTTCACCTTCAGCTCGGCGCCGATCGTCAGCTACCGCGCCGCCGCGTCGCGCAACCGCATCGCTGGCCAGGTGGCGGCGCGACACGAGCGCCAAGGCACCGCCCTGGTGGTGCCGCCGCGCGCGCTCGACATCGTGCAGGCCACGCAGGAGGCCTTCGAGGACACCTTCCGGCTCGACCGCCGCGCGCCGTTCTACACCACCCATCCGATCAACGTCGGCGCGCTCATCGGCGGCGACCGCGGCACCGACCCGGCGCCGCGCCACGTGGCGCCCCTGCTGGCCGACGCGTATCCCGAGCTGGGCTTTGGCCAAGCGCGCTTTCCCAGTCGCGACGGCAACGGCTCCGGCTTCCGGCCGGCGCCTTCGAGCACGCCGTTGACCTTGCGTTTTTCGGTGCACGAGGACATGGCGATGTCGCTCGATCCCGAGGGGCGCAACGTCGGCAAGGAGGGCGCCTACGACATGCCGAACACCGGGCCGCAGAGCCGCGGTGGTCAGCCAGGGACGGGCAGTAACAAGCACGACAAGCGCTCGTTCCCGTTCACCGCGGACGCTGGCGTGGCGCCGATGGGCATAGCCTTCTGGTTCCGCCTCGACGACACCGGGCCGCAGGCGCTGTTCGACTTCGCGGCCGACCAGGCGACGCGCGATCGCATCAAGCTGTCGCTGCAAGACGGCCACCTGCACCTCAAGGTGTTCGACACCGCCGGGGTCGACCCCGACGGGCAACCGATCGACACCGCGCCCGAGCTGTGCGCGGGCCAGTGGAAGGTCCCGCTGGTCGGTGAAGACGGCTTCAAGATCGACGCCAAGACTTGGTACCACGTCAGCCTGTCGGCGCGCGGCAATCGCGCCGGTCAGATCGTGCTCCTGATCGACGGCGTGCCGCGCGGCGATCCCGAGTTCCGCACCTACCTCACCGAGGACCTGCCGGCGTTCACCCCCGATCGTTCGGGCAAGCCGATCACGCAGGACACGCAGCGCTTCTTGTCGATCGGCGTCGAGAGCACGAAGGGCTTCCCCGACGCTGGCGTGCTGCGCATTGGCCTCGAGCTGTTCGAGTACACCAGCAAGAACGAGAAGACCTTCTTCGGCGACTACAAGAACTCGCGCGGCGGCCGCTTGGCGCGCATGGATGCGGCTGAGTTCCGCCCTGACATCCCAGTCGACGCCAAGGGCAAGCCGACCAAGAGCATCGAGGATCTGTCCGGCAATCAGGCTGCTGATGCCACGCCCAAGCACCAGACCGGCGCGGCGGTGGAGCTGTATGGGTACTCGATCGCGATCTATCGCAACTCGATCTGGTATCCGGGCACGGCGCGCTTGGCGGAGGGCATTGGCGCGTTTTCGGTGGCGCGCGTCATCAACAGCCGCACGGTGGTGTCGGCGACGGGCAGGAATGGGCGGCCGATTCCAATGGGGACAGGCCTGATGGACACGACCGTCGAGGACATCGAACTCGGCGACCCGCTCGTGAACATCGCCAACCCCAACCAGCCGGTCAAGGCAAGCGAAGGCATCGTCGCCGGCTTCCCGCAGTCGGGGGGCTACGCGCTGGTGGTGCAACAGCACATGGACTGGTCGGTCGACGGCGACCGGATGGAGATCGGCGGCGTCGAGATCATCCGCTACGGCCGCCGCAACAAGGACAAGTTGACGGGCGTGCAGCGCGCGGTCACGTTGCCGTCAGTCACGCCCGACAACGAGCTGGGCTTCAATGGCATGGGGCGCCGCTTCGTGTGCAATTGGTTCCCCAACTGGATCATCGCCGGCACGCAGACCAAGATCCAATCGCTGCCGGAGATGCAAACCTACATCGTGCCCCTGTCGTTGCCGATCAGCGGCCAGGTGGCCGATCCGCGCACCAGCGGCTGGACCGAGTGGGTGCAGCTCTACGACAAGAGCGACGAGAACAAGACCGAATGGGTGCGCTACGACTACGCCGACGGCCAGCACATCGTGCGTGCGCGGCTGGCTGCGCTGCACGCCGTGCGCCGCGCCATCACGCGGCAAGATCGCACCGATCAAGGGAACGGCAACCAGACGGGCGGCGGCCTCACCGCGGGTGGCAGCTTCACCTACGACCCGCCACCGCAAGGCTTGCTCAACATCGGCATCGGCTCGATCGAGCAACTCGAGTACGACCACCCCATCGTCTGGCAGGTGCGCCGCGCGCTCAATTTCCGCGGCGATTGGGGCACGAGCTGTCGCACGCAAGCCGGCAGCATCGACGTGCTCCCCGTGCACCGCGCCGAACTCGACTGGGGCAACTACGGCGCGCTGAGCGGGCGCGTGGGCCGCAACGATCGCATCGCGCTCATCGAAGGCACCGCCGGTCCCGGCGGTTCGACCGATTGGCAGACGGTCAACTGGGTGGGGCGGCGCTTCGGCTTCGACAATCCGAACAACCAGCTGCCTGGGGCCGAGAAACTCGGCCCGTACCCCTTCCAGCTCGTGGGCCTCAAGAGCGGCGTCGCCGGCGCGTTCACCGGGCCGAGCCAGCGCGACGAGACCGACGCGCGCTTGCTGGATCGGCTGGTCAAGTTCCCGAGCGGCGAGCTGCCGGCGGCCTATCCCGACAAGGCCAACTTCGGTGCTTCGCTGGCGCGCGATGACGCGCAGATGCGCGGCACCATCGACGAGCTGACGGCGCTGTCGCACCGCGTGCCGTCGCTCATCCTCGACGCCGATCTGGCGCTGGCCGGCAAGGAGATCATCGTGCGCGACGATGCCACGGTCGAGTCGTTCGGCGTCGTGGTGCGCGGCGGGGTCATGAGCGAGATGCCGCGCAACGGCGGCATGCTGATGATCGACGGCGAGCTGATCGCCTACGAGAGCTTCGGCGGTGGCACGATCCGCATCGCCAACAAGGGGCGCGGTCAGCTCGGCACCACGGCGCGCGCGCACGACGAAGGCACCCTGGTGCACGTGCTCGACCACATCCCGGTGGCGATCCTGGCCGGCAACGTCAACGAGAACACGCATCAGTTCGCCACCAACGGCCTCGGCGCGCTGCCGCGCTTTGGCGGCACCGTGCTGATGGGCAGCGAGTTGCTGCACTTCACGTGGACGCACGGCGACCAGCTGCTCGAGATGCCGAGCTACATCGACGCGACCACGGAGTCGAAGGCCAAGCGCGGGCTGTTCCGCGGCCGCTACGGCACCACGCCGTACTCGGCGCAATCTGGCGAGGCGCTCATCGGCTTTCCGTTCCGCGTCTGGGACCGCTACCGCGAGCGCACCGAGGATCCGGAGCTGAGCTACTTCCAAGCCACGTTCCGGCAGGGCTCCGCCTACTTCACCGAGCTGATGTGGCAGGAGGACAACGACGAGCCGAAGCTCGTCGACCTGCAGTGCTTGGTGCGGCTCGACGGCAAGGGCGGCTTCGCCGACGACCCGCTGGCCGGCCCGAGCCTGCGCAAGTTCGAGCAGGGCACGGTGGACGATCACGGCAACCGGATCAACCGCCAGGCCGAGACGCTGGAGGCGCGCTTCTTCGTCACCTACAAGGGCGCCGCCTTCGACCCGTTCACCTTCCTGATGCAGGGTTGGAAGAAGGCGCCGTCGGTGACCGCTGTCGTGCTGTCGCTCGAAGGTGAGCCGCGCATCCTCGAAGAACGGGTGACCGCGCGATGAGCGATCGCGTAGCACCACGCGGCCCGGCCGCCGGCTTCACCCTCATCGAGCTGGTGGTGGTGATGGGGCTGCTCACGATCTTCGCGTCGTTCCTCATCCAGCTGATGAGCACGTCGGTGGGCATGTTCCAGCAAGGCGAACGCGGCCAAGACCTCAGCGACCGCGCCGATGCCGGCGCCCGCGCGGTGGAGCAGCCGCTGCGCGACATGCTGGGGCCGAGCGGCGTGGACGTCGATGGGCGCGAACCCACGACGCGGCTGCTCGCGCAGTGGGTCAACGTGGTGCCGGCGGCGCAGGCCACGTCGGCCGCGGCGGCGGCCGCCGCCAGCGTGCGCGTGCAGGCTCTGCGCGCCACGGTGCGCCTCGACGACCGCACCGAGCAGGGCTTGCTGCGCCCGGTGTTGATGGCCGAGGCCAAGGCGAGCGCCAAGGGCAAGACGCAGGCGGCGGTCGAGGAACGGCTGCTCGAACTTCTGCAAGAAGCGCCCGCCGCGGGGCGCGCAACCATGTTGCTGGTGGCGCGGCCGGCCAACGATCCCGAGGGCGCGTTCTTCACCGTGCGTCGCCTGCTGCAACTCCCCGGTCAACGCATCGCCGTCGATCGCAAGCGCGACGTCGATCTGCTGGAGGTCGTCGACGTCGGCGGTCCCGACCTGCCGTGGGGCGTGATCGACCAGATGGGAGAAACGATCGCGGCCGATGTGATCCACCTGGAGTATGCGTTCTGGTCGCAGCTCACGCGCGGCTGGGATCACCGCATCGGCGATGGTGGGCCCGAGTTCGTCTGGGACTCAGCGCGCGCCGGCCTGTTCCCTGACAGCGATGATCCGCGCGCGATGTTCGGTCTCGACGTCGGGCCGCCGAGCCTGACCGACCTCAGCGATGACGTTTTTCCCCGCTGGGTGAAGATCACCCTCGTGGTCGCCGCGCCGGTCGGCTCAGAGGCGATCCTGCACGGCGAGCTGCGCGCCGGCGAGAAGGTGGTCGACGTGCTCGACGAGTCGTTGTTGCCAGATCCCAAGGACACGCCCTTCCTCAAGATCGGGCGCGAGTGGGTGCGCGTGGGCTCGCTGGATGGGCGCGCGCTGCGCGGCTTGGTGCGCGGCCAACGCGGCACCAAGCCGATCGACCACCCAGCCGGCACCCGGGTGCGGGCTGGTCGCGCCGTCGAGTTGTTCGTGCGCGTGGCGCACGGAAAGGACTGTTGGAATGACGACTGAGCGCGGTTTCACCATCGTCGAGCTGCTGGTCGCCATGGGCATCCTCATGTTTGGTACCGTGTCGCTGCTCGGCGTGCTCGGAGTCGGCGTGGCGACTCACCGCTCCGCCGAGCAGCACAACACCGCTGTGCAGCTGGCGCAGCGCGTGCTGCAACGCCTCGAAGAAGACGTGGTGCCCCGCGCGCTGCTCGTCGCGGCCGCCGCTGGCCCCGACGCCGAGTTCAAGCTCGCTGCCGTCGATTCCACCCCACAAGACGTCGCCGGCTGCCCTGGCATGCGCTACCGAGTCGAGTTCACCCAAGACCCGGAACAACCGACCCTGGCGCTGGCCAAGGTCATGGTGATCTGGCTGGAGCAAGGCGATGCCCAAGCGGTCGCGTTCCAGCGTATCCTCGTGAGTCATGTACCGTTCCCGCAGCGCATCGCCCGCCTGCGTGGCAAGGATTGATCAACTGATGCACCGTATCCTGCGTTTGTTCTCCGTGTCGTCGCTCACCGTGGCCCTCTGCGCGCAAGCAGTGCAGCTTGCCGATGGCCGGCTGCTGGCTGGCGACGTGCAGAACGTCACCGGCGAGGGCCTCGTGCTCGTGCGCGTCGACACCGGCGGGGTGTTGCAGCTGCGCTGGGACCACTTGTCCGCCGAGTCGGCCAGCGAACTCAAGCGCACGTTCAACTTGTCGATCGAAGACGAGTCCGAGGTGATGGTGGAGGCCGATGTGATCACCTACACCGCGCCGACCGGCCGCAACGAGGAGATGATCGGACGCCATGTCGGGGGCAACGGCGAGGTGGTCGAGATCCGTTCGCGCGGCCTGACGGTGCAGATCCAGAAGAAGACCATCAACTCGTGGGTCAAGCGGCCGGTGGCGGCGACGTCGGTGCTCACCAAGACCGAGCTGTACCACAGCAAGCTCGCCGAAGTGGCGCCGGGCGACGACGCCGACAAGCATATTCAGCTCGCCGACATCATGGTGCGGGCCGGCGACTACGACCACGCGCAGGAGCACCTCAAGCGTGCCGACGACCTCGGCAGCAGCAAGCAGCCACAGGCGCTGCGCGCCAAGCTCGCGCGCGTGACGCTGTACAAGGCCGAGGCTGGCGAGCGCGCACTCCTCGATCAGGTCAAGGTCGCGCGCCATCGCAGGGACTTCACGCGCGGCCGCGAACTGATCGCCGAGTTCGAGAAGAAGTATTCACAAAGCAAGCTGATGCCGGAGATGACGGCGGAGAAGCAGCGCTTCGAGAGCGCGCGCGAGCGCTTCTACATCGACCGCGTCGTCAATACCTGGATGGGACAGATCACGCTCGTGTCGAAGGCCAAGGTCGTCGAGAGCGGCGTGACGTTGCAAGCGGCGCGCGACTTCGCCGAGACCCTCATGGGGAAAGAGATTCGCAAGCGGGTTGCCGAACGGCTGACGATCCCGGTGACGGAGGCGGAAACGTTGTGGGGCAAGCGCATCAGCAGCGGTGTGCTCACCACGTCGACGCAGTACTCCTATGGCGTCGGCTCGTGGGTGCTCGGTGAGAAGAAGATCCTGGCCGGGACGCAGCAGGAGAAGGCCCAGAAGAGCGACGGCGGCAAGGACAAGTCGCAGCAGCAGCAGCAGGACGAGCGCTTGCAACGCAAGATCCAAGACTTCTTGAAGCGTTCGGAGCAAGCGCAGAAGAACGCCGGCACCGCGCCCAAGGAGGACACCGATGAAGACTGGTGGGCGAGCGCGTCGCCGGAGGAGCGCGTCAACTTCCTACGCAGCTACTACGCGGAGTTCTCGGGCGACCTCGAGTTGGTGAGTTCGCACGTGGCGCCGTGCCAGACGTGCGCCGCCGAGGGAACTCTGCCGGTGCTCGGCACCGCGGGCGGCCAGGAACAGAAGATCAAATGCTGGACGTGCAAGCTCACTCGCTTCAGGCGCTCGCTCCGCGCGCGCTGATCGTACTCGCGCTGCTGGTGGGGGCGTGTCGCATGCCGCCGCCGCCGTCGCCTCCGCGGGTCGCGTCGACTGCGCCGCTTCGTGCCGAACCAACGGCGACGGTCACGCAGGTTCCGGTGCGACTCGACGCGGCGTCAGCGCTTCCCGGCGCCGCTCCAGACGACCTCGCGCCCGCGATCCTGCGGCCGTCGGACGGGTCGGTCGACGCCGAGATCGCCCGCGTCGGTGCGCGCGTCGTGATGAAGCGCCACCTGTACGATCGCCTGCTGGAGACCAATCCACAGCAGGCGCGCGACCTGGTCGACAACCTGGTGCTGGACCTCTTGGTCGCCGACCTCGCCGAGCGCTACGGCATCACGGTGACGGCGGCGGAGATCGACGGCAAGCTGCAAGAAGAAGAGAAGCAGCTGCGCGAGCGCTTGGCCGTCGAGTGGAAGGGCCAACTCGACTTCGACCGCTACCTGATGCAGCAGTTCGGGATGGACAGCGCCGAGTACGCGCGCTGGCGGCGGCTCACCTTGGCGCGCACGCTGTATCGGCAGTACGTGATCCGCTACCACGCCATGCTCGAGGAACGCGTGCAGGTGCGCTACATCGTGACCTCGGACCGCACCGTGCTCGACGAGGCACGGGCGCAGATCAAGGAAGGCGCCAGCTTCTCGCGCCTGGCTCTGCGTCACTCAGAAGACGAGAGCCGCAAGGACGGTGGCCTGTTGCCGCCGTTCGGTGCTGGCCTGGAGCATCCAATCGCCGACGTGGCCCTGAAGCTGGCCGCCGGTGACTTGTCCGACGTGATCGAACGGCAGGCCGAGGGCCAACGCCGCTTCTACCTGGTGAGTTGCCTGCGGCGTTTGCCAGCGGAGACTCGCGCCTTTGCCGAAGCCCGCAAGGAGATCGAGGAGGACATCAAGGCACGACCGCTGTCGCGCTTCGACTTCCACGCCTTCTACTTCACGACGCGCTCGGCGGCAGAAACGGTTCGCAATGGTGCCGACGGTCGCTAGCATGCGGTGCCATGGATGACATTGCGCGCGATCCACACGTGGATGCGCAGGTGGTGCCGGCTGAGGCCAGTCGTTTGCGACTGAAGGGGCCGGTGTCGGAGTTTGCTATCGATGAAACGGTCGATGGGTCGGACGAAGCAAGTGACAGGCTGGAGCTCGCCGACCGCCTGGGCGTGGAACGCAGCCCAACGGGGCCGCGCCTGCCTCGAGTGACGCCCTTGGCGCCGATCGGCGATGCGGACGACGACGATCTGGACGACGACGATCTGCTGGGATCGCCCGACGTCGAGCCTGCAACCGACGAGGTTGCGAGTGCGCTGCCCGAAGACGAAGGGTCTGAAGACGATGGGAAGGACGCAGCTGCGCCTGACGATCCCCACCCGAGCGACGGCGCACCCGACGAAGGGGCATCCGAGGACCTGCCGGCTGCTGAGGCCGCGGCCCGCGAGCCAGACTCTGCCGGCAACTCGGAGGGCGAGCTGCCAACCGCCGCCGAGCCGATCACCGACCCACAGAAGCTCGTGCGCGTCGTGTTCGGTCTGTTGCTGACCAACCGTGATGGCCTCAGCCCCCTGCGCTTGGCCCAGGTCTGCGACACCACGCAAGAAGCTGTGCGCGCTGCGCTCGACGCGCTGCGCCAGGAGCTGGCCGCGACGCAAGCGCCGCTCGAACTGACGCAGAGTGGTGAGTCGTGGAAGCTGTGGACCACGCCCGAAGTGTTCCCCTACCTGGAGACGCTGCGCGGCATCAAGAAGCACGAACGCCTGTCGCCGGCCGCGCTCGAGACGCTGGCGGTGATCGCCTATCGACAGCCGGTGTTTCGCGCCGAGATCGAGGCGATCCGCGGCGTGAAGGTTGGCCCGATGCTCCGCACCTTGCTGGACTGCAAGCTGGTGCGGATCACCGGCCGCGCCGACGTGCCAGGACGGCCGCTGCAGTACGGGACGACGCAGTTCTTCTTGGAGCGCTTTGGCCTATCGGCGTTGACTGACCTGCCGAGCGTGAAAGAGTTCAAGGGACTCGGCGGCTAGACGCGGGCGCTGGTCGGCGACGTGCCGGGGGCGCGCGGGGCCGGTTACGCGCCGGCCTGCGGCGGCTATCAGGCTGGCGTCAGGTGCCCCATGCCCAATGTAGAGTCTGCGCGGTTCGAGTCGTCGTGGTGCACCGCTGCCTTGGTGATCGGTGCAGCTGGCTGCCTTTGCGGCGCCGGCCTTGCGGCGGCGCAGGGCGCACTGGATTGGCGACCAGCGCCAGTCCTGCAGGCCCGTCGATCGCACGCCATGGCTTACGACGTCGCGCGCGAGCGCACCGTGCTCTATGGCGGCCGATGGTTCTGCTACCGCGGGCCGGGTGACGGCGACTGGGGCTTCACCGAGACCTTCGAGTGGGACGGCAACTCTTGGGTCAAGCGACAGCCGCGGCACACGCCTACCGCGCGCTACTACGCGGCGATGGCCTATGACACCAGGCGGCAACGCACGGTGCTGTTCGGTGGCACCACCGGCCGACTGAATCTCGACGAGACTTGGGAATGGGACGGCAACGACTGGACGCAGCTGACGCCGTTCAATCACCCGGGCCCCGGCCAGTGGGCGATGGCCTACGACGTGGGGCGGGCTCGGACCTTGTTGCAGGGCACGGGGTGGATTGGCGGAAGCGAGACCTGGGAGTGGGACGGGAACAACTGGTCGCGCCGCCAAACGGCGACCATCCCGCCGGCGGGTGCGCCGCCCATGGCCTACGACTTGGTGCGGCAGGTGGTCGTTGCCCTCGAGCACATCTCTCGTCAAACCGCAACTTGGGAGTGGAACGGCCAGGACTGGCGACGAGTCGTTTCTCCCACGCAACCGCTTGCCTACAGTGTGCTCGCATACGACGCCGCGCGTCAGCGCGTGATGGCCTGTGGCGGCAACCCCACCTCGATGTACGAGTGGAACGGCCTGCAATGGACGCTTCGCACCGTCGTCACCGCGATCCCGGCGCGCCGCGAGCAGACGATGGTCTACGACGCTGCGCGGCAACGCATCGTGATGGTGGGCGGCGATGACGAACTCGCCCTCTGTGCCCGTGCGCTCTCCGACACGTGGGAATGGGATGGAACGGCGTGGACTGAGCGGGCAGTCAGTCCGGCAAATGTCTTGGCGGCGTTCGCGTTCGATACCACGCGCGGCGTCGGCACCCTCCTCGCCAACTCCTACCCCTTAGGGGTCACAGCCGATGAAACATGGGAGTGGCGCGGTGCCGAGTGGGCGTTGCGGCAGCGCTCGACCTCGCTTCCGACCGCCGGTTCGACCATGGCCTACGACCGCGCGCGGCAACGCTCGATCATCCTGGGCGGCACGCAAGGCACCTTCTTCGATGGCACGTGGTTGTGGGACGGCACGCAGTGGGCGCAGGTGATGGTGGCCATTCCGCCGGTGGCGCGCAACGCGACGGCTCTGGCCTACGACGTCGCCCGCGCACGCGTCGTGATGTACGGTGGGGCCGCCGCGGGTGGCTCCAACCTGGGCGACACCGTGGAGTGGGATGGAACCCGCTGGCTCACCCGACAGCCGGTGCGTAGCCCGGGGGCAAGGCGCAGCGTCGGGCTCGCGTACGACGAGGCGCGGCAACAGACGGTGCTGTTCGGCGGCTTCGATACTGCGTCACACAATGACACGTGGACATGGGACGGAACCAACTGGACGTTGGCTCAACCCACCACGCGGCCACCGGCCGGGTCGGTGACTGGCATGGCCTACGACGCGCGGCGTCAACGCGTAGTGATGGTCACCCTCACCATCCCGCCTGATCCGCCACATAGCTGGGAATGGGATGGCACCAACTGGTCACACGTGGTGACCGCCGCACAACTGCCGTACTCCTTGATGGCCGCCTGCTACGACGCGACGCGGCGGCAGGTGGTCATGCTCAGCCACACTGGCCGCGAGAACCAAACCTGGCTCTACGGCCCGACGACGCCGGCGGTGGCGCATGCCTTTGGCTCCAGCTGCGGCTCAGGGCTATCCCTCTTCGATCAGCTCTCCAGCAACGAACCGACACTCGGCAACCGCAGCTTCACGCTGGAGATCACGCGCGCGGCCGCATCGAGCGCCGCGGTGATCGGTGTGGCGACGGCCTCGACCGTGCGGCGGATCCATGGGACGTGCGACCTTTACCTGGCTGACCCCATCATCCCGTTGGCGACCAGCACCAACTTGTTCGGCGTCGCGCGGGTCGGCTGGCCGATCCCGGTGTCCCCGTCACTGCGCGGCCTTACCCTGTTCGCGCAAGGATTCATCGCCGACGCGCGGGTCGGCGTCGCCTTCACGCAAGGGCGCCGGTTGATCGTCGGCGACTGACCTGGCGAGAAGCGGCACGCGTCGGACGCGTCGGAGTCAGGGTTGACGCTGCCGAGGCCAATCGGCATCATCCCCGGCCCATTGGTCCCGCTCGTCTAGCCCGGCCTAGGACACCAGATTTTCATTCTGGCGACACGGGTTCGAATCCCGTGCGGGATACCACAGCGACGGTGGTTGGTGCGAGCCAGCCACCGTCGCGCCATTTCGGGCGGTAGGAACGTGACCACAGAGCGTCGCCAGCGGTTTGCTTGGTGCCTGTTCGACTTCGCCAACAGCGCGTTCAACACCGTCGTCGTCACCTTTGTCTACTCGGCGTTCTTCGCCTCTACGCTGGTGGGGGAGCAGACGCGTGGCGACGTCTTGTGGGCGCGCATGATGGCGATCTCCGGCTTGTGCGTGGCCATCCTGGCACCTTTGGCGGGGGCGCGAGCCGACGCGAGCGCCCGCAAGCGCCGCTGGCTCATCACGCTGTCGCTCGTGGTGGTGGCGTGCTCGGCGGCCCTGGTGTGGCCGGCTCCCGATGCCGCCCTCGGCCGCGGTGACGCCGCCGCGATCTGGACCGCACTGTTGCTCGTGGGCATCGCCAACGTCGCCTTCGAGCTGATGTTCGTGTTCTACAACGCCTTCCTGCCGCAGCTCGCGCGCGAAGGCGAGATCGGTCGGCTGTCCGGGCACGGTTGGGCGTTTGGCTACCTCGGCGGGCTGCTATGCCTCGTCGTGTGCCTGGGGTTCGTCGGCTTTGCTGGCATCGGGCCGTTCGTGTCCACCGACGCCGCGTTCAACGTGCGGGTCACGAGTCTGGTGGCGGCGGTGTGGCTGCTCGTGTTTGCGCTGCCGATGTTCGTGTGGGTGCGCGACCAGAAGGTGCCGGCCCGCGCCCCGCCCCGGTCCGTTCTGCGCGAAGTCCTCGCCACGCTGCGCTCGCTGCCGCAGCAGCCGCGCCTGCTGCGCTTTTTGGTGGCCCATCTCATCTACAACGACGCGCTCATGGCGCTCATCGCGCTCGCCGGCCTCTACATGGCGGGAACCCTGCAGATGCCGACCAGCGAGATCATGGCGACTGCAATCGGGCTGAACGTGCTGGCCGGCGCCGGCGCGCTGGTGTTCGGCCGCATCGACGACCGCGTCGGCCCGCGCGCGGTGATCCTGGGCAGCCTCTGCCTGCTGTTGGCCGGCGGGGCACTTGCCGTGGCGGTGCCGACCAAGGGCGCGTTCTGGTGCGCCGCCGCGCTCGTAGGCCTTGGCATGGGACCCAATCAATCGGCGAGCCGCACCATGCTGGTGCGCTTGGTCGACCGCGATCGCAGCGCCGAGTACTTCGGTTTGCTCGCCATGTCTGGCAAGGCGACCGTCTGGCTGGGACCCTTGCTCTACTCGTTGGTTGTTCAAGCGACGGGCAGCCAGCGCGCAGGGTTTGCCCCGCTGCTCCTGATGTTCGCGGTGGGCGGCATGTTGATGCTTGGCCTGCGCGTTGCAATGCCGCAAGGTAGGCCCCCCGCGTAGCACGAACCGATCCGATCAGCCGGTGTCATCCCCCGTCGAACCCGACGTTTCTCGATTGCGTGAAACCGCACAGCCGCCTGACGACGCCAACCGCGATGGCGAGGTGGCTCTCCATTTGTCCGACCTCGAACTCGTCCGCCTCGTGATGCAACGCCAGCCGCCCGCACTGGAGCGGTTCGTGAATCGCATGCAGTGTGTGCCGCGGTTTGTGGCGGCTCGCAATGCCCAGATGGGGCGGCCGCTGGGGAATGAGTCCATCGAGGATCTGGTGCAAGACGTGCTGGCAGTGGTGTGGCGCAAGCTACCTGCCTTCCAAGGGGAAGCCGGGCTCGAGACCTGGGTGTACCAGTTCTGCGAGTTCGAGTTGCGCAACGCGATCCGCCGCGCGGTGCCCAAGCGGGCGAGGTCGCTCGAGGACCTCGAGGACAAGGACGAGGTCGGCAGCCAAGAGCCGGCGAACTCGGCGGCCGGCGACGATCTCGAGTCCGTCTACGTCGCCATGCAGCGGCTATCGGCCGCGGAAGCGCGCATCATGCGCCTCAAGCATTTCGAGGCGCTGACCTTCGAGGCGATCGCGCTGCGTCTGTCGATGTCGCAAAGCACCATCAAGACCCGCTACTATCGGGCGCTCGACAAACTACGCCGGCACTTGCGTCTGCGCGCGGAGGAGAAGGCTTGAGCGACCCCCAGTTAGATGTGACGCAGCAGGACATGCTGGCGCGCGTCAGCGCCGGCGATCTGTCGGCCGACGCGCCCGACGTGACGACTGCCATGGCAAGAGACGCTCATTTTCGTGCCGTTCTCGCCGACCTCCTGCAGGCGCAGGCCATGCTCGACTCGGCGGGCCATGCTGAGCGACAGCTCTTTCTAACCGCCGGCATCGCGCCGGCGCCCGATGTGCGACTGAACTTGGTGGCGGAGACGATCGCGCGCTTGGCCCAGGCGCCAAGCAGCAAGGCCACGGCGCTGCCTCGCGTCAAGCGCCGGGTGGTTTGGTATGCACTCGCCGCCGCCGCGCTGCTCGCGGTGGGCTGGGCGTTGTGGGGAAGGGGCGACAGTCCTCGGGTGAACGACGATCAACGTCAGCTCGGCGGAGCCAAGCTCGTGCTGTTGCCGCCGACCGGCGACCTGAGCACGGGCCTCACGCTGATCTGGCACGCGATCCCAGGGGCGCGCTTCAGGGCTAGCATCTACGACCCGCAGGCTCCGAAGTCGGCGACTGTGCTCGACATGGCTGACGCATGGCCCGAGAGCACGACCACCTGGACGATCGATGCCACCGAGTTGCAGCAGGTTCGTCCGCACCATCGTTGGCGCGTCATCGCCCTGCGGCCCGATGGCACAGAGATGGAACGCGCCGACCACTCGCTCTCGCGCTGACTGTGATCTGCACCGCGGCGTACGCCGAACAGGTCGCTTTCGTCCTGCAGGGCCGACCCTGTGGCCCTGCAGAAGTTCGCGGCCGCCCTGGACGCGCTGATCGAGGGCCAGGCGCTGAGCGACAGCCTGGTCTGGCGTGGCAGGTTCGAGAGCGCGGCGATGTGGCTGGCCGGCGGCCTGGTGGATTCCGGGCGCCGTGACCAGCCTCGGCTTGGAGCCGTCGAGGATCACGATGTCCGGGGCGTTGTGGCCCGTGATGTGCGCGGCGATCACGCGCCCGAACAGGCCGACGCGTCCGATGTCGTCTGGTCAAGGCCTGCTGGCTACGGTCCCAACGTGACGACCACGCGATGGGTCTTGCGCTCGCCGCTCAGCGCGATGCCGAAGGTCGGCGCCGCCAGCGCCCTGCCGTCGAGGGAGACGCTGGCCACGCCGCGCATGACCCCGCGCGGGTTCTGCACCGTGATCTCGAAGAGAGTCGCGCCATGGCGAAAGCGCATCTCGTACGCCGGCCACGCGCGCGGGATGCAGGGATCGATGGTGAGCCGGCCGCGCCGCACCCGCAGGCCGAGCAGCCACTCGACACCCGCGCGATAGAGCCAGCCGGCGGCGCCGGTGTACCACGTCCAGCCGCCGCGCCCGAGGTGCGGCGGCTCGCCATACACATCGCCGGCCAGCACGTACGGCTCGACTCGGTAGCGGTTCACGCCCGCGCGGGTGTCGGCGTGCCGGATCGGGTTGAGCAGCGAGAACAGTTCCATCGCCTTGTCGCCGTCGCCCTGCACCGCAAAGGCGATCAGCGTCCACACGGCTGCGTGGGTGTACTGGCCGCCGTTCTCGCGCACGCCGGCCAAGTAGCCCTTGATGTAGCCCACATCCATGCTGGTGTTGACGAACGGTGGCGTGAACAGGCGCACCAGCCGATCTTGGCGCTGCACGAGCCGTGCGTCGACGGCGGCCATCGCGCGCTCTGCCCGCGCCGGTTCGGCGGCCCCCGAGATCACGCCCCACGACTGCGCAATGGAGTCGATCTGGCACTCGTCGCTCTCGGCTGAGCCCAGCGGTGTCCCGGCGTCGTCGTAGGCGCGGCGATACCACGCGCCGTCCCAGGCTTGCTCTTCGACCGCTGCTTTGAGCGCGCTGACGTGCAGGCGCCAGGCCTCGGCGCGCCGACTCTCGCCGCGCGCCGCGGCCAGCTTCGCGAACTCCCACAGCGTGGTGTGCAGGAGCCAGGCGAGCCAGGTACTCTCGCCCTTGCCGAGGATGCCAATGCGGTTCATCCCGTCGTTCCAGTCGCCGCTGCCGATCAGCGGCAGGCGGTGCGGGCCGACGGCGAGGCTGCGGTCGAGGGCGCGCGCGCAGTGCTCGAACAAGCTGGCCCGCTGCGCGCTGTCCGACGGCTCGAAGTAGGTCTCGTGCTGGTCTTCAGCCAAGGGCGGGCCCTCGATGAACCCGACTTGCTGGTCGAGGATCGTGGCGTCGCCGGTCACGTCGATCCAATGGTTCACGACGTACGGCAACCAGATGAGATCATCGCTGCAGCGCGTACGGACACCCCGACCGGTCGGCGGGTGCCACCAATGCTGCACATCGCCCTCGACGAACTGGCGCGCGGCGCAGCGCAGGATCTGCTCGCGCGCTAGTTCCGGCCGCGTCGCCGTGAACGCCATCACGTCTTGCAGCTGGTCGCGGAAGCCGTAGGCGCCGCCACTCTGGTAGAAGGCCGAGCGCGACCACAAGCGGCACACCAGCGTCTGGTACGGCAGCCAGTGATCGAGCATGATGTCGAGCGCGCGGTCGGGCGTCGTGACCTGCACGTCTCCGATCAGCTCCTGCCAACGCTCGGACACCGCGCGCAGGGCGGCGTCGAGGTCTTGGCCGCGAGCCAGTTCACTCCACTGCCGGGCGGCGGCGGGCGAGGCGCCTTCACCCAAGAACACCGCGATCTCGATGCGCGCGCCCGGCGCCAGATGCACCGTCCTCTGCAGCGCAGCACAGGGGTCGAGGCCAGCGCCCACGCGTTGCGACAGGGGATCCTGGCGCAGAAGGGCCGCTGGGCGGTCGAGCGTGCTGTTGCGGCCAAGAAACTCGCCGCGGTCGCCGGTCCACTCGGTGGCGCGGGGCGACATGGCGAGGAACGCCACTTGACCGGCGAACTCGCCGTTGCACGCGTTGCGCGCCAGCAGCGTCCCGGTCGCGCTGTCGATCTCGGTGACGACGAACGGCGCGCTCTGGTCGCGGGTGACGCCGAGCAGCCATTCGACGTATGCGGTGACCGACAGCGAGCGCGCCCGCGGCGAGCGGTTCACGAGCGTGAGCCGCGAGACCTTCACCGGCGCGTCGGCAAGCACGAACTGCGTCAGCGTCGAGGCGATGTCGTGCGCCTCGACTTCGAATCGACTGTAGCCCTGGCCGTGAGCGACCTCGTAGGTTGCGCCGGGAAGGCGAATCGGCAGCGCAGTCGGCGTCCAGACCTCTGAGGTGTCCAGATCGCACAAGTAGATCGCCTCGCCACAGGGGTCGCTGACCGGGTCGTTCGACCAGGCGGTGAGCTTGTTCTCGCGACTGTTGATGGCCCACGTGTATCCCGATCCGCACTCGGAGACTTGAAAGCCGAATGACTCGTTGGCGATGACGTTGATCCAGGGCGCCGGCGTCCATTGGCCTGCGCCGAGGGTGATCGCGTACTCGCGGCCTTGCCGCGCGAAGCCGCCGAGACCATTGAAGAACTCGAGCCGTCGCGGCGCCGCCTTGACCCGCTCTAGCTCGGCGCGCTGCGGGCTTCCGGCGTGCCAAGGCGGTGAGCGATCGACGCGGCGCGGCCGGAGGATCTGCTCGGCCAACGTGCCGCGCCGGCTCGAAAGTACGACGCGGGCGAGCGTCGTGAGTACTTCGCGCTGCTGCTCGTTGACCAGATCGCCACGCAAGACGAACGTGTTGCCGAGTAGGTCGTGCGGTTGTCGCGGCGCCGCCTGCATCTGCCGCACCTGCGTCTCGAGCGACGCCTGCAGGTCCTGGATGTACGAGGTGGCGCGCTCGTTCAAGATCACCAGATCGACCGCGAGCCGCTTGAGGCGCCAGTACTGCCAGGCGCGCAACGTCTGGCGCACGATGCCTAGGTCTTCGGGATCATCGATCCGCACCAGCACGATCGGCAGGTCGCCGGAAATGCTGAGGCCCCACAGCGAGCGCGCGCCATGCGCGTTGCGCTTGAGGACCTCGGCTGAGCCGCGCAACGTCGGGTCGAGGAACACGACGCGGTTGGCGAGCTGCTGGAAGAGATGCGCCTCGTCCTGCTCGATGCCGAGGTGGTGCATCTGCACCTGTCCATGCGTCCAAGCCATCGTGCAGGTGCGCTCGAAGACTCCGACGTCGCGGGCCTTGTCCGCCAGGTCGAAGGCCGTCTCGCGTGAGCCGGCGATGAAGGTCGAGAACAGCACGCGCGCCGTCGCCCCGGGCTCGATCCGCACCCGGCGTCGCAGGCTGAAGATCGGGTCCAGCACGCGGCCGGTGGTGCCTGAGAGCGGGCGACCGTCGCGCACCGCCACTGCGTCACGCAGGCCGCGCCCGCGGCCGAGAAACCGCACCCGGTCGGTCTCGTACTGCAGCTCACCCACCACCTCGCCCTGCACGGCGATCACGTGCCCAGCCCAAACCTGGGTCTCGCTCAACGCGCGCGGCCGGCGCGTCGCGATGAGCGCGTTCCAGGACGGCGCCGCCTCGGTCTCCACGAAGAGATTCGAGAACGCCGGATGCGCCACGTCGGCGGCGTGCGGCGCCAGCACGATCTCGGCGTACGACGTCACCTCGATCTCGTGCGGGCGCGAGTCGAGGTTGCGCAGCGACACGCGCCGGACCTCCACGTCGTTCTCTGGTGACAGCACGATCTCCAACGTGGTCGCGATCACGCCGTCCTTCCGCATGATCTCGACGCGATCTTCGGAGAAGCCAACTTCGTACGCGTCGGGCTCGGTGCCGCTCGGCTGCCAGCCAGCCGACCAGACCTGGCGCGTGGTCGCGTCGTGCAAGAAGACGTGGCTCCCGTACGCGTCTTGCGTGGCGTCCTCGCGCCAGCGAGTCACCGCGAGGTCCTGCCATCGGCTGTATCCCGAGCCCGCGGCCGTCACCATCACGGTGTAGCGGCCATTCGAGAGCAAGTGCGTATGTGGCGGGATCGCGTGCGGCGCCGAGAGCCTCCGCACCATGGGCGGAACGAGATCTTGCACGTGGTGGCTTGCCTCGACCTCTTCGGCGCGTGGCTGCACCAGATCGACGTCGCGCGGCGTGCGCTCCTGCAACAACAGCTCGGTCGCCTCGACGATCGGGTGCGCGTGGAAGTGGGCGCGGAAGCGTCCGTCGAGCAGGACGTTGGTGATCGCCAGGATGGTCATCCCCTGGTGGTGCGCCATGTAGGTGCGAACCACGCCGACCCGCTGTCCGTCGGGTAGGCGCTCGGCGTTGTAGTCGAGCGCGTCGTAGTAGCCGTACACGCCGCGGCCGCCCTCGCGGTCGAGGTGGGCGAAGTTGCGCAGGGCCGCCACCGGATCGACCATCGCCGCCAGCGCGGTGGCGTACGGCGCGATCACCACGTCGTTGAACAGGCCGCGCTTGAGGCCCAGACCCGGCACGCCGAAGTTCAGGTACTGGTAGGTCTGCTGGAGATCGCGCTTGTGGTACGCCGACTCGGAAACGCCCCAGGGCACACCGCGCTTGCGACCGTAGGCGATCTGACGGCGCACGATCGCGTGGTAGGTACGCTCCAGCAGGCTGTTGGTCGGTGAGCGCATCACCAGGGCCGGCATCAGGTACTCGAACATCGAGCCCGACCACGAGATCAGCGCGGCGCCGTGCTTGGTGGGCGTGAGCGAACGGCCCATGTGGAACCAGTGCTCGACTTCGACATCACCTTGGGCGATCGCCAGGAAGCTGGTCAGGCGCGCCTCCGACGCCAGCAGATCGAAGAAGCCAGGGTCGAGCTTGCCCTCGGGTGCCACCGCCCCGATGGCGAACAGCTTGCGCTCGTCGTCGTACAGGAAGCGGAAGTCCATCGCGCTCCGGAGTTCGGCGCAGTCGTGCACGATCGCCGCAATGCGCTGCTTGACGTCGTCTGCGCTGACGTCCTCGAGATCGCGTTGGTGGCTCTCGATGCACGCGACCACCGCATCGGCGGTGGCCGACAGGTCGGTTCCCTCGCTGTCGCCGCGCGCACGATGGATGGTGCGCGCGATGTCGGCCAGGTCGCTAGCCTCGTGCCGCAGTGCGGCCAGCTGCGCGATGCGGTCGTCAAGGGTCACCGCGAGGCGCAACTGCGCGCCGAGGCGCTCGCCGGCGTCCGCCATCTGCGTGCGCGTGACGGTGGACGTGCCGCGGTCGTCTGCCAGCAGCGACAGCGTCTGACGCGCGAGATCGGCGGCGTCTTCGATGCCGGCCGCCACGCGTGCGAAGGCGACCGGCCCGGTGAGCAGTTCGCGTGCCCCCTGCTCGAGGGCCAGCAGATGCCCCGCCAGGTTGCCGCTGTCCACCGACGAGACGTAGCGCGGCTCGAGGGGCTGCAGGGTGCGGGTGTCGTACCAGTTGAGGAAATGACCGCGGAAGCGCTCGAGACCCTGCATCGTTGCGAGCGTCTTCTCCAAGCGATCCACGGCCTCGCGCGTGCCGATCCAGCCGAAGTCCCGCGCCGCCGTCACCGACAACAGATACAGCCCCATGTTGGTGGGCGACGTGCGGTGCGCGACGACCGGGTTTGGCGTCTCCTGAAAGTTGTCGGGCGGCAGCGCGTGGTTCTCGTCGTCGACGAACTTCGCGAAGAACTGCCAGGTGCGCCGCGCGATCTGTCGAAGCTGCCGGGCCTGGTCGGGCGTCAGCGTTTCGATTCGCGCTCGCCGCGGCAGGCGACTCACCAGACAGGCGATCAGTGGTGCCGAGGCCCAAAGCGCCAGCACGGGGAGCGTGACCAACAGCGCCTGGCGCGTGCCTACGCTCAGCAGCAGGAGCGCTGACCCGGCGACCAGGATGAGTGACCCGGACATGCTGCGGTAGAACGATGCAACATGCGCGCGCGCCCGCGCCGTCGTTTGCGCGGCGGTGACCCACTGCAGCAGTCGGCGGCGCGTGATGTAGACGCGCACCAGGGTGCGCACGATCGCGTCGGACATCTGCCACGCTTGGTTCGCAAGCAGCGCCAACGAGATACCGACCTGCGCACACGCGGTGACGACGTCCTCGAAGAGGGCGCCGAAATGGGCGCGTAGTGAGACCCGTCGCCTGCGTGGCAGGATGCCGTTGAGCAACGGCAGCATGGCTGGCAGCACCAAGGCGGCCAAGAGGAGCCGCATCCAGCTGGTCGGCGCCGCGTTCGGCACGAGCCAGGCGGCCACGAACAGCAAGACGATGGCTGGCGCCGCCAACGAACGGCGCAGGTTGTCGATCATCTTCCAGCGCTCGATCGCCGGCACCGGAGGCGTGTCGGGCAGCCCCTGCGTCCGACGCCCTGGTCGCCAGATCCAAGGCAGCAGCTGCCAGTCGCCGCGCGTCCAACGGTGCTGCTGCGCCGCCGCCACCAGCACGTGCGCCGGCGCGTCCTCGAACAGCTCGGTCTGCGTGTCGAGCCCGGCGCGGAGGAACAAGCCCTCGAACAGATCGTGGCTGAGCAGCGCGTTGTCCGGCACGCGGTGGGCTAGCGCCGCCTCGAAGGCGTCGACATCGTAGATGCCCTTGCCGACGTACGAGCCCTCGTCGAACAGGTCTTGGTACACGTCCGAGACCGCGAACGCGTACGGGTCCATGCCCGCCTGCCCGGAGAAGACTCGCCGGTACACCGAACCTTCGAGTTCGCTGGGCAAAGCCGGGGTGATCTTGGGTTGCAGCACGCCGTAGCCAGCGACGACGCGGCCGAGCGCGGCATCGAAGCACGGGCGGTTGAGTGGGTGTGCGATCGCGCCGACCAACCGAGCGACCGCGCCCCGCGGCAAGCGCGTGTCGGCGTCGAGGGTCACGACGTAGCGCACACCGGTCGGCAGCTGGGTCGAGTCGGCGGTGGTGAACGTAGTGTCGCGCGCGCCGCGCAGCAGGCGATTCAGTTCGTGCAGTTTGCCGCGCTTACGTTCCCATCCGAGCCACTTGCCCTCGCTCTTGTTGTACAGCCGGCGACGATGCAGCAGCAGAAAGCGCGCGCCGCCGCCCGGAACCTTGCCGTAGCGTTCGTTGAGGCGCGCGATGCTGTCTTGCGCGGCCGCGACGCTTTCCTCGTCGCCGGGCATCGTCTCGCTCGGCGCGTCGCGCCAGTCGGACAGGAGGGCGAAGTGCAGCGCGCCGGGCGCACTCGCGAGGTAGTGGATCTCCAGGGCGTGCACCTGGCGCTTCACTTGCTCGATGTCGCTGAGCAACGTGGGCACGACCACGATCGTGCGCAGCGTTTGGGGCACGCCGTCGCTGAGGTCGAGGCGCGGCAAGAACGCCGGCGGCCACCATGCGGTCACCAAGCGTTGCACGAGCGCGACCGCGAGGTCGGAGGCCGGCAGCAGGGCAAGGGCGAGCAGCGTGAACAGCGCAACCGCGCTGGCGCCCGCGCCGTGTGCGGCCAAGAGCGGCGCCAGCACCAGTGCGAGGGTGATCGACGCCAGGGCCAGCAAGTAGAGAAGCGTCGCGCGGCGCCGATCGACGCGCGACCGCGGCGCCAAAACGCCGAGTTCGCGCTCGAAGTCGCGCTGGCCCTCGGCGATCAGCCAATAGCCGGGATCGGTCCGTCGCTCACGCCGTAGGTCAGTGGCCGCGCTTGCTTCGATGCGCGCGCCGATCGCCATCCGCACGCTCCGCTCGGCGACCTCGATTTCGGTCAGGCCGCTGCGGCGCGCCAACTGCTCGACGGCGCGCCGGTAACGATCGCGCGTGGCGAAGTCCATCGCCGCGTAGGCGGCATGGCGACGCAGCGTGTGCTCGACGAGGCTGACGTCTTCCAGGAAGTCGGCCCAATCGAACGACGAGATCAGCCGCATGCTGGTGATCACGTTGCGCACGATCAGGTTGGTTGTGCCCTGCCGTTGGTGTTCGAGCTGCACGCGTTCGTCAGCGGTCGTGCCCTGTTCGGCGAGCCGCTCGTCTAGCCAGCGCAAGACTGGCGTCGACGTGGGATCCTGGCCGCGCAGCCGCATGATGAGTTGCACGCAAAACGCTGTCTCCAGCGGGCGTGGACCGCGCAGCCGCTCCTCGAGGCCGGCCGGCCCGGCCGCGACCAAGCCCAAGCACTCGTCGGCCAGCCGGTCGGCCGCCTCGCGGGCTGCCCGCCGACGTACGATCTGGTCGACGAGCCGGCGCAGGTTCTCCAGCAGAATGACCCGCAGCGAGATCGCCAGCGCCCACAGCTCACCCAGCGTCAAGACCTGCACGCTCTGGTAGGCGCGCACGAACGCCAGGAAGGTGTCCGGGTCGAACCGGCTCTCGGTATGCGCGACGTAAGCCCAGGTGATGCCGAACACGCGCGGGTAGCCGGCGAGCGGGCCGTCGGCGAGCTTGCTCAGCTCGCGGTAGTAGCCCGGCGGCAGGTCTTCTTGGATCTCGCGTACTTGGTCCTCGACGATATGGAAGTTGTCGACGAACCACTCGGCGCCCGGAGTGATCGCGCTCTCGTCGCGCACCGCCTTGGCAATCACGCGATAGGCGGCGAGCAGCACGCGGCGGTTGTCGCGCACGCGTGCGAGCAGGGAGGGGACGCGCTGGGGCCGGGAGGTGATGGTCTGTGCTGTCGCCAGGCTCTGGGCATGCTGCTCCAGCCGCTCGTTGCCGAATAGCTCGGCGCGGATCGGTTCCTCAAACTCCAACTTGTGCGCGGTGCGTCTCATCGCTCGAGAAACCGGGAGAACCACTGTGGGAAATCTGCGCGACGAATCAACCGGCAATGCGGTTTCGCACAGACGACGTTCTGCTCTGATGGCTGGTCGCGACGATGCACCGGCAACCGCTCTTCGATCTTCTGGCGCGCTATCGCGGCTGCTTCCCCGGTGAGAGCGGGGTCGTCGATCGCATCACGGCGCTGGTGCGCACACACACCGACTGCCTGCTGCGTTCGTGTCCGCCGGGGCACATCACCGCGTCGGCCTTCATCGTCGACCAAAACGGCGAGCGCTTCCTGTTGACGCACCATCGCAAGCTGAACCGATGGCTGCAGCTCGGGGGTCACGTGGATGGCGAAAGCCACGCTGCGCAGGCGGCGCTGCGCGAGGCGCGCGAGGAGTCGGGGATGGCGCACTTCGACGTCGTGCCGGTGCAGGGCATCGCCGGCCTGCCGCTCGACGTCGACGTGCACGTGATTCCGGCGCGGGCCGACGAGCCAGAGCACGAACACCACGACATTCGCTTCTTGCTGCGTGCGCGCCCCGGGCAAGACTTGGTGTTGAGCGACGAGTCGCACGCGCTCTTGTGGTTCAGGCTGCACGAGCTGGAGCAGATCGTGCACGAGGAAAGCGTGTTGCGCCTCGGTCGGAAGGCGCGCGCGATTCTGGCGGCCGGCGCGGCGGCCGATTGAATCGCCGTGTTGCTGCTGCGGAAGCCGGGCTAGTCAGGCGACGCGCGCCGTCGCTGCGCGGCCGAGCCGTGCGGGTGGGCTGCGTCGTACACCTGCCGCAGCCGCGCCATCGACACGTGCGTGTACACCTGCGTCGTCGCCAGGCGTTCGTGGCCGAGCAGCTCCTGCACGGTGCGCAAGTCGGCGCCGCGGTCCAGCAGGTGGGTGGCGAACGAGTGACGCAGGCCGTGCGGCGACAGCTTGGTGGGGATACCGGCGCGGCGCGCGGCTTGCCGCACGACCTCGAACAGCCAGCGCGAACTCAACGGGCGCCCGCGGCGATTGAGGAACAGGATGTTCGTCGCGGTGCCGTGGTCGGCGAGCGCGCGTTGCCGCAGCGGGAGGTACTCCGACACGGCGGCCAGCGCCGGCCGGCCGAGCAGCGCGACGCGTTCCTTCTTGCCCTTGCCAAACACGCGCGCGATGCCCTCCTCGACGTCGATCTGGCGCAACGACAGCGTGGCGGCCTCGGCGACGCGGCAGCCGGTCGAGTAGAGCACCTCCAGGATGGCGCGGTCGCGAAGGCCGGCGAAGTCGCGCTCGAAGGTCAGGCCGAGCAACATTTCAACTTGCGGCACGCTCAAGAACTTGGGCAGCCGCGCCGGCAACTTGGGTCCGCGCACCAGGCGCGCCGGGTCTTGCGCGATCACCCCGCGCTCGCGCAGGTGGCGAAAGAGTGCGCGCAGACTCGACAGCTTGCGCTGCACGCTGGTCGCTTGCATGCCGTCGCGGTGCAGGCTGGCCACGAAGCGCCGCAGAGTCAGGCGATCCGGCGGCGTAGACGCGTCGGGGCCCAGCCAGGTGACGAACGCGCGCAGGTCGCAGCCATAGGCGCGCACGGTGTTGGGCGACATGTCGCGCACTTGCGCGAGGTGGCGTAAGAAGCCGTCGACCTCAGCCGGCAGATCGAGCGCGCGCGCGACCACGATCAGACGACCAATGCATCCAGCAGGGCCTGCAGCCGCGCCACCGGATGATCGCCCATGTGGCCGATGCGGAACGTCTGGTCTTTCAGTTTGCCGTAGCCGTTGCTCAGGGTGAAGCCGCCCGCCTTGCCCTTGGTGATGAGGTCCTTCACCGTGCGGCCCGAGGCGTTGATCGTCGACACGGTGGGGGAGCGGTAGCCGTCGCCGACGAACGGGATGAAGTCGTGGCGCTCGCACCAAGTGAGCGTGGCGGCGCGCATCGCCGCGTGGCGTTGCCAGCGCTGCGGCAGCGTCTCTTGCTGGATGCGATCGAGCTGCTTGCCGAGCGCAAACACCAGCGGCACACACGGCGTCGCCAGCGTCTCACCCTTTGCGAGCCCGTCGGCGGCGCGCGCGAAGTCCAGCAACCAACCGCGGCCCGACACCGTCTTGGCCTTGGCCATCGCGCGCTCGGACACCGAGTACACGCACAGGCCAGGCGGCAGCGCCAGACACTTCTGTGTGCCGGCGAAGGCGCAGTCGATGCCCCAGGCGTCGATCTCCAGCTCGGCCCCGGCGAGGCTCGTCACCACATCGACCAGCACGAGCGCTTCGGGCCGCATTTCGCGCACCACCGCCACCAGCTCGCGCAGCGGATTGAGCGTGCCGGTCGACGTTTCGCAGTGCGTGATCGTCACTGCCTCGTAGGCGGGCGCGGACTTCAGCTTCTGCCGCAGTTGATCTGGTGTGATCGGCTGACCCCACTCGACCGCGAGCGTGTCGGCCCTGCGCCCGCACGACTCGCTGATCTTGGCCCAGCGCTCGCTGAACGCGCCGTTGGTGAGGTGCAGCACGGACTCGCGCACCAGGTTGCGGATCGACGCTTCCATCAGCGCGGTGGCGGTCGCGTTCTCGAACAGCGCGAACGCCTTGGTGCGGAACAGGCTCTGCAGCTTGGGCCCGAGCGCCAGCACCTCGGCCGTGAACGCCTGGCCGCGGTGGCCGACCATCGGCATCGCCATGATCGCGCGCAGCTCGGCGTCGACTTCGACGGGGCCGGGGATGAAGAGGATCGGGTGGGCGGGGTCGGTGAAGTTCAACATGCTCGAGGTCGGGCCGGAAGACTGCGGTTCGATCGCATCGGCATTATCGGCTGCAGATGGTGCCGAGCCGAGCACGTTCGGCGGGTGTCACCAGCGCATCGAGCACGTCCGCGAGCGATGGCCCGGGCACGAACACGTCGGCGCCGGCTTCGACCTTGGGGCGCCGCGCCACGCCGCCGAAGCCGATGCAGCGCGCGACCGTGCCCTTGGTCTCCAGGTCGGTGACGCCGTCGCCGACGAAGGCGGCTGGTCGCTCGGCCGCGGGCAGTGCGCGCATGAGTTCGGGCTTGCCACCGCTGCGGGCCAGGGGCGAGCTGCGCTCGAAGTCGAGGTAGCGACCGGCGACATCGAACGCAAGGTCGACGGCGTGCACGCGCTCGGGCGCGATGCCGAGCGCGCGCGCGACCGACAGCACCGCCGGCCGCAACCCGCCGGACACGATGCCCACCACCTTGCCGAGCTGTTGCAACGCCGCCACGACCTCGCGCGCGCCGGGCACCAAGGTGTCGACGTAGAGTTGGCCGATGGCGTCGAGTTCGTCGCGCGTCGGCGCGATCAACCGCAGCCGCTCGCCGTATACCGCTTCGAGGGCGATCGAGCCCTCCATCGCGCGCTGCGTGAGCTGCGCGATTGCGTTGCCGAGCCCGGGCCGCAAGCGCGCCAGCTCGTCGATGCCTTCGATGCGCGACAGAGTGGAGTCGCAGTCGAACCACACCGAGGCAAAAGGGCTGGCAGGCGGCGTCATTGCACGAGGCAGGCGCGCCGCACCGACGACAGCGCGCGCACCTGCGTCAGCACTTCGGGCGACAACACAGCACCGAGATTCCAAATGCCGACCGCCTCACGGCTGTTCGCTTCGGGCACGCCGAGCTGCAGGCGCGACACGTTCACATGCGCGTTGCCGAGCAGCGTGCCCACGGCGCCGACCACGCCGGGTTCGTCGTTGTGGAACGTGACCAGCAGCGGACCCTCGGGGATCGCGTCGAGCATGAACTCGTCCAGCTCGACCATGCGGCCGTGCCGGTTGCCGAGCACCGTGCCGCTGACCTTGTGGCGCACGCCGCCGATCAGCATCTCGACGCGCACCAGGCTCAGGAAGTCGCGCTTCATCGACGACGCCTCCACGTGCGTGCGGATGCCGAGGCGTTCGGCGGTCTTGCGCGCGTTGACTGGCGTGACCGGTTGCTCGGCGCGCCGCTGCAACGCGCCGGTCAGCGCGGCCACCAGCAGCGGCTGCGTGGTGCGCTCGGGGATGCCGCCCTGCAACGTCACGCGCACGGTCTCCAGCGGCCCGTCGAAGGTCTGCGCCAAGAAGCCGGCCAGGTTGTGCGCCAGCTCCAGGAACGGGCCGAGCAGCTTGGCTTCGCTGGGCGCGATCGCCGGCACGTTCACGCCGTTGAGCGCGATGCCACGCGTCAGGCAGGTCACCACTTGGTCGGCGACGTCGATCGACACCGCGTCCTTGGCCTCGGCGGTGCTGGCGCCGAGGTGTGGCGTGAGCACCAGGTTCTTGGTCTTGCGCAGGCGGTGCTCCTGCGGCAACGGCTCCTCGACGAACACGTCGAGCGCGGCGCCGGCGATCTTGTCGTTGTCGAGCGCGTCGGCCAGCGCGGCTTCGTCGACGATGCCGCCGCGCGCCGCGTGGATGAGGCGCGCCGTCGGCTTCATCTTGGCAAGGCGCGCCGCGTCGATCAGGTTCTTGGTGCTGTCCATCAGCGGCACGTGCACCGACACGAAGTCGGCTTCGGCCAGGCCCTCGTCGAGTTCGACGAGGCGCACGCCCTTGGGCGCCCGGCTCTCGTCGACGTAGGGATCGTGGCCGATCACCTCCATGCCCAGCGCGACGCCGCGTTCGGCGACGATGCGGCCGATCTTGCCCAGGCCCAACACCAAGAACACCTTGCCGCGCAGCTCGACGCCGACGAACTTGTTCTTGTCCCAACGACCGGCCTTGAGCGCGGCATCGGCTGCCGGGATGTTGCGGGCCAGGCTGAACAACAGCGCGATCGCGTGTTCGGCGGTGGTGGTGGCGCCCGCGTCGGGCGTGTTCATCACCACGATGCCGCGCTCGGTGGCTGCAGCGACGTCGATGTTGTCGACGCCGATGCCGGCGCGGCCGATCACCGCCAGGCTGGTCGCTTTCTCCAGCGCCTTGGCCGTCACGCGGGTCGACGACCGCACCACCAGCGCGTGATAGGGCGGCAGCGCGTCGCGCAGTGCGTCTTCCTTGAGGCCAGTCTGCACGGTCACTTCGCCGGCTTGGCGCAGGATCTCGACGCCGGCTGGGCTGAGGTCGTCGGCGACCAGGATCTTGAAGCGTGTGGCCTTGAAGGGCGTGCTCATCGCGCCCCCTTGCCGAACAAGATGACGCCGACGGTGCGCAAGATGATGTTGAGATCGAACAGTGGACTCATGTTCTTGATGTAGTACAGGTCGTAGCGCAGCTTTTCTTTGGCGTCTTCGACCGACGCCCCGTACGGGTGCCGCACCTGCGCCCAACCGGTCAAACCCGGCTTGACGGTGAGGCGCAGCGGATAGAAGTCGATCTGGCGCGTGAGTTCTTCGACGAAGAACGGGCGCTCGGGCCGCGGGCCGACGAACGACATGTGGCCGGCGAGCACGTTGAGCATCTGCGGGATCTCGTCGATGCGCGTGAGGCGGAGCACACGGCCCACTCGGGTGATGCGGTCGTCGTTCGCCTTGGCCCACACCGGCCCGGTGCTTTTCTCGGCGTCCACCCGCATGGTGCGGAACTTGAGCACGTTGAACTGCACGCCGTCTTGGCCGACGCGCGGCTGGCGAAAGAACACCGGCCCGCGACCGCTGAGCTTGATGAGCGCCGCGGCCAGCAAGCTGATCGGCGCCGACAGGGTGAGACCGACGAGCGAGGTGACGATGTCGCCCGTGCGCTTGATGGCGATCGCGACCGGCGGCTGCGAGAACCCCGCGCCGAAGATGAGATACGACGGCCGCAGGCCTTCGAGCGCGATCTTGCCGTGGATGCGCTCGTACATCATCTCGCGCTCCTCGACCTTGACGCCCGCGAGACGGCACATGAGCAGCTCGTTGACCGGCAGCTTGCCGCGGCGGTCGCTGAGCGCGACCACGACGCGGGCGATGCGCTGCTTCTCGATGAGGTCACGCACGCTCGCTTGGCCGCCGAGCGTGGGCGCGCTGTAGGTGGTCTTGTCGTTGGGGTCGGCGCACACCACGCCAACCACTTCGAAGCCAGACACCGGGTGCGACTGGATGAGCCGCACCGTCTCTTCGGCGACGGCGCCGTTGCCGAGCACGATCACGCGCTCGCCAAAGTTCCACTTGTAGAAGAACCAATGAAAGCCCAGACGCCAGGCGAAGATTGCGACGAAGCCCACGAACACCAGGACGATGAGCGGCCAGGTCTGGTCGCGCAGGCCGGGGAAGTGGAATAGCGATGGCGACGCGAACACCAGCACGGCCAGCATCACCAACGCGTAGCCGCACGAATGCAGCAGGCGGTTGGGAAGTTCGGAACGGTTCTGCGACAGGTTCCAATCGTACAGGTCGTTGTACGAGAGCGAGGCCTGGGACAGCACCGCGACCGTGAGGCAGGACAACAGAAAGCGCAGCAGGGAGGCCTGGTCGGCGGTGGCGTCGGCGGTGGCGAACGGATAGTCGCCCAACGGCGGCAGCGATGCGCCCAGGAGCAGGACCGTTGCCAGCAAGAGTGTCTCGGATGCGATCAGCAGGAGCTTCCGCTTGGGAATGATCTGCTGCGCGAGGGTGGCCATCGAGAATCTGCTGGGGCAGGACTGTTGTTATCGACGTCCGGCGGGGCTTTCCAGGAATGCGAAGTGCCGGGCAACCGCCGGGCCGCGCACTGCAGGAAACGGCGCGCTAGCCCAGGGGAGACTCGCTGCCCGCAAAGAGCCGGATCTCGGGTGCCATGCCATCGGGCCATCGCACCGCGGCGACGTCGACGCGCAGTCGCAGTCGGCGGACCGACGGCATGAGCTTGCGTGCGATGGCGGCGAGCGTCGCGCGTCGTCGTGCCACCTCGCCGTCGTCGACCAGGCGCTCGGGCGCGCTGTGCCGGCTTCGAGTCTTGACCTCGACCGCGACCAGGAGCACGCCCGCGAGGAGCGATGCGCGCGCGACCACGAGATCCAACTCGCCGTGCGTGGTGCGCAGGTTGCGTGCTTGCACCGTGAACCCTGCGCGCTCGTAGTGTGCCGCGACTGCCGCTTCGCCGGCGCGCCCGAGCGCGTGACGCCCGTCACTCCTTGGCGGCTTCCTTGTTGCCGGCTTCCTTGACGGCCGCGTCATCGGTGAGCACACGCCCAATCGCCGAGCGGTCGACGGTGATCTTGACCTTGCCCTCGGAGTCGATGCGGAGCTGCACGGTGTCGTCGGCAATGCCGGCGATCACGCCGTGGATGCCGCTGTTGGTCACCACCTTGTCGCCGCGGCCGATCTTGGAGAGCAGCTCGCGGCGCGACTTCTCCTGCTTGCGCTGCGGGCGCAGGATCAGGAAGTAGAAGATCAGGCCAAAGGCGGCGAAGATCGGCAGCTGTGCATAGCAGCCGCCCATTGGGTCTGCGCCGGCGGGGGCTGGTTGCGACTGCGACGTGGTGCCGGTCGTGTCGGTTGTGCTGCCGGTCGTGGGCTCGGAGGTGGTCGCCGGCGCGGCCGTGCCCTCGCCGCCGCGGAAGCGGATGCCGGTGTCTTGCGGGAGGGTGAGTTCGAGGCGGATGCCCATGCGGAGTCAGGGTTAGGCGGCGCGGAGAAAGGGGCGAGGATGATACGGCCGGTTGCGGCCTGGCCCAGCTTTGCTTCTGGTTTCGCATGCTGACGAGTGGCCAGAAAGCCTTCGCCGGTTACAGCCCAATGCGCGTGCCGGTCCGGCCGACGCCGTTGCGAAGTCGCGCCGGCGCCCTACCCTGGCCGCCGATGCATGTGGTGGCAGCTCTCTCTGGCGGCGTCGACAGCAGCGTCGCTGCGCTTCTCCTGCAACGGCAGGGACGCGACGTCGTGGGCGTGTTCATGCGCAACGGGGTGAGCGGCAGCACGGCGAAAGAGAAGTCGTGCTGCTCGGCGTCCGATGCGCGCGACGCGGCGTCGATCGCCGACCGCCTCGGCATGCCGTTCTATGCCGTGGACTACGCGGTCGAGTTCGCGCGCCTGATCGACCACTTCGCCGCGGAGTACCGCGCCGGGCGCACGCCCAACCCGTGCGTGCTGTGCAACCAGCACCTCAAATTTGGCCACCTGCTGGGTTTCGCCGAGTCGATTGGCGGCGGCGAAGTGGCCACCGGGCACTACGCGCGGGTGCGCGACGGCCAGCTCTACGCGGCCCGCGATGCGCACAAGGACCAGAGCTACTACCTGTTCGGGGTGGCGCGCGCGGCGTTGCCCCGCGTGCATTTTCCGCTCGGCGACATGGTGAAGGACGAGGTGCGCGCGCTGGCGCGCGAGGCGGGTTTGGTGACCGCCGACAAGCCCGAATCGATGGACATCTGCTTTGTCACCAGCGGCGACTACCGCGATGTCGTGCGCGCGCGGGGCGGTGTTGGCCAGGCGGGTCGCTTCGTCGACGAGGACGGTCGCGAGCTGGCGCGCCACGCCGGCGTGGGCAATTTCACCGTGGGCCAGCGGCGCGGCTTGCCGGCGCTCGGGTCGCCGCGCTTCGTGCAACGCATCGACCCGGTGAGCGGCGACATCGTGCTGTGCGCGCGCGAGGGGTTGGCGGCCGAGAGCGCCAGCGTGCGCGAGGTCAACTGGCTGGTCGACGCACCGGCCGGTGACATCGAGGCCCGGGTGAAGGTGCGGGCGCAGTCGGCCGCGGTGCGTTGCATCATCCGGCCGCAGTCGAGCAACGCGGTGCGGCTCGAGTTCCGCGAGCCGGTCGCGGCGGTCACTCCCGGTCAAGCCGCCGTGTTCTACGCCGACGACTTGGTCTTGGGGGGCGGCTGGCTCGATTGAGCCGGCCCTGGAGTCTCAGGCGACGCTGTCTTTGAGCGCTTGCCCCGGCTTGAAGCCGACCGTCTTCGAGGCCGCCACCTGCATCATCTGGCCGGTCGACGGGTTGCGGACGGTGCGGGCGGCGCGGTTCTTCACCTGGAAGGTGCCAAACCCGGTGAGCTGCACCGAGGCTTCCTTCTGCAGGCCGCGGCTGACGCATTCGAGCACTGAGTTGAGGGCGCGCTCGGCGTAGCTGCGCGTGCAATCTTCACCCAGGGCCTTCTGCACTTCGTCGATCAGCTGTGCTTTGTTCATGTCAGTGTGGTTAGGGGGCTGTCCTCTTCGCCGAATTGGCGGGCGGGCAGTGTAGCGGCGGGTTGGCCTTCGCCTGCCCTGCCGCCTTGCTCTTTTTGCCGGAAACCTGGGCCGGTCGGGGGCGCGCGTGCGAAGGGAGATTGGGAGAATCGGAAACGCTGCGCGCTGCCGATGGCCCCCGGTCGGCGTGGCGGTCGCTATGACTTTCTGGCCAACCTCACTGGCCAACCCGACGGAATCTCGCATGCCGCACTGCCTTGCTCTCCTCGTACCAGTCCTCTTCCTCGCGGCCGCCACCTCTGGCCAAACCCTACGGGTGGTCGCGACGACACCCGCCAACGGTGCGCGCGCGGTCGACACCGCCTCGACGGTGACGATCCGCTGCTCGACGCCGCTTTCGCCGGCGACCGTGAACAGCCGCTCGGTGCGCGCGCTCGGCTGCTGGAGCGGGCCGGTGGGCGGCCAAGTCAACCTCGACGCCGCCGGCACCACGCTCACCTTGACGCCGGCACGGCCGTTCTTCGCCGGCGAACTGGTCACGGTGGTGGTGCCGAACTCGCTGCGCGACACCAACAACAACGCGCTGACGGGCGGTCACACCTTTGCCTTCTGGGCCAAGAGTGCGGCGGGTACCCGCGTGTTCACCAACAACCGCACCATCCCGCTGCGCGCCACGGGGGAGGGGCTGATCGCGACGTACGGGGTGTGGGCCGGCGACATCGACGGCGATGGCAGCCCGGACCTCACGGCGGCCAACGAGGTCTCGCACGACTATCGTGTGCTGCTCAACGACGGCTGCGGCAACTACCCGGGCGCGTTCACGCTGTATTCGGTGCCGAACAACCAAGAGCCCAGCCCGACGCGGAGCGCGGACTTTAACGGCGACGGCCGGCTCGACATGGTGTCGGGCAACGCGGGCGGCAACGGCATCACGATCAACTTGAACAACGGGGTCGGCGGGTTTGCGCCAGCGGTGAACTACGCGACCGGCGGCTACACGCACGGCGTCTGCGTGCTCGATGCCGACGGCGACGGCGACTTCGATGTGGCGGCGCCGAACAACGCGCGCGTCGCGCTGTTCCTCAACAACGGCAACGGCACCATGGCGGCGCCGGTGTTCTTCGATCCGCAGGGCAACAACGAGGACAACATCGTCGCCGTCGACTGCAACAACGACGGCAAGATGGACCTTTACGTCGGCAACCTGGGGTCAGGCGATGTGTCGGTGATGCTCGGCGCCGGCAATGGAGTCTTCACCTTCAGCAGTCGACGCGCGTGCGGCGGCAACCCGTTCCAATCGGCCGCGGGCGACTTCAACGGCGACGGCATCGTCGACTGCGTGACCGCGAATCAGGGGTCGGGGAACGTGGCGGTCCTGCTGGGCGACGGGGTCGGCGGACTCGGCGCGCCGGTGACGTATCCGGTGGGGTCGGCGCCGGCGGCGGTCGATGTCGGCGACCTCGACGGTGACGGTTGGCTCGATCTGGCGGTGTCGAACTACGGCTCCGGCAACTTCTCGATCTACTTCAACAACGGCAACGGCACGTTCGGCAACCGCATCACGTTGACGTCGGGTCGCGCCGGCTCGTGCACGACGTTGGTCGATTTCAATCGCGACGGTGTGCTCGACATCATCGCCACCGACGAGTTGGTCGACGAGGCGCGGCTCTACCAGCATGGCGTGGTGGCGCACGGTGCGAGTCAACCGTCGTCTTGTGTGGCAGCGCTGCGAGTGAACAACTTCGGTGCGCGCGGCGGGTTTGCCGTGCCGGCGACCGGGATCGCGAGTGGGGCAACCGTGTTCTTCGGCGTCAGCGGCGGCACGAACGCGGTGTGCGCGTTGTTTCTGGGCTTGCCGCTGCCGGGCGGGTTGGTGTTGCCGCCGTTCGGCACGTTCAACCTGGATCTCGGTCAGCCGATAGTGGTGGTGGTGACGCTGGCGATGAATGCCGCGGGCGAGGCGCTCGTGCCGGTCGCCGTGCCGGTGCTAGGGCTTGGCGCGACGTTTGGCGTGCAGGCGCTGGTTGCTGGTGGGGTCGGGTTTGTGTTGAGCAACCCAGAGAGTGTGGTTGTGGTGCGGTGAGCGCCAGCGTCAGCCCGTCGCCGGCATGTCGTACACGCTGACCAAACCGTGCCGGCGCCAGCCGACGGAGAGCAGCCATGTCTTCGCCTCGCTGATTGGGCGGATATGGGCTTCGAGACCGGCGAAGCGGACAGTCTCTTTCCAACCGTCGAACCAAGGCCCTGACGTCAACGTGTCGACGGGCGCAGCCACATGGACGTGCCGCCCGTCGCGCTGATGCTTCTTGCCGTTGCCGAGCACGTAAACGAGGCAGTTCTTCACCTCGCGCGGGGTCTTGAGGAGTCGGTCGTGGTAGCGATCGGCGAAGACCTTGCCGCCGCGCTGCCACAGCTTGTTGGTGTCCTTCCGGCAAGCGTGTCTGACTCGCGCTGATGCGATCGCTAGGTTCGGCGGCTCCAAACGAACGACCAGGAGCACAACCGATGCAATTGCAAGCAACCCCACCAGTCGCGACGACGAAAGGCCTGACTGAGGCC
>JANPER010000089.1:0-3955 GCA_031423015.1 Planctomycetota bacterium | reverse complement strand
GGTCGCTGCGCGACCGCCAGTCGCCGCCTGGATCAACAAACCTCTGCAAGTCCACCGCTTCGATGACATCCAGACCGAGCTAGCCTCGGTTGCTCAGTAATCTTCTCTTCCCCGTGTCTCATTCACGTTGACACGTTCCGCAAGCGCATCGAACTCGCGCACCTTGCGCGCGAACAACTCGGCATTGCGCTGCGTTGGCTCCTGCGCGGGCTGCGCGGGATCGCGGTGAACCTCGAGATCACTCCAACCCTGATATCACCAGTAGGATCCCAGCAGTGAAGACCTCGCTCGTGTCAGTCTCCGCTCACCGCGAACGGGTTTGCGAGCCCGATCGTCGTGCTCGGGGCCGAGCTATGGGTCGACCCGTTCGTGGTGTTCGTGTCGTTGTCGGCGAGCAGCAACCAGGTCGGTGCCAGCGATGTGCTGCTGCCGATTCCCAACAACCAGGGCTTGGCGGGAGCGCGGCTGTTCGCGCAGTTCCTCTGGGCCGGCCCGACCTCGCCGCCGCCCTGCCCGCCGCTGGGCCTGTTGGCCGCGAACGCGCTCGAGATCACCATCCAGCCCTGATGTCTCCTGGAAGGCGCGGCATTCCGTGACGGGCAGCAAGCTCGCTGCGAGGAAGAGCTTCGTGGCGCGAACCTGTGCCCTACCAGTCATGCCCCCAGCCCCTGCTCACCGTGCCTCGATGGGGCGAACATCGTACACGCGCACCACTCGGTCCACCCACACCGCGATCCGATCACCCTCGGGCGAGAACTGGATGCCGCCGACATGGAACGCCGCCGGGTCGCGGATCGAAAGCAGGAGGCTGCCACTCTCCACATCGTGCATCCGCAGCGTGCCATCCCGCGCGCCGCTGACCAACCGGCGGCCATCGGGCGAGAACGCCAGCGCCGACACCGCCTGGATGTGGTCCCGCAGTACGCGGGGGTCACCGCGTTCCCCGCCCGCATCGAGTCTCGACACCTCGATGGCGCCGTCCGCCCCACCGGAGGCGAACCAGCGATGATCCGCGCTGTACGCCACGGCCCCGATCGAGCCCCGATGCGCTTTCCACGTGGAGCTGGTGAGCGATGGCACGTCGTAGCAAGTCAGGCTCTGCAACGTATCGTCGCCACCATTCGCCGTGCTCGTGACGAGGCGCGACCGGGCGCCATAGGACACGGCCGTCGGCCCATTGAGCACATTGACGTCGCGCCGACTCGCCGAGCCGATCAGAAGGAGCGGTCGAACCGGATCGAATTGCATGCAGCCGATCGGGTTCGGCCAGGGGATCCGTCGCTTCAGTTCCACGGGATCGAGGCTCCAGAGCTGGACCTCGTCTGCGTTCGCGATCGCGAGCCATCGGCCTTCGCCCGACACCGCCACCTGACGCGCCTCGCCCACGCCGTTCAACCTCGCAACCTGCTTGAGGGTCCCGGCGTCGATGATCGCCATGCTTTCAGTGTCACGAAAAGCGATGATCGCGCCCGCCGGAGTCAGGAGCAGATTCAGTGGCGCCCGCAGTCGGCCTGCGCGCACCTCGTCGCGGTCGGGCCTCCATTCGCTGTAGCGATTGCGAGTCAGGATCTGCAGGGTCCCGTCGGACGACCATCGGACGTCGACCACGCTGACGTCGGTCAAGTCGAAGTCGGTCTTGAACGCGACCCGGGCCTCTCCGCGCGTCAGACGCCAGGCATGGAGCCGGCCACCTGTGTCGCTCGCCGCAAGCCAGAGGCCGTCGCCACTGGTCGTGAGTGCGGTGAACTGCACGACGCCCTCGCCTGGTGCTCTGCAGGCGAAACGTGCAACCAGGTCGACCTCCGTCCCGAGGCTCCACAGTTTCACCTGACCGTCGACGCCAGCGGTCGCGAGTTGCTTCGTCCCGCACCAGGCGATGGCCTGCACCGCGGTGCTGTGGGCACGCACGTAGGCAACGCGCGCCCACGTCTCGATGGCGAACACGCGCAGGTAGCCATCAGCGCCCGCGAAGGCCACACGTTCGGAGTCGGGCGAGAAAGCAACCACGTGCTGGTCAGTGCGTCTGACCCGGTCGACGTGGAGCGTGCGTGGCGCCTGCTCGGGATCGCGCAGGTCGCGTACATCGAGGCGCATGTCGGTCGGGTCTCTTGCCACCGAGATCATCCAGCGCGCGTCGGGGGAGAACCATGACCAGACGCGCGTGCCGTGTGTCTGCTCGTTGCGCCGCACCGCCGCGGGCACTTGCCGCGTGACTTCGCCATTCGCGCCGGACCAGACCCTCAGCGTGTCCGAGTCATCGACACCGACGATCGAATCGGCGCCGATGGCGGCGCTCACCAGGCGACCCTGACCTTCGCCAGGGGCGAGCTGGAGCATGAGCCCACCATCCGCGACGCGCCTGAGCTGCATCGTGGTCGCGTCTAGGCCCACGAGACCCTGCTGCCAGGCGAACGCGATGAAGTCGCCCTCCGGACAAGGCGCCGGTTCGACGGACGTCGCGCGCAGCAGTAACACGCGCTTGCCCGGTTGCACGGCTGGCGGCGCGGTCGGGTCGGCGGCTGAGGCGCCGGGTTGGGAAGGCTGGCTCATGACCGCCACGATGCTCGAGCCCGTTGCGTCCATCGACAAGGCGCGAACCCCGCCGCGACCGAGGTCCCAAGGCCCGGCATGGGACTCGAACCGCCGCCACAGGTGCCACCACTCGAGGTTCCGCAGCTCGGTCGGACAAACTTCGAGATGGCGCTGCGCGCCGCGTGGATCGTCGTCGCGCCAGCTCGCGTCCGCGGCGTGCAGCCTTGCGACGTAGTCTCCCCACCGGGCGCGGCGGGTTTCCTCGCGCGCCTCGCGCTCCGCCTGTTCGGCACGCGCCTTCTCGCGCAGCGCGTCTGCCGCCTTCTCGTCGGCCTCCGTCGCCTTGGTCGAGGCGAGGCCCTCCTGCCGCATTGCCTCGGCTGCCTGCGCCCGCGCCTCCAGCCAGAAGGTGGTCGTGCCGATCAATCCCGCCACCACCGCGAGCACCACCACCGCCGCCGCCGCGAGCTGCCCGCGGTACCGCCGCGCCAGCTTCTGCAACCGGTACCCCGCGGTCGGTGCCCGCGCCAGCACCACCTCGTCGTCGAGGTGCCGCTGCAGATCGTCGGCGAGGTGCGTCGGCGTCTCGTAGCGCCGCGTGCGGTCCTTCTCCAGGCACTTCAGCACCACCCAGTCGAGGTCGCCGCGCAAGCGCTTCAGCAGGCGCTCCGACTCCGTGCGCCGCAGCGTGGCCACCTTCGCCGTCCCGGTCTTCGTGATCCGCGTGCTCGGCTTGTCGGGCTCCTTCTCGCGGATCGTCTTGCACATCCCGTCGTACCCGGCCCGCCGCAGCTCCTCGCGGCTGAACGGCAGCTCGCCGGTCAGCAGCTCGTACAGGATCACGCCCAGCGTGTACACGTCGGTGCGCGTGTCGATGTCGAGGCTCGCGAGCCCTGCCTGCTCTGGCGACATGTACTCCGGCGTGCCCATGATGGTGCCCTGCTCGGTGAACACCGTCATCTCCGTCAGCCGGTGGTCGGTCGCCCGCGCCAGCCCGAAGTCGATGATCTTCGCCGTCGCCTTGCCGTCCTGCACGGTCACCAGCACGTTGTTCGGCGTGAGGTCGCGGTGGATCACCCCCTTGCTGTGCGCGTGCTGCACGCCGCTGCACACCTGCTTGAACAACGCCAGCCGGTCCTCGACCGACAGCTTGTTGTCGTCGCAGTAGCGCGTGATCGGCGCGCCTTTGACGTACTCCATCACGAAGTACGGCCGGCCCTCCGACGTGGCGCCGGCGTCGAGCACCTTCGCGATGTTGCTGTGCTCCATGCGCGCGAGCGCCTGGCGCTCGGCCTCGAAGCGCGCGAGGATCGCGCGGCTGTCCATGCCGAGCTTGATCAGCTTCAGCGCTACGCGCTGGCCGATGTCCTTGCGCTCGCCGAGGAACACCTCGCCCATGCCGCCTTCGCCGAGGCGAGACAGC
>JANPER010000088.1:0-27947 GCA_031423015.1 Planctomycetota bacterium | reverse complement strand
AGCGCGGCAGAGCCGCAACCAACGAGAGGCGAAGTGGGCGCTACGGCGGCTCTGCCGCGAGTCATGAGCCGTAAGACGTAAGCCCTAAGTCCAGATCGCGGTCTGACCGCATCCGCTGTCCGAGTTCCGAGCTTACGTCTTCCAAAGAACAAGCGGTCAGGGCTAGGGAGATGCCTGAGCCGGAAGCGCGTTCTTTCCTCACCAAGCCCGCCATCGGCGGGCACCCGGCTTACGGCTAACGACTTACGTCTTTCCACAGCCGAAGCATCTTCGCGCTTCGCGAAGATGTTTCGGCTGTGGAACTCAGCGAGTCCCACGCTCGTCGTCCGCGTCGTCGTCGACTTCCTCGCCGTCCTCGCCGTCCTCGTTCAGCCCGGCATCGTCGCCGTCCGCGACGACATCGAGCGCGTCGTGGTCGGCGCCGGCCTCAGCCGCGTCCCCCACGGCCGCATCACCCTCCGCCTCGCCGCGCGCAAGTTCCTCGGCGATCGCCTCCTCGCGCACCTTCCAGTCATCCAGCGTCATCAGCACGTCGCGCGACTTCGAGCCGTTGAACACGCCGACGATGCCGTCTTCTTCCATCAGCTCCAGCAGGCGCGTGGCGCGCGTGTAGCCGACGGCGAGCGCGCGCTGCAGCAGCGTCGCTGAGCCGCGTTGGTTGCCGAGAATGACCTCGACCGCCTTGTCGTACATGTCGTCCTTGTCCCTGGGCCCGCGCTTGCTGGCGGTCTTGGTCTGCACCAGATCGGGAATGAACAGCGGCTTTTGACCCTTCTCTTCGAGGAACTGCACCACCTTGAGGATCTCGGCGTCCGACACGAACGCGCCCTGCGCCCGCACCAGCTTGTTGGCACCGGGTGGCACGTAGAGCATGTCGCCGTGGCCGAGCAGCTTCTCGGCGCCGTTGGAGTCGAGGATCACGCGGCTGTCGATCTTGCGGTTCACCTTGAACGCGATCTGGCACGGCAGGTTGGCCTTGATCACGCCGGTGATCACGTCGGTGCTGGGGCGCTGCGTCGCCAGGATCACGTGGATGCCGACGGCGCGCGACTTCTGCGCCAGGCGTTGGATCGACTCTTCGACCTCGACCTGCGCCACCGCCATCAGGTCGGCCAGCTCGTCGATCACCAGCACCATGTAGGCGAGCTGCACTTCCTCGGGCTTGACCGGCCGCTGCCAGCGTTTCTCCAGCTCGGCGTGCCCGAGCTTGTTGAACGTCGCGATGTGGTTCACCCCGGAAATCGACAACATGGCGTAGCGCCGCTCCATCTCGTCGACCGCCCACTGCAACACGCCGGGCGCCTTCTTCATGTTGGTGACGACGTCGCAGGCCAAGTGCGGCACGTTCTTGTAGGCCTGCAGCTCGACCATCTTGGGGTCGATCAGCACCATGCGCACCTGCTTGGGCGAGCGCGTCATCAGGATCGACAACAAGATCGCGTTGATGCACACCGACTTGCCGGAGCCCGTCGTGCCGGCGATCAGGATGTGCGGCATGCGCGCCAGGTCTTCGACCAGCGGCTCGCCGCAGACATCCCTGCCGAGGAACAGCGGGATCGCCAGGCCCTGGCGCTCGCGGTCGGACTCCATCAACTCGCGCATGAACACCATCTGGCGGTTCTCGTTCGGCACCTCGATGCCGACCGTGTCCTTGCCAGGGATGGGCGCCACGACGCGCACCGACACCGCCTTGAGCGCCGCCGCGAGGTCGGGCTCGAAGCTCACCACGCGTGACACCTTGATGCCCTCGTCGAGCCGCAGCTCGTACTGCGTCACCGCTGGGCCGCTGGACGCATGCACGACCTTGGCACCGAGCCCGAACGAGCCGAGCTTCCGCTCGATCGCCTCGCAGTTGCGTTCGATTGTCGCGGTGTTGTCTTCGTCCTCGTCGGGTTCGCGCTCGCGGAACAGCTCGAGCGGCGGGAACGGATAGACGGTGTCGAACGGCAGCGTCGGTTGCACGCCGAGCCCCTTCTTCTTGGGCGCGGGCGGCTTGGGGCGCGTCGCCGTCCGCGGCGACGTCAAGCGCCGCGGCGCCAGCGCGGCCTTGCGGGCCGATGCGTCGGCGTCTTCGTCGGCGACGGCGTCGGCGGGGCCTTCTGGTTCGTCTGCCAAACCGTCGACCGCCTTGCCGCGGCTCGCGCCAGGCCCCGCGCTGCTGTCCTTGACCGTCGCGCGCGTGCGCGCTTGGCCCGCCCCGTCCTTGAACGCGGTGCCGTTGGCGTCGGGATCGGGATCGGCCGCGGCGTCGCCACCGTCGTTCGCAGCGGTCGTCGCGCTCGCAGAGCGCCGCCGACGCCGTCGCGGCGCCTCTTCCTCTTCTTCTTCGGGGCCGACCTCGTCCTGCACGCCCGCGAACGCGGGCCGCAGCGTACGCGCCCGATCGACGAGCACGCCGACGCCGCCGACGCTGCGCCGCAGCAACGACGAGATCAGCCACTCGGTCGCCAGCACCAGCGCTACCAATGCGCCGAAGATCACGAACATCAGCCGGCCCGGCTCGCCAAACGCGTGCGCCAGACGCGGCGACAGCACGGCCCCCAGGCGCCCGCCGGCGCCATGCGGGCTCTGCGCCGACACCCCGGCCAAGCCGTCGGCGCCCGCCAGCAAGATCGCCACCATCGCGGTGAACACGACGGCGCCGAGCACTTTCAGCACCAAGCGCTCGATGCGCACGCTCAAGAAGTAGCTGACGCCGTAGCCGATCAGGAAGACGAACAGCATCCAAGCCGCCTTGCCGAAGACCAAGAGCAGGCCGCGCGCCACGACGTAGCCGAACGAGCCGCCGAGGTTGTGGGAGCCGCGCGGGATCACGTCGACGCCAGGGTCGGGCAGCTCGAAGCTGATCAGCGCCAGCAGCATGTAGAGGCCCACGCCGATCAGCACGATGGCGATCACCTCGCGCGCGCGCGCCGCGAACGCCTCGAACTCGAGCGACGGCTCGGGCGACGGCTCGATCGACGCGGCCTTGCGGCTCATCGCGACCTCCCGCCAAGCGACGAAGGAATGAGACTCGAGTTTGTTGGCATGCAACCGCCGACCGGCCTGACCGCCGGAAGGAGCAGTCTAGGAAGCGGGCACCGGCTGGCGCAATGCGCGGGCGCGATTCATCCGCTCAACTGCGCGGCGGCGGCAGTGACCCCAGACGCGCCTTGACCCGCCCCCAGTAGCGATCGGTGTTCGTGGAACGGGCGCCGTCGGGGCCGCCGTTGTGCGTGCGCGCGATCACTTCCGCATCGCCGGCCTGCCACGCCGCGGGCACCCACTTGCGCATGTAGGCCTCGATCACGCGCTCGGCGTATTCACGCTTGCGACAGTCCTGGTAGTCGTGGCCGTGGGCCGGCCCGAGGCGAGGGTCGTGCTTGACCGCGTCCAGCCAAAAGATGCGGTGGATCTGGTAGGGCCCGATCGCCAAGCCGCCATCGCCGTCGGGGCAGTTGTCATGGCCGCCGCTCTCGACCAGACGAATGGCGTCCAGGATCACGCGGTGCCGCGTCGTCGCGGCCGACGCTGGCCAGGCGAGCACCAGCGCCACAGCGAGCACGGCGAAGATCGCCAGGCGGCGCGTATGGCGTTCGCCCCCGAGCCGCGCCAAGCGACGCAGCGGCGCGGTAGAGAAAGGCCAGTAGGCGGTGAACGCCGCCGCCCGCCTTCGCGCGCGCGCACGCCACGGCGGTCGCTTCGGGCGGTTGTTGCCCATCAGTTGTTGCCCACCCATCGCAAGAGCGCGGCAGTCTAGCTGGTGCCGTCAGCAAGTCGCGTCCGAGTTTGGCAACTCGCCCGCCGCAAACCGACGCCGATCAGCGGGCGACAAGCGCGCGACCTGATCGTTGATTCCGCCGCTCTGCCCGCCATCGTGAAGGTCGTGTGGCGCCTCCTTCCAACTGATGCACGCGCGTCCGACGCGCTGCCGCTGCGTCGGCGCGGCGCCTTGCACGGCTATGTGACGCGAGCCACCGAACCGGACACGAGCGGCAGCGACACGAGCGGCACCGACGACGATCTCGACGTGCAAGCGGCGTGGGCTGCGGCACAACCAATTGCGCTGCCAGGCATGCTCACCGGCGCGCTGCCATCGCTCTTGCCGTGCATCGAGCAGTCGCTCGCGCTGTTCGATCACCTGCGCGACGGCGGACGCTTCCTCGACGCGATTCTCGAACTGCTCGACGGCAACGACAACTTTCGTCCCGAGGGTTCGACGTTCGACCGGCAGGAGCCGCGCGAGATCGAGAAGGTGTTCGTGTCGGGACAAGTCGACGGCAAGCGGGTGCGCGCCGGTCGCGACGTATGGGCCAAGCTGGCGTGGATCGCGCACGACGAAGACGACCTGTCGCTACGCATCCGCTTCTCGTGCGGCACCGAGCAGCTGCATGACTGGCAGCACAACGTCGAAGCGCAGGCGTGGTCGGACCGTTTCGCGGAGGCGCTGTTCCCCGAGTGTGCGGCGATCGCGCAGAACCCCGAGCTGCTCGGGCTTGTGCAGCGCCTGATCGGCGCGCCGCCGCGCTTGTCCGAGCGCATCCTGTATTCGAACGCGCCCGGCGGCGGCGCGGTGTTCCATCACGATGCGGACTCCACCCAGCGCGGCGTGGTGTACGGCCAGATGTACGGCGCCACCGCGTGGCTGGCGCTGCCGGTGAGCGAGTTGGCGCGGCACATCGCCGAACACGCAAGCGCGACCGCGCGCGCCGACCTACCCAGCACGCACGCAGCGGCACGCGAACGCCTGGAGAAAGACGACGACACGCCGTTGTTCGCGCTGCTCAACCAAGACCCTGGCTTCAGTCAGCGCCTCGCCGAGGCTGGTTGGCTGTCGGTGTGCGAAGCCGGCGACGCTCTGTTGTTGCCGTCGCACGATCGCGACCTCGTCGCGTGGCACTCGGTGTTCGCGCTTGGCGACCAACCCAGCCTGGCGCACAGCTACGGCATCTTCAGCAGCGCGTGAGGCGAACCTGGGCGACCGCTCGGCCGCCCGCAGCAGTCACCAGCCTGCGTTCTCCCGACGGCCGGATCCGCTACGGCGTCACCTCGACCATCGCCGTCGTGAGATTGACCTCGCGATGCCATAGCGCCCGACCGCTTTCGTCAGTGCAGGAGAACACGGCGCTGCCATGCGGCAGGACCACTTCGGCCTTGAAGCCAACGACCGGCGGCGCCGGTGGACCGTCTGCTGCAAGGCGCAGCGGCACGACCAGCGCTGACCCTTCGCTGCGGACGACGACCACCGGGCGCACCGGCCGATCTTCGGTCTTCCACGCGATCGTCGCGCAACACGCGGGCACCAGCTCGACGCGTAGCTCGGTGCCCGCAATGCGGATCGCTGCGCGCGAGGTGAGCCAGCCCTGCTTGGTGGACACCACGATCTGCATCGGCGTGACCACCGAGGGCACGTCTGCGGTCGCGCCGCGCCAACTCAGTTGTCCATAGAACATGAGGCGCTCGTCAGGGTGAACGGGCAGGCTCGGATCGCGCAAGCAGACGCGAATCGGGAAGTCGATGGTCCGCAGCCCAGCGAGCACGAGGCGTGTGCGCGCCCGGTTGTCGCCGAGCACGACGCGCGCCTTGGCAGCGTGCTGCGGATCGGCGGGCACGCACAGCGTGCCGCCGGCGAGGTTGGTTTGGAAGCTGCCGATCGGTAGGCAGTCGACGAGGTAATCGCCAGGCTCGATGTCGACCTCGACGCGATTGCTCCCGCTCTGCAACGCCGCGAGCACGGGAATGACGCGCCCGCCGTGCGGGTCGCGCAGATACAGGCGCGGCGGCAGACCCAGGTCGTGTGGGAAGGCGGCCACCTCGACCTCGAGCTCGAGGCGACGGCGGGCGGGAGCGAGCAGCAGGGTGACCACCTGGTCGGCCAGCGCGCACCTGCCTTGCAGCACGCGGCGCGCCGACAGAGGCTCGGGGTCGGTCACGGAGCTGATCGCAGTGCGCACCACGATCTCGCCGTCGGATAGCCCGGTGAGGCGCGCGTGGCCAGACGCGTCCGTCGTCGCATTCCCGATCGCGGCGAATCCGCCCGTCGGTAAGCGTTGCTCGACCACGACCTCGGCGCCGGCCGCCGGCGCGCGCCCGTCGGCTTGCAGCACGAGCACGTGCAACGAGGCGGTGTCCTGCAACACGACGTGCAGCTCGCGCGTGCCGACCAACGGCGGCACGCGCACGAGCGCGGTCGGAGCCGACGGCTCCGCGGGCTGGACGCGGACCCAGCTCCACGTGCTCGGCTGCAGGCGGACGCGACCGCTGCCTTCGGCGTAGGTCGCGGTGGCAAACGGCGACTCCCATGAAGGCGGCGGCGAGGTGGCCGTGGCCGAGAACGTGTCGATCGCGCCGGCGCGGATCCATGCTGGCGATCCCTGCACGCGCACGTCGACCCATGCTTCTGTGGGGACAGCTTGCCGTGGTGCGACGACGGCGGGCTGTGTTGGCGACGGCGAGTTGTTTGTCCGCAGCGCGGACTCCACCGGCGCAGGCGAGTCGCGCCCGTTGACAAGCGCGACGACCAGCACGACGGCACCACACACCAAGAGCAGCGCGACCGCGGCCAGGCCGTGCCTGCCCTTCACCGCACGATCCACAGGTCAGCGCTGTTGGTGATCGTGCCGAAGCCCGGCCCTGGACGGACCACGATGCCCGCGGCGTAAATGTGCTGCCCGATCAGCAACGGCATCGGCGGAATGGTGACGCGCACGCTGCCGCGGCCTTGCGCGTCGAGCGCGGTGGTCTGGAAGCTGGCATGCAGGAGAGGCGACGATGCAAGTGGGAACACCTCCCACAGGCCACTGGCCGTGGGGCGGATCGGGATGCCGGGCTCGAGACTGGTGGACAAGGCGACGACGAGCGCATTGCCCGCTTCGTGCGCCAGGTCAGTCGAGAGGGTCACGGTCTCGCCGATATGTGGATAACGTTGGTCGGCACGCAGAGGGGCGAGGGAGATCTCGGCGAGGTTGGGTTCGCCAGGAAAGAACATCTCGTATTGGATAAGGAGGCGACCGCGCATTGGGTCTACGACCACTCGTCCTGCACCCTGGGGAACTGGGAGGATCCCAGTCGCAACGACCGTCCACGTGCTCCCATCCCACGCGTAGATGTCGCGGTCATTGGCGCATACCATGACCATGACAGAACGCTGGGGGAAGTAGGCCATCGCACCCCCCCGAAACACCGGCAGACTGTTCGTCTGCAGGAGTGACCAAGCCGTGCCGTCCCACTCCCACGTGTTGTTGGACGTGTATGATCCATAGAATCCCCCATAGGCAACCACGCGATCGCGCGCTGGATCATAGCCGTAAACGACGCTGTCGAGAGCTGTGGGCCCGCCGCTGAGGGGCCGAGTGCTCCAATTGGCTCCATCCCATTCCATCAGTACTCTTGCGCCGGCTACAATCGCCGCCATGAACACGAGGCGTTGGCGGCGCGGATCCCACCAAGTCCCCTCCCACGCCCTAGCCCTAGCGGGAGGGTCCGGGAGGCGTGTCCATGCCCGGCGATCCCAGGACCACGCACCGTAGGAGTACGGCGGCCTGAACGGTTCGACAAAGGCGATCAGGCGGTCACTCGCAAGGTCGTATCCCATGGAATAGCAGGAGCCATCCGGCGGCGGTGGAAAGGCATTCCTTAGCAGGCGATCATGGCCGACCCTGGCGAAGATTGGCGGCGATCCCATCAATGCGGAGGTGCCCATGAACTCCCCCAACCCGGCATGGAAGGTCATGGCGCTGAAACTCTGACCATGGTCGGGGTCGCTCGGATAGTCCACCAAGGCCCAGGACGAGCCGTCAAAAGCCCATGTGTCAAGGTGGGCCGTCACGGTGATGGGATATCCACCGAAGAGGATCACTCTCCGCCCATCGGACGCCATTTGGCCGCCGTAGTGAAGTTTGGGCGCGTCCGGGACAGGCAGCCAGTTGGAGCCGGACCATGACCACGTCTCATTCAGGCGGGTCCTGTTCCTGTCCCCCAAGTCGCCGCCGTATAGCAGTGGTCTGCCCGTGGAAGGGTCCGTGGCCATCGCAAACCATGTTCGCGGAGCCAGACCTGGGGACGCCGCTGACAGCATCTGCCATGAGGCACCATCCCATGACCACGTATCACCGTACGCAAGCCCGGAAGCGCCACCGAACAGCACGGCATGCCCCGCCTGCCTGTCGAAGGCCATCCCAAGACTATACCGTGGTGGCGGTTTGAGGGCGGGGTGCATCTGGACCCAGTTGCTGCCGTCCCATTCCCACGTGTCGTCCAGGGAGCCGCCGAGCTGCGAGTTTGCTCCGCCGAACAACACAATGCGGCCACGCCGGTCGTCGGTGACCATGGCGTGTTCCCACCGCGCCGGCGGTCGCGTGGCGGGCGAAAGCAGCGTCCAGCTCCGCCCGTCCCAACTCCACGTTTCATCGAGCACATTGAAACGCCCGTCATTGCCACCGAACACGATCATACGGCGGCCTACCGGATCGAATCCCATGCCAACACCGTACCGTGGGCCCGGACTCGGTCCGCTGGGCTCGATGGGCCACCACCGCGTGCCGTCCCACTCCCAGACCGGGTCGCGATTCTGGATCCAGCGACCTTCACCGAAAAGGACCACCCGCCCCCGCAGAGAGTCCAACGCCATCCTGTGCGCGAGCCGACTTCGCCAACGCGGAACATCGCGAACGTCTACCGACCATTGACCGAGCAGCGTGCACGTGAACGGGCACACCGCCACGAGGAACCTAGACAGCTTGTGGACCATGGCAGCCCTACTGCACGAAGACGTGCATGGTCTGCAGGTTCGTATCCAGCGATCCGAAGAGCGATGTGGTGGCGAACTCCGCGGAGAAGCGGAGCCCCACGTTTGGAAGCGCTAGGGAACCTGTGATGGGCAGCGTGTCGAAGAAAAACGACGCAGCGGCATCCGTTCCGACGCACCAAGCCGTGAACTGGTTGATACTGGCCGGTCCTGGACCCCACGGGCCAAAGGCCGTCATGGTGACGGGGAAGCTGCCGGCCGCGGTGAAGTCGTCGATCCACTCATAGGCCGGCGCTAATCCGCGCCCCGCGCCGGGCGCGTGGACCACATCGGCCGTCGGATTGGCGAACAGAGAATAATTGTAATTAAAGGGACCCAAGCAATGCTGCCAAAGGCAGAGCGACGGCGATGCGAGCGGCAGGAAGACCCACCATGGGTGGATGTCCGGCAGCAGGTGCGGGATCACATCCACGCGCGTTGGGTAGTAGTAGGGCCCGGTTGGGCCATACGTCCACGTTGCTGCCCATGGGTTGTGGGGCGTGCCCGCGATCGTGCGGCTGTAGGCAAGGTTGAAACCGGGGGCGCTTGAGAACGGAGTCGCGCGACTGTCTGGTAGGCGACCCGCGAATTGCTGGTTGGCAGGCCCCAGATAGATGAAGTACTTGTTGTCCGCAAAGTTATTGATCCCCGGCAACTGGGCTGCCAGGAACGAAGTATGCTCCTCTTTCGAACGAGACCCAGCTGCCCGTTTATCAGAGCTGGCCGTCGAAGTCACGTGCAGTCTTCAGAAAATGTGCATGCCTCGATGCGGCGGCGACCAGCCGTGTTGCCCCTTGGCGCAATCGACTGGCCGGTCAGCACGCTCTCAGTTCAGCACGGCCTCGACGGCGTTGGTCAGGTTGATGCCAGCGCCCACGGCAGACACGCACACGACCACGCTCTGGAAGCACAGCGGCGCGCCACACAGCGCGAAGTTGGTGGGGATCGGTACCGGCATCTGCGCGCTGCCTTGACACACCCCACCACCACCCACTGGCACCGTCGGGAAGAAGATGGTGGTGCCGAGGCTTGGGTGCCACTGACCACAGAGCACCGGCAGGCCCGGCACGTTGCAGGCGCCAGGCGACACGGCGATCGCCATCACGGAACCGACCTGCGCGCCGGTGAGCGACAGCTGGAACGTGGGGTTGCCGAGCACCGCGTCACCCTGGGCGCCCAACGTCATGTTGGGGCACGGCGTGCAGTTTTGGCCAAAGCAGCTGCGACCGATCGTGGCCGCGTGCTGCGGCTCGACCTCGAGACCAACCCAAGCGTACGAACCGGTCTGCGGGCTGGGGTTGCAGCAGGCAACCTCAGTGAACCCGCACGGCGAGGCGGCGGAGCGCCGCATGGTCAACGTCTGGGTGCCGTCGGTGAGGTGCAGCGTTTGACTGCACTCTTCAAAGCACAGCCCGCGGATCGGTCCCATGACAGCCGTACCGCAGCCCCGCACCGGCATGCGGCACAGGATGTTGCACGGACTGCTGAGCAGCGCGCCGAGGATGAAGTTGGCGGGGCCGCCGGCGCCGAAGATCGACGCCGCGTAGAAGATCTGTCCACTCGCCTCGTCGATCGCTACCCCACCACACGTGTGGCTCACGCTCGGCAACGGAAACTGGCAAGCCGGTCCAACCACCGGCGGACACACCGCGATGTTCCACACGTGCAAGGCCGCGACGCCCGGCAGCGACTCGACCTGATGCATCCGACCTAGACCCGGTGAGATCTCGAGGCCGCCGGTGAACGAACCGGCGCCCAGCCCGTTCGCCGCGGGGATCCGGCAGATGGTCTGGCAGCCTTGCACGCGCGTCTCCACCATGAGGAGACCGTCGGTCGCCCACACCGATTGGTTGCGACCGTTGTAGGCCGCGCCACCAGCCCACGGTGCCATGAGCACCGGGGCAAAGCCCGGCACGGGGCACGCACGGTTGCCGGGCTGACACAGCGTCTGCTGAATGATCGCGGCGGGGACGAGGGCGGCCGGGTCGTAGCCAAGGCCGATCAACGTCGATTGAGCACCAAGGGCCGCCGACGGCAAGAGCACAGCGAGGAAGAGGGACGACGCGCGCATGAAACGACCTTCTACGGAGCGGGACCGGAGAGCGACAGTGCAGTTGCCCGGCGACCGCCGGAACGCCGGCAAAATAGCAGGTTCACGGCAGGTGAACGGCGGGCGAGGCGCGGCGCGGCGGCTACGCTCGCGCACGATGATCGAACCGCTGAAGACCATCGCTGCCTTGCTGCACAAGTACGCCCCACGGCAAGCAGCGCCGGTCGAGGCGTTGATTCAGGCGCTCGCAGCGCACGATCCGAACTTCGCCCTCGACGTGTGCGGCGAGATCCTGTGGGCCGAACGCGGGCTTTGGGACACCGGACCACAGGTCTTGCAGCGTCGGCAGGACGACGCGGCGACGGCGCGAGCCGACGAGTTGGCCTATCGCCGCGCGTTCTTGGACCTCGCCGCGGCGATCAGCGAGCGCGGCTGGGGCACCGACGGAGAACGCGCGCGGGTGCGCGAGGTGGCCGACACGTTCCAGGCCTGGGAACGCGAGGGGCTGTAGCGGGCGCGTTCGCGCTCGTTGACGCCGCGGTCGCGCCAGATGAGGCGTAGGAATGACGAAGGCTTCTCCACCTCGCCCCCGGAGAGGTCCCGCAGGGTTGCGGTTCCTCTCCTAGATGGAGAAGCCTTGCGTCGACTTGTCCGCAGCCGTCGAATCCGATCCGAATGCCGCGGACGGTGCTTCTAGAGCGCGACCTCACCGAGGTTATCAGGTGCAAGAAGAAATAATCGCAAGCCAGCTTTTCGCACGGCGACGCGAGCGCGCTGCTCTTGCCATTCGACCCACAACCCGACATGGTGCTCGTCCTCGCATGAGGTCGACGAAGGAATGACCGCGGCTCTCCTCGCTTGCTGGCTCGCGCTGGCGCCGCAGGGCGACCCCACCGACGCCGTCGTGCTGGCCAAGTTCGACGCGCTGCCCGTCTTGCGGCAGGCGATGTTGGTGCGTCGCGTCGAACAGCAGCTCGTCGACGGCAGCGACGTGGCGGCGCGACGCGTCGCGGCATTGCGCGTCGATCCCGCGACGTTGCCCGAAGCGCCCGCGGCGGTGCACTTCGACCCCAAGGAATGGGCGCCGGTGGCGCCGGCGCGCTTCATCATCCCGACGAGTGACGCGCGCAACCAAGCCGTCCGCCGCGCGATGCCGAGCGTCGCCGTGTTGCCCGACCTCGCGCGCGGCGTGCGCTACGACTGGCTGGCCGGCCGCGTCGTGAAAGCCACGCCGCTCGGTTGGCGCGCACGCTTCACCAACCTGTTGCACGGCTACCCACCAGGCGCCGACGAGGCCTACGCCCGCGTGCTGGCCGCGCTCGACCACAGCAAGTCACAGCGCAAGCTCGCCGACTTCTTCGAGCACACCTACGCCGATCGCCAGGCTGGGGTCTACGAGGGCGTAACCATGTACGAAGCCTGGTACGCCGGTGAGGTGATGGAGATGCCCGACGTCGACGCCATCGCGTTCGCGGTGCGGGTGCTCGGCGATACGTCGTACGTCTCGCCCATCCCGGGCGAGCTGGCCGACGACCTGTACGGCAAGATGAAGGTCTACGCGCTGGCACACCGGCAGTACCGCACCATGCTGGAGGCCGCCGCCGCGGCGTTCGTGCGGGCTGAGCCGAGCATGGATCCGATGTACGCGCGCATGGCGCCACGCTTCCACTATCTGTTCGCGACGCACGGCGACGATCTCGCGCGCGTGCGCGAGGCGTTGGTCACGTTCAAAACGCGCGACGCCATGATCAAGTCCGTCGACAGCACGGTGGTCGAAGACGAGGCGGCATTGGCGCGCCGCGACAGCCGCCGGCAAGAGTTGGCGACCATGGCCACGACCGTGCGCACGCGGTTGCTCGAGGGTTTGGCCGAAGAGAAGGCTGCGCCACAAAAGGGCGGGGGCGATTGAACATGACAAGACGATGGCGAACCGTCCTTCTCGGCGCCCTGGCTTTGACGGCATGCACGTCAGTCGATGGTGTCACGCAGGGTGAAGTGCAAGCCGTCCTCGACACGCAGACGGCCGCCTGGAACCGCGGTGACCTGGTCGCCTTCGTCGCCACCTACTGGGACGACCCGCGCCTGTCGTTCTGCGGCAAGACCGGCGTGGTCCGCGGCCGTGCGGATCTGCTGGCGACCTACCAGCGCGGCTACCCGACCCCGCAGGCGCGCGGCAAGCTGAGCTTCGAGTTGCTCGAAGTCCGGCCGCTCGGCGCAGCGTCGGCGCTGGTGCTCGGTCGATACGCCATCGCGCGGGCGGCGCCGGCGAGCGGGTTCTTCACGCTGGTCGTCGAACGCACCGCCACCGGGCTCGCGATCACGCACGACCACACCTCGGGCAGCTGACCCGCGCCGACGCCAGCACCACCCCGAGGCCGACCTGGGCTGCAAGTGCCGCGAATCCTCGCGTGGCGCGCGAAACCTGCGGCCCGTGTAATTCGCCACGACCGAGCGGCACTGGAAGCCCCAAGGAGTAAAGCGGCCTTGGGGCTTTCTGGTCGGCGTTGCGCCGACATGCAACCTGTGGTTGCGGCCCAAGGCCGCGATGGGCGCTCAACTCGATCCGCCGGTGCGAGCGGCCGTGCGCCCGTCGGCCGGTTCGGCGATTGGTGCCCACAAGCCAAACGCGGTGCGATTCGCTAGGCTTGGCCGCGCGCCGAGACCCCTCACTCGGCCAGTGCTCCCCATGCGCGCTCTCGCCATCCCCTTGTTCTTCCTGTTGGCCAACGCTGCCTCGGCCCAGTTGGCCGTCGGCATGCTCACCAACGGCAACACCGAGTTCGCGTTCACCTCGTATCCGACGAGCCATACGAGCACCGCCGGCACGGCGAGCTTTCGCACCGGTGGGCCGAACAGCACCAACCACCTCTACCACACGTGGTGGTACTGGCGCCTCGACACCGACGCGCGCGAGTTCGCGTTCCACAACGGCACGGCGACCCAACTTGCGCCAGCCTCGGTGTACGCCGGCGACCGTGCGGTGCTGAGCTGGCCCAACGTTGACAACCGCGGCTTGGCAGCCCGGCTCGAGGTTCGCGTGTACTCCGTGGGCGCGGCCGGCGGCGTATGCGTGCAGAAGATGACCGTGACCAACAACACGGGCAACCCGATCACGCTGAATCTGTTCGGTTACAACGATCTGAACCAGTGTGGGTTGTTCAACAACGAGGCCGTCGTGGTGGGCAACAACCTGCAGTCGATCAGCGACTTCATGTGTGGCACGGTGGCGCAGGTGTTCGCGCCGGGCGCTGACCACCACGAGGTCGCGAGCTTTCCGTTGGTGCGCTTGCGTTTGATCGACCCGGTCGCCGACACGCTGAACGACAGCGGACTGCCCTACGCGCCCGGCGACTACAGCGGTGCGTTTCAATGGCAGGACCGGGCCGTCGCCCCCGGCGGTGAGTTCTCCGCCTACATGGTGCTGAGCGAGGATCTCGCCCAGACCGGTTGCGCCCGACTCGCCCGCGCCAGCACCTATGGCGTGGCCAAAGCGGGCACCCACGGGCTCCCGAGCTGGAACACGAACCTGCTGCCGATGGTCGGGTTGCCGATCAGCCTGGAGATCAGCAATGGCCTCGCGGGTTCGCCGCCGCAGCTCTATCTCGGGGGCGGAGCGACCAGCCTCTACTACGCGCCGTTCGACGTCACTCTGCTGATCGACGTGACGCAGCCCCACGTGAGTTTCTTTGGCGCCACGTTCGACGGCCTGCATCGCAGCATCACGTCGTTCACGCTGCCCAACCTGTCGACGTTGTGCGGGGTCACACTGAATGCGCAGGCGTTCTACATCGACCCCGGGGCGACCCGCGGTGTGACTCACACCGGCGGGTTGCGGTGGAACGTCGGCACGCTCTTTTGAGCCGCGGCGCTAGCGCGACGCCGCTCAGCGACCCGGCGGAGCCGGGTCGACGCTCATGGTGTGGGGCTCGGCGTGTAAGCCGCGCTCCCGGCTCAGACCGCACGCCAGGTTCGCCGAGTTTGTCGCCGCAACGGCGCCGCCCCGACCGTATCGTCCCGGCTCTTCCGTCTGCGCAGGACACCATGCACAGCACTCCGCACGCGCCTCTTGGCGCCGACTTCTCCCGGCGATCTTTCCTCAAGGGTGCCTCGGTCGCCGCGGTGGCCGGAACTTCGGCGGCCGCCGCTGACACCGCCGCCACCAGCCGCGTCACGCGCTTTGGTCCCGGCCTGCACGAGATCACGCTTCAGGTGAACGGGGCGGCGCGCAAGACGCAGGTCGAGCCGCGCACCACGCTGCTCGATGCCTTGCGCAATCAACTCGATCTCACCGGCACCAAGCAGATCTGCGACCGCGGCGCCTGCGGCGGCTGCACGGTGCTGCTCGACGGCGTGCCGATCAACGCCTGCATGACGCTGGCGCTCGACGTCGAAGGGCGCGAACTCAAGACCATCGAAGGCCTCGCCAACGGCGACGACCTGCACCCCTTGCAGCGCACGTTCATCGAATGCGACGCGCTGCAATGCGGCTTCTGCACGCCCGGCATGATCATGTCGGGGGTCGCGTGCCTCGAGGCGGGCGCCACCAAGTCGCGCGAGCAGATCGCCGGCTGCATCTCCGGCAACATCTGCCGCTGCGGCACCTACACGCGCGTGGTCGATGCGATCCAGATGGCGGCCAAGCAGGGAGGCGGCCGATGAGCGACCTGCGCACGCGTGGCGATCACCCGATGGGCGATCACCAGAGGGATGACCACGAGATGACCATAGGCTTCGCCGGCGACCACAAGGTGGTGAAGGTCAAGCTGAAGGACGGCGACATCAAGCCGTGGGATCTGCACACCGAGTTCAAGATCGTGGGCACCGACGTCAAGCGGGTCGACGCGGTCGCGAAGGTGACCGGGAAGGCGCGCTACGCGTTCGATATGAATCTGCCCGGCATGCTGCACGGCTTGCTGGTGCGCTCGTCGATCGCGCGCGGCAAGGTCAAGAGCGTCGACACGTCGGCCGCCGAAAAAGCGCCCGGCGTAGTCGCCGTGCTGCGCACCAAAGAAGACGGCCAGCGCGTGCGCTTCATCGGCGACGACGTGGTGGCGATCGCCGCCGAAACGATGGACCAGGCGCGCGACGCAGCGGCGCTGGTGAAGATCGAGTACCAGCAAGAAGAGCACGTCAGCAACTTCCGCAAGGCCGAGGGCGCGCCCAAGACCGACGCCGACGGCGCGATCACCGACCCCTGGCCCGAGAGCGCCGAGATGGACGCCGCGCTCGCCAAGGGCAAGGCCAGCGTCGATGCGACCTACTCCGTCGAAGTGCAGACCCACTCGTCCCTGGAGTCGCACGGGACGGTGGCCTGGTGGAAGGACGACAGCGGCGAACTCGAGGTGTGGTCGTCGACGCAAGCGGTCGGTGGCACGCTGCAAGCGTTCGCGCAAGCGGCGAAGGTGCCGCAGAACAAGGTGCGCGTGCACGCCGAGTTCGTTGGCGGCGGCTTCGGCTCCAAGTTCCCACCCGGCAGCGAGGGCCTCTTCGCCGTGCGTCTCACCCTCGCCGCCAAGCGGCCGGTGAAGCTGATGCTCGATCGCTACGAAGAACACACCTGCACCGGCAACCGCCCGTCGGCGATCATGCAGATGCGCGTCGCCGCCGACGACAAGGGGCGACTCACCGCGTTCGATTACCACAGCGTCGGCGGCCCTGGCTACTCGGGACAAGGGGGCAACACGAGCGCGCCGACCTACTACGCGGCGCACCTCGACAAGGGCGCGCGGCGCGTCGCGCACCAGGACCTCGCCACCGACACCGACGCGGCCCGTGCGATGCGCGCGCCGGGCCGACCGCAGGGCTTCTTCGCCGCCGAAGGCGTGCTCGACGAACTGGCGCGCAAGCTGACGATGGATCCGTTGGCGCTGCGCCTGGTGAACGACGGCTCGGCGCTGCGGCAGTACGAGTGGAAGCTCGGCGCCGAGACCTTCGGCTGGAAGGAACGCTACAACGCCAAGCCGGGCGAGCCGCGCGACGCAAACAAGCCTTGGCTGCTGCAGGGCGCCGGCTTGTCGAGCGCGGTGTGGGGTCAACTCGGCGGCGGCAATTACAAGGTCACCTGCCGCATCCACCAAGACGGCACCGTCGAGGTACGCAACGCGGCGCAGGACATCGGCACCGGCCTGAAGACCGCGCTCGCGATCCTGGTCGCCGAGGAACTCGGCATCGACGTGAGCCGCGTGCGGGCGACCACCGGCGACACCATCGATCCGGCCGGCCCGGCGAGCGGTGGATCCACCACCACGCCGAGCATCGCGCCGGCCGCGCGGCACGCCGCCGCCAAGGCCAAGCAGAAACTCATCGAGCGCTTGGCCAAGGCGCTCGGAGTGGAAGCCACTCAGCTCGCCTACGAGCAGGGTCACTTCCGACTCGACGGCCAGCGCAAGATGAGCTTCGTCGACGCTTGCAAGCGCATGGGGCCGGAGCCGATCGAAGAGCAGGGCGAACGCTTCCCCAACTACGAGGCGTACCAAGGCAACGTGTGCGGCTGCCAGTTCGCCGAGGTCGAGGTCGACGCCCGCACCGGGGTGGTGCGCGTCACCCGCATGCTCGCCGTGCAAGACACCGGCCTGGTGATCGCCAAGAAGCTCGCCGAAAGCCAGGTGCTCGGCGCGCTGATCCAGGGCATCAGCTACGCGCTGCACGAGCAGCGCATCATCGATCACCGGATGGGACGCATGCTGAACGGCGATTTCAACCACTACAAGATCGCCGGCTCGGTCGACATCCCACAGCTCGACGCGATCTTGGTGTCGGTGGCCAACGGCGCCAACAACGTCGGCGCCGCCGGCCTGGGCGAACCGCCGGCGGTGGCGCCCGCGGCCGCCATTCACAACGCCGTGGCCAACGCGCTGGGCGTGCCGGTGCGCGCGTTGCCGATCACTCCCGACCGCGTGCTCAAAGCGCTCAAGAGCAAGGCGTCCATGCAAGCCGAGCGCGAAGCAGGAGGTCGGTGAGATGAAGCCATTCGAGATCGTCCGAGTCGAAGACCTCGCCGGCGCCTGTCGTGAGGCCAAGGCGACTGCGGGCTCGGTGTTCAAGGCCGCGGGGATCGACTTGCTGGACCGCATGAAGGAGCGGCAGTTCAACCCCGAGTCCCTCATCGACCTGCAGGCGCTGCGCAAAGACCTCGGCAAACTCCGCGTCGACGCCGACGGCGGCGTGTCGATCGGCGCACTGGTGACGTTGAGCCAGCTCGCCAGCGCCGCCGAACTGAGCGACGCCGCCTTTGCTGGCCTGCGCGAGGCCGCCGGCGTCGCCGCCACGCCGCAGATTCGCAACCGCGCCACCGTCGGCGGCAACTTGCTGCAACAGGCGCGCTGCTGGTACCTGCGCAGCGCGGCGTTCCCGTGCGCGCACAAGGGTGGCGAGACCTGCTTCGCGATGTACGGCGAGAACCGCTACCACGCGGTGATGGGCTACGACGACTGCGTGCGCGTGCACCCGAGCAACCTCGCGCCGGCGCTGATCGCGCTCGGCGCCGAGGTCACGCTGCAGCGCGGCGACAGCGAACGGCGCGCCAAGATCACGAGCCTGTGGCCCGATAAGCCCACGGCCGCTGGCCCCGACCACACGCTCGCGGTCGACGAGATCGTCACCTGGATCCACTTGCCCAAGCACAAGCCTGGCACCCGCAGCGCCTATTGCGAGTCGCGCGAGAAACAAAGCTTCGACTGGGCCACCACCGCCGCCGCAGCCGTGGCGACCGTCGAGGCCGGCCAGATCACGGCGGCGAGTCTATGCCTGGGCGCCGTCGCCCCGGGGCCGGTGCCCATCGCCAAAGCCAGCGAGATGCTGCTCGGCAAAGCGCCGACCGCCGCACTGTGCGACGAAGTCGCAGCCGCCGCGTTCGCCGAGAGCAAGCCGCTCTACCACAACGCCTACAAGGTGCAGGCCGGCAAGGCGATCGCAGCGCAGGCGCTGCGGCTGGCCCTTGGTCTGGAGAACTAGGTTCGAACTCGAGGAGAGCCGCCATGGACAACAAGCGCACCCACCGTGACCTGATGCCGAAGGACGTTTGCCCGTCCTTCATGATGAAGCACATCCTCACCCACTCGATGGACGACGTGGTGTTCGACGATCGCCAGCACCCGGGCGACGGCTACGCGTGGTGCATGAAGACCTGCCGCGACGTCGGTCCCGACGACGAGTTGGTGCGCGCCTCGACCTGTCGCCAGGGTCGCGCCTGCTGGGAAGGTCTCGAGTCGTAGCAGCTGGCGTCGGCGCGGCGTCCGCGCCCCCTGCCCACCCCATGCCCGTGTCGCCCGGCGCCCTGCGTTGGATCCTCGCCGCCGTCACGCTGGTCGTGATCTTGCTGTCGGCCTCCATCGTGGTGGTGCCGCAGCTCGACGCCGACGACTACCGCTACCTCGACCTGGTGCAACAGTGGCGCGCCGGCCAGGTCGATCTGCGGCAAGCGTCGATCATCGAGAACCGGTGGGATCACCTGTGGTGGATCGCGAGCGACCAGGTGGTGCGCTTCTTTCGCCCCACGCTCATCCTCAGCTACCTGTTCGATGTCGTAGTCCACGGTGGCTCCGCGCGCGGAATGCTGATCACCAATGGACTGCTCTACTTGGCGACCTGTCTACTCGCCACCCTGCTGCTGGCCCGCATCGTGCGCCACACCGGCGCCACCGCGCTGGCGAGCGTGTTGTTCGCTGGCTTTGCCGCGCACTCGGAAACGATCTGGTACATCGCCGGGCGCAACGAGACGCTGGCCGCGCTGGGCTTCTTGCTGGCGCTGTGGCTGCACACCGGCAGCGGGCGCGCACGCTACCTCGCGCTGCCGTGCTACCTGTTCGCGCTGGCCTCCAAGGAACTCACGCTGCCGTTGCCGCTGCTGGCTCTGTTGCTCGACCGCTTGGTCAATCGACGGGCAGAGACGTGGATCGCGTGCGTGCGCACGCAGCTCACGCTCTACGCCGGCTACGTCGCGGCCGCCGCGGGCTACTTGTTGCTGCGTCAGTACGTGCTGACCTCGGCCGGCGGCAGCGACCTCGTCTTCCCGTATTTCGTCGCACCCTCGCGCCCCGACTTCCCGTTGCACCTGTGGCATCAACTGCGCACGTATGGCGAGAACCTCCTGCTCGGCGGCATCACGCCGCCGTTCCTGCGCGCCGACCAGGTCGCCACGCACACCACCTGGTTCGGCACGCTGCTCACGTGCACCGCGGCGCCAACCATCGTCTGGTGGCTGCGCCGCGACCCGCGCGCCTGGTTCTGTGTCGCGCTGGCGGTGTGCACGTGGCTGCCCACCAGCGTGGTGTATGTGAGCGAGCGCTACCTGTTCCTGCCGTCGTTCGGCGTGGCCGGCATCGCGGGCCTTGCCATCGTGCGTGCGCCGCGCGTGTTCGGCGTACTCGTTGGGGTTTGGTGCGCGCACCAAGGCGCCTGGCTCTTCCACAAGAACCGCGTCATCAGCCAGATGCCGCACGACATGACCGCAGTGCACGAGCACCTCGCGAAGGTTGCGGCGACACTGCCGCCCGGCAAGCCGATCTACGTGCTCAGCCTGCCCACCGACACCTTCGGCGCGCAGTTCTTCGCCAACGCCGTGCGGGTCGTGCTCAGGGACCACAAGCGCGAGTGCCACGTGCTCAGCATGCTCCCCGACGACCTGGTGGGGATGCGCAGCGCCTCGATCACACGCCGCTCGCCGCACGAGTTCGAGGTGCGCGGCGTGCCGCTGCTGATGCAACACTCGCCGTGGCTGTTCCCCTGGACAACCCTCGCCACGGGTACGCGCGTCACGCGCGCGCGCCTGGGCTGCGAGGTCGAGATCGTCGACGGCGACGTCGACCACTGCCGCGCCGTGCGCTTTCGTCTGCCCCGGCCGCTCGACGACTGCGTCTTCGTGCGCTTCGCGCTGCCCTCTACGCATGCGCCCATGTTGAAGGGAGCCCTGATCCGCGAAGGTCGGCTGGACATCATCAAGCCGTAGGAATCCGCGTCACCGACCGAGGCGCAGCGCCATCGCGTTCGACAACGCCCAACCAGGCGGCGCGGCAAACAGGCCGACGAGGGCCTGCGTGTGCAGCACGATACCGACGAAGCGCGCCGCATTGGGCACGAACAAGTCGACGCGGAACGCCCCCGCCGGCATCGCCAGCGGCACGCTCAGCTGGCTCGGATCGGCGAACAGAGCACACCCTTCGAACACCGTCTGGATCGGCAGACTCAGCAGCAACACGCCGGCGAGGATCCCCCCGCTGTCGTGCGCGCAGTCGATGCGCAGGCTCGCCCCGAGCAGCGGATCGGTGGCGGTAAGCGACGCGGTGGCCACACCGCAGGGATAGCCGAGGCGCACGGCGACGGCGCCCGGATCGAAGACCCAGGGTTCGCGGCCGCTGCGACCGTCGTCGGCGACGAACAGCACGCGACCGTCGGGTCGCACTTCGAACGCCGTCACGCCGCTGCCCAACGGACCAGGCCGCACCGCAGACAAGCGGGTGGTGCCGATGGCGGTGCCGTCGCTCACCCACGGCTCGTCGCCTTCGGCCAACTCGCTGGCGACGAACAACACGCGCCGGGTGCCGAGCACGGTGAGCGCGCGCGGATCGGAGCTTGCCGCGCCGGGCCGCAGGTCGGCGACGCGCCGCGTGCCCGCCGCGCTGCCATCCGAGAACCACAGCTCACGGCCGCTGCTGCCATCGTCCGCGGCGAAGTACACCCCGCCGTGGTGTGCGATCAGCCCAGTCGGCACTGACCCATTGGGGCCTGGCCACAGATCGGCGACGAGCCGCGTGCCGCTAGCCGAGCCGTCGGTGAGGTACAACTCGGCGCCGACGCCTGGCCCATCGGCGACGAAGAACATGCGATCGCCGATCGCGCACGGACTGCGCGGCGTGCTGCTGCTCGACCCTGGCGCCAAGTCTGCAACCTGCCGCGTCCCCGCCGCCGTGCCATCGCTGCGCCACAGTTCCACCCCGCTCACGCCATCGTCGGCGGAGAACACGCACACGCCGCGCAGCGCGGCCTTCAAGCTGGCTCCCGCGTCGCTGCCGAGCGCGCCTTGGCGCAGATCGACGATCGCCCCACTCGCGGTCCACGGCTCGTACCCCGTGCTCGACGAGCCAGCGGCAAAAAACATGCGGCCCCCCACCATCACGGCGTCGCGCGGCGGCAAGGTCGACAGCGGCAGCGACGGCGCCAGCAACGCCATCGAGTCGCCGACCACATGCAGCAACGCGTGCCCCTGGATGCCAACTCCTTGGGGAAGCAACCATGCCGCCGCGAACGCGATCGCACGGTCGCGGTCGGGGGCCACGGTCGAGGCGAGCGGCGCGCCCAACAGCAACGGGGTCTGCAACCGGCGTGTACCCACCGCGCTGCCGTCGGTGATGAAGTAGTCGGTCGCCAACGCGCCGGCGTTGCCTGGGGTCGACGCGAAGGCCGCGCCCAGCGCCGTCGTACCGACCGGCGTCAACCGACTGCCGAGCGCGCCCGGTACCAGGTCGACGAGGCGCTGCACGTCGCCGGGCGTGCCCCTGGTCACGAACGGCTCGCGGCCGCGATCACCGTCATCGGCATCGAACACCGTCACCAAGCCCGCGCGCTGCATGAACGTTGGGTCCGATCCGCGCCCGGTGGTCGACCCGCTCATCGCCACGTTCGCGGCGAGGCCGGTGCCCGCCGGCGTGCCATCGCTATGCCAGGGCTCGGCACCGAAGGTCCCGTCGTCGTTGGTGAACACCACGTCGCTGCCGACGACGGTCAAGTGGTCGAAGCGCGAATCCCCCAGGCCCGGCCGCAGGTCCGCCAACGCCAGCGTGCCCGCCACGGTCGCGTCGCTCACGAAAAGCTGCGCCGCGGTCCGCCCCTGCGCCGTGGGCTCGAGCGCGCGCAAGAACAGGCGCGACTGCGTCGCCACCAACTGCGGTCGCAAGGTCGTCTGCCAGCTGAGTTGCCGCAGGAATGCCACCGTGCGCTGGTTGCCGTCGATGCGCACCAACCCCGACCCGTTGATGGTGTTCGCCAGCAGATAGAGATCACCCTGCATCTGCGTGAGGTAGGTCGGCGCCGAGCCCCGGCCGACCAGACGGTTCACGTCGATGATCATGGTTCCGATGGCGGTGCCGTCGCTGATCACCGGCTCGTCGCCATACGACGACACGCGCGCCAGGTACGCGACCCCAGTGCCAAACGGGATCATCGACCCGACGTAGCTGCTGTTGAGCGGGTCGAGGTCGAGGATCTGGCGCGTACCGTTGGCGGTGCCATCGGTGCGCCACAACTCGAAGTCGTTGACGCTCGGCGGCGAGCCGCCGAAGAACACGACGCCGCCCGACGCGACCAACGGTAGCGCGACCTGTGGGCCGCCTTGGTCGGTGTTGGTCACCACGCTCGTGCCGGCCGCGGTGCCGTCGGTGCGCACGAGCAGGGTGCGGGTCGGCGCGGTGTGCGGCGTGCGCACGGCGAGGAACAACTCGCTGCCGAACTCGACGGCGCTGACCAAGAGACACCCGGCAGCGCCCGGCTCCAGTTCGACCACCAGCTGCGTGCCGGCGACGGTGCCGTCGCTGCGCCACAACTCGGGCCCCCCCACGCCGTCATCGGCGATGGCAAACACTTGGCTGCCCATGGCCACGAACTGCGCGGTAGACAAGGCCGGCGCCACAGTGAGCGCGCGCAGCCGCCGCGTTCCTACACCCGTGCCGTCGGTCACGAACAGCGCCTGTCCGGCGCCGTCGTCCGCGGTGAAGAACAGCGTCGCGCCCGTGCTGGCCAAGTGCTCTGGGTTGGCGTCCGCGGGCCCCGGCGCCAGGTCGGCGATGAGGGATGCGCTCGTGCTGCCGCGCGGCAGGAACCACAGCTCGCGCCCAAGGCTGACCGTGCTCGCCGCAAAGACGACGCCGGATGCAAAGGGCACATACGGGCCCGGCACCGACGAGGGGTCGTCGTAGAACGGATTCAGATCGGCGAGTTGCTGCTGACCAGACAGCGCCGAGATCGATCCCGCGACGGCAAGGACGAGCGCGCGCATGGGCGCGGGCATCGTAGCGGGATGGCGCGCGCCGAGGGCGCACGCTTCCTGGCGGACCGCGATTCAATGCTGACCGCGAGGCTTGCGAGCGCCGGGACGCCTGCGTAAGGTTCGCCGCGCGCCGGAGCGTAGCTCAGCTTGGTAGAGCGCCAGGTTTGGGACCTGGAAGTCGCAGGTTCAAATCCTGTCGCTCCGACCATCTGCCGCCGTTAGGCGGCAGATGGTAGGAGCGACAGGGTTTGGGGATGCGCGCGGCGCGGCTTCGCCGCACCCCGCGGCACCCAGCAAATCCTGGGGCTCCGACGGTTGCTGCGAAGGTCGCGGGGGCAGAGCTGGGCTGGCGGCAGATCGGAGAAGCGACGGGAGTTGCGGATGTCGCGCGGCGCGGCTTCGCCGCACCCGCCCTCAGTGCCCGAGCACGACGGTGACTGCATCCGACAGAACGGCGCCGACCAGTTCGACGCGGTCAGGCAGGGTGCATGACGTGTTGCTGAAGCCGGTCAGCACGTAGGCAAGCGGCGGCGGCGGGGGACGCAACTCGGTGGTGAAGGTGGTACCGATGCGCGGCCGCGGCGTCGCGACCAGCTCGGTGACGCCGAGCCGGCCGGAGCAGCCGGTGCCGAAGCGGTTGAAGCCGCCCGTGTCGTATAGCGCGACGGTGAAGTCGCGGCCCGCTTCGATGTGGGTGAAGGTCTCGCCCGGCGCCAGCGCGGGCACGTTGCACTGGTAACGCGTGTTGTCGCCCCACGCCACCACCGACCCGTCGCTGCGCAGCGCGGCGCTGTGGAACTCGTGGCTGCAATCCCCACATAGGTGAGACCGGGAGGCAGCTTGGGGACGTCTTCCAACCCGTTGGTGATTCTGCCGCCGACGTCGATTTGGCCATCGCTGCGCAACGCCAGGTAGTGCATCGCGCCGGCAACCACATCGACGTAGCTCACGCCGGTAGGCAGCTGCGGGAGCGGGCCGGCCCACACCACCTGCTCGAGCAACCCGTCGGCGCGCAGGGCGATTGTGAAGTCGGAGTACTTGCGGAGTTAGAAACCTAGAGGGAATGCGCATCGCAGTTGCTTTCCAAGCGATGATCGAATAATTATTCGGATATGTCTTCTGAAGAGTTCCGCCGCAACTACCCCGCGTGTCGGGATCTGCTCCGGCAGCGCATCGCAGAGCCGGCACCCGGACGCATCCAGCTCTTGACCGGACCGCGCCAGGTCGGCAAGACCACGCTCTTGCTGGACCTCGCTCGGACCCTGGCAAACCGGGCGAGCTACGTTGCGGCTGATGGTCCCGAAGCCCGCGTACCCGGTTTCTGGGAGAGGCTGTGGACTGTGGCCGAGGCGACGGCCGCGCAGCGGGGTCTTGCGGTCGTCTTGCTGGACGAGGCCCACCTACTGCCAGACTGGGCAGCACGGCTCAAGGGCCAGTGGGATCGCATGCGCCGGCGCGGTCTGCCGGTGCACGTCGTGGCAACCGGATCTTCGTCTTTGCGCCTGGCAAGCGGATCCCGCGAGAGCTTGGCGGGACGCTTCGAACGCATCACGCTGACGCACTGGGATGCTGCTGCGATCGCGAGCACGTTCAACATCTCAGCGGACCGTGCCATCGACCTCGTGGTCGAGCAGGGCGCCTACCCAGGAGCATTCGCTTACCGCAACGATCCCGCGCGCTGGGCCGCGTACGTGCGTGACGCCATCGTTGAGCCCGCGATCGGCCGCGACATCCTCGCGTTGGCGGCGGTTCGGCGCCCGGCACTGTTGCGTCAGGTGTTCGGCGTATGCGTGTCAGCACCGGCCCAGATCGTGTCGCTGCAAAAGATCCAAGGACTGATGCAAGACGCCGGCGCGCTCGAGACCATCGCCCACTACCTAGCTCTGTTGCAGGAAGCACATCTCATCGCCGCGCTCGGCAAGCACTCGATGCGGGCGACGAGGCAGCGCGCCGCGCCGCCCAAGCTGATTGCGCTGAGCAACGCGTTCCTGGCGGCGACGCAACCGGTGCCAGCAGCGAAGTTCGGCGCCGATCGCGCGCGGCTGAGTCAGCTGGTGCAGAACGCGTGTCTGGCGCACGCATGGAATGCCGGGCAGTCGGTGACCTACTGGCGCGAGGAGCCAATCGATGTCGATGGCGTGATCGAAGGCAGTTGGGGTTCGTGGGCGGTCGAGGTCAAACTCGGCGAAGTGCAAACCTCTGACCTGCGCGGCTTGCTGGAGTTCTGTCGCCGCAACCCGAGCCATCGGCCGCTGGTGCTGTGCGACGCGTCGGCGGTGGCGCGGCTTGCTGACCTTGGCGTGCAAGGTCAGCCGTGGCGCGAGTTCTTGTGGAGCGGGCCGCCCGGGGCTTTGGGAAACGAGCGAACGCCGCGTGGGGTGCGCGGCAAAGCGCGTGCAAACGGCAGCCGGCCACGGGCAACCAGTAACCCTCGCCGGCCGCGTCAACTTCCGGGCTCGAGGAAGAAGGGGGCGGCGAGATGACAGCACGCAGCAGTGGTGGATCGTCGATCAGAAGGAAGTGCGCGCACTGCCACCTGGCGGCGGCGATGCGGTCGCCCCGTTGCTAGTCGATCGGATTGCCGCGTTCGCGCGCGCACGCGACTGCAAGGTGATGTTCGTGCTGCTGGGCGAGGCGACGACGCCGAGCGCGGACGCCGTGATGACGCGCGCCCGCACTGCTGGGCTGCCGGCGCTCGATCTGATCGCCGCGTTCCACGCCGAGGCTGCACGCGATCCGACGCAAAGAGCCGCTTGGTCGCCGGCCACATGACGTCCGCCGGCAACGCGTGGGCCGCCGAACGCATCGCCGCAGTGATCCGCACGGCTAGCCCGAACTATTCACCAGCGAACGGCTGCAAGCACCGCTCTGCCACTCGCTGCCGGCGTTGCGCGGCAGAACCTGTCCTCAACGTGGCAAACACCACGCTTCCGGGAGAACCAGCCGCGCGCCGTGGCACCGTGCGGCATAGCGGGCTTTCGCTCGCTCCCTCGTGAATAGTCCGGGCTAGGTGACCCCTGGGCTCGCGTGCCCGTGGGCGATTCGATCGCGCTCGCGACACAACTCAGCCCCCGCCGCGGACCCGCACGTTGCTTCGCGACGCCCGACTCAGTTCCGGCGCAGCTCCGCTCGCTCATGCGCTCGCACGGCGAAGGTGGTGGGCTTGGGGCCGTGTGCCACGATCTCCGCCTCCGTGAGGCACGCGCCAAAGACGCGATGCGTGCCATCGCCGTCGATCCGAGTGCTCCACCGTTTGGCGACCTCGGGCGGCCACTTCGGGTTCCGCAGTTCCAACGATGTCCATTGGGCGGCGTCGCGCACATCGACCTCGAACGTGATGGCTGTGGTCATGGGAACACAGACTCTGTTGTCGCCGATCTCGATCTGGCCTTGCCACTCGCCATAGGCAAGCCCGCGGCGGGCCAACACCGTGTAGTAGCCTCGTTGCACATCAGCAAAAAGACACGCCTCGAAGCCTCGACTCGCGTTGACCGGCTGGCCTGGCCCGATGAGCAGGAACTCAGTCGCACCAGCGTCGTGCGTGTTGTCCGCCAGTCCGCCCCCGGTGGCCAGGAGCGTGACCGAGACGCGAGGTTGCAGGGTCATGTGCACCTCTTTCTCGCCGGACACGGCCATGGGGTCGAGCAGGACACAATGGTTCCCCGCATCGCGATGCGTCGCGTGGATCGAGTAACGGAGGTCCTGCCTGAGCATCAGGGTGACGCAGCCTTGGTCGTCGGTCTGGCTGAAGGTCATTCCGGCGCGAGCCACCTGGTCGGACACATCGACTGGCTTCGCGATCACTCTCGCCCCGACAACGGGAGCCGCGCCACTGCGCACCGAGACCTTGCACGTCATATTCTCCGCGGCGGCCAGATCTGCCGTGCACGATGCGCCGCCGGCGATCAGGTGGACCTCCTGGCAACGACGGAAGCGATCCGGGGTGACGGCAAACGCCTGGTAGTGGCCAATCGGCAGACTGATGGTTGCGCCCTCAGCCTTCGGTGGGTGCTGCAACCGGAACGTGTCAACGTGAATGAGACACGGGGAAGAGAAGATTACTGAGCAACCGAGGCTAGCTCGGTCTGGATGTCATCGAAGCGGTGGACTTGCAGAGGTTTGTTGATCCAGGCGGCGACTGGCGGTCGCGCAGC
>JANPER010000087.1:0-18452 GCA_031423015.1 Planctomycetota bacterium | reverse complement strand
GGAGCCAGCACAAAGCCGCGAACCCGAGAGGCCACCGGTAAGCCGTGTGCGGGAAATCCGCACGCACGGTTTGAAAGGGGGTCTTGATTCACCTCTTCGCCCAACGTGGAGAGAAGGATAAGGATCTACCAATGGTGCGTCTGTCGCGTCTGTGTCGCTGGCTCGGTGTCGCTCTTGCGGCGTGGCCTACCCTGGCGCTCGCCGCACAGGACGCCGCACCGTCGCCGCACGCATCACGTAGTCGGTTGCCCGGCTTCGTCACCGATAACGCTGGCCGTCGTGTGCCTGGCGCGCGCGTGTTTCTCGTGTCACGCCCGATGCCGGCGCGGCTCGACCTCGGCGGCGAAGACGTGATCGAGACGCAGACGGACGCGAACGGTCTGTTCCGAGCCGATCTGCTGTCGGGCCGCGGTTACACCGCGTGGGCGCTGTGGCGTGACGGGAAGGGAACGGCGCGACGCTCTCAGTTTGCCGAGGGCGTGGTTCCGGGGCCGCCGCGTGCACTGGAAGAAGATGCACCTCAGGTGCTGCGTCGTGTGTGCATCAACGGGTTGGCAGCCTGGGAGGCGCGCGCACCGTTTCGCGTGCAGGCCTTCGCCATCGGCGAGAGTCAGAAGGCGTTCGAGCTGGTGCTGGATGCTGAGGGCAGAGTCGAACTGCCGGATCTGTCTGTGACCGCCAAGATCTGCGGTGCGGTCAGCGTCGACGGCAAGTGGGCATCGTCGCCGGAGCTGCCGCTCGTGCTCGAGCAGCGTGACCTCGACGGCGTGCGCCTGGTGATCGACCTCGCCGAGACCAGGCGCTGATTCACTCCTTCTGCAGTCGAACGCTGAAGGCCCACTCCCCTCCGACCCTCCGAGTCGGCTTCAGAGCTCGCTCCGCCGTCGTGGTATCGTCGACGAGATGGAGAACTCATGGTGCCGCTCGGTTCCTCTCATCGTGCTGGCCGCCAGCGCGAGCTGCTTGGTAGCGCAGGCGCCAGATCCGGATCACATCGGCGAGGTGAGCGGTCGGATCATCGATGAACTCGAAGCGCCGGTGCCGGCCGCCAAAGTCACAGTGTTGGACGATGGCCGGCGCATCGTGCGTGGCGTGATGAGCGACGGCAGCGGCGCGTTCCTTGTCAAAGGGATGACGCTGCGCGCCGAGGGCCTCACTCTGCGGATCGAAGCGAAGGGCTTTGCGGCGGCGGAGCGCTACGTGCAGCTTCGCTGGTTCGATTCGGCGGCGGCGGTGTCGGTACGGCTGCGCAGCAGTGACACGGTGCGCGGCCGTGTCGTCGACCAAGCCGGCGCACCCGTCGCCCACGCTGACGTGGTTTGGGCGCCGCGGGTCGAAGCCGATGCCACCGTTTCGACATGGGCGAGTGCGGACGCGGAGGGTCGGTTCATCTTGCGCGACGTTCCCTTGGGAGATGGCTGCATCGTGGTGATCGGCGAAGGATTGGTTGCCAGCGAGACGCCGGCGCGCGCGCCTTGCGCCGACGAGGTAAGGATCGTCATTGCGCGGGGTCTTGGGCCCACGCTGCGTATCCGCCTCAAAGGTGTGGCCGACGAAGCTGCGCGTGCCTTCTCGGCGCGCGTCGTCGTGTGGTTCAGTGACGCGCGTCTCGCCATCGCGCTGCCGGTCCAAGCCTTGACCGGCTGCGACACCATCGTGCACGGGCTCTTACCCGGCGCGGATGCGCACGTGAGGCTCAGCGGCAAGGACCCGTTCGGTGGCGATACGATGGTCATGAACGCGAGCGGCAACCGCGAACCGGACAAGAACTTGCCGCAGATCGACATCGTGTTCCGCATCCCGGAGGCTGGCGAACTCACCGGCCGTGTCGTTGGCGTCGACGGCAAGCCGTGTCCCGGCGTGCACCTCAAGGTGCGCGACGGGGCGACGATGTTCGGGGCGCTCGGCGTGACCGACAACGGCGGCGAGTTTCGCATGCGTCGTCCATCTGCTCCTTTGGCCGTGCTGCAGGTGTTCTCGGTGGAGGCTGGCTGGGTGTTCGAGAGCAGCGGCGACGGCAGCGCACAGACCGGCCATGACATGTGGGGCATCGTGGCTGCGCGCGCCGACGGCAAGCCGCTCGCGGTCGAAGCTCGACGCGCCGCGACCATCCGCGGCCGTGTGCTCGACGCAGCCGGCTCGGGTCTTGCCGGTACCGCAGTTCTGGTCTGCCCGGACGTCGAGCCCGCTTCCGGCATGCTGAGCTCGATTTGGTCGGGGACGACCGACGCCGACGGCTCCTTCTGCTTCCCGCGCCACCGTGCCACCGACCAAGCGCTCCGTGTTCGCCTTGGCTCGTCGTCTTCAGCGCGGGGGCAATCGGCGTCGTTCTCGTTGAAGTCGGGCGAGACCAAGGACATCGAGCTGCGCGCACCGGACGCCGTCGTGCATCGCGGCACCGTCGTCGACGCGGCCGGCAAGCCGATGCCGGGAGCCGGTGTGGAAATCGCCGCGGCCGACGGCTGCCGTGAGACGGTGTTCACGGATCGCACCGGTCGCTTTGCGTTCACGACCGCATGGCTGGGGGATGAGGTCAGGGCAGAGTTGCGCGACGGTGGCACCGTTGTGTCTCACGATGTCCAGGTCAAGCGCGATGGCAAGCAACGTGTGTGGTCGATCCGCGTGACCAAGTGAGACCCGCATCTCCAGCCTGCGACAAGACCGCTGACTCCCGCGCATCTCGCGACATCGCCGGTGAAAAGGAGCGAATCCGCATCACAGCGCGCGCCGGCTCGCATCTCTCTCATGTCGCGCGGGGTCGTTCCGCGACTACATTGCCACATCGAAGCCCCATGGGTATCCACATGCACCCCTCTCTTCTCCGAGCCTTCACCGCTTTCCTGGCGCTGTTCCTGGCCACCCCGGCGGCGGCCCAGCTCTTTGGCACGGCGACCCGGTTTGCCACGGGCACGCAGCCGAACTGCCTCGCGGTCGGTGACCTCAACCGCGATGGCCGGTCGGATCTGGTCGCGACCAACACCGCGGTCAACACGGTCTCGGTGCTGCTCGGCACTGGCACGGGGGGCTTTGGCGTCGCGACCAGCGTCGTGGTCGGGACCGGACCGACTTGGGTCGCGCTCGCCGACTTCAACGCGGACCGGCAACTGGACCTGGCGGTCGCGGTCGTCGACAACCGCGTCGTCGTGCTCTTGGGGAACGGGGCGGGTGGATTCGGCGTGCCGACGGGTTTCCCGGTCGGCGCCTTCCCAACCAACGTGGTGGTCGCGGACCTCAATCTCGACAGCCGGCCCGACATCGTCACGACCAACTTCCAGCTCGGCAGCGCGTCGGTCCTCCTTGGCAACGGCGCGGGCGGCTTCGCCCCCGCCACCAGCTATCCGCTGGGCGTTTCCTTCCCCGACCTGCCGGCGATCGGCGACGTCAACCGCGACGGCCGCGTCGATCTGGTGGTTGCGAACGGCGGGCTGAATGCGATCTCGGTGTTGCTCGGTAACGGCAGCGGCGGGTTCGGCGCACCAACGACCTTCCCGGCGGGAGGCAATCCGACTGCGGTCGCGCTCGATGACTTCAACGGCGACGGCAGGGTCGACGCAGTGGTCACGAATGCCGCGTCCAGTTGCTCGGTGATGCTGGGCAACGGCGCCGGCGGCTTTGCGGCGCCGACCAGCTTCACGACCGCGCCGAGCCCGCGCTTCATCGCGACCGGCGACCTCAACCGCGACGGCAGGGTGGATATCGCGATGGGCACCAACGGCGGCGGCGGCCTGCTCTCGGTGCTGATCAACGATGGTGCGGGCGGATTCGTCCATACGGCGTTCGCCACCGGTGGCGCCTTCTCCCGCTGCATTGCTGCCGCTGACCTGAACGCCGACGGGAACGTCGACCTCGTCACCGCCAACGCCGGCGGGAACAACGTCTCGATCCTGCTGGGCAATGGGGTCGCCGCGGGCCAGGGGCTGCTGACGTTCGGTACCGGCACCGCGGGCTGCGGCGGCATGCTCGGGATGACCGGGAACACCCCGCCCCGGATCGGCACCGCGACCTTCGCGCTGGCCGCCACCAACGCGCCGCGTTTCGCGGCCGGGTTCGTCCTGCTGGGTACCATCGCCGACCTGCCCGGCTCCGACCCCCTCGGCCTCGGTCTGCGGCTCCACGTGAGCCTCGCCTCCAGCCCGCTGTTGCTGCTCACGACGTCGACCACCGGCGCCGGCACCTCCCACCTGCCGCTGCCCATTCCCCCCAACCCGGGGCTGGTCAGCGCGCAGATCCACGCCCAGTCCATCTGGGTCGGCCATGCCGCCAACGGCCAGGCCTGCAGCGGCGCGGTGAGCCACCTCTTGAGCTCGCGCGGCGTGTCGATGACGTTCCAGCCTTAGGGCGCGCGCAGAAACAGATTGTCCACTTGGCCGGCCCGCGCCGTCCATGGCGGCGTTGCGCGTCCTCGACGTAGCCCCTGGAATACGACTGCGGCGCGCGCCTTGCCCTGAACCCTACTTTCCGCAGAATAGACGCGCTCACGCGACTGGCGTTTTCGGGGCTCATATTCCGTAGTGGGCCGCAGAGACGCGAAGGAACTTGAGGAGTTGTTTGGCGACCTGCGAGAGCGGATCGAAGAAGGTGCGCACGACACGCCCCTTTCTGTCGAGTAGATCGTTTCGACGAACACCTTCGAATGCCTGCAGGATGCCATCGCAGGTCGGTGCTTCGCATGCACGTCCCTCGGGGTAGAGAGGAATGGCGTCGATTCCGAGTCGGTCCATCTGCTTCCGCGCTTCTCGTTCGATGAGTGCGAAGGCGAGGACCGCAATGAAGTAGAGGAAGAGGAGTGCGGCGACCCGTTCGGGCTTCTTGAGAAACACCGGAGCGACGGCGAGGACGGACTTGAGTTGTTCATTCCGCTTCTCGAGGAAGGGCTGGTACTTGTACACCTCCAGGAGTTCTTTGGGGGTGAGCTTCTCGTGGTTGGTGACCATCGCGAAGAGTCCATCGCACTTGGCGTCGGTGCGAATCGCGTCAGCCAGTTCCTCGACCTGAAAGAGGAAGATCGGAATGTCGACGCGACGGAACACGGTGTCCTTGCCGGGGCGACCACGCGAGGCTTGCTTGAAGTCCTGCACGGCCGACTCGACGACTTGGACTTTGAGCCAACGCTGCGCACCTTCGTCTTGCAGCACTTGGTCGGCCGCCTTCTGGGCCGACTCGACGGTTCGGAAGCGGTGGGATCCAGTCCGTTGCTCCAGGTTCTCGATCCGCATCTTGGCTCTGGACATGCGGTCAGCGCGCCGAGTCTCGTCGATGGCGCGTTTGACAGAGCTTCGATACCAGATCACACGGTAGCCCTCCGCGGACCGCTCGGCGCCGCCAAAGGCCTCATAGGTCTTGGCTGGCTTGTCGGGGTCGACATCGGCCTGGCGTCGAACCTCTTCCCAGGCGATCGGATGATCTTGGAGGTACGTGCGAAAGGCATCGTCCTCCTGTCGAGATCGGGCGAGCACAGTCACGAACACGCCGCCTTGCTCGGCGATGAAGCCCATGTTCTCGCGCGTGCAGAGCTTCGAGTCGGCGACGTAGGTGAAATCCGGTCGGCCAGCGATTTCACGGATGGTCTTCCACGTTTCGATGTGGACCTTGTCGTCGGTCTTGTTGCCGTCATAGAGCTTGTAGTGCACCGGGACGGCGCCGTCGGCGCTGACTGCCAGCGAGTAGACGAGCTGCTTGAGATCGGGCCGATGGTCCTTGTTGTAGCCAAATGTGATCAACGGCGGACGCGCGAGCTCTTCCTTGTTCTTCTGCCCGCCATAGGCACCGCTGAAGGTCACGGTGGTCGTGTCACTGTGCGCTTGGGACATGTCGATCTTGAACTCCCGGACTGCCTGCACGGCCAGCGCGGTCATGAGCGAGGCAAGATCCGCCTCGTAGAGACGGTCCAGGGCCCTGCCGATGCGGTCGTCATTGAGCATGACCACCTCGTCTTCGCTCAGGCCGGCGTGCTCCGATGCGCGACGAGCGAACCAGCCTGGCACCGCGTAGAGCGGTTCGCGCGAGATCAGGATGTTGCTGACCATCGCGGCCAAGGCCCGCGAGTTCGGCAGCGCCGACGGCCGGCCAAGCCTCCGGTCGGGAACGAACTGAGCGAGCAGTTGCTCGACGCCAAGTCGGTCCAGAAAGTGCCGCACCACCGGCAGGGGGCCGATCTCACGCGCGCGATGTGCAAGGTCATCAAGATCGTGTTGTGTCAATTGTCACCTCGTCACCGAGGTCTACAGTCGAGCGCGCGCTGGTCAAGGCAACAAAATTTGATCAGCTGTGCCCTCCCGAGTTACGTCAATCAGAACCGCCATAAATTGAGTCCGACTCAACTTACAGGCATCTCATTCGACATAACTTTATTCGCAAATCCGGCAGGTACCCAGCTCGACTGAATTCTAGTCACCCTCGTGCCGATCTGTACTCCACACAAACCAATCCTTACCCAACTCTCCGTCCATCCTCTCGTCGCATGACCACTCCGCCCGCTAGCTCGAAATCTGCAACGGCATCAACTGTCAAAGGTCCCTATCAACCTATTCTGCGGAAAGTAGGCAGCATGACCCCCGCGCGGGTCATTGCCTTCCTATCCGACGTTCGAGCCTGCGCCCGTTGGGCTGAGACCGACCCAGACACCTTCACGTTGGAGGGTCATCCCGATGACGACCACCTGTTCCATCTCGCCATAGCAGCCCAAGTCGACTTCCTCGTGACCTGGGAGACACGCATCCTCGCGCTCGACAGCGCCGACTCACTCGAAGGAACGAGGCTCCGGGCCCTCGTCCCGCAGCTTCGTGTCCTGAACCCGCCAGCATTCCTGCACGCGCTCGCGAACTTGGAAGCCGCGCAGTAGGACTGGGCTTGGGCCCACGCCCGAGTTGCGCATGCGCCGTCATTGGGCGGATCCAACCGGCCCGCTATCCTCCAGCCACCCCGTGGCGAAGAGTCCCTCACCCCCTGACCCGATCGAGTCCGAACTCCTTCGCTTGCTCGACGGTCCGGACGAGGAGTTCTGGCCCGGGGTCGCACGGATGTGCCAGCAGAACCCGGAGCTGACCAAACCGATCCAGCGTGAGGCGGAGCGGATGCAGGCCGACGCGCAAGGCAAGCGCGCGGGCGGTTCGACGCTGGCGCGGGCCGAAGCCAACGACGCCGACGCCGACCTGCGCGCCGGCGACCGCGTCGGCCCGTTCGCCGTGCTCGACGTGATCGGTCACGGCGGCATGGGCAGCGTGTACCTCGCCGAGCAGAAGGAACCCGTGCGCCGCCGCGTGGCGCTCAAGGTGATCAAGCTCGGCATGGACACCAAGGCGGTGCTGGCGCGCTTCGAAGCCGAGCGGCAAGCGCTGGCGATGATGGACCACTCGCACATCGCCAAGGTGCTGGAGGCTGGCGTCACGCCGAAGGGCAAGCCGTACTTCGCGATGGAGTACGTCAAGGGCGTGCCGATCACGCGCTACTGCGACGATGCCAAACTGTCGCTCGAAGACCGGCTCGCGCTATTCAAGCAGGTGTGCAGCGGCGTGCAGCACGCGCACACCAAGGGGGTGATCCATCGCGACCTCACGCCAAACAACGTGTTGGTCACGCTGCAAGACGGCAAGCCGGCGGCGAAGATCATCGACTTCGGCTTGGCGCGCGCCACCGACCACAAGCTCACCGAGAAGACGCTGTTCACCGAGCAGGGCGTGATCTTGGGCACGCCGGAGTACATGTCGCCGGAGCAGGCGGGGCTGAACGCGCTCGACATCGACATGCGCAGCGACGTGTACACGCTGGGCGTGCTGCTCTACGAGCTGCTCACGGGCAAGCTGCCGTTCGACGCGCAGGAGCTGCGCGCGCAGGGCTACGACCGGATGTGCAGGACGATCCGCGAAGCGGAGCCGCCGCGGCCGAGCACCAAGGTAACGACCAATGTCGGCGGCACTGATGCCGCGGCGAAGCTCCGACGTACCGACGCGAGCACGCTGCTCAAGCGCCTGCGCGGCGACCTCGACTGGATCGTGCTCAAGTGCTTGGAGAAGGATCGCACGCGGCGCTACGAGACGGTCGGCCACCTCGCCGACGACGTGGAGCGCTACCTCGACAACGAGCCGGTGCTAGCACGCGCGCCGAGCGCGGCATATCGGCTGGCGAAGTTCGCCAAGCGCTATCGCGGGCAGCTCGTGGCGACGGCGGCTGTGTTCATCGCGCTGGTCGGCGGCCTGGGCGTGGCGGTCTATTACTGGAGCGAAGCGGAGAAGCAAGCAACGGAGGCGAGGAAGCAAGCTGGTATTGCCGGGACAGCCCGTGCCGGCGAGGCCGCGAAGGCGAAGGAGGCCGCGGAGAACGCTGCCGCCGGGCAGCGCAACGCCGAGGAGGCGACTCGCAACGCCAGCGAGGCGGAGCGCAACGCGACGATGTTCGCGGAGAAGGTGCACGAGTTCGACCAGCTCGCAGGGGTCGTGCACCTCGAACGCCTACAGGCAGCGTTGGAGGAACTCGCCGTGCCATGGAAGGACGTCACAGCCGCACAGCGCTGGCTCGCCGATGCCGACCGCGTGCTCGCGCTCCGGCCCGAGCTGGAGAAGACGGTCGATGGTCTACGCAGTCGGGCGTTGCCGGCTACGCCCGAGGAGACGGAGCGCGACCGCGCGACGCACCCGCGCCGCGCGGAGTTGGACAAGCTCACGGACCAGCTCGGCAAGCTGGAGCAGGCGCAGGCGATGCAGAGTGGCGGGTCGCTGGTATTGCCGAGCCTGACCGTTGAGGAAGAGGCGATGAGCGCAGGGGAACTGAACGCCCTGGCGTGGCCGCTGGTCGATCCCAAAAACCACGAAGGCAAGCAGACCGACGCTTCGCGTGCGGTGGCGCTGGCGAAGCACGCTTGGACCAAGTCCGAGGCATCCGGGGCAAAGGACTGCAACTTCGCCGATACGCTGGGCTGGGCGTGGTTCTGGAACGGTAAGGATGACGAGGCCGTGTGGCAGTCGGAGGCTGCGCTGGCTCTGGCGCCTGAAGAGCACAAGGAGGCGTTCACGAAGCATCTCTCGGATCTGCGCGCGCGCCTCGACGCCGGCGAGGGTAAGGCGGCCATTCGTACCAGCGCCGAGTTCGTCGCGCGCGAGGTCGCTCGTCTGCGGGGACGCGATCTCCTGATGGCGCGCGATCATGCTGGCCCGGTGCTGGCGCTCGTCGGCGACCTGCATGCCTGCTCCGAGTGAGCTGTCGTCGCCATGGTCGATCGGCACGAGACCCGGCGCCTTGCGCTTCTTGGCGAGGTCCAGCCGCTGCAGGTCGGCCACGCGGTTGAGCATGATCGTCAGCACCCACTTGCGGAAGTTGGAGCCGGGCTTGACCTCGAACTTTCCGATGTCGCGGTAGACATCGGCGAAGGTGGCGTTGATCACGTCGTCGGCGGTGTAGCCGAACCCGAGGTGACGCGACGCGAGCTGTTGCTGCATCCACGGGCGCAGGCGTTCTTCGAGGCGCGTCCAGCTCAGCGGGTCGTGGTTCTGGGCGCCGAACGCGTCCATCATCGTCGAGGAAAGGGAGTCACTCATGGTCGCTGTCAGGACAAGGGGACCGGGTGGATCGTGGGACGCGACGGCCAGCATCGCGATGCTCGGAGGCGTTCATCTCGTAGCGAACGAGCGGCACTTGCGGGGAACGCGTTGCAGATTAGCGCGAGAAGCTCGGCAAGACGGCCGCCGGGGGCGCCGCGCCCTTGAGGCACGCCCCACGGCGACGGGCTCGCGGCGCCACGATGGCGGGGACCGACCGTGGGGCCCTCGCCGCGGTCGATCCGCGGCCCGCGAACGGCTAACATGCGCGCGCTGGCGCTTGATCGGGGCGACTGGCTGCCTGCCCTCCTCTCGATTCACGCCGGTGGCGAGGATCGTCTTCCGAGAAACCCATGCGTGCCCAGGAGCTGTGATGCGTTGCTTTGTATTGAGTGTGTTCTGTGTGATGGCGGTCGCCGATGGGCTGCAAGCCCAAGCCGAGAGCACTTGGCTGACGGACTTCGAACAGGCCAAGGCCGCCGCCAAGAAAGACGGCAAGGTTGTGCTGGCCGACTTCACCGGCAGTGACTGGTGCGGCTGGTGCATCAAGCTGAAGGAGGAAGTGTTCGACACCGACGAGTTCAAGACGTGGGCGGCCAAGAACGTCGTGCTGCTCGAACTCGACTTCCCGCGCAAGAAGAAGCTCAGCGCCGAGTTGAAGGCGCAGAACGACAAGCTGGTGCAGGAGTTTGGCGTGCGCGGTTACCCAACGATCCTGCTCCTCGATGGCGACGGCGCCAAGGTGGGGCAGCTCGGCTACGCCAAGGGTGGGCCGACAGCTTGGATCGAGCTCGCAGAGGCGCAGATGCCGGCGAAGGCGGGCGAAGCCGGCAAGGACGGCGAAGCTGGCAAGGCGGGCGAAGCCGGTAAGGACGGTGAGCCAGGCAAGGACGCTCAGCCGACCAAGCAGAAGGACAAGAAGAAGGCGGGCGAGGCGACGTGGATCACCGGCTACACCGACGCGCTCGCGCGCGCCAAGAAGGAGCGCAAGGTGATCCTCGCCGACTTCACCGGCAGCGACTGGTGCGGCTGGTGCATCAAGCTCAAGAAGGAAGTGTTCGACACCGACGAGTTCAAGCAGTGGGCGAGCAAGAAGGTCGTGCTGCTCGAACTCGACTTCCCGCGCAAGACCGAGCAGAGCGCCGAGCTGAAGAAGCAGAACGAGAAGCTGGGGAAGGACTTCAAGATCGAGGGCTATCCGACGATCCTGTTCCTCGACGCGCAGGGCAAGAAGCTGGGCACGTTGGGCTACGCCGAGGGCGGCCCCAAGGCCTGGATCAAGCTGGCCGAGAAGCAGATGAAGTGAGGTGACCAGGCCGAATGTGACACATTCGTGCTGGTCTGGCGCTAGGGGGGGCACGACCCATGATCGACCTCCACGCCTACAACTCCCGCGAGAAGTTCATCCTCGGTGGCGCCGGTGGCGCCGCGCTCTTGGCCCTGCTGCCCTGGTTTCGCCTGTCGTTCGTCGACGTCGACCCGGCCATGGCCGAGTTCTTCAAGGACTCTGCCGCCGACGCCAGCATGAACGCGCTGCGCTGCACCGAGGGCCTGCTCGCCTGGCTCGGCGCGCTGGCTACCGCGGCGTTCGTGGTCGCTGACCGCGGCGGCTTCCTGTCGGCGTGGACCAAGCGCACGCGGCGGCTCGCGCCGTTGCTCGCCTGTGCCGCCAGCATCGCGTGCATGCTGGTGTTCATGGAACGTGGCGGCAGCTTCTCGGCGATGGGCGCGATGGGCATCACTGGTGGTCGCACCGTGTTCTTTTACGCCTCATTCGCCGCCATGGCGTTTGCCCTGTTCCACGCCTTCCAACGCTGGTCGGCGCTGGCGGTGGTGCCGGTCGACGCCTCGGCCGACACCCGGATCGCCCGTTCGTTGCAGACCACCGCGGTCTAGTTCTGCCACCAGACTCTGGCGTTGCAGCTCAGTCCTTTGTCGCATGCACCCATGAGAGAACTCACCCCGCGCGAGAAGTTCATCGTCGGTGGCGCCGCGGGCGCCGCGGTGCTCGCCTTCTTTCCCTGGATCAGCGTGTCGTTTGGCGGCGGCGAGATGGGCGAGATGTTCAAGCAGCTCGGTGCTGCCAGTGGCGCCGGGAGCGGCGGGAACGGCTTCTCGACCTTTGAGGGCGTGCTCGCCTTCCTCGCTGCACTCGGCACCGGTGGACTCGTGCTCGCGGACCGCGCCGGCGCGCTGCCGTGGCCCGCGCGCACCCGCTTGCTCGCGCCGCTGGCCAGTGCGGGCCTGGCCTTGTTGTGCTTGCTGATCTTCTTTGGGCGCGCGGGTGGCGTGTCGAATCCGATGATGTCGGTGGGCCGCTCGTTCTGGTTCTACGTCGCGCTGCTGGCGATGGGCTTCGCCGCGTTTCACGCCTACCACCGCTTCAGCGAAGGCGGCAAGGCAAGCGACTCTCCGGCCGCGTCTGTGTCAACTCCGCCGCCTGCTTCTCCGCCGCCCGCCGCGTCGCCGTAACCAGCCTCTTGCCTTCTTGGCGCGCTCGTCGATCATCGCGCGCGTGCAAGATCGCATCGTCTCGCGCATCGCGCAGGAGCTCGGCGTCGACGACCACAAGGTCGAGTCGGCCGTCGCACTCCTCGACGGCGGCGCCACCGTTCCGTTCATCGCTCGCTACCGCAAAGAGGCCACCGGCGGTCTCGACGACACGCAGTTGCGCACGCTCGAAGAGCGGCTGACGTATCTGCGCGAACTCGAAGACCGCCGCAAGACGGTGCTCGAGAGCATCGAGAGCCAGGGCAAGCTCACCGAGGCTTTGCAAAAGCAGATCGCGGCGGCCGACACCAAGCAGCGTCTCGAAGATCTGTATCTGCCGTTCAAACCCAAGCGGCGCACCAAGGCGATGATCGCCAAGGAAGCGGGCATCGAGCCGCTGGCCGAGCTGTTGCTGGCCGATCCGAACAAGGACCCGGCCGCCGAGGCGGCGCGCTTCTTGAACGTCGAGGCCGGCTTCGCCGACGCGCCGGCGGTGCTCGAAGGCGCGCAGCAGATCCTGATGGAGCGCTTCGCCGAAGACGCGACGCTGCTGCAAGACCTGCGCGAGTACGTGTGGACGCACGCTGAGCTGCGCGCCGAGGTGGCCAGCGAAGCGAAGAAGAATGACCCCGAGGCGCAGAAGTTCCGCGACTACTTCGATCACCACGAGCCGCTCGGCACGATGCCGTCGCATCGCGCGCTGGCGTTGCTGCGCGCGCGCCGCGAAGGCGCGGTGGTGATCGACCTGTGGCCAGACCCCGAGGGCAAGGACGCCAAGGACAGCGCCGTGTGCGAGCACAAGATCGCGACGCGCTTTGGCATCGCCAACAAGAGCCGCAAGGGCGATGCGTTCCTGCAGGACACCGTGCGCAAGACGTGGCGCATCAAGGTGAGCACGCACCTCGATGTGGAGCTGATGACGCGCCTGCGCGAGGCCGCCGAAGAAGACGCGATCGCGGTGTTCGGCGGCAACCTGAAGGACTTGCTGCTGGCGGCGCCGGCCGGCGCGCGCGCCACGATGGGGCTGGACCCTGGCCTGCGCAGCGGCGTGAAGGTGGCGGTGGTGGATGCCACCGGCAAGGTGCTCGATACGGCGGCGATCTTTCCGCACGTGCCGTTTCAGAAGTGGGACGAGGCGATCACCGTGCTGGCGCACCTCGCCAAGAAGCACAAGGTCGAGCTGGTGAGCGTTGGCAATGGCACCGCGTCGCGCGAAACCGACAAGCTCGTGCTCGAACTCGGCAAGCGTCACCCCGAGTTGGGCATCACCAAGGTGATGGTGTCCGAGGCGGGCGCGTCGGTGTATTCCGCCAGCGAGTTGGCGTCGCAAGAGCTGCCGCAACTCGACGTGACGCTGCGCGGCGCGGTGTCGATCGCGCGCCGCTTGCAGGATCCGCTGGCCGAGCTGGTGAAGATCGAACCCAAGGCGATCGGCGTCGGTCAGTACCAGCACGACGTGAGCCAGCCGCGCCTGGGCAAGCGTCTCGACGCCGTGGTGGAGGACTGCGTGAACGGCGTCGGCGTCGACCTCAACACCGCGTCGCCGGCGCTGCTCTCCCGCGACGCCGGTCTGTCGTCGACGCTGGCGAAGAACGTGGTGGCGTATCGCGATGAGCACGGCGCGTTCCGTGCGCGCAAGGAGCTGCTGAAGGTCGATCGTTTGGGCCCCAAGGCGTTCGAACAGGCGGCGGGCTTCTTGCGCATCCGCAACGGCGACAACCCGCTCGACGCGTCGGGCGTGCACCCGGAGGCGTATCCCGTGGTGGAACGTATCCTGCAGAAGAGCGGTCGGCCGCTGGCGAAGGTGATCGGCGACAGCGCGTTCCTGCGCGGCCTGAAGCCCGAGCAGTTCGTCGACGACACGTTCGGCGTGCCGACGGTGCAAGACATTTTGCTGGAGCTGGAGAAGCCCGGCCGCGACCCGCGCCCCGAGTTCAAGACCGCCGAGTTCCGCGACGACGTGTCGACGATCGGCGATCTCACCGAGGGCATGATCCTCGAAGGCGTGGTCACCAACGTGGCGCAGTTCGGCGCCTTCGTCGACATTGGCGTGCATCAAGATGGCTTGGTGCACGTGAGCTGTCTGTCGCGCGAGTTCGTGACCGACCCGCGCACCGTGGTGAAGGCGGGGCAAGTGGTGAAGGTGAAGGTGTTGAGCATCGACGCGCCGCGCCAACGCATCGCGCTGTCGATGCGCCTCGACGATCAACCGGGTCAGCAGGCGCGCGGCGCGCGGCCCAAGAGCGAGTCCGCGCCGGCCGCCAAGCCGACGGCCGCGCCGCGCGCGCCCGCGCGCGAGGAGCCGGTGCCGAAGAGCCCGTTGGCGGCAGCGCTGGAGAAGTGGCAGAAGAAGTAGGCGTCCCGCTCGATCTGTGGACGCCAATGTCACGGTCGGCACGTGATGTCGCGATCCTCTGTTCGGTCGGCGGCGGGCTGGTCCTTCGAGGGTGAACCGAACTTCACCCGTGAAGACAAAGACCATGACGCATTCGTTCTCGATCGCCTCGTTCCTCGGAGCGCTGGCCTTCTCCTGTCTGACCTCGAACGTGCAGGCGCAGCTGAGGACCTACACCGACCAGGCCACGTTCCGCGCCGAAACCGGCGCGACCAATGCCACCGGACCGCTGCCCGACCTGGGCCGGGTCACCTCGGCGTCCGTCGGCAGCCTGACGTTCAGCATCGCGCCGGGCGGCGGCGACCTAGCGATCGGCGCCGCCGGCACGTTGGCGGCGCCCGACTGGTATGGGCCGCTACCCGGCAACAACATCGCGCAGGGTTACGAGAACCTGCAGGTCGACATGGCCACCGCGGTGTACGCGTTCGGCTTCGACTTCGCGCAGCCGGACGCCACCATGCCTGTGTGGGGCGGCACACCGGTCGACTCGACGTTCGAGGTCTCGCTCTACAACGGCGCGACTCTGGTGGGGCGGGCGCGGTTCTCCGCCATCCCCACCGACGTCGTGACGTTCCTCGGTGTGTGGAGCCGCACCGCGTTCAGCACCGTCACCATCATCGACGTCACGCAGAGTCCGTTCGTCGACGACGACGAGTACTACGGCGAGTTCTACACCGGCGTGACCCCGGCCGCGACCGTGACCGCGTGCACGGACAAGGTCGCATTCCTGGCGACGCCGGGCGCAACGCGCGCGAGCGGCCCGCTGCCCAACCTCGGACGCGTGAACTCTGCCAAGCTGGGCAGCGTCACCCTCGGCGTCGGGCCCGGCGGCGACGACCTCGCCATCGGTCCGTTCGCGACGTCGGCGGCGCCGGACTGGTGTCCGCTGCTGCCGGGCCATGACATCGCGCAGGGCTACGAGAATCTGCAAGTCGACATGGACGCGCCGGTGCTCGCCTTCGGCATCGACTTCTTCCAGCCCGACGCCTCCATGCCTCCGTGGGGTGGCACGCCGGTCGACTCGACTTACGAGATGGTGCTCTACGCGGACACCACCTGCGTCGGCCGGGTGGTGTTCACGTCGATTCCCGTCGACCAGGTCACCTTCCTCGGCGTCTGCAGCGATACGCCATTCAACCGCGTGATCATGGTGGACATCACGAACAGCCCGTTCATCGACGACGACGAGTACTACGGCGAGATCTACACCGCGCCCGGTCCCAACGCGTGGACCAACCTCGGCTACAACCTCACCGGCGCCGCCGGCGACCCGCTGCTGTCCGGCACGGGCCCACTCACCGCGGGTTCGACCGGATCGCTCAACCTGTCCCACGCCGCTCCGTCGCAGATCGCCGTCCTGCTGATCTCGCAAAGCGAGGCCGCCGTGCCGTTCCTGTGCGGCACGATCGTGCCGTGGCCGCCGCTCGCGACTCTGGTGGTCGCGACGGACCCGATCGGCGGGATCTCGATCCCTTGGTCGGCGTGGGCACCCGGGTTGTCGGGCGCGCGGCTCGCCTTCCAGTACGCGATCCCGGACCCGGCCGCGGCGTGCGGCCTGGCGATGAGCAACGCGTTGCGCGCCGACGTGCCGTGATTGTCAGGGGTCGACGTGCGGTCAGGTGACTGGGGAAAGGCGATGCCGGCGCATCGCGTCGGCTGGTCTCTTCGTCTTTCACGCTGGCCCCGCTTCGACGCAACCCCGTCGCCGCCAAGCTCCCCGCCCCCGTGTCCGGCCGCTACGACCTTGAAACCCGCGAACTCGACGCCGTGCGGCAGTTGCTGCGGGCGAAGAAGTAGGGACGCCGCGCGTCGTCTTGTAGCGCTCGCTCGGCGCGCTGATACTGGCCGGGCGCATCGCGAGACACTGTGACCACAACCGACCCCGAATGGCTCCGACTGCTGGCCGCACAGCGCAAGCTGCAGGCGACCTTGCCGGGCGCGGTTCTCGTGGGTGGCACTGCGGCCATCTTGCATCTGCACCATCGCAAGAGCCTCGATGGCGATCACGTCCTCACTGAGCTGAAGAACACCTTCGACGAGGTGCTCGCCAAGTTGGAGGCCACACCGGGTTGGCGGACCGCACGGCTCAAGCCACCGGTGCTGATTCTTGGCAGCATGGACGGCGTGCCGACGGGCGTGCGTCAGCTGCGTCGGAGCCTCCCCTTGCAGACGACCAGCATCGAGGGCCTGAAGACACCGGACCTGATCGAGATGGCGAGGATCAAGTCTTGGCTGCTCTTGTCGCGCAACACGGTGCGCGACTACCTCGACACGGTGGCCTTGCTCGAAGCTCTCCCCGCCGCGCAGCTTCCCGAGTTCGCTCGCTCGCTGGCGCGGTGCTACGAACGCGGCCCCGGGGGCGAGTCGCCGGTGGTCGAACTGGTGGAGCGATTGCAGTCGGCTGCGCCCGAGGACCTCGCGCAGGTGGATCTACGAACCTACCGTGACGTGCGTCCGCCGTGGCGCGACCTGGAAGAACTGCGGCGTCGCGGGCGAGCCTTGGGCGTCACCCTGTCAGCGATTTGGTTGCGTCCTGACCCGGACGGAGATCGGTCGTGAATGACCCGATGTCAGTGCTCGCTCGATCCTCGGCGCTGTGGAATCGCTCGCATCTGGATCTCGCGAGCGATGAGATCCTGGCGCAGCTGCTCGACCGGGGTGCGCCCGCGGACTGGCGTGCGTTGTACTCGCTGATGAACGGCAGCGACGCACTGTTGGCGGCGTCGCTTCGGCGGCGGGCGCTGTCTGTCTTGTATCGAGTCCCGACGGGCCGCCCTTGGTTCTGGCTGGCGGCGCTCGCCAGTCTCGGCGAGGTCATCGATTGGTCGCGCACCCCGGCCGTCGATCCTGGTTGGAGCGACATCTAGTGGTCCGCGCCCCTCACTGGAACATCACGGCGCCCACGTTCGTGGTCGACGCGGGCAGCGGGTTCGTGCCCAGCGGGTCGATCAGGAAGGTCTGCACGTAGAGCGTGCTTCCGGCCATCTGCGGCACGCTCGGGGCGACCCAGTGCGTCGCGCGGGTCGTGGCGTCGGTGCCGTGGATGTCGGGGAACACGATCAGCGCTTGGAACTGCGCGCCGAGACCGAGCGAACGGGATCGTCGCCGTCATCGCGTTGAAGGTGTGATGGTCGCGCAGCACCACGCCGGTCGCCTCGATCCGCGCGCGCTTGTCGCTGGTGATGCGACCCGCGAACATCACGAAGCCATAGGTCTCGCCGCCGCCGCCGCGCGCCGCCATCGCTTGCAGCAAAGCCGGATCGACGCGTTCGCCGGCCGGGGGCACGTAGTCGCCGGCGACGTAGCTGAGGCGGTACGGCTGCTGCAGGAGGTAGGGGCGTACCGGTTCTTGGCTGAAGAGGTCGCCCGCGACGCCGGGCGTCGGGTTGCGCTCGAGTTCTGCGGGCTGGTCTCCTTCGACCGCGGCGCGCGGCAGCTTGGTGACCTCGGGCTGGCGGTGGGGCGTCAGACCGTCGGGCACGCGCGGCGCGGATTGTGGTTTGGCGCCTGCGTCCGAAGGGGCGACCGAGACCTGGGAAATCGACTAGTCGCGCCGTGGCATGCTCAACGCTGGAAATGAAATCACGCCCCAAGTTGTGGGCTTGTTGCTCGTAGAACCGCGCGGCCGCGTTGAACTCTTCCCGCGCCTCCGGATGAAACTCGACACGTCTCACCGCAGCTTCGTGTGCGCGTCCTTGAACACCTGCTCGGCCGGGATCCCTGACACGCTCTTGGATTCGAGGGCATCGAGCCGACGCTCCGCCTCTGCCAGCCAGAGCTTCTCGTTGTCGGCATCCGTCCCCTCGTCGAGGCTCGCGAGCAAGCGCTGAGCGAGACGGGCGCGCTCCCCTGGCGGAAGGTTCAGCGCGCGTGATTCGATGTCGGGGTCCAGACCAGCCATTGGTAGATCCTTATCCTTCTCTCCACGTTGGGCGAAGAGGTGAATCAAGACCCCCTTTCAAACCGTGCGTGCGGATTTCCCGCACACGGCTTACCGGTGGCCTCTCGGGTTCGCGGCTTTGTGCTGGCTCCGGGTA
>JANPER010000086.1:0-2072 GCA_031423015.1 Planctomycetota bacterium | reverse complement strand
CCGGTGATGCCTGGGGCCTGCTACCCGGCGCTTCGGCGCTTACCGGAGCGGGACTGACTCCCGCGGATCGAGAACGACGTGCGCCAGACTGCCCGGGCTCCAGGGAGTTCGAGTCGTCTGTCGCGTCACGACGCACCATGCTTTGATTCTACCTCCCACGAACCCTCACCGTCTCAACGTCGCCGCGATGCCGTTGTTCATCACCCTCGTGGTCGGCGTCGCGGCGCCAAAACCCACCGCCCTCACCTGCGGCCCGAACACTGGATGCGGCTGCGTTCGCTCCTGAGCTTCGGCCTGCGCGCCGCGCTGGTCGCCGTGATCGTCGCGCAGGCGCCGTACCTCGCCCGGCGACCCCTGGCCGAGCGCTGGCTGTGCTAGACGCTGGGCCGAGTCGCGAGCGCCGATCTCGCCGCGCAGGTCGAGATCGGCGGGCTGAGTGGCGATTGGCTGACGACCGCGGTCGCGCTCGGCGAGGGTGGCACGTTCCGCATCGCGGACGCGCAGGTCGACGTCGAGTTCGACCTGCGGCGGCTGTTGCGCGGCGACCTCGCCGGAGTGCGGCGCGCGTCGTCGTCGTCCCTGCCGCAGGCCGAGCAGTGTACGCGGCAGAGCCCGCGGGTCAGGACGCCACAAGCGAGGAAGTCGCGCAGCTCGCGAACCACGAAGCGCGGCAGGCAGGCGCGGGTGTCGTCGTCGGCGGTGCGGGCGAGGAAGGTATCGAGGTGGCCTGCGAGGACTTGGTACCGGACGGTGCCCTCAGATTCCCGGCGCCATGTGTTGGCGAGTGCTGCCACGCCCTGGAGTGGCAACGAAACCGTGTTTGGTCCAAGCGGCGGCAAGGCGGTGCGATCCGGGTTGCATCCGGGTGGCCGGCGCAGGCATCGACAAAGCAGACGCGTGACCCCGCGCCCCCTCCCTGCGACACTGCGTCACCCCATGTCCACCCCGGTCGCCCCCAACTCCGTCACCGTCCGCGGCGCGCGCGAGCACAACCTCAAAGGGGTCGACCTCACCTTCCCGCGCGACGCGCTGGTCACCTTCACCGGCGTCTCCGGCTCGGGCAAGTCGTCGCTCGCGTACCACACGATCTACCAGGAAGGCCAGCGCCGCTTCCTGGAGAGCCTGTCCAGCTACGCGCGCCAGTTTCTCGGCAAGATGGAGAAGCCGAAGGTCGATCACATCGATGGGCTGTCGCCGACGGTGTCGATCGACCAGAAGTCCACCGGCGCGTCGCCGCGTTCGACGGTCGGCACGATGACTGAGGTGCTCGACTTCTTGCGCTTGCTGTGGGCGCGGTTGGGGCTGCCGACGTGTCCGGAGTGCGCGGCGACGATAGAGAACTGGTCGGTCGATCGGATCACGCAGGCGGTGAGCGAGACCTACGCCGACCAGCCGATCATGGTGCTGGCGCCGGTGATCCGCGAGCGCAAGGGTGAGTACCGCAAGGAACTCGCGGACTTCCGCACGCGCGGCTTCGTGCGCGCGCGCATCGACGGCGTGGTGCGGCGGCTCGACGAAGACATCGAGCTGCATCGCTACAAGTACCACACCATCGAGCTGGTGCTCGACCGGCTGAAGGTCGAGCCGGAGAAGAGTTCGCGCATCGCCGAGGCGATCGAGCAGGCGTTGGCGCTGGCCAACGGCTTGGTGGCGATCGTGCGCGGCGAGGGCGACGACTACCGCGTGTTCTCGACGCTGCGCGCGTGTCCCAACGGGCATGGCTCGATCCCCGAGATGGAGCCGAGGTTGTTCTCGTTCAACAGCCCGGTGGGGGCGTGCAAGGTGTGCGATGGGCTCGGCACCGTGCAGAGCTTCAGCGAAGACCTGTTGGTGCGCGACGCGTCGCTGAGCCTCGCTGAGGGCGCGCTGCACGTGATCACCGACGAGGGGCGGCTGGTCTACAGCAACTACTCGCTGGAGTACTTGGCGGAGGTGGGCAAGCAGTTCGGCTTCGATCTGACCACGCCGTGGAAGAAGCTGTCGCCGACGGCGCGCAAGGTGATCCTGCACGGCTCGGGCAAGGTCAAGTTCAAGTTCGAGTGGAAGCGCGAGGGCGCGATGTGGACCAGCGC
>JANPER010000085.1:0-1779 GCA_031423015.1 Planctomycetota bacterium | reverse complement strand
TCGCGGTTGCTTTCGAGAACGTGCCTGTGCCGTTGTTCAGGTAGAGACGGTTCTGCCCGGAGTTCCCCATCACCATGTCGAGGTCGCCGTCACCGTCGACGTCGCCGAGCGCCACCGAGAAGGTCCAGTCGCTGTCCACCGGCATCCGGCTCGCGGTGGCATCCGTGAACGTGCCCGTGCCGTTGTTCAGGTAGAGCCGGTTCTGATGCGAGTAGTGGTTCCCGATCACCATGTCGAGGTCGCCGTCGCCGTCGACGTCGCCATACACAACGGCCTGGGTACGATCCAAGTCGACCGGCAGATGCCGCTTTCCCAGGTCCGCGAACTGCAGCCCAGGTTGCACCTGCGCCGGAAGCGCCGCGACCACAACCGCCATCACGGCTGCGGTCAGCGACGCTTGCGAAGCCTTACCGCGAACCGACGACCGGGACCTGCACGTGGCGATAGACGAGACCAACGAGCCAGACGAAAGGAGCTTGTGCATGGGATCACCTCTACAAACGAGGGAATGGCGAGCCGTGGCCGGCAGCCTGCAAGGACCTGCGCACGGTGTCCATGGCGTGCCGAGGTTACACCGGCATGGTAGGGCGTTGACCTGCAACTGCGACACCCTCCCCCAGATCTGCTCTGCTCGTGACCCACAAGTGATTGTGCTGGACACGGACCTACCTGCTGGCCGACGCTGATCCCAGCCTGCCGGCTGCCCTGCAACAACACGGCGCGGCGCGAGTCCTCGCCACCACGCAGGCCTTGAACGAGTTGCTGCCATGACCTGCGAACGCGCCTTCAGCCTGCGCCGGACCACCGGCGAGACCGACTTTCTGGTCGCGCAGGGCTGCTAGGCACGTCGTCAAACTGCGGCGTCACGTGCACAGATCGCTGCGCCAAGTCTTTCGCTGCCCGAACGACCGACAGAAAGGGCGGGCGGCGTGCACGACTGCCGCGCCACGTGCACAAATCGCCGCGCAGCCTGTTCGAACCCACGGGCAAGTTCTGCTGTGCCCGTACACACGACAAGAGTGCGGCGCAACCGCCCAAAGTGGTGCGCCACGCGCACGAAGTCGTCGGCGGCGTGCAGAGATCGCCGCGCCAAGTACCGGGCGGCCGGGCGGTGTTTTTTTGGCACGGGCATGCCGCAAAGCCCGGCGGCGCGACGCGCAGGATGCCGTTCAGCATTTTTCATACTGTGTTGAGCCGGCGCTCCCCCGTCGCGCGCTTCCTTGGCGACTCGGCGCGGCCGGCATCCGCCGGCCGTCGATCTGGCTTTGCGCGCGGCGCACCGCCGACGAGGTCGCTGCGCATGACGACATCAGAGGACTGACTATGGACCGCATGTTGACAAGGAAGTTGGCGATGGCCGCGCGCGTGCTGGAGTTCCTGCGCGCGCATCCGTTCACCGATCGCAACCAGGCCACAGTTGCGACGCAGTTCGAGGCGCAGCTCGCGGCGGCGGACTCGCTGTTTCGCGCCGAGCACAAGGATCGGCTCGCCGCCGTGGCGGCGCAGCGTCACGGCGCGGAGTTGCGCCGCGGCCTGGAGGCGCACTTGCTGCCCAGCATCGAGCGCATCGGCGCGTTCGCCACGCGCAGTGACGCGCAGGTGGCCAGCCAGTTCGCAACGCCGCCGCGCACCAGGAATCTGGCCGCGTTCGTCACCCGCGCCGCGAATCTCCTCGAGATCGCGCGCGCCCATCAGGACGCCTTGACCCGCAACGGCCTGGCGCGCAGTCACATCACCGAACTTGCCAACGGTCTGGCCGAGTTCCGCCACGCCACGACG
>JANPER010000084.1:0-11624 GCA_031423015.1 Planctomycetota bacterium | reverse complement strand
GACAGGCGGTCAGACAGGTAGGCAGCGGTCTGGGACTTAGGGCTTACGTCTTACGGCTCACGACTCGCGGCAGAGCCGTTCATGCAGCCGCCCTCGCCTCTCGTTGGTTGCGGCTCTGCCGCGCTGAGGTTAGAGCAGGCGCGGGCCGCCTCTTCGCGTCAAGATTGGGCCGGCGCCGAGCCGGCTCTTTCCTTTGCCCCTCCGACGGCGCACATTGTGCGTCGTGTCCGAGTCCGCGCGCCCTGACCTGGTCCAGACTCGCGTCGAGGCGTCGACGCGCGCGTTCCTCGGGCGCATGGGGAACGCCGTTCTGGCGCAGAAGGCGCTCGTCGCTGCCATCCTGGTAGCCGGCGTGCTCGACGCGATTTGTGCCAAGGGCATCTACGTCTTGATCAAGCCGTTGATCGACTCGGTCACCGGCTCGATGCCGCCCGCCGACGTGCCCATGGCGGACCTGAGCATCGGCGACCGCCTCAATCGGATGGTGGCCAACCTCAGTGCGACCCTGCAGGAATGGGTCGGTTTCACCTTCCAGGTCGGCGGCAAGGACCTCGGCATCTTCGTGAGTTGCGCGGTCCTGTCGGTGCTGATGAGCATCGTGGGCGCCTTCGCCCTCTACTACGTGAGCGTCAAGACGCGCTACTTCGGGGCCAAGATCGTCGTCGACATCCGCAACGAGGTCGCCGACCACATTCTGCACCTGCCGCTGCGCTACTTGGGCCGGCGCAAGATGGGCGAGCTGATCTCGAACGTCACCACCGATACCGCGGTGTTGCTGCGCACGTTCTCATTGGCGCTCGACAACGCCGTGCTCGATCCGCTCATGGTGTTGATGAACCTCACCATCGTGGTGGTGATCGTGCCGGAGATGGCGTGGGTGATGCTGCTCCTGATCCCGTTGATGGCAATCCCCCTGCTGCGCATGGGCAAGAAGGTGCGCAAGCGGTCGAGCAAGAGCCTGGCGGCGATGGGGGACGCGACCGAATCGCTCAATCAGATGCTGACCGGCTTTCGCACCGTGAAGGCCTACCAGCTCGAGGAGCGCCGCCTGCAAGACTTTGCCGGCAGCAACGCGCTGTTCCTCGACCGCACGACCGCGATGTTCCGCGCGCGCGGCGCCTCGCAAGCGCTCACGTTCTTTGCTTACCAGATCGGCTTCGCTGTGATGCTGGTCGTGCTCGGTTGGCTCGTTCTCGACGGTCACTACAAGCCGAGCGATCTGGCGATGCTCGCGGTGCCGCTCACCACCACCTACACCCACGTCAAGCGCATGACGCGGGCGTGGAACACGTTGATGGAGTCGGTGGGGGCGTACGAGGGCATCGAGGCGCTTCTGCGCGAGCCGCTCGACACCGACAAGGACCACGGCGCGTCGTTGCCAGTGATGCGCGGGGCCGTCGAGTTCGAGCGCGTGTCGTTCGACTACGGCGACGAGGCGGTGGTTCGCGACCTGTCGTTCAAGGTGCAGCCCGGCCAAAGTGTGGCGCTGGTCGGACCCTCTGGCGCCGGCAAGTCGACCACGCTCGACCTGCTGGCGCGCTTCTACGACCCGCGCCAGGGGCGCATCCTGATCGACGGCGTCGACCTGCGCGCGATCAAGCTCTCGGACTACCGCTCGCACCTCGCGATCGTGAGTCAGCAGCCCTTCCTGTTCAACGCCTCCATCCTCGACAACATCTTGCTGGGCCATGCCGCCGCCAGTCGCGGCGAAGTGGTCGCTGCGGCCAAGACGGCGCAGATCCACGACTTCATCGAGTCGCTGCCCCGGGGCTACGACACCGTGTGCGGTGAGCGGGGCGCCAACCTGAGCGGTGGTCAGATGCAGCGCATCACCATCGCGCGCGCCGTGTTGCGCGACCCGGCGATCTTGATCCTCGATGAAGCGACCTCGGCGCTCGACTCCGAGAGCGAACAGCAGGTGCAAGCGGCCTTGGCCAACTTGATGTACGGCCGCACTTCGTTCGTGATCGCGCATCGTCTGTCGACGATTCGCAATGCCGACCTGATCCTGGTCATGGAGAAGGGGCGGCTCGTCGAGTCGGGGCGCCACGACGACCTGTTGCAGCGCGCCGGGCTCTATCACCGCCTGAACCAACTGCAGATTGGGGCGTGACGGTGCGCCGCGGCCCGCGGATGCGTGGCGGTTGGCCGGCGATGTGGTGGGTACTCGCGGTGCTGGGGGCATGCGATCGCGACACTTCGCCGACCGTCTTGCGGGTGGCGGCGGCGTCGTCGCTGCGCGAGCTGGTCACCGACAGCGAGGCGGCTTTCTGTGCGACCGCCGGCGCCGCCGCGATCGTGGCCTCCTTCGACGCCTCGTCGACCTTGGCCCGGCAGATTCAGGCAGGGGCGGCGATCGATGTGTTCTTGGCGGCGGATCAGGCGACCGTGACGCGCGTGGCCGAGCACCTGGTGCCTGGCAGCGAGGTTGTGTTCCTGCGCAACCGTCTCGTCGTCGTCGGCGCCGCCGACCTGGTGAATCCGCCGCGCAACGCAGCCGACCTCGGCGCGATGCAGGGCAGGTTGGCGCTAGCCGCCCCGGCGGTGCCCGCGGGCCGCTACGCGCGCACGTGGCTGTCAGCGCGCGGGGTGTTGCCGCGGCTCGAACGGAAGATCGTGAACGCCGACAACGTGCGGGCGGCGCTCGCTCTGGTCGAGTCGGGCGCGGCGGCCGCCGCCGTCGTGTATGCGACGGATGCGCGGATCGCCAAGCGTGCGCGCGTGCTGTTCGAGGTTGCGCTCGACGAGGATCCTGGCGTGGTCCACGTCGCCGCCGCGGTGCGCGGTGGCCGTGAGCCGCTCGCGTCAGCCTTCCTTCTGTGGCTCGGCAGCGAGGCGTTCCTGACCCTGGCCAAGCAGCGCGGCTTCTTGCCGCCGCGTTGAGCATGGATGCCGCCGAGATCTGCGTGATCGTGCTGCGCACCTTGCAGGTGGGCTGTGTGGCGACCGCGGCGATCCTCGTTCCGGGAATCGCGTTGGGCTGGTTGCTGGCGCGCGAACGGTTTGCTGGTCGCATGCTGCTGCAGACGATCGTGTGTCTGCCGATGGTGTTGCCGCCGGTGGCCGTCGGTCTGTTGTTGCTGGTGACCCTGTCGCGCGGCAGCGCGCTCGGTGGCTTGATCGAGCGCGTGTTCGGCGCGCCCATTGTGCTGACGTGGTGGGCGGCGGCGATCGCGGCGGCGGTGATGTCGTTGCCGCTCGTGGTGTTGGGCGCGCAGCAAGGCTTCTTGGCGGTGCCGCGCCGGCTGGAGCAGGTAGCAGCGACGCTCGGGGCATCGCCGTTGCGCGTGTTCTTCTGCGTGTCGTTGCCGCTCGCGGCGCGCAGCATCGCGTACGGGACGCTGTTCGCGTTCGCGCGCAGCCTCGGCGAGTTCGGCGCCACGACGCTGGTCGCCGGCAACATCCCGGGCCAAACCGAGACGCTGGCGCTGGCGATCTATGCCCGCATCGAGCAGTTCGAAGACCAGGAAGCGCTGCTGCTGTCCGCGGTGTCCATCGTGCTGGCGCTCCTCATCACTGGCGCGGCCGAACTCTGTCTGCGGCGGCATCGCCGATGAACGCGTTCGACCTGCACGCGCGTTACCCAGGCTTCGTGCTGGCGGCGAGCGCGACCTGGCATGAGTCGTGTGTGGCGTTGTTTGGCGCCAGCGGCTCGGGCAAGAGCACGATCGTCGAAGCGATCGCCGGCTTGCGCGCCGACGTGCGTGGCACGGTGTCGCTCGGGGGACAGCGCCTGGACGGCCTGCCGAGTCGGCGGCGCGGCATCGGTTGGGTACCGCAAGACGCGGCGCTCTTTCCCCATCGCAGCGTGCTCGACAACCTGCGCTTTGCGGCGCGGCCGGGTGACGCTGACCTGCTGGCCCGAGTCGTCGACGCGCTGGAGCTGAGCCCGCTGTTGGCTCGGCGGCCGGCGCAGTTGTCGGGTGGGGAACGTCAGCGCGTCGCGCTCGGCCGCGCGCTCGCGGCACGGCCACGCGCGCTGCTGCTCGACGAACCGCTCGCCGCGCTCGATCGTCCGCTGCGAGCACGCCTCGTGCCGTTCCTGCAACGCATCCGCACGACGTTCGACGTGCCGATGTTGATCGTCAGCCACGACCCGCTCGAAGTGATGGCGCTGGCCCGCCACGTCATCGTGCTGGAAGCCGGCCGCGTGGTGGCCGAGGGCGACCCGCGCGAGGTGCTGGCGGCGCACGAGGCGCTCGGTTCACTGCGTGGGCTCGCGGCCGAGAACGTGTTCGACGTCAGCGTCGTCGGCGAGGTCCACGACGGCATCGTGCTGGTGACCACGCCGCACGGCGTGCGGCTCGCGGTCGTGCACGCCAAGGGCTTCGGCCTGCCGCGCCGCGTCGCCATCACCGCCGAGGACATCGTGCTGTCAACGACGGCGCCGAGCGACATCTCGGCGCAGAACGTGCTCGCCGGCGTGGTGCAGGGCACGCGCGCCAGCGGGGCGCAGGTGGTCGTCAACGTGTCAGTCGACGGCGAGCTGTTCGTCGTGCGCGTGACCGCGAAGGCGGCGCAGCGCCTGGGCCTGGTCAAGGGCCGCGCTGCGCACCTGATCGTGAAGGCGCACGCCGTGCTCGCCGTCGAGTGAGTCCGACCAGGACGAAAGTGTCTGACACATTCGTCCTGGTCAGACGCGTTCATCCTGCACCAGCAGGACGATCACGGTCGCGCGTAGCGCTTCGCCGCGGCCGATGGCGCCGAGGCCCTCGCCGGTCTTGCCCTTCACGTTGACGCGGTCCAGCGGCAGATCGCCGCACAGCGATGCCAGACGCGCACGGATCGCGTCGCGATGCGGCTTCAGCTTGGGGCGCTCGGTCTCGACGACGACGTCGACCGACGCGACGCGCAGACGCTTGCTCTGGGCGCGCGCGAGAGCCTCGCGGCAGAAGTCCACCGAATCGCGGTCGGCGTTGTTCGGATCCTTGTCGGAGAACAGCGTGCCCAGGTCGGGCTCACCGGCGGCACCGAGGATCGCGTCGGCGAGCGCGTGCAGCACGGCGTCGCCGTCGCTGTGACCCAGCGGGCCCACCTCGCTGTCGATCACCACGCCGCCGAGGACGCAGCGCCGCCCTTTCTGCAAGCGATGCAGATCGATGCCGAGGCCGATGCGTGGAAGCGGCGGGAACTCCATGTCGGCAGCATCTTGCCGCGCGGCGATCGCCTCGGCGAGCGCCCAATCATCGGCGGTGGTGATCTTCAAGTAGGTGCTCGAGCCGCGCACCACGTGCACCTCGACGCCGATGCGTTCGAGCAACGAGACATCGTCGGTGCCGGCAAAGCCGTCGCGCGCCGCCGCCGCCAGCGCCTGCTGGAGAAGGTCGCGCCGCGCCACCTGTGGCGTCTGTGCGGACCACGTGCCCGTGCGCGGCCGCGTCGCTACGACTCGGCTGCCGTCCACTTCCTTCAGCGTGTCGGACGTCGGCACCGCCACGACCGCGCCGCCGCAGCTCAATGCCTGGGCGATGGCTTGCACCGCCGCTTCGAGCGGAAAGAACGGTCGCGCCGCGTCGTGCACCAAGACGATCGCGCTGCGCGGGTCGCACGCCGCGAGCGCGTTGCGCATCGAATCCTGCCGCGTCGCCCCGCCGCTCACCACCCGCGTGACGCCAAGCGCGTTGAGGCGGACCAAAGCCGGCGCTAGGTACACGTCGCGGTCGTCTTCGTGCACGCTGAGCACGATCTCGCGCTGTGCCGCCGGCACGACCTGCGCCAACCGCACGACGCAGCGTTCGACCAGCGTGCGCCCGCGCAGGGGTAGCCAGGCTTTCGGCACGTCGCTTAGAAAGCGCGTTCCACGACCAGCCGCGAGCAGCAGCATCGACACGAAGGGCGCGTCCATCGACCCGCAGCCTAGGTGACTGACCATCGCAGACAAAGTCGGCAGCCAAACTCATCGATCGCATCTGACCCGCTGTCTCACTACCATGCCCGCGTGCGGATCCTGGGCATCGACCCCGGCACGGTCACCGTGGGTTACGGTTGCATTACAGTCGCCGCCGCCAAACCGGCGGGCGTCGATGCCGCCGCACGCCCCGTGGCACATCGCGCCGGCAACGTCGTGCGCGCCGCGGGCGGCCGCAGCGATGCCCAGGTGGTGGAGGCTGGTGCGCTCGCGCTCGGTCGCTCGCACGTCGCCATCGAGCAGCGGCTGGGCCGTTTGGCCAAAGCGATCGCCGAGTTGATTACCCGCCTGCGTCCCGACCAGTTGGCACTGGAGTCCGCCTTCGCCGGCAAGAGCGTGCAGGCCGCGCTGCGCATCGGCGAGGCGCGCGGCGTGGTGCTCGCCGAGGCCAACCGCGCCGGCCTCGACGTCGTGCAGATCACCCCCGCGCGCGTCAAACGCTGTCTCACCGGGCATGGTGCCGCCGACAAGGCCGCCGTGGCGCACATGATCCAGCAACTCCTAGGGCTCAAGGAGCCGCTGCGCCCGTTCGATGTGACTGACGCATTAGCAGTTGCCTATGCGTGCTCGGAGGAGCGGTTTGGATTGCGACGATTGATCGCGAGCGTCGCAGTGTCGAAAGACATCGCTGTCCCCACCGCTGTATGTCGCACGCTGGATGGGCGCATCGGCAACTGACTAGGGGAGCTGACTGCGCGCCGGCCTTGATCCTCTGACTCGATATTGACGGATGCGCCCTTGCGGCCGGCCGTTCGGCTGAGTCTAATCCCGCCCTGACAGAGCGCGCATCAGTGCGCTTTGGGATGTTCCCATACCATTCCCGGTGGTCAGCCGGAGTGAGGTGTAGATGGGTGGTTCTTGTTTGCGGTGGCAATCGTGATCGCTGGGCCAGTGGCACCACACACACGCGTGGGGCTCGAGGCGATCTTGTCGCGTCACTTGGAGTTGCTCGAACACGGCCTCTGCATCGTCGCGGAGGGTGTCGAGTTGGGTGAAGTCGCCAGCATCACGGTGTTGGCGCGCGACGCGCGCGGTGCGCCGACGCTGATCTTCGCCGATGATCGTGCGGCGCCCGTTCCGGCTGCGGTGTGCGCGGCGCGGGCACACGCACACCTGGTCGCCAATCCGTGGCTGTTACAGCGCCTGTTCCCCCATCGGCTGCCCGCCGACCTCGGCGCGTGCCTGCGGGTGATCGTCGTCGGCCTGCAGTTCGACGCACTTGCGCTCGCTACGCTGCGCACCGTCGCTCTGCCAGACCTCGTGGCGATGGAACTGCACGAGTGGAGTATTGGCGGCAGGCACGAGTGGTGCGCGCGGCCGGCGTGGGCGCGGCCGATGCGCGACGACGGTGGGTTCTCGGCGCCGTCCGGCGCGCCAGCGACAGTCACCGAGGTGGTGCGCGAGTTCTTGTCTTGGCTGGAACGTCTCGACGCCGACGTCACCGTGGAAGGCGACCGCTACGCGCGACACGTGCGGGCGCGCGGCCGCCCGCTGTGCCGCGTGGTGGTCGACGCGCGCACCGCCGAGGCCGTGTTGGCTGGCGATAGCCGGCTGCCGTTGACCACGCGTGACGAGGCGATCGCCGCGATGGACCGCGTGATGGCGGTGTTCGAAAGCACCCTGCGCGAAGCGATGGCGCCCGCGCCCGATGCTTCGGCGGTCGACGCCGACCCGCTTCAGCTCACCGATCTGCGGCGTTCGGTCGCCGACGTCCGCGTGACGCGGGCCGAGTGCGCGGCTTTGCAGTTCGGAGATTCCGAGTCGTGATTCCCTTGCGCATCGGTGTTGCGTCACTCGCGCATCGCCGAGCGCCTCCTTGCACGTGGTTCAACCAACGGACGAAGCTGCAGGCGGTTTGATCCGCCGATTGCTCGCGCGTGTCGGCTATCGAGACCGAGCGCACGCCGAGGCCACCGTCGTCGCTATCGCCAGCGGCAAGGGCGGCACCGGCAAGTCGTTCCTCGCCACCAGCCTGGCGATCGTGCTCAGTCGACAGGCGCGCGTCGTGCTGGTGGATTGCGACTACGGGCTCGGCAGCGATCATCTGCTGCTCGGCACCAGCCCCGAACTCACGCTGCGCGACGTCGTGGCCGGCCGCGCGCGGCCGACCGACGCCTTGGTGCGCACCGAGTATGGTCCGTGGCTGCTGCCGGGCGGCTCGGGCGTCAGCGCGATGGTGGAGATGTCGGATGGCGAACTCGGCGCGCTGGCCGACAGCCTCGGTGAACTCGCGCGCCACGCCGATCAGATGGTGCTCGACCTCGGCGCGGGCATCTCGCCGCAGGTCGTGCTCACGCTGCTCACCGCCCAGCGCGTCGTGTTGGTGACCAACCCCGACATCGCCGCCCTCACGGATGCCTATGCGCTGATCAAGTGCCTGGCGCACCAGTCGGTGCGGCCGCCCGTGAGCGTGGTGGTCAACCGTGTGACGGTCGGCCAAGAGGCGATGGGGCCGCGAACCTTCGCCAAGCTGGCCGACGTTTCGGCGCGATTCTCGGGGTATCCGTTGCACTACTTGGGCGACATCCCCGACGACCCTGCCGTGGCGCAGCGGCGCTTGGGACAGCCGCCGTTGGTTGCCAGCCACCCCGAATGCGCCGTCGCCGTCGCCATCGCCAGGATCGCCCAGCTCCTGCTGCAGACCGAGGGCGGGCTGGGCCCACGCATGGCGTCGGGGGCGAGCGAGCTGACGGCGCGCTGGCGGGAGCTGATCCCGCGGCGTCGGCTGCGGGAGTAGCGCCGCGGCAAGCCGGGCTGGCGCCGAGCCGACGGCGCCTGCTGGTGGGGCTCTGGCTGCTGGTCACGCTCGCCGCCGTGGTGCGCTTGGCGGCTCGCGTTGTGCACGCCGAGCGCCGCGACGATCGACAGGTGGCAACGCCGCGCCGGGTCGACGTCAACCAGGCGTCGGTGGCTGAGTTGGCCACGTTGCCGGGCATCGGGCCGTTGCGCGCGCGAGCGATCGTGCTGCATCGCGTTCGGCATGGGGCCTTCGTGTCGCGCGACGAACTGACGCAGGTGGAGGGCCTCGGGCCGACCACTTTGCACGAGCTGGCGCGCCATCTGACGCCACTGCCATCGGACCCGCCGCCGTAACGGCGCGGTCGGCTGTGGGGTCGCGGGCTGGTCGCGGGCCGACATCGTTCGCGCGCGGGGCAGCGAAGGCGCGTCGGGCCAGAGGGTTCGCTCAGTTCTTTGGCTACCTGTGCCAGCACGCCGCACTGCAGGTGTCCGCAGATTCGCACGAAGGTCGAGAGCAGTCGAGGACAGCCCTGGGTTGCGCCGGGCCAGGCGGCCTCATAGACTCCTGCACGTCTTGCTTGGGGCGGCGCAGACTGAAGCTTGCGGACGCGGGTCCGACCCGAGGTTGTGCGCTTGCAATCAAGGCCATCGATCTCGTTCCCAATTCCCGGTTCCTTCGAGGAGGCGTTCGCGATGAGACATCGTTACCCGCATCTCTCTCTCTCTCTCTCTCTCTCTCTCACTGGTTGTTGGCCTGGGTCTGCGTGGTTGTTGGCCTGAGTGAGCGAGGGGCCACTCAGCAGCCGGCGCCGCTAGATCCCTGCGATGCAGGTTCCTTCGCGGCGCCGTTCAACCACAAGAACGACAACCCGACCACGGTCAACGGCCAGTTCGTTTATCGCTGGTCGTCGCTAGATTGGCAGAACATGGGCCAGAGGTTCCATGCTCTGCACATGGCGCTGATCTCGTTTGGGCCGTTTCGTGGGTGGATCGTGGCGTGGTCGTACAACGTGCCCTCAGGCACGCTCATCCCGAGCGGGTACATCTTCTGGTCGCTCATCGACCCGACGCGTAGTGCGACCGACCCAGCACGGGAGATGAACTTCAAGCGCTTCTTCGATCCGACGGCAGGTCGGGCGAACGACATCGCGTGCAGCGGACACACGTGGTTGCCCGACGGCCGTCTCTTCGTGGTCGGCGGCACGGAGCGCTACCAGGATCAGACGACCCACGTGCTTGGCGCGAAGCTGTCGTACTTGTTCAACCCGAACACTCCGCCGCTGCTCAACTATCCGCAGTTCCCGCCTGGGCATGAGATGTGGGTCTCAGCGGGGGTCATGCAGCGCAAACGGTGGTATCCGACCGGGACAGTCGGCGAGGAGTTCGCGATCGCCAATCCTTGGGTCGCCGCGCTCGGCGGCCAGATCGACGATACCCAGAACCCCGTGGTACAAGACAACTACGAGTTGTGGCGTCCGAGTGGCGGCTGGAACAACGTGAACTACAACGGGCCGTCAGTCAGTGGGGCCGGCAGTCACCTCTGGGCCTATCCGCGCACGCACTTTCTGTCCGACTTGTCGATCTTCGTGGCGGGCATGTTCTACGGACCCCGTTCCGGGCTTCTGCCCTTGCCGCTCCCTACCTGTCTGGAGTGTGGTCGCCGAAAGGGATCACGACGATGTACCGTGAGTACGGGACGTCGGTGATTCACCCCAACATCGACGGCAGACATACGGACGCGGTCGTGATATTCGGCGGCAACGATGCGGGTGGAGCGACTGAAACGGTCGCCATCTGCAAAGGCACGGCCACCGCATCAGGCAGCTTCGACGCCACGCCCCAAGGCTATGACTGGAAGCCGCTGCCGAGCATGGCGCACAAGCGCACGAACCTCAACGTCGTCGGGTTCCCCGACGCGAGCTTCGTCGTGTTCGGTGGCGAGAACAGCCTCCCAGTGCTGCAGGCGGAGCGTTACATCGGCGGCGTGTGGCAACCCATGGCGACGATGGTTGCGCCCCGGCTGTATCACAGCACCGCCCTTTTCGTTCCGAACGGTGACGTTGTTGTCGCGGCCGGTGAGAACCGTGGTTGGGACTACGAGGTCTTCAGCTCGACCTACATGCACGGCTGCTTGCCGCGCCCGAGCTGGGGCGAAGGCTATCCCGCAGAGACACTCTTCTACGGCACCACGTATGACGCGAAGGTCAGCATTGCGACGGGTGGCACCGTGCAGCGCGTGGTGCTCATGCGGCCGGGATCCGTCACGCACCATTTCGATTCCGACCAGCGGTACGTCCAGCTCGTCACCGAGCCCGGTTCGGAGCAGGTGACGTTCACGACGCCTTCCAGCCGCGCCTTGGCGCAACCGGGGTTCTGGATGATCTTCGTGGTGTCGAATCTCAATCAACCCTCGGAAGCCCGCTGGGTGGAGTTGCGATGAGGCCACTCATGCTTAGGGCCTGCATGTGCGTGCTGGCCTGCGAGGCACTGTCGGCGCAGCAGCTCGTCTGGGAACACCTGGGCGGGATGCGGCAGTACCAAGTGCGCTTTCCGGCGATGCCGATGGGCGACCTGAACGGCGATGGCGTCACCGACATAGCGCAACTCGTCGATCGCTTCGAGTTCTGGCCCCCAGGGTTCGTCGCCAAGTACTCCGAGGTGTGGTTCTTGAGCGGCAAGGATGGCAGCGTGTTGCGGGTGCGTCCGGTGGCGGGGCCAAGTCGTCGCTACTACATGATCACTGCCGCGGGCGATCTCGATGGTGATGGCACGTCTGACTACGCATGCACTCACCGCCCCAACGGCGTATGGGATGAGATCGTGGAGATCGCCAGCGGCAGCGGAACGTGTCAACGTGAATGAGACACGGGGAAGAGAAGATTACTGAGCAACCGAGGCTAGCTCGGTCTGGATGTCATCGAAGCGGTGGACTTGCAGAGGTTTGTTGATCCAGGCGGCGACTGGCGGTCGCGCAGCG
>JANPER010000083.1:0-38501 GCA_031423015.1 Planctomycetota bacterium | reverse complement strand
AACACCTGTTCCCATCCCGAACACAGCAGTTAAGCAGGTCGGGCCGATGATAGTCGTAAGGCGAAAGTAGGTTAGTGCCGGGGTTATCTTCTTCCCAGCCTCGTGCGCCAACAGCTCACGAGGCTGTTGTCGTTTTGCGGTTGTCTCGTGGTCAGCGTCAGTCGGCAGCGTTTGCAGGAGGACCGCCGTGCGGCGCCATGATGGCGCCGCGTGCGAGCAGTCGACCCAGGACGAAGGCGTTGACGACGCACTCAACGAGGCAGCCGTCCTCGGTGTAGAACTCGCTGACGACGGTCGCGTTCGAACGTAGGTCGGACAGGAGGCGGCCGGCTACATGCGGCACGAGGATCTGAACGTGTTGCTCGAAGCTGGCGAGGTGCTTCTGCAGTCGGTCTTCGAGCTCGGGCATCCCTGCCCCGGTCTTGGCGGAAGCCAAGATTGCCTCGGGATACCGCGCCCGCAAGGGGGCCAGCTCACCCAGGTCCTGCACTGCGTCGGTCTTGTTGAGGACCAATAGGCGCGGGATACCTTCGGCCTCGAGCTGTGTGAGCACCCGTTCTACGGTCGCGAGCTCTGCCAAACACGCAGGACTGGAAGCGTCGCAGATCACGAATAACAAATCGGCGTGGAGGGCTTCCTCGAGGGTCGCGTGAAAGCTAGCCACGAGCTGGTGTGGCAGGTTGTCGATGAAGCCCACGGTGTCCGAAACGAGGACGACGCGCCCGCCGTGCAGGCGCCACGGCTTGGTTCGCGTATCGAGCGTCGAGAACAATCGGTCTTCGGTGAGGACGCCGGCGTCCGTGAGGCGGTTCATCAGGGTGGACTTGCCCGCGTTGGTGTAGCCAACGATGGCGACGGTGAACCGCTCGGGGCGCTGCTGAATCTCGCGCGTCTTGCGCGACTCGACCGTCTCGAGCTTGCGCGTGATGTTGGAAATGCGCGTCCGCAGATCTGAACGGTCGACGTCGATCTGCTTCTCGCCGGCACCGCCACGCATGCCGATGCCGCCGCGCTGGCGTTCGAGGTGGGTCCACATCCGTTTCAGGCGTGGGAGTTGGTATTGCAGCTGCGCCAGCTCGACTTGGAGTCGCGCTTGCGGCGTGCGGGCGTGCATCTCGAAGATATGGAGGATCAGTTCACTTCGATCCAGCACGATGCAGCCGACCGCGCGTTCCACGTTGCGACCCTGGGTCGGGCTCAACGAATCGTTGCAAATGATGAGGCTGGCCTTGGCCTGCTCGACGACCTCCTTGATCTCCGCGAGCTTGCCGCCACCGACGAAACTCTGCGGGTCTGGTGTGCGCCGATGCTGGATCATGCAGCCAATGACGTCGAAGCTGCCGGTGTCTGCCAGCAACGCCAGTTCGCGTAGCGCCTCAGGGGCGGTTCGCTGATCGCCATGTGGCGCGATCCCGAACAGAATGGCTTGTGGGCGACCCGCCTGTGTTGCGCGCCCCGTGTTCACTTGGTGCCCTCTCCAGTATCGCTCGGCACGCGCGTCGGACCACGCGCTAGTTGTGCCCCGTCGGCGTCGCGACGGATCAGGATCTGACGACACCAGGCCGCATCGTTGCGGCTCGGGTGGTCGATGCGATAGTGCGTCCCTCGACTCTCGGTGCGATCGGCGGCGGCGCGGGCGATCAGGCTCGCCACGGTGAGCATGTTCGCAAGCTCGAACGCTTGGCGGGTCTGCAGGGAGGCCCGTAGCAGGTAGCGGCCCCAAAGATCGATGCGTTCGCGTGCGTCGGTCAAGCCCTGCCCTGACCGCAGAAGCCCGACTTGGCGCCACATCAGACTCTTCAATGAGTAAAGCATGTCGTCGAGCTGGATCCGGGGGGAGGAGGCTGGATCCGCGTGCTCCATGCGTGGCAAAGAAGTCGGCTTGTGCCGCTGCGCGTCGCTCGCGGCTGTGTGGCCAGCGGCGTCGCCTGCCAAGGCGGCTTCGAGCAGCGAGTTCGAGGCCAAGCGATTGGCGCCGTGGAACGACGTGCACGCGACCTCGCCAACTGCATACATCCCCGGCAGAGTCGTCCGCCCTTCGACATCGGCGACCACGCCGCCGACCATGTAGTGCGCGCCCGGGCGGACGGGAATCGGTTGCCTTTCGATGTCGATGTCGAACGCTGCGCAGATTCGCGCGACTTCGGGGAACAGCTCCTTGGGGCGCTGCACCGGACTCATGTCCAGGTAGACGTGCGTGTCGCCTAGCTGAACCATGCGTTGCAGGATCGCGCGGCTCACCACGTCGCGCGGCGCCAGGTCTTCTTGCGGGTGATCCGCCATCAGGGCGAGGCCATGACGATCGCGGAGCACGGCACCCGCACCGCGAACGACTTCTGAGATCAGGTAGCGCGACGCGCCCGCGATGTAGAGGGTCGTGGGGTGGAACTGCACGAACTCGAGATCGGCCAGGAGCGCTCCAGCGCGGAAAGCCATCGCGAGCCCGTCGGCGCAGGCGCCGGCCGGGTTGGTGGTCTCGCGGAAGATCTGACCCGTGCCGCCGGTTGCGAGGATGACGGCGCCTGCGGTGATTGCCAGTTCCCGGTCGTCTACCACGGCGATCGCCCCGACGCAGCGACCGTCCTCGACGATGAGGTCGCGCACGAATGCGCTTTCGCGCACCGAGATGTCGGGGTGTGCCAGCAACCGCCCGCGCAGCGAGGCCTGCATGATGGCGCCGGTGCGCGTGCCGTCCGCATGCACGACGCGGGCAACCGAGTGACCACCTTCGCGGCCGAGAACCATGCGTTCACCGACGCGATCGAACCGGGTGCCGATCTCCTCCAGTCGCCGCACCGCTCGCGGTCCGCCTTCGATGAAGTGGCGCACGACCGTGAGATCCGACAGGCCGCTGCCCACGTTCAAGGTGTCCTGCACGTGCAGGGCGAAGCTGTCGTTGTCACCGAGGACGGCCGCGATCCCACCTTGGGCGTACGAGGTGTTGGTTTCCGACAAGACGGTCTTCGACAGCACCAAGACGCTCGCCCCGTCGTTGGCGGCCGCCAACGCCGCACTGGATCCGGCGAGCCCACCGCCGAGGATGAGCACGTCGGTGGTGAGGACCGGCGTCCGGCGTGGATCGAAGCCACCGAGCTGGCTGACAGCGAGCAGGGGCGCTGCGTCGGTGGCGCTCACGCTCACGCTGTCTGCGGCACCAACTGCGTCGCCGCGTCAGCCTCGGGCGGCGTTCCCTTCTCGCGCTTCTTCAGCCAGAGCACGACCGGCGCGGCAATGAAGACCGTCGAATAGGTGCCTGCGAGGAACCCGACCAGCAAGGCAAAGGAGAAGCCCTCGAGATCGCTACCCGACCCGTAGTTGACGGCGAACTGGCACACGACCACGAACATCGTATGGCCGGTGGTCAGGAAGGTGCGGGAGAACGTCTGGTTCACCGACTTGTTGAGGATGCTCTCGAAGCGCTCGTTGGTGCCGAGGCGCGCTTGATCGCTCACGTTCTCGCGGACGCGGTCGAAGATCACGATCGTGTCGTTGATCGAGTAACCGATGATGGTCAACAGCGCGGCGATCATCGTCATGTTGACTTCGGCGTTGACCAAGCCGAGCCGATTGAAGAGACAGACGACACCGAATGTCACCAACACGTCGTGCACAAGGGCCACGACGGCGGCAATGCCGTACTTGTACTCGTGAAACCGAATGCGCACGTAGGCCAGGATGAACGCCCACGACAAGATCATGGCGCCGATCGCCGCCATCTTGAACTCGCCGACGATGCGACCGCCGATCTCGGATGCCTCGGGGAAGGGGCGTGACAGCTCGACCTTCTTGCCGTCGGCAGTGCGCACCTGGTTGAGCGCCTCGATCACCTTCTGGAAGATCTGGTCGGGCCGCGTGTCGGTCGGCACATCCATGGTCACTTGCAGGGTGTTGCCCGCGGTTGCCGCGGCATCGCCGACGACGCGCACGTCGCTCACGCGATGCCGCTTGCTCAGCGCGGTCTGCACGTCGGCTACCTTGACGGGCTCCAAGAAGTGCAGGTTGAGCGTGCCGTCAGCCACCTGCTCGGAGCCCGGTTGTGGCACCACCTGCGCGCTGTCGAACGGGCTATCCACGAGCACCGAGGCGAGGATCTCACGGAACTGCCGCAGGTACGGAGGTTCGTAGTTCTCGCCCTTGCGAGCGGCGGCCTGGCGTTCGGCGCTGATCGCGGCTAGTTCCTCGGGCGTCAGCTTGAGCTTCACCGAGAACGTGCGTGCCTTGCCGTCGCTGCCGATATCGCCGGCGGTGATGATCTGCGGATCGGGGAAGGCCTTTTTGAATGTCTCGTTGTCGAGCAGCCGCGCCTTCAGCTCTTCGCGCTGCATCGGCTCCTTGAGCGCGACTTGCAATGCGGCTCCGCCGGTAAAGTCCAAGCCCAGGACCTTCTCGCGCGGCGCGGTGAAGAAGTGGAGGAGGCCGCCGCCGATCACGAGCAGGCTGAGCACCGCCGCCAGCCGTGCCTTGCTGAGCCAATCGATCGAGATGTTGGCGAACCAACTCGTGGTGCGAAAGTGGGTCAGCTTGTTCCACGCCAACAGGTAATGGAAGATCAGCCTGGCGACGAAGTAGGCGGTGAACACCGAGGTCACGATGCCGATCATCATCGTCACCGCGAAGCCGCGCACCGGCCCAACGCCGACGTTGTAGAGCACGAGCCCAACCAGGAACGTCGTGAGGTTCGAGTCCATGATCGTGAGCAACGCGCGGTCGAAGCCGGCGCGGACTGCCTGCAGCAGCGCCTTGCCGCGCGTGAGTTCTTCGCGCACCCGCTCGTAAATCAAGATGTTGGCATCGACCGCCATGCCAAGGGTCAGCACGACACCCGCGATGCCTGGCAGCGTGAGCGTGGCCCGGATGGCGACCATGGCGCCCATCAGGAACAGCACGTTGAGCGCCAGCGCGATCACCGACACGACTCCGGCCGTGCGGTAGTAGAGGAGCATGAAGATCACGACCGCGGCGGCGCCGAGCGCCATCGAAAGCTGGCCGCGGAAGATGGCCTGCTCGCCCAGCGTCGAGCCAATCTGGGTGTCCGACTGCAGCTCCGGCCGCACCTGCAGTGAGCCTGTCTTCAGCACCTTCGCCAGCTCGTTCGCTTGGCTCAGGTTGCCGCTGCCCATGGTGATGATGCCGCGTCCAGGGATGCGGCTTTGGAAGGTCGCGACCGACTCGACGATGTCGTTGAGGATGATGGCGCTGCCCTTGCCGATGTACTGCTCGGACCAGTCGGCGTAGGCGAGTTCGAACTGTCCTTGGAAAGCGTAGTACACGCAGGGCCGACCCGTCTGCGGATCGTTGCCGGGATAGACCTCGCTGGCGTCGAGTTCGCTGCCTTGGAAGAACTTCTCCTCCATGTTGATCGCCACCAACTCGACCAGCCTCGAGTTGGCATCCTTCGGCGGCTGCGAGAGGTCGGTGTTCTCGAACAGCCGAACGATGTCGGCGCCACCGACGCCGCCTTCCCACACCGTCGGTTCCTTGGCCTTGGGGCGCCACAGCGACGGATACCACGACAGGTGCGGGCTGCCGTTCTCGGGCGTCCGCGGCCGGTGGTTGTAGATGTTGATCGCGCTCGGCTCTTCTTTGACGCGGTCCTTGTTGCCGTCCTTGTTGAGCCACTCGTTCAGGAGTTGTTTCTCCTTCTCGAGATCGAAGCCTTTCGGAGCAGCGCCCTTCTCGAGGGCGACGATGCGCATCTCGAGGCGGCCCAAGTTCTGGATGCGCTGCTTCACCGCCAGCGATTCGGCCGCCGACATTCCCGGCAGCTCGACCGAGAAGCCGTCAGTACCGCGCTTGGTGACGGTGACTTCGAGCACACCGGTCGGGTCGATGCGCTTGTAGATGATGTCGACGGTCTCTTGCAGGAGCACGTCGTCGTCGGCATCCCTGGCGACCAGCTTCTCGTTCTTGGCGGACTCGAAGTCGACGTGGTAGACGATCGAAGTGCCGCCCTTGAGGTCGAGACCGAGGTTGAACTTCTTCTCGACCTTGGCCCAGATCAGCAGCGAGGCCGACACGATGATCAGAAGCGCGATCAGGAAGACTGAGCGGCGGGGGTTTTCGAGCATGGCGCTGTTCGGGCTGTGCGGCGTGCCTGGGTCGGACTGGATACTTGTCGGTTGAAGCTTCTAAAGAAACGCCTGAGGGCTTCCTTAGAGATGTTGCTGGCGAGCGCGTGCGCGAGCGCCAGCCTTGGCTCAGGCCTTGGTCTCGTCGGGGCTGCGTGCTGCGGACGTCTTGATCGCGCGCGAGCCGCGCCGCTTGTTGAAGTTGGTTGGCAACCGGACGGCCTTGCCCACACGATCGCGCAGGTAGTAGAGCTTCGCACGCCGGACGCGGCCGCTGGCCTTGATACGGATGTCTTGCACGCGCGGTGAGTGCACCGGGAACGTGCGCTCTACGCCTTCGCCCGACACGATGCGGCGGACGATGAACGAACGGCCGATGCCGTTGCCGCGGATGGCGATGACGGTACCGCTGAACACCTGCACACGCTCCTTGTCGCCTTCCTTGATCAGGTAGTCGACTTCGATGCTGTCCCCGACGCCAAACTCGGGGGTCTTGCCCTTCATGTTCTCCAGCTCAATTTGCCGTATCAGGTCCATGACTCGTTCTCCGGTTCGTTCAGGTCGCTCAGGGGTTGATCTCGCGAGACGTTGGCGCGCGCGCGCCGACATCGTCTCAGGTTCGTTCTCGTTTCACGGCCGTCAAACGCTGCGCTTCCAGAAAGCGCCACTGTGCCACCGCCTTGTGGTGGCCCGACATCAGGATGTCGGGCACGTCCATGCTGCGGTAGGTGCGTGGTCGCGTGTACTGCGGATAGTCGAGCAAATCGGTCTCGAACGACTCCAAGACCGCAGAGTCCTCGCAACCGAGGACTCCAGGCAGGAGGCGCGCCACAGCTTCCAACACGACCAAGGCCGCCAGCTCGCCGCCGGCCAGCACGTAGTCGCCTATAGAAACTTCGTCCCAGACCATGCCCGTGCGGATGCGCTCGTCGAACCCTTCGTATCGACCGCACAGCAGCAGCAGGCGTTCCTGTTGTTGCAGTTCGCGGACCTTCCTTTGGGTCAACGTGGCGCCCCGGGGGCATAGCAGAATCTTGTGGAATGAGCCGTGCTTGCGCTCGGCGTCCTCGACGGCTTCAAAGATCGGTTCCGGTTTGAGCACCATGCCGGGACCACCGCCGAACGGCCGATCGTCCACTGTGCGATGCGGGTCCGTCGTGTAGTCACGGAAGTTGATCAGCTCGGTCCGCAGCTTGCCTTTTTCGTGCGCGATGCCGAGGATGCTCGCTTCCAGGTAGGGCCGTATGGCCTCCGGAAACAACGTCAAGATCGCGCAGAGCATGAAGACAGCGCCGCGGAAAGGGCCGAGGAGCGTAGGCACCGACATGGTACGGATCAAGAGCGAGGCGGCCTGATGTTCACCGGCTTGATCGAAGGCGTGGCCTGCGTGCTCGATGCACGCAAGCTTTCTGACGCGATGGAGTTGCGCGTCGACCTCGGCCCGCTGAGCGAAGGCGCCCGCGTGGGCGACTCGATCGCGTTGTCCGGCGTGTGCTGCACCGTGACTCACGTGGAGGGCAGTACGGTTCGCTTCTGGCTGTCGGCCGAGACCCTGAGCCGAACGTGGCTGGGACAGTTGGAGATCGGTCCAATTGCGCTAAAGCGGAAAGTGAACATCGAGCGCTGTCTGCGCGCCGGTCAGCCGATGGGCGGGCACATCGTGCAGGGGCACGTCGACGGCGTAGGCAAGGTGACACGAGCGGTCCCGCCCGAGGGCGGCACCTGGCGGGTTGCAGTGCCGCAAGCCCTTGTGCACTACTGCGTTGAGAAGGGCTCCATCGCGCTCGACGGCGTCTCGCTGACGATCGCCGAGCTAGCCGGAACGAGCTTGTCCGTGGCGGTGATTCCGCACACCGCGACCCACACCACGCTCGGTGCGCTCGCCGTCGGCGATCTGGTGAACGTCGAGGTCGACGTGCTCGCCAAGTATGTCGAGCGCATGCTGGCTGGGCGCATCGAACTTCGGGGCCACCCACCGGATGGCGGAAGCAGCGGGTAAAAAGTGAGCCGCGCCCATGTCGAAGCCGCCTGACTCCCCTGATCCGCAAGACCTCGACGCGCTCTTTGCGCGCAATCTGCCCCCACTCGTCGCGTTCATCCGCTCGCGCGCCGGGCGGGCGGTCGCGGCGCGCGAGTCGGCCGCCGACATCGCCCAGTCGGTGTGCCGCGAGGTCTTGCAGGACATGCAGGGCTTCGAGTACCGAAGCGACGAGGCCTTCCGGGGTTGGCTCTTCGTGCAGGCGTCGCGCAAGATTCTCGACCGCCATCGCTTCTGGAATCGCGACCGGCGCGACATCGGCCGCGAGCTGCCGCCGGCGCCCAGCGAAGAGGAAGCCAAGACTCTGCTGACCTGCTACGCCACGCTCGGCACGCCGAGCCGCTGCGCCTCGGCGCGCGAAGAACTCGCCCGCATCGAGGCGGTCGTCCAGGATCTTCCCGAAGCCCAGCGCGACGCGGTGACGATGTCGCGCTTGATGCGGATGAACTACGTCGACATCGCGGAAGCGATGGGGACTTCGGAGTCCGCGGTGCGCGGCCTGGTGGCGCGCGGCTTGGCAGCGATTGCGGCCAAGCTGGGCTAGTGGTGTGATTCATCCAGATTGACGGTTATCCCGCGGCAGCCGTTTGGCGAGCGCTGGGCGTGCCGCCGCAGGCAGATTGGGGGATCTGTTGAGGTGGCGCAACGACGCCATTCGCCGAAGGGAGCCACGGGATAAACGTCAAGATGGGTGAATCACAGCACTCGCTCGGCGGAGGAGAGTCGCGACGCGTGACCACCTCGTGACGGCTCTGACGTCCCCGCGTCCGGGGCGGTCGACAACTGCGTGCATGCTGGCCCGCTCGTTAGGTGTCGTGAGTCTTGCCTTGGCCGCTCGATCCCAGTCTGCATGCCACGACTTGCGCCCGCTCGATGGCATCGTGCAGGAGGCGCTCGTCACGCTGCCCACGCCAGGTGCCTGTCTGCGCGTGGAACAGCGCGGCGCCGTGGTGCACGAGCGCGCCTACGGCACCTTTCAACTCGGTTCCGTCGTGCCTATCGCGTCGGCCAGCAAATGGCTGTCGGCCGCGGTGTTGATGGCGTTGGTCGATGATGGTCGCGTGCGCCTGGACGACCGCGTGTCCACCTACGTTGCCAGCTTCCAGCGCCCCGACAAGTTCAACATCACGCTGCGCCAGTGCTTCTCGCACGCCTCGGGCCTGCCGGTCAACGATGCCGCGATCGCTGACAACTCGCTGACGCTGGCGCAGGCCGTCGACCTCATCGCCGCTCTGCCGATGGTGGCGACACCCGGTACCGAGTTCAGCTACGGCGGCGTGTCGATGCACGTCGCCGGGCGCGTGTGCGAGGTGGTGGGTGGGCGCAGTTGGGCGGCGCTGTTCGTCGACAAGCTCGTGACGCCGCTCGGCTTGACCGCGACCGACTACTTCGCGTTCGGCTTCACCCAGAACCCGCGCATTGCCGGGGGCGCGCGCAGCACAGTGATCGACTACGCCCGCTTCGTCGACATGCTACGGGCGCACGGCACGTTTCAGGGGCGTCGCGTGCTGTCGGCTCGCGCCATCGCCGAGATGTTCCGCGACCAGGTCGATCTCGAACGTGAGGTGTCGGGCACGCTCGCGGTCGTGGACCGCGGCAGCGAGGTGTGGCCCTACGCCGAGCGTCTGCACGCGGTGACCTTCGAAGCGCTCAAGCCGATCGGTATTGCCTGCGTCGGAGCGTCTTCTCCGGCCTGTGCGCCACCCAGCTACCTGAACGGCGATCGGGTGCCCTTCGCAGGATCTTCGGCGTTCGCCTTGCGAGTGGCAGAAGTGCCCTTCGGTGGCCCCGGCGCGTTGGCGCTCGGCTTCAGCGTCGATCCCCTGGGCACCAATGTCCTCGGAGTGACGCTGCATCTCGGCCTCACGCCGACTCCCGTGGTGTTGCCGTGGACTGCGGACTCGACCGGCCGTGCGCGCATGCCGTTGTCGTTGGCCGGAGTCGCTCCTTCGGCACGCATCGCCGCGCAGGCGTTCTGGCTTGACGTCGGCGGATGCGGCGCCGGCTTGCGCGCTGGACACGCGATCGATCTCGTCATCCAGGCTCCTTGATCGAACGATCGGTGCCAAGTCGGTCGGCAAACGCGGCGGGCTCATTCACTGGATCTTCATGGGCTCCGCGGTGCCAGAACGTGGCAAAACGCGGGGCGAATCACCGTCGCTCGTCGATACTCCGCCGGTCCCTCTCGACCTGCCGTGGCCGATCCGCTCGACGATCCGCATCTCTACTTCAATCGCGAGCTGAGTCAGCTCCAGTTCGCCTGGCGTGTGCTCAACCAGGTTCTCGATCCCGAGACACCGCTGCTCGAGCGCCTGCGCTTCCTCACCATCACCAGCGGCATCGTCGACGAGTTCTTCGAGATTCGCGTGGCCGGACTGCGCCAGCAGGTCGCGTTCGACATCGAGCGCACCGGCCCAGATGGCCTCAGTCCGAAGGAGCAACTGCAGCGCATCAGTCGGGAAGCGCATCGCCTGGTGGCCGAGCAGTATCGGATCCTCAACGACATCATGCTGCCGCAGCTCGGCCAGCAGGGGATCAGAGTCGTGCCGCGCGGCGATTGGACATCCGATCAACGACAGTGGGTGCGGCGCTTCTTCACCAAGGAAGTGCTGCCCGTGCTCACGCCGATGGCCCTGGATCCGGCGCACCCCTTTCCGCTGGTTCTCAACAAGGGCCTGAGCTTCATCGTCTCGGTGGAGGGGGCCGATGCGTACGGAAGGGCCAGCGGCTTGGCGGTGTTGCAGGTGCCGCGCGCACTTCCGCGCTTGGTGCGCCTCCCCGAGGCTGGCGGCGCGCGGGATCAGTTCACGCTGTTGTCGTCGATCGTGCACGCCTACGTCGACGATCTCTTCCCCGACATGCAGGTGCTCGGGTGCTACCAGTTTCGCGTCACGCGCAACAGCGACCTGTGGGTCAACGAAGAGGAAGTCGACGATCTGCTGCAGGCGGTCGCCGGCGAGCTGAGCAACCGTCGATATGGCGAAGCCGTGCGGCTCGAAGTGGCCGACACGTGCAGCGAGGAAGCATCGCACACGCTGCTTGAGGCGCTCGATCTCGACGACCAGCACCTCTACCGCGTGCACGGGCCGGTGAATCTGAACCGGCTGGCTGCCCTCTACGAGCACGTCGATCGACCGGATCTCAAGTATCCCGCGTTGGTCCCTGGGGTGCGTCGCCGGCTGCGCGATCGCGACCTGTTCGAAGTGGTGCGTCGCGGTGACGTGTTGTTGCACCACCCGTACGAGTCCTTCAGCACGGTGGTCGAGTTCTTGCAGCAGGCTGCCGCCGACCCGCAGGTCGTGGCGATCAAACTGACCCTGTATCGCACCGACGCCGACGGCGCGATCGTCGAGGGGTTGCTGGCCGCGGCGCGTGCCGGCAAGGAGGTGACTGCGGTCGTCGAGCTGCGCGCGCGGTTTGACGAGGCGCGCAACATCGACTTCGCGACTCGCTTGCAAGAGGCTGGCGCCAACGTGGTGTACGGCATCGTCGGCTACAAGACGCACGCCAAGATGCTCTTGGTTCTGCGGCGCGAGGCGCGGCGCGTGCGTCGCTACGTGCACTTGGCCACCGGCAACTACCACGCCGGTACCGCGCGTGCTTACACCGACTTCGCGCTCATCACCTGCGACGTGGAACTCAGCGAGGACGTACACCGGCTGTTCCAGCAGCTCACGGGTCTTGGCAAGGCGATGCACATGAAGCAGATCCTGCAGGCGCCGTTCACTCTGCATCGTCGCTTGCTGGAGCTGATCGACGCCGAGCGGCAGCAGGCGCTCGGCGGCCGGCCGGCGCGCATCATGGCCAAGATGAACGCGCTGACCGACCCCTCGGTCATCAAGGCGTTGTATCGCGCGTCACAAGGCGGCGTCGAGATCGACTTGATCGTGCGCGGCATCTGCCGGCTGCGCCCTGGTGTGCCTTTGGTGTCCGATCGCATTCGTGTGCGCTCCATCGTCGGGCGCTTTCTCGAGCATTCGCGCGTGTTCTACTTCCACGCTGGCGGGCACAAGCTGGTGTATCTCGCCAGCGCCGACTGGATGGAGCGCAACCTGCAGCACCGCGTGGAAATGGTGTTCCCGGTCACCGATGAACGGCAGAAGCAGCGCGTGATCGACGAGGCGCTGGAGTTGCCGCTCGCCGACAATCTGCAGAGCTGGCTGCTGCGCGCCGACGGCTCGTACAAGCGGACGCGGCCGGGCAAGGTGCGCGCCAAGGGCGTGCAGCAGACGCTCATCGAACGACTCTCCGAGTCAACGGCGGAGCCGGAAGCGAGCGATGTACTCGAGGTCGCCCGGCCGAGTCGTCCGCGCCCGCGCGCGCCGTCGACGCCGCGCGCGCGCAAGCGTCGCGCCAGCGGCTGATCGAGCAGCTGAGCCTGCTGGCTATTCGACGACGATGGTCGCGGTGGTGATGCTCAGCGGCTCCTTCGTGGTGCCCGACTGACTGCCGGCCTTTTCCAGCGCCTTCACGGTGTCCATGCCCTCGACGACTTCGCCGAAGATCGTGTGCTTGTCATTGAGGTGTGACGTTTCCTTGAACGTGATGAAGAACTGCGAACCGTCGGTCCCTGGGCCACGATTGGCCATGCTCAGCAGGCCGCCTCGGTCGTGGCGTACGGACTTGTCGTACTCGCCATCGTACGAGTAGCCGGGGGAGCCGCCGCCGGTTCCAAGCGGGTCGCCGCCCTGCGCCATGAAGCCGGTGATCACTCGGTGGAAACGCAGCCCGTCAAAGAAGCCGAGCTTCGTCAGGTAGATCGTGCTCGACACGTGCATCGGCGCGACCTTGGGCATGAGCTTGATCTTGATCGGGCCGACGTTGGTGGCGAGTTGCCAGTAGATGGTCTTGTCGTCGAAGGTCAGCTTGGGCGGCTTCGGCAACGTCGTCTTCCACTGGTCTTTGGTCTTCTGGATCTTCTGTTCAGCAATGAATTTGTCCATCACCGCGAGTGGACCGGTTGGGGTGGCGTTCGGGGTTGCGGCGGGGGTGGTCGGTGGGGTCATCGGTGGGCTAGGTTGGGGATTCGACTGGGGATTCGTCTGGACGGGTGCGCCGGCAGCAGGCGCCGTCGGCGAGCTGCTCTCGGCGGCGCAGCCAGAGAACAAAGCGAAGAGAAGGAACGAGGAAAAGAGTGGGAGGCGCATGACGTGAGTGGACGATCCTACGTCCTGCGCGGGCAGTTTCATGCTGTTCGGCGCGAGTCTGTCTCGACTCACGGTCGCTCGACGCGGAGCAGGGCTCCGCTGGCGAACTCGATCACCGCCGCAACGTGCAAGCCGGCCGCCAGACTGCGCGCTGCCCGTGCCCCAAGGCCAGGGGCAGAAGGGGAAGCGGCCGGCTCGGCGAACGGGGTCTGCCCAAAGATCCAAGCGCTGCGGGTTTCGGTGGCGGCGAGCGCGGCGGTCGTGCGCTGCCCCCACGCGAGATCTTCCTGATGCGGCAAGCAGTAGCTCGAATGATCGAGAAGCACGGTCACCGCCTGGTCGCCGATGCGTGCGGCAAAGCGGTCGACGTGTACGCCATCGCCCTTCAGCGTGCCGAGCCAGCGCCAGCCGCCTTCGTCGCGCGCGCGTGCGTACAGGCCGATCTGCGCGTAGCGGTGGACGTGCACGACGTCGCCGGTCTTTACCACCTGCGTCAGCGCGGCGTAGTCGGCTGCCCAGATGGGCGTGCGGCGGAAGTCGTCGAGGTGCGGACCGGCGTAGGAGCGCAGCGTGCCCGCCACCGCCGCGCCGGCGAACACGGTCACGATGCCCACGCGCCACGCTCCTGTGGGCGCGCGTCGGTAGGCGAAGTCGAGGGCGAACAGCGTGCTCAACACCAGGGGCACGAAGAGAACGAACTGATGCCGCGAGTTGCCGCCCCACGGGTATTGCTGCACCGAGCCAAGCAATCCCATCAAGATCGCTAGCACCGGCAACAGGAGCAGGATCATCACGCGTTCCGGGGCGGCGCGCCGACGCTCGATCGCCAACAAGGCGAGCCACGCCGCGCTGGTGACCACCAGCGACAGCCAGCTCGCGAGCGCCGGCTGAAACGGTGTGAAGTTCGCGACGTTCTGATTGAAGCCGGCGAGGAGGTAGGCCCAAACGTCGGTGCCTTGTGAACGCACGAACTGGCCGATGAACGTGTGCACCGGCACGTGGCAGGTGAGGCAGTAGAACGCGAGCAAGGCGACCAGACCGAGCGCCAAGACCACCAAGGGGGCGCGCACGACCGGGCACCTCTCGATCTGCTTCTGCCGACGGGCGGCGTGCCAACCCCTCACGACGAAGGCCAACGCCAGCAGCGTCGGCAAGAGGCTCGCATAGAGGCAGCCCGCCGCCGCCAACGTCCCGAGTACGGCTTGCCAGACGGCGCCGCGACTCGCCTGTCGTGGATGCTGCGCTAAAGCCACCATGGCAGACAGTGCGGCGATCACGAACAGGTTGGCCAGCGCGTAGGAGCGCGTGCAAACCGCGATGCTGACGAAGCTGTGCGAGAACGCGAACACAGCGGTGCCGACGTGCGCGAGCGGCGCACACAGGCCAACCTGACGGCACAGCACGTAGAACAGCGGGACCGTTGCGACCGCCGGGATCATCGCCGTCGAGCGTGCCCACAGGAAAGAGTCGCCGGGTGCCGAGATCGCTTGCAACAGCAGCGACAGCGCCGGTGGGTGCGTGTCGTACGAGATCTCGCGCCTGAACAGTCGCCACGACTCGATCTCGCCGAACCACACGTGCCAGCACTCGTCCATGCCGGGCAACCAACGGCAAGCGCATACCAGGCACCAGGCGGCGAAGCCGAGGCAGAGCGCGGCCTGCACGCAGAGGTCGGCGCGCCGCCACATCACGGTGCCCAGAGCGCGACGGTGAACCATCGGTCACCGTCGGTGAAACTCTGTTGCGGCGCAAACCCCGCCGCCGCCGCCATGCGTTGCAGATCCTCAGCCGTGTACTTGTGCGAGTCCTCGGTGTGAAGGGTCTCGCCGCGCGCGAACGACACCGTCAGGTCGAGGCCACGAATGTGGACCGTCTGCTGCCGTTCGCTCACCAAGTGCATCTCGATGCGCTGCTGTTGCGGGCTGTAATACGCGCAATGAGCAAACTGCTCCGGGACGAAGTCGGCGTCCCACTGACGGTTGATGCGGTGCAGCAGGTTGCGGTTGAACGCGGCAGTCACACCCGCGGCGTCGTCGTACGCCGCGTTGAGTATGCGGTGATCCTTCACCATATCGGCGCCCAACAAGAGATGGCCGGAGGCGGCAGCGCGCACGCGCGTGAGGAAAGTGGTGGCAGCTGCCGAAGCGAAGTTGCCGATGCTGCTGCCGAGGAACGCCCAGACACATGCACCGGTGAGCAAGTGGGGGGCTTGTGCGAACGCGGCGTCGAAATCACCCGGCACGCCGATGACATCGAGTTTGTGGTGATTGCCGCGCAGCCGGGTGACCGTGCGGGCGAGGGCGGGTTCCGACACGTCGCACGCCACGTAGCGCACGCGGTGCTCGGCAGCGAGCAGCGCGCGCAGCAAGATCTCGGTCTTCTCGGCGCTGCCACAGCCCAATTCGATGAGCGTCAACTCGCGCGGCAGGGCGGCGGCGATCGCGGTCGCGTGCTGTGTCAGGATCTGCCGCTCCGTGCGCGTCAAGTAGTACTCGGGGCAGTGGCAGATCTGCTCGAACAACTGCGACCCGACCGCGTCGTAGAACAAGACGGGGGGCAGAGCTTTCGGGACCGCGCGCAAGCCCGCGCACACAACCTCGGCCAGGCTTGCGGTCAGCGCGGACATCGGGTCTGCGTGCCGATCGGCGTCTGGTGATGCGTGGTCGGCGAGGGCTCGGACACGACGGTCGGGGAAACGGAACTGCGACACCGGCGGATTGCCTGTGCAGGCAGGCAACTGCTGCTTCGAAAGACACTCCCGCGATCGCCCCGCGATCGCCGGCTTCCGGCTTGGAGCAACGGCCGTCGAGTATGCAGCCAGGTGCCGGTGCTGCAACAGCGTGCCCAGAACATCCGTCCGCACGAGTGTCTCGAACTGCGACCGTGTGGGGTCTCGTCCCCACGGCCGCTTGCATCGGGCATTCGACCGCGTGGAGAGAGTTGCGCTCGACCGGTCGCAGTTGTCCACAACTGCGGTCGCACCGGCAGCCCATCCAAACGATCGGCTACTTTGCGCGGCCACGGCATCGCGCGCTCGGATGCGCGATCTCGTGCGATGCTTAGGGTGCGCGCACTCACCCCAAACTGAGCACGCATGGTTGTTCGCGCCCTTAGCCATAATCAGTCACCCTCGCGTATCGCCCAGGCTGCCCCTTCCCCGGAGACTCCGTTGCCTCGTTCCCACCGCGCTCACCTCGTCTCTGCCTCGCTCGTGTTCCTTGCCGGTGGTATTGCCTTACCCGCCCAGGCCGACCGTGACGCGGAGGCCTTCCAGATCGGCATCGGCCTGTTGCAGCGACAACTGCACGACGAGGCGGGCAAGCAGTTCGAGAAGTTCCTGCGCGACAAGCCCGAGCACGCGCTGGCCGCCGAAGCGCACTACCGCTTGGCGTGTTGCCGGCTCGAACTGAACGACGCCGAGCGAGCGATCGCCTCCCTGCGCGTCGCGATCGACCGCGGCGGCGAGCGGTTCAAGCTGCGACCCGAGGCCCTGTATCGCTTGGGCTCGGCCCTGCACCAGACGGGCAAGCACATCCCGGCGCACGAGACCCTGAGCAAGCTGCTGACGGCGATCGACGACAAGCACTATCTGCGCCCGCCGGCGTTGTTCGCGGCGGGTGAGAGTCTGCGCGACGCCAAGCGCGATGCCGACGCGGCGGCGACGTTCCTGGCGGCGGCCGCGGCCGACCCCGACCCCGCGGGTGCGTACGCTGTGCCGGCGCGCTACCAGGCTGGCTTTGCCCTGCTGCGCCTCAACCAGTTTGCCGAAGCCGAGACCGCCTTTGCTGCGGCCGCCGAAGGTCATCCCCAACATCCGGCGTGCGGCGAGTGCTGGTATCTCGCCGGCGACGCGGCCTACCGGGCGGGGCGCTACGAGCCGGCCTTGGCGGCGTTCGCGGCGAGCGAGAAGCTGCCCAGCGAGTTTGTCGACGATGCGGTGCTCGGCACTGCGTGGGCCAAACTGCAACTTGGCGACCGTGCGGCCGCGCGCGCGCAGTTCCAACGCGTGGTCGACGCCTTTGCGGCGTCGCCGCTGGCGCCGAAGGCCAGACTCGAATGGGGCCGTCTCCTACAGCAAGACGGCGAGCACGAGAAAGCCGCGCAGACCCTGATCCCGTTGTTGGCCGAGGGCACGGCGGTCGAACTGCGCACCGAGGCGCACGAGATCACCGGCCTGGCAGAGGCCGCTCGCGGCCAGCAAGAGAAGGCGCTGACGCACCTGCGCGGCGCGTTGGCCACGGCCCCGGCTACGGCGCGCGCGCGGCTGCTGGTGGCGATCGGCGGTGCGCATGCGGCGCGCGCCGAATGGCCGTTGGCCCTGCAGGCCTACGAGCAAGCCAAGGCCGCGCAGCCGGATGCGGCGTTGGCCGGTGAAGCGCTCTACGGCGCCAGCCTGGCGCTGCACAAGGTCGGACGATTCGACGACTCGACGCGCGCAGCGACGCAGCTCATGCGCGACCTGCCTGAGCATCGGCTGCGCCAACACGCGGCGCTGGCGGTGGCGGAGAACCTGTTCGCCAGCAAGAAGTACAAAGAGGCCGAGGCAGCGTACGAACCGTTGGAGCGCGGCGAGTCGACGTTCGCGCGCGACGCGCGCTTCAAGCGAGCCTGGAGCGTGTACATGCAGGGCGGCCGCCAGGTCGAGGCCGCGGACGTGTTCGCGGCGCTGTGCCAAGGCAAAGACGAGTCGCACGCCGAAGAGGCGCTGTCGATGCTGGCGCTGGCTGCCCTCGAGGCCGGCGCGCAGGATCGCGCTCTCGAGGCCGCGGATCGCTACCGCGCGCGCTATCCCAAGGGTGAGTTCCTGGCGCGCACCGAGCGCGTCGCCAGCCGTAGCTTGCAGAGCAAGGGCGACCTCACCGGCGCGGCGCAGCGCTTGACCGCGGCGGCCAAGGTCGAGGGGCAAGCCGAGCGCGGCCGCCAGGATCGTCTCGAAGTCGCCGAGCTGCTGTTCAAGAAGAGCGACTTCGCGGCGGCCACGGCAGCCTACGACGAACTCGCGGCGGCGGACGACGCGGTGGCGGCGCGCGCGCTCGAAGGCAGTGCGTGGTGTGCGTTCGAACTCGGCGACGACAACAAGGCGTTGGAGTTGGTCGATCGCGCGCTCGCGCACCAGGCGTTGGGCGCGCGCTTGCCGGACGCCCTGCAGCTGCGCTGCGCCACCTTGCAGCGCGCGCAGCGCTGGGACGATGCAGCCGCCGTGGCGCAGCGCTTCCTCGTCGAGGCCGGCAAGGACGCGCGCGCCCCCGAGATGCAGTACGCGCTCGGTCTGTCGCTCGCGCGTACCGGCAAAGCCGACGCGGCGCGCAAGGTGTTGGAGCCGCTCGCTTCGGCGGGTGGTGGTCCGCATCCTGATCGAACCGCCTACGAGCTGGCCTGGTCGTGTCGCAAGGCGGGCGACGAGAAGGCGGCCCTTGTGGCCTTTGGCAAGGTGGTCGAGCTGACCAAAGACGAGGAACTCGCCGGCGAAGCGCGCCTGCACCTTGGCGAGGCGCTGCTGGCGGACAGCAAGCTGGACGCCGCGCGGGCGACGCTCGAGCAGGTGCGCGGCACGCATCGCGCTCGTGCGCTCTACCGCGTCGGGTTCGCCGATCTGGAGAAGGAACCCGCACGCGCGCAGGCCACCTTCGCCACGATGCTGCGCGAGGGTCTACAAGGCAACTTCAGCGACGACGCGCGGTTCTTGCTAGGCGAGAGCAGTCAACGCGCGGGCGACCAGGCGGCGGCCACGGTCGCGTTTGCACAAGCGCTGCAGCAGCTGCCCGAGCACGCGCGCGCGCAGGCGGGGCGCGTGCGTGGTGGCGAGGCGGCGGTGCGGGCGGGTCGGCCAGGCGACGCGGTGGCGTGGCTCGAAGATTTCGTGCGGCGCGACAAGGACACCAGCGAGAGCGGCAAGGTCGAACGCGCGCGCGCCCACCTGTGGCTTGGGCAAGCGCGTGCCGAACGTAAGGAATGGCCGCAAGCGGTGGCTGCGTTGCAACAGGTAACCGAGCTGACCGACACCGAGCTGGCGGCCGAGGCGCAGTTCCGTCTCGGCCTCGCGCGCAAGAGTCAAGGTGAGCTCGAAGGTGCGGTCGATGCGTTCGTCAAGCTGTCGATCCTCTACGGCCACGCCGAGTGGGTGCAGCGCGGGCTGTTCGAGGCCGGCGTGTGCTACCGCGAGTTGAATCAACCGCAGAAGGCCGCCAAGTTCTTTGCCGAGCTGAAGCAGCGCTTCCCCGACTCGACGTGGAACGCGCGCGCGACCAACTCGTCGCCCGTCGAAAAAAGGTCTCGCTGATCATGCTCCACTTCCTGCAAGAAGCCGAAGCCGTGTCCCGCCAGACCGTCTGGCAATGGTTGGTTGCCGGCGGCCCGGTCATGGTGCCACTGGGCCTGTGCTCGGTGGTCGCTGTCGCCCTGGTGATGGAGCGCTACCTGCGGCTGCGCCAAGACGCCATGCTGCCGCCCGCCGTCGAAGAAGCCATCGAGGCAGCGCAGCGCGGCGACCGCGCGCGCGCGTTGCAGCTCGCGGCAGCGATCGAAGCGCCGGCGGCCCGTATCCTGGCCGCTGGTCTGCGCCGCGACACCTTGCCGTTGCTCGACATCGAGCGCGCGATGGAAGACCAAGCGGCGAAGGAGAGCGACGTCATGCGCGGCCGCGTGCGGGCGCTGTCGATGATCGCCGCGGTGGCTCCGCTGCTCGGCTTGCTCGGCACCGTGCTCGGCCTGGCCAACGCCTTTGACCGTGTCGTGCTGGTCGGCATGGGCAAGCCAGAGCAGCTCGCGGCGGGCATCAACGAGGCCTTGATCACGACCATCGCTGGGCTGGGGCTGGCGATCCCGTTGATGCTGATCGTCGGCTTCCTGAACGCGCGCGTGCGCCTGCTGATGCGGCTCGTCGATCAGCGCCTCATGCTGGTGGTCGATGCGATCGTCGCCGAGCGGAGGCAGCACGATGCGGCTTGAGCGTGAAGAGCCCGCCGAGGAAGAGACCCTCAACCTGACACCGTTGATCGACATGGTGTTCTTGTTGCTGGTGTTCTTCTTGGCGGCCACCACGTTCGCGCGCTCCGAAGTGGAGATGGACCTCGACCTGCCGAAGTCGCAGGCCGGCAAGAACGACAATGAGTCGCACCTGCTGGTGGTCAACGTGATGCGCGACGCCAGTCTGCGCGTCGATGGGCGCGTGGTCACCGCCGACGGTCTGCGGCAGCGCCTGCGGGCGGCGGCGGCGCGCGACAAGGAGCAGGCGGTGTTGATCCGCGGCGATACCAACGTGCAGTTCGGTGCGGTGGCGCTGGCGCTGGACGCGTGTCTGGGCGCCAAGCTGTCGCGAGTCTCGGTGGCGGCGCAGCCCGAGGGGCAGCCGCGGTGAGGCGACCCGCATGAAGCACGGCATGCGACGCGTGTTGATGGCGGTGACCGGAGCGGTTGCCGTGGCCGCGGCGACCGCGCTCGTGGTGATCCGCGTCGGCCGGCCGCTGTACTACAGCGACGGTGAGCGGGCGCATCTCGGTGCGAGTGCGGCCTTGCGCGAGGCGCCGATGCTGTTGTGGTCGCGGCCGGAGCCCGAGGTCGAGTTGCCCGGCAAGCTGCGCGGCCGCGCGCAAGAACTGCCCGACGGCAGCTTCGTGTATGGCGTCGCGCGCGACGATCAGCGCACCGAGTTGGTGCGCTATCAGCCGCGGCGGGCGGGTGCCACTGCGGAGCCGATCGCGGCGCTGACTTCGCAAGGCCACGATCTTGCCCCGTCGCTGGCGCCGGATGGGCGCACGCTGTACTTCGCGTCGGATCGGCCGCACGCCGAGGGCGGCGGCTACGACATCTGGTGCGCCAACCTGCACGACGGCGAGATCTTCGCGCCGCGGCCCCTGTCGGCACCGATCAACACGCTGGCCGACGAAAGCGATCCGCTGCTCGACCCGCTCAGTGGCGAGTTGGTGTTCGCGCGACGCGCGGCCGATCGCGACGGGCGCGGCGCGTTCTCGCTGTGGATCTGTGCGCTCGACGCCGCCGAGGAAGCTGCCGACGCGGTGCGCGCGCTGTTGCCGCCGCAGAGCGAGGCCGAGGTCGTGTTCGATCGCGAGCCGACCCTGTCGGCCGACGGGCGCACCCTGTTCTTCATGCGGCAGCGCGGCTTCGACAAGCCGATGCTGATGCGCGCTTGGCGCCACAGCGGCGCGTTTGTGACGCCGGTGCAAGTCGACGTCGCTGCGCACGACGCCAAGCTGCGGGCACCGGCCTTGCTGGCCGACGGTCGCGCGCTGCGCCTGCTCGACGTCGAGCGCGGCCTCTTGTATCGCGCGCAGGCGACCGAGGTGTATCCGTGGTGGGAAGGTCAGGCGTGGCTCGAGCACTTGCTGCTCGTGACCTTGATCTTGGCGCTGCTGATCTGGCTGCTGTTGGCGCTCGGCAAGCGTTGGCGGGCGCTCGACATCGTCACCTGGTGCCTCATCGCCTCGTTGCTGCTGCACGTGCTCATCCTGGCGTGGCTGCGGGGCGTCGAGATCGTGCGCCACTACAGCAACCCGGCGCCGCGCCTGGGCGAGATCGAAGTGAGCCTGGTAGCCAGCGGCGGTTCCGTCGACATCAACGGCAGCAGCCCTGGGCCGGAGCTGGCGCACGAGCTGCGCTTCTCCGGTCATGAGCAGCAGGTGACGGCCGAGCTGCCGACCAGCGCCGTCGATGCGCAGCCGGCGCAGGCTCGCGCCATCGAGGCGGACCCCGCGTTGCAGCCACCCGAGGCGACGGCGCACGCCGTGGAAGCGCCCTCGTTGACCGACGCGGCGGCCGCCGCGGCGCTGCTCGCGGCGCGCAGTGCGGAACGCGCCCTGGCTGCGGCGCCGAGCGCCGCTGTGCAGGCCACGCCGTTGGCCGCGGCTGAGGCCGCGCGTCAGGCGGCGCCGCGCAGCGATCGCGCCTTCGAGGTCTCGGTGCCGGCAGCGGAGGCGCGGCCGCAAGAACAGGCAGCGTCGTCGACGGCCTTGGCCGTGCCCGGCGCGCGCCAGCCGACGCCAGCAGAAGCCGCGGCCGCGCCGCAGCCACAGGCCGCGCACGTGGCAGACGCCGCGCAGTTGCCGGCCGCTGAGCGCGGTGCGTCGGCGGCGCCCGCGGCGGCGACGTCGGCGTTGGCTGCTCCCGGTCTCAGCGCGGTCGCGGTCGGTGCCGACGCCGAGCGGCGCGCGCTGGCGCAGCCCGCGAACGCGACCGTCTTGGCGCCCGACTCAACGCTGACGCCCGTCGAGCCCGCACCAGCTCCGCCGGCGCGCGGCGCGGCGGCGGGGCCAAGCCTCGCGGTCGTGCCGAGTGACTCGGTAGCGCGGCCGACGATGCAGCCGCTGCACGAAGGCGCTGACGTTCCCGCGGTCGCCAGCGGCAGTGCGGTGCGCAGCGCCGTCGAGCCGACCGCCGCCGAACAACTGCCGGCGCCCCGCGCGGCGTCGAGCGCCGTGGTGCGCGCGCCGGCGGCGGCCTCGGCGCCGACGGCTGTCGTGGTGGCGCCCACGTCGGTGTTGGCATCGACCCCGAGCGCAGCCCCGAGCGTGGCCTCGATTGCAGTGGCGCCGCTGCCGCGCGAGCAGGCGATCGCACGACCGATGAAGGCGCTCGACGATCGACCGGCGCAGGCGCTGGCTGCAACTCGCGTGCAGGCGCCCAGCTCCGGCACCATGGCCACGCGCGCCTTGGCCGAAGATCTCATGCAGCCGGGCGCGGCGCCGGTGACCGCGCTGCGCGCTGCCGCGCCGCTTGGCGGCGACGCGGCCGCGACGGTGGTTGGCCCGCGCGACGTCTTGGCTGCTCCCATGGCGACAGCCGCAGCGACGCCGCGGCGCCAGGCCAGTGGCCCGTCGCCGACACCCGAGCTGGCCGCGCCGAGCGTGCACCTGCGGGAGGTCAGCGATGCGGTGGCTGCAGAGGGTGCGAGCAGCGTCGCCATGACGGTGCAATCCGTGCCGCAGCAGCTGGCGACGACGGCCTTGGCCGGGCCCGCGCCGGCAATCGCCGCGCCGAGCGCACGCGCGTCCGCGGCGCACGGCGATGGACTGCGCGACTCGGTCCTTCCGACCCCAGCTCAAACCAGCGCGCTGAGCGCACCCCTGATCGCCGCTGCCGCCGCGCGGCGGGAAGCACCCGTCTTGACCGGGCCCTCGGGCCCGTCACCCAAGGTGGCGTTGCGCGACGACCGCGCCGCAGTTGCGCCCACGGCGTCGCCGGCCGCACCGCAGCCGGCGCGTGCCTCGCAGGCGATCGCGACCACCAGCTTGGTCGCGTTGCCGACGTCGTTGGTTGCCGCTTTGGTGGCGTCGCCGCATCGCACGCTGCGCGACCAAGGCTTGGCCGAGGTCGCGCGCGGCATCCTGCCGCCCGGTTCGCTGTTGCCGCTCTTGCCTTCGCTGCGGGCCAGCGCCAGCGACACGCAGCACGTGGCGGCGCTGCCCGAGCTGTATCGCAGCCGCTTTGGGCCGCAGAAGGTCATCGCGCTCGAGGCGTTCGGTGGCTCGGAAGAAACCGAGGCCGCGGTGCGCAAGGGCCTCGAGTACTTGGCGTCGATCCAGCGCGACGATGGTGCGTGGGGCAAGCGCCGGCGCCCGCACGAGAAGTACGGCGAGGTGTGGGTGGGCAAGAGCGCCCTGTGTGTGCTCGCGTTCCTCGGCGCTGGCCACACGCAGGACAGCGACACGCCGCACGCGGCCACCGTGCGCAAGGCACTCGCCTGGTTGCTCGCCCAGCAGGACCCCGACAGTGGACACTTCGGGGAGACCTCGAGCTACAGCCATGGCATCACGACGTATGCCTTGGCCGAGTGCTACGCGATCACCAAGGACGCAGCGTTGCGCGCGCCGGTAGAGCAGGCAGTGGCCTGGATGCTGCGCAACCAGAACCGTGGTCGCGACCGCCGCAACCACGGTGGGTGGGGCTACTACTCGCCGACGCTGCGCCCGGAAGATCGCTACGCGCGGACTTCGATCACTGCGTGGATGGTGATGGCGCTGAAGTCAGCGCAGATGAGCGGCCTCGACGTGCCACCGCCGGCGCTCGCCGACGCCGAGGCGTTCCTGTGGCGCATGTTCGACGCCGAGCGCGGCAACTTCCTGTACAGCCGTGAGCCGAGCCGGCTGGAATCAGAGTGGCGCACTTTGCCGGGCTCGACGCCGGCCTCCGTGTTCTGCTTGCTCCTGCTGGGCGCCGACCGCGACGACGAGCGCGTGCGCGCCGCGAGCGCCTGGATCCTCGAGCGCGCGCCGACCGCGTTCCGTCGGCATAGCCTCGACGAGTTCGTCCTGCGGGCGCGCGGCAACGTGTACTTCTGGTACTACGGCTCGCTCGCCTGCTTCCTCGCCGGCGGCGACGTGTGGGAAGCGTGGAACACGGCTCTCAAGCGCGTGCTGCTCGAAGGTCAGAGCGACGACGGCTCGTTTGCGCCGATCGACGAGTACGCCGACTACGCCGGCGACACCGACCGCGACCGCGCCTACACCACGGCGATGTGTGTGCTCAGCCTCGAGGTCTACTACCGCTACTTCACGCCCCTCGTGAAGCCGAAGTAGCTGACGCCGAAGATCGGCAAGTGATCAGCCGCGCGGCTGCAAGCGCGGCAACAGCATGAGCAGCACCGTCAGCGCGATCGCCGCGCCGCCAAGGCACAGCGCGGCGTCGCCGTAGCGCGCAAAGATCACCGCGCCAATGCCTGGCAACGTCAGCCAGACGGCGGCGGTGCCGAGCACCGCGCACAAGAGCGACAGGCCGAGGGTGCCGTCGGGTCGCACGTCAGGAGCCGCGGCAGCCACCGCGCCCCAGCCGGGGCCGTCGGGGCGGACCTTGCGGTAGAAGGCGACCAGGTGCTCCTTGGCCTCGGGCCGCGTGAGGAACGTCACCAAGAGCCACAGCAAGAGCGTGGAGACCGCGACCAGGGCGCTGGTGTACTGCTCGGCCATGCGGTCGCTCGGCGGCAGGCCCTCTTGCCAAGCCTTCACGCCGGCGAAGATGCCGACCGAGGCAACCATGGCGGTGATCTCGCTCCATGCCGAGATGCGCCACCAGAACCAGCGCAGGATGAACACCACGCCGACTCCGGCGCCGAGCGCCGCGAGGAACGACCAGGCGTCGCTCACCTTCACCTGGTGCACCACCATGAACCACGCCACGCCACCGCCGAGCAGCAGCACGAGCGCGGACGCCCACCGCGAGACGCGGATCAACTGGCGATCGCTGGCACCCGGCGCAATGAAGCGGCGATACACGTCGTTCACCAAGTAGCTGGCGCCCCAGTTCATCTGCGTGCTGATGGTCGACATGAACGCTGCCGCGAACGTGACCAACAACAACCCGCGCAGGCCGACCGGCGCCAGCTCGCGGATCAGCATCGGATAGGCGTTGCCGGGATTGGGCAGACCCGCTGACGCGGGCGCCGTCGCCCAGGTGCGGATCTCGGGGTGCATGGCTAGTGCCGCGAACGCGACCAGAATCCACGGCCACGGCCGCAGGCAGTAGTGCGCGATCTGAAACAGCAGCGTCGCCTTTACCGCGTGGCGCTCGTCTTTGCAGGCTGCCATGCGCTGCACGATGTAGCCGCCGCCGCCCGGCTCGGCGCCGGGGTACCACGTGGCCCACCATTGTGTCATCACCAAGCAAGCGAACACGCCGAACGGCATCCAAGGGTCCACGGCGCTGAAGTCGGGCAGGAAGCTCAGCGCCTGGTCGCTGCCGAAGTTGGCCACGACCTTCGCTTGCAGCGCGTCGATGCCGCCCACGTGCGCCACCGCGATCACCGCAAGCGCGATGCAACCCGCCATCGCGATCACGAACTGCAAAACGTCGGTGATCGCCACGCCCCACATGCCGGAGATCACGCTGTAGATGCCGGTGATCACCAGCATCGCCGCCACCAACCAGAAGTCGGTGGTGCTGTCCTTGGGTAGGTCGAACAGCACGGTCTCCTTCAGCACCGTGGCCATCGCCTGCGTCACCCAACCGATGACGATCGAGTTCATCACCACCGCGACGTAGATCCCGCGGAACCCGCGCAGGAACGCGGCCGGCTTGCCGCCGTAGCGCAGCTCGATCAGCTCGACGTCGGTGATCACCTCGGCGCGCCGCCACAGCTTGGCGAACACGAACACCGTGAGCATGCCGCCGAACGCGAATGCCCACCAAAACCAGTTGCCGGCGAGGCCGTTCTTGGCCACCAGCTCGGTGACCGCGAGCGGCGTGTCGGCGGCGAACGTCGTGGCCACCATCGAGGTGCCGGCGATCCACCACGGCAGACTGCGCCCCGAGGCGAAGTACGACACCATGCTCTCGCTGGCACGGCTCTTGAACGCCAAGCCGATGCCGAGCGACAGCGCGAAGTATGCGGCGATGATGACCCAGTCGAGAGTGGCGAGTTGCATGGCCGGCGCTACCAGATCGTCCGCTGCACGACGCGATCGCGCTCGTGGTAGGTCAGGGTCAACGCCTGCTCGACGTCGTGCTCGCGCAGCAGCGTCTTCAGGCCATCCAGCATGTCGATCACGACCTGCATGCTGAAGGGCGGCGTGGCCGCGGCGGGGGGAGTCGCAGGCTGGTCTCCTTCGGTCTCTTGCTCCTGGACCTCGAACGCGCCTCCACCTTCGAGGGCCGACAGCGCGCCCTTGACGGTCTGGATGAGCTGCGCCATGGATTGGAACGAGAGGCTCGCGTACTTCGGCCTGGCCACCGCCAGCCGCTCGGTGAGCGGGCGCGGAAAGGCCGCCGGTGCCTCGCCGCGCGCCGCGGCGGCAGCGCCGTCCAGCAGACCCTGCAGGTTCTTTTGGCCGTGGTCGCCGATCCCCAGCACCCACAGCTTGTCGGTGATCGCCCAGTAGAGCTTCTCGTTCACCACGGGCAGGGTGAGGCGGTGCACGTCGAGGTCGCGGTACTTCTCCGTCTTGCGCGTGCGCGCCACGCCGGTCTTGTCGAGGATCGTCTCGATCGACCGCGCGAACGCGGCGCCGTCCTCGAGCGCGAGTCCGAGGCAAGCGCCGTTGACCGGTCCAAACTGCAGGGTCACTTCGTTGGCCTCGAGTTCGTCGTCGACTTGCGGCGAGCTGAGCCACACGTACTCGTTGCCCAGGTGCGCGAAGATGTCCTGACTCAGGCGCACGCCCGCATGCTCCTCGACCATGGCCTCGAGGCCGGGCCAGTCGATCTCGCCCTCGGGAACCAAGGCCAACATTTTCTTGGCCAAGACCTCGAGCTGGCCGAGGTCGGCGGCGCCACACGCGAAGGCCGGGTGCTGGCGCGGCACGTAGTCGAGGAGCGCGGGGGGCTTGTCGCGCACCGGCGCCATGAGGGCGAACATCGGGCTGGGCTCACCCACGTAGCTGATGTTCGCCGTGAAGTCGGTGAACTTGCCTTCGGCGCCGAGGCGGATGTCGAATGGGCCCAGCGTGCCGATGAGCTGGCGCATGAACTGCTCCATCCGCTCCTTGTCCGCCCCGCCTTGGCTCGCGACGAGCGCGCGAATGAGCTGATCCGCGTCCATCTGGATGTGCAGCGCCGGTGCGCGCTCGTTGGCAGCGACCATCGGCGGCGCCTTGGCGAACAGCTTCTGCACCGCGGTCTCGTTGCCGGGCGTGAAGAACAGGGTGACCGCCTCGTCGCCGACCATGCGCGGCACGGTCACAGTCACGTCACCTTGTGTGCCAGCCAGCCAGTCGATGCCGGCGAGGTGCTGCGGCACGGCCTTGTGGTCCTTCTTGGCCAAGACCAGCGTCTCGATCTCGCTGCATAGCGCCGCCAGGTCAGTCTTGGCGTCGGGCTCGGCGGCGAGGTATGCGGCGACCTTGGGCGTCGAGTCATCGTCCAACTCGAACAGCAACGCCACGCGCAGTTTGCCAGCGAAGGCCATCGCGCCGTCCCAAGCTGCCTGGACGTTGAACGGGGCCTCCTTCTGGGCGTGTGCGAGTTGCGCGTCGAGTTGCTTGCGCAGCGGTGCGAAGACCTCGGCGAAGCGCTTGCTCTGCAGCAGTGCTTGCAACCGGGTGCCGGCGAAGCGTTCGGGCCAACGGCCGGGACCGTCGCATTCCATCACCAAGAAAGCGCCCTCGGGGTGCTTGGCGAGCGTGTCCTGCGCCGGCAGCGCGTCAAGGAACAACAGCGGAAGGAGCATGCAGCGCATCAGTTCAGTTCTCCTGCAAGTAGATCAGTAGTCGGTCGTGACAAAGGAACGCCAGATCGGTGCGGCCGTCACCGTCGAGATCGCCGGTGGCGAAGGCGCGCGGCTCGGCGGTAGTGCGCGCCGAGTCGGTGCGCTCGAAGATGGGGAACGACAGCGCGCGCCGCAGGTCGCCCGCGGCGGCGATGAACACGTGCAGGCTGTTCTCGTGCGCGTCCATGATCGCCAGCTCGTTCACGCCGTCGCCGTCGAGGTCGGCGGCAAAGCCGGCGAAGAACGCCGACTTGTCGGTGGGCGGCTCGGCGCTGCGCACGCGGCGCAAGCCGAGCGGCTGGTCGAACGACACGCGCACCACGCCCTCGCTGCACAGGCACAGAGCGTCGCCGCCGTGCGCCAGCAGGTGCGTGATCCCGGTGGCCGGCACGCGCATCGCCATCGGCGCCTTCTTGCCGTCGAGCCGGTAGACGCGTTGCGACTTGGGGTCCAGCACGAAGCGCGCGCCCTCGGCGCCGTCCGCCAGCAGGCCGAGCGCGTCGGCGCCGGGCGGCGGGTTGTCTTGCCGCAAGATCACGGGTTGCCCCGCGGCGTCGAAGTGAAACGTGCGCGCGAAGCTGTCGCGCGTCACCACCAGTGCCATGCCTTGACCGCGTGCCACCGTGGTGAGCGCGCCGTCGTCGAGCTTCTTGGTGAACGCGGGCGCCGTGTCGCTGCCCTTCAGACTGCCGTCGTTCTGCGCGAACAACACGCGCAAGCCGACGCCGGGCACGACACAGGCGACATCGTTCCCCGCAGCATCATCGAGCTGGCCGACGTGCAAGCGCGTCGGGTCGGCGGTCAGGCGGCCGAGGTCGGCGACCTTCTTGGCCGCGGTCGAACCGCGCTCCAGCCGGTAGAGCGCCGCTTCGCGCTTGTCGTTGCGCGCCAAGAACAGCAGCGATTCGCCATCCGCGGCGACCGCCACTGGCTTGTCTGCGCTGGGTAAGCGTTGCGGGAACGCGTCGAACGCCGCGGCGCCGCTCTTCCACGCCAACGCGTCCTCGTCGGGGCTGGCGAGCACGAGGTCGATCTTGCCGTCGCCGTCGACGTCGGTGAGACAGAGCGACGTCACGCCGGCCAACGTTGCCGCACTGCGTGGCGTGAACGCGCCCTTGTCCTCCAACAAGAAGGTCGTCTGCGCGCGGTCCGGCTGCGCGACCACCAAGTCATGATCGCCGTCGCCATCGACATCGCCGTACGCGTATGGCCGGCCGCCGGTGGCGCTACCAGCGAGCGACGAGAGCTGCGCCGCGGGCACGTCGGTCTGTTCGCGCGTCAGCGCGTACTCGACCACCCTGCGGTGCGGTGCCTCCAGCGTGGCCAGGTGCGCGCCCTGCACGCCGCTGCCGGGAAAGGCGGCGGCGAGTTCGGGCGGGTCGAACACCAGCCACGCGCCAAATGGCCGCAGGGCGTCGCCGGTGCCGAGCTTCACGCGCAGCGCCATGCGTTCGGCGCGCACCGTAACCAGCACGTCGAGCCGGCCATCGCCGTCGACGTCGTGGATGTAGAACGCGCTCGGTCGCGCGCCTCCGAGCGGTGCCGCGTCGCTCACCTGCGGCTCGCCGCCCAGATCGGTGACCACGCGCAGGCCGTCTTCCGTCAGCACGATGGCGTCGACCTTGCCGTCGCCGCTCACGTCGCCGGTGCGCAGGCAGTGTGAGAACGCGGGCTTGCCCACCTCGATCGGCGTGCGCGCAGCGCCGCCAGTTTGACGCTGCACGCGGAGACGGCCGGCGTCGTCGACGAGCAGCACCTCGGCGTTGCCGTCGCCGTCGACGTCCGCCAGCGCCAACCCGGCGAGGCCAGTGTCCAGCGGCCAGTCGACTTTCTCCGTGCGCTCACCCTGCACCTTCCACGCTTCCAGGCGAGCGCGGTGGGCGTTGCACAAGACGGCGCGGGCGCCTTGGTCGCTCGGTGCGACACGGCCGACGTGCAGCAGCGCGGCGCCTTCGCCGATCTTCTCGATCAGCGGGCCGGTGAAGCCAAAGCGCGCGCGCAGCGCCGCGTCGATCGGGGCCGGGCTGCGTTGCGCTGGCACCTGGGCCGCGGACAGCACGACGAGCGGCAGCAGGGTCGCGCCGAGGCCGCGTGCGCCACACTGGGGCCAGAGGCGGTGCATGCGGGATGACATCCTCCTGCGAGCTGCAATCATCAGGTGCGCAGACTATTGTGCCGGTGATGCAGGTCGCAACCTTGGCGCGGCGCTTTCTGGTGACTTCGGGGTCGCTCCTTCTGCTGAGTTCGGTTGCGGCGCAGACGCCCCCGGCACCGATGCCGAGTACGCCAGGGGCCGCGTCCGTCGTGTCGCCCGAGACGGAGCCGGCACCGCCGCTTGCGGCGTTGCACAGCGTTCACCTCGCCGACGGGCGGAGCGTCACCGGGCCGTTGGTCAAGACCACCGCCGACGCGGTGTGGATCGACCTCGGCTTCGACGTGCTGCGCATTCCCCTCGCCGATGTGGTGCGCCAGGAGGCAGTCGCCGGCACCGCGTCGCGCGTGGAGAAAGAAGACGTGTTCGCGCGCGCCGATCTGCCCGAGCGTTCGATCGCCGAGGGTGCCGCCGCGGTCGAGGCCGGCGTGATCAAGATCGAGAGCCCCGCGGGCCAAGGCTCGGGGTTCATCACCAGCCGCGACGGCTACGCGGTGACCAACTTCCACGTCGTCGACGGCGAGACCGAGGTCAACGTCACGCTCTATCTCAAGAGCAAGAATGGTTACGACCTCAAGACCATCCGCAAGGTGAAGGTCATCGCGATCAACCCAGCCGTCGACCTGGCGCTGATCAAGCTGGAGCCGCCGGCGGGCGTGACGCTGACCCCCGTGTTCCTCGGCGCCAGCGACAAGATGCAGGTCGGCGACCGCGTGTACGCGATCGGCACCCCGATCGGTCTCGAACGTACGGTGAGCAACGGCATCGTCAGCGTCGACAACCGCACCTTCAACGGCTTCACCCACTTCCAGATCACCGTGCCGATCAACCCCGGCAACTCCGGCGGCCCGCTGTTCAACCTGCGCGGCGAAGTGGTGGGGGTGAACTCGTCGGGCTACATGGGCCTGCAGGGTTTGAACTTCGCGATCCCGAGCCAGCACGTCGTCGACTTCCTGCGCGCGCGCGCCGCCTACGCGTTGGACTCGTCGCGGCCGGAGTTTGGTACGCACTACCTGCCGGCGCCGCGCAAGCCGAAGGCGGGGGAACCGGCGGCGCGCTGAGCTTCTTGTGAATCAGCGCGTCAGGGCCGCGGCCGCATTCACCAGTCCATTGCCGAAACGCGTGTCGTAGCCCGACGACCCGAGGTCCCGGCAGCTGGTCTCGATGGCGCTGCGCACCTGCGCGTTGGTGTACGCCGGGCGATTGGCGATCACCATCGCGGCGATGGCGGCAACGTGTGGCGTGGCCATCGAGGTGCCCTGGAAGAAGTAGTAGGCGAACACCGTGGGCGAGCCGGTGGCGAAGGTCTGCTGCAGGATGCCGTCGCCGAAGCCGTCGCCGTTCTGATCGACCCCGACGTCGCCGCCGGGCGCCACCACGTCGATGCCGGTGCCGAACGTCGAGTAGCCGGCACGGGCACCGTCGAAGCGCGTGGCGCCGACCGCGATGCAGTTGGTGTAACGGGCGGGGTAGCTCACGCCGCTGCGGCCGGTGTTGCCGGTAGCCGCGCACAGCACGCAGCCCGCGTTCCAGGCGTTCACCACGGCGTTCGACAAGGTCGTCGAGCCGACCGAGCCGCCGAGGCTCATGCTGATGACCTTGGCGCCGTGGCTTGCAGCCCAGTTGATGCCGTTGGCGATCGCGGTGAGGCTGCCGCTGCCGGCGCTGTTCAGCACCTTCACCGGCATCAGTTGCGCGCCGAAGGCCAGGCCGGCGACGCCGAGGGCGTTGTTGGTGGATTGCCGCACCGTGCCGGCCACGTGCGTGCCGTGGCCGTTGTCGTCGTTGGCGTGCGTGGTGTTGTTGACGAAGTTGAAGGGCGACACGAAGGTCGCGCCGACGAGGTCAGGCGCTTGCGTGAAGCCGCCGAAGTTCTCGTAGGCAATGCCGGTGTCGACGATGGCGACGATGACATTGCTGCCGCTGCTGGTGTTCCACGCGGTCACGCCGTTGACGCCAAAGTTGCTCACCGCGCTGCCGCTGGTCATGCCCTGGTCGAAGAAGTTCCATTGGTACGGGCTGAAGAACGGATCGTCAGGGATCAGCGCCGGCCGCAAGGCTGGGCCAACCGCGCCATTGCCGCCGGTGGTGTAGGCGATGCCGTCGGCCTCGGCGTAGTCGACGATGCCTTGGCGGCCTAGCCAGCTCACGAAGGCATCGACCGTGCCGGTGGGCACGCCGATGACCTCGAAGTGGCCGCCGTAGCCGGTCTCCAAGTGTCGCAGACCTGCGGCAGCGAGCGCGGCGACGAGGTCGCCGACGGCGTACGCGTGTTTGAACTTGACGACGACGCGGTCTTCGAAGCGCGTCGGCTTGCCGGCCTGGTCATTGGCAAAGCCAGCCGCCGTGACGGCGAATCTGTCATCTTGACCGGGCAGGGAGGCCGCCAACAAAATGGCGGCGGTCGTGACGAGTGTGCGCATGTGCTCTCCTGACGAGAGGGGAACGAGACACAGCCGCCGCGACCGTTGCCGCGAACACGGCTGACGAGGGCAGGATGATGCCGTCACGGACGCGTCCCGTCACGCGCCAAGTTCGAGCGGTCGTGAGTCCGCACGACACGATGGCGCCGGCGCGCGCTGATCGTAGGCTGCGCCAATGGTGAACTACGACCGCTACCGCGTACGGCCCGGCAAGCTCGAATTGCGCGAGCACGATCCAAGGGACCTCGCTGCGTTCGACGGCGACAAAGACGCCGGCAAGGCGCGCTTTGCCAAGCTGAATGACAAGCTCGAAGGCCTGCAGCTGGCGATGTATGCCGAGGGCAAGCACCGCTTGCTCGTCGTGCTGCAGGCGATGGACGCGGGTGGCAAGGACGGCACGATCCGCGCGGTGTTTGGCGGCGTCAACCCGCAGGGCGTGAAGGTGCAGTGCTTCAAGGCGCCGACGGCGTTGGAGCTAGCACACGATTTCTTGTGGCGGGTGCATCCGCACGTGCCGGGCAACGGGGAGATCATGATCTTCAACCGCAGCCACTACGAGGACGTGCTCATCGTGCGCGTGCACGGCCTGGTGCCGGAAGAGCGCTGGCGAGCGCGCTACGCGCATATCGCTGCGTTCGAGCGGTTGCTGGTCGATGCGGGCACGCACGTGCTCAAGTTCTTCCTTCACATCAGCAAAGACGAGCAGCGCGAGCGGATGCAAGCGCGCATCGACGACCCGCAAAAGCGCTGGAAGCACAACGCCAAGGACCTCACCGAGCGCGAACACTGGGACGATTACATGCGCGCCTATGCCGATGCGCTGGCCGCGACCAGCACCGAACGCGCGCCGTGGTACGTCGTGCCGGCCGATCGCAACTGGTATCGCGATCTGGTGATCAGCGAGATCCTCGTCGACACGCTGCAAGACATGCGCATCGAGCTGCCGCAGGCCGACGAGAGTGTGGCGGCCGGCCTGCGAGTTATCTGATGCTCAGCGTGGCCGGCGGCCACAGCCAACGAGGCTGATGTCGGCGCAGCGCCGACCAAAAGAGGCCGCCGACGCTGTTGTTTCTGGGTCGCTTCTCCTGCCGCTGCCGCCAACCGAATCTTCGCGCCACGCGAAGAACCGCGGCAGGAGAAGCTCAGTTGCTGCCGATGATCAACTCAACGCCATCGGTGTGGCCGATGGGCAGCGCGAACGGCAGCGCGCCGTCGACGTTGAGGAGTTGGGAAGTGATCACGGCGCCGATGAAGCTGGGCGCGGGTGGCAGGCCCAGCGGCACGGGCAGCGTGCCTTGCGCCGTGGCTACCACGTTCAACAAGATCGTCGGCGCGACCACCAGCTGCGCTCCGGGCGGGGCACCGAACGGGGTCAGGGGCAAGCCGGGCACCAAGCGGGACGTGCTCACCACCAAGATGCAGAGCGAGTTGGGCACCAGGCCGCTGAAGTCCATGCCGTAGCCTGGATCGCCGATCAACGGGAAGCCGCGCGGCGTGACCTTCGGCGTCGCGACCGTGGTCGCCAGCGGGGCTGCGTAGTGCTCGACGGCGGCGTTGCCGACCTTGATCTCCAGTTGGTCGCAGGTGAATGGGCGGGCCGTACCGTTGGCCACCAACAGTTCGCGGTAGCCGATGTAGACCCCGCCCACGCCGCCAGCGGCGATGCGTCCCGCGATCAAGGTGCCGTCACGGCCGCCATAGGTGCCGCCAAAACGACCCTCGACGAAGGTGCCGTTCACCTGGAGGCGCAGGCGCCGCCAGCCATCCGACGTGCCGGCCACGATCGGGATTTTGCCCAGCACCACCCAGTCGTTGCCGCCGTCGTTGTGGTCGATCAGATAGAGCGCGGTCTCGAGGCTGTTGCGCAGGAGAGTCCACGACACCCCGGTGTTGCCGTTGGCGAGGCGGCCGGCCGTGCGCTCCGGATCCGGCAGGTTGTAGAACGACTCGCAGGTGCCTTGCGCGCCGAGGCTCCAGGCGTCGAGTTCGCTCACCGGCGTCAGCGTGGCATCGAAGTAGACCCAGGCTTCGATCGTGAAGTTGCTACCCACCGCGCTGAGCAACTGGTTGCTGTTGCCACCGCCGAGGTCGTCCCACGCGATCGCGCACAGGCCGCCCTGCGGCGAGGCTGCGATCGGGTTGGGATTGAAGTTGTTGGCGGCCACCGGATCGGTCACGCGCACTTCCTTGAACGAACCGGCCCACTGCGGCAGCAGCGCGCCGCCGACGTAGCTATCGAAGTTGTCGGCGTACGTCAGGATGCTGGCGCGGTTGTTCGTGGCGCCCGGGGTGGCCGTGGTGTTGATGAAGTCGCGGCCGTTGTTGTTCGTGTCGGCGCCATCGGTTCGCCGCGACCACGACGAGAACAGGAGGTCTTCGCGACCCGAGCGATGGTTGCCCCAAAGACCAGGTCCTTCGATGGGGGCACCAGCCCAGATGCCCTTGTTGGTTTCCTTGAAGACCGTGTCCTCGATGGTCGCGGTGTTGTCCTTCAGCACGAAACCGCCCAGTTCGTCGCGGAAGATCGCGGTCGCGCCGATCACCTGTTGCACGTTGGGCACCAGGGCCGAGCCCATGACGTAGTAGGCGCCCGGCAGCAGCGTCGTGCTGGCCGGTACGGTGAACGTGGCGTAGTTGATGGGCGTCTGCGTGCCCGTGTCGAACTCGAACGCTTGCACCGTCCAACCGCTGATGTCGACGGGGTTGGCCGTTTTGTTGTACAGCTCGATGAACTCGTAGTCGTCGACGAGATTGTCGTCGTACTGGAACTCGTTGATGACGACGCGGGGATTGGATTGGCCCTGCGGGAACGCAGCGGCCAACAGGAGAAGGGCGGTCAGCATGGAAGAGAGACTAGGAGCAGGAGGTCGCGCTGGATGCGCGGTGAGTGCACAGAACACGGGCAGGCTAGGAGAGATCGCGAGGCGTAGCAACCCGGCCGACCGCAAGCCGGCCAGCTCAGGACGCCGACACGCTGGCTCCCGGCCCTCGCGCAGCCGCTGTCGACGCGCGCTCGGCTACGCCCCGCGCTCCCACGACGTGCCGTCCTTGCCGTCCTTGATCGCGATCTGCAACTGGCCGAGCGCGTCGCGGATCTTGTCCGCCGAAGCGAAGTCCTTGCGCGCGCGCGCGTCCTGCCGCAGCTCGACGATCAACTGCATCAGCCCGTCGACGACGCCCGATGTCTCGCCGCCGCCGCTGCGCAGTTGCGCGGCGTCGCCCGGCAAGAACAGCCCGAGCAAGCGACCGAGGTCGCGCAGCGCCAACGCGCCCTCGGCGCGTTCCGCGGCGTCTGCCTTGCGCAGGTGATTGGCCAGCGTGAACAACGCGGCCAGCGCTTCGCCGGTGTTGAAGTCGTCGTCCATCGCGGCGCAGAACGCGGCGCGCGCTCGCGCGGCCGTGCTTCCCAGCGACCGATGCAGCACGTCGTTCGTCGCCGTCGGCACGTCGAGGCCGTCGCCGATCAGCTCGGCGAGCCGCACCAGCCCCTTGCGCGTCGCTTCCAGGTTGCCCGGCTCGAAGTCGATCGGCCGGCGGTAGTGGCCGCGCAGCAAGAAAAAGCGCAGCGTCGGCGCGCCGTAGGTCTCGATCAGCCAGCGCGCCTGAAACTGCTGCGCGAAGACCGGATCCTGCATGCGCGAATCGCTCTTGGCGACCTTCTTGCCGCCGTACTGCACCAGGTTGTTGTGCATCCACAGCTGTGCGTAGCGATGGCCGCACGCCTCGCTCTGCGCCAGTTCGTTCTCGTGGTGCGGGAACTTGAGGTCGTCGCCGCCCGCATGAATGTCAAACTCGGTACCGAGCAGCTCGGACGCCATGACGCTGCACTCGACATGCCAGCCCGGTCGGCCAGCACCCCACGGGCTGTCCCAAGTGGGCTCGCCCGGCTTGGCCATCTTCCACAGCGCGAAGTCGGCCGGATGGCGCAGGTCGCTCGGCGCGTCGCCGCGCCCGACCTGCATGTCTTCGAGCTTGCGGCCGCTGAGCTTGCCGTAGCCGGGTTGCTGGCTGACGTCGTAGTACACGCCGTCGCCGGCCACGTAGGCGCGGCCGCGGCGCAGCAGTTCTTGCGTGAACGCGACCATCTGCGGGATGAACTCGGTGCAGCGCGGGTGATCGGTGATGGTGTCGACGTGCAGGCGCTCGAGGAAGGAGAAGTACTGGCGCGTGTAGCGCACGGTGATCGCGCGCCAGTCTTCGCCGGTGCGGTTGGCGCGGTTGATGATCTTGTCGTCGATGTCGGTGATGTTGTTGACGAAGCGCACCTGGTAGCCGCGCGCCCGCAGCCAGCGCGCGATGGCGTCGAACAACACCGGGCCCATCAGGTGGCCAATGTGGCAATCGTCGTAGACCGTGGGGCCGCAGAGGTACATGCCCACGCGGCCTGGCGTCAGCGGGCAGAGGTCGTCGACGGTACGCGTCAGGGTGTTGTAGATGCGGATGGGCACAGGCATGGTCTCCGCGGCGGATGATGCCTGGCGCGGCGAGTCGCGGAAAGGGTGAAGGTCGCGGCGTGTTGCGCTCGTGCAGGGCAAGAGTCTGCGTGTCTTCCTCGCCGTGCCATCGGCGACTGGCGACAAGAAGTCGACGCGTGGCTTCCGACGCGGCCTGAAAGCGGCTAAACCTCCTGCCCGCTCGCCCGCACGAGCACCCTAGGTTTTCACGTGACTGCCGAAGAGATGCCTGACGGAATGAACCGCGCGCGCCCCGAGCGGCGTGCGCCCGCAACGCGCCGCGTGGCCGCCGCGGGCCGAGTTGCCGACCCTGACCACGCTGCGACTCCTGCCGCGCTGCCGATGCCCAGCCAGCAAGAGGTCGAAGCCGCGGTGCGCACGCTGATTCGCTGGGCGGGCGACGATCCGACGCGCGAAGGCTTGTTGCAGACGCCGGGTCGCGTCGCGCGTTCTTACCGCGAGTTCTTCGCCGGCTACGCCGCTGACCCCGACGAGATCCTGAAGCGCACGTTCACCGAGATCGACGGCTACGACGAGATGGTGACGCTGCGCGACATCCCGCTCGCGTCGCACTGCGAGCACCACATGGTGCCGTTCGTCGGGCGGGCGCACGTCGGTTACATCCCCAACCGGCGCGTGGTCGGCATCAGCAAGATCGCGCGCGTGGTCGACGCGTTCGCGCGGCGCTTGCAGATCCAAGAGAAGCTCACCGTGCAGATCGCGTCGGCGATCAGCCGCGTGCTCAAGCCGCTCGGCGTCGCCGTGGTGATCGAGGCCGAGCACATGTGCATGACCTGCCGCGGCGTCAACAAGCCCGGCGTGGCGACGGTGACCAGCCACATGCTCGGCGCGTTCCGGCAGAACGAGGCGACGCGGCGCGAGTTCTTGGCGATGATCCGCGCCAAGTGAGCGTCGGCGATCGCCGCCCTAAGGGCTCGACAAACAATAAGTACGCAGTTTGGGGTGAGTCCGCGGCGTTCGTGGCAAGGCGCCCGCCGCAGTCGTATTCCAGGGACTACGCCGAGGACGGGCAACGCCGCCACGGACGTCGCGGGCCAGCCCAAACTG
>JANPER010000082.1:0-16976 GCA_031423015.1 Planctomycetota bacterium | reverse complement strand
ACATATAGTTAGACTGTTTTCTTAAAGGTCTCTGTTGCGATCTGTAGGTTCTGCGGTAGTAGGAGGCTGCCTTGGCGATGCGGCTTCGTATCTTTGGCGACCACGACCACCCCGATGTGGCGTGGGGCCACAACAACGTCGCCCATTGCCTTCAATCTCTTGGTCGCCCGCAGGAGGCGCTGACGAAGTTCGAGGCGGCCTTGGCGATGCGGCTTCGCCTCTACGGCGACCGCGACCACCCCGATGTGGCGCAGAGCCACAACAACGTGGCCCGTTGCCTTCAATCTCTTGGTCGCGCGCAGGAAGCGCTGCCGAAGCACGAGGCAGCCTTGGCGATGCGGCTCCGTATCTTCGGCGACCTCGACCACCCCGATGTGGCGTTGTGCCACAACAACGTCGCCCTTTGCCTTCAATCTCTTGGTCGCGCGCAGGAGGCGCTGCCGAAGTACGAGGCGGCCTTGGCGATGTGGCTTCGTCTCTACGGCGACCGCGACCACCCCAATGTGGCGATGAGCCACAACAACGTGGCCTATTGCCTTGAATCTCTTGGTCGCGCGCAGGAGGCACTGCCGAAGTGCGAGGCGGCCTTGGCGATGTGGCTTCGTCTCTACGGCGACCGCGACCACCCCCGTGTGGCGACTCGCCACAACAACCTGGCCTATTGCCTCCAATCTCTTGGTCGCGCGGAGGAGGCGCTGCCGAAGTACGAGGCGGCCTTGGCGATGTCTCTCCGGCTCTACGGCGACCGCGACCACCCCGACGTGGCGGAGAGCCACAACAACGTGGCCGCTTGCCTTCACTCTCTTGGTCGCGCGCAGGAGGCGCTGCCGAAGTACGAGGCAGCCTTGGCGATGAAGCTTCGTCTCTTTGGCGACCGCGACCACCCCGAGGTGGCACGGAGCCACAACAACGTGGCCGGTTGCCTTGAGTCTCTAGGTCGTGCGCAGGAGGCACTGCCGAAGTTCGAGGCGGCCTTGGCGATGTGGCTTCGTCTCTACGGCGACCACGACCACCCCGATGTGGCGATGAGCCACAACAACGTGGCCTATTGCCTTGAATCTCTTGGTCGCGCGCAGGAGGCGCTGCCTTTCGCTGAACGAAGCGCGAACCTGGTGGAGCGTCTGCGCACTGCGAGCAAGACACTGTCGGCCGAACTCCAGCAGTCCTACTTCGATAAGCTAAAGCGCGGCGGTGTCTTCGAGCGATTGCAGAGCTTGCAAATCGAAACCGGCGATCCGCTCGACGCCTTGGCCTCGGCCGAACGTAGTCGTGGGCGCCAGCTGCTCGACCTGCTGGAGCAACAGTTCAGCGAACCGCTCGACGAAGCGGAACGCCGCGCCAAGCTGCGCGGAGATACCAGGGCCGCGGCGAGGATCGTCGAACTGCGCGCGGAACTCCAGGCGAAGGATGGCGAGGACAGCCGCTTGCTGCACGAGCTGAGCAAGCTGACCGAGGGCGCGGCTGCGCCGACGCCGGAGCATGACGTGCCGCTCGCCGAACTCCGCGCGCGCATGAGCACGCTGTCGACGCAGCACCGCCAGCTCTACGACGAACGCGCGCGGCTGATCGCCGACGTGCTGCCGGTCGGTCGCCCGCGCACGGTCGCCGAGATCCAGGGGGCGCTGCGCGCTGACGAGTGCTTGCTGGAGTTCACGGTCGATGTGAAGGAGACGCTGCTCTACGTGGTTCCGGCGGCGAGTGGCGAAGTGGCTGTGCATCGGCTGCCCGCAGGGTCGGAGGCGTTGGCGTCATCGCTCGCGGCGTGGATCGCACGCATCGAACAAGTGCAGATCTCCGATCCCCGTGGCCGTGATGCTGGCAAGACATCGCCTGGCGCGGCGGACACCGACCGCCACGCGCACAAGCTGTTCACGTCGCTGATCCCCGACGCGGTCTGGCAACAGATCAAGGACAAGAAACGCGTGTTCATCGCCGCGCATCGCGCGCTGCACCGGTTGCCGTTCGAGACCCTGGTCGTCGGCGACAAGGACGGCAAGCCGTTGCACTGGCTCGACGTCGGCCCCGCAATCGCCTACGTGCCATCGGGCAGCGCGCTGCACTGGCTGCGGCAACAACGCGCACAGCAGGGCGACGACCACACGGCGCTCGATCTGCTCGCCGTCGGCAACCCGCGCGGCGAGGACGCGGCGCCGCTGCCGCCCGAGCAAGGCACGCTGGTCGCGCAGGTGAACGACGGCGGCGAAGGCGCGCGCATCGGCTTGCGCGCGGGCGACGTGCTCACCGCCTACGACGGCAAGGAGCTGATCGACGCGACCACGCTGAGCGAGGTGCGCAAGCAACTCACCGCCGACATCGAAGAGGGCACGCGCAAGCTCGAACCCGTCGCGCTGCGCGTCTGGCGCGCCGGCACCACCCTCGACCTCACCGTCAACCCCGGTCTCCTCGGCATCCAGGTTGGCCAGGGCAAGGCGCGCTCGGCGTGGGAAGCCGCGCAGTCGAGCGACACCAAGCTCGCGCTCGTCACCCGCAAGGGCGACCTCGAACGCCTCGGCAAGCTGCCGCCGTTGCGCGGTGCAGTCGCCGAAGTGCAGGCCGTCGCCAGGACCTTCGCCGAGCCCGCGCGCGTGCGCACGCTGTTCGGCGCCGACGCCAAGGAAGCCACGGTGCGCGACCTCGCCGCACAATCCCGCTTCGTGCACTTCGCCTGCCACGGCATCGCCGAGGAGTACGCCGGCCAGTCGCTGTCGATGCTGATCCTGTCGCAGCCGAAGTCGCTGCTCAGCGCCGACACCGACGACGGCTTCCTCAAGCTCTCTGACCTGCTGCATCACTGGCGCGGTCGACTCGGCAGCACGCAGCTCGTGGTGCTGTCCGCCTGCCGCACCAACGTCGGCCCGACGCAACGCGACGAAGCGCCGTTCGCGCTGCCGATCGGCTTCCTGTTCGCGGGCGCGTCGTCGGTGATCTCGTCGCTGTGGGCCGTCGACGACGCGTCGACCGCAGAGCTGATGGCCGACTTCTATCAACGCCTCGCCGCCGGCGCGACCGATCGCCTCGCCGCGTTCACCGCCGCGCGCAAGGCGCTGCGGCAGAAGCACCCCGAGCCGTTCTATTGGGCGCCGTTCCTGTACATCGGTAGCCCGGAGTAGCGTCCACTGCGAACCGCCCCTAGTGATCGCGTCGGCTCGCAAGTAACCTGCGGATGGCAATGTCTGCGGACCGCTTCATCGTTCACCAGCGAAAGGTCGCGCGCGCGTCGCAGGATCATCGGCGCGCCACCGCGCTAGCAGTCCGGAGCCGCTTGCCGGCGATCGTCGACGAGCTGGCCCGTCTCGGGGCAGGGCGCGTCGTGTTGTTCGGATCCGTGGCACGCGGGGAGGCGGACGACGATTCCGATCTCGACCTGGCCGTCTTGGGATTGCCCGGCAGCAAGTTTTTCGAAGCCATGTCGAAGGCCTGGACGGCCGCGGGTCGACCCGTCGATCTGGTGCGTCTGGAGGACGCGCCGCCGACGCTGCGCGACCGAATCCTGGCCGAAGGCGAGGTGTTGCGCGATGCTGGCTGAGGAGCGCCGCCGGCTCGAGTTGGCGCGCCTTGCAAGCGAGTTGCTTGCCGACGCGAGTGTGCTCGAATCCGTGGCGCGAGGCTGCGCCCAGGCGCAGCCGAAACTGCGCCAATCACCCGACCGAGCCTTGCTCTGCATGCTCGCCGTCGACTTGCACCGTTACTTCACGGCGGTCGAGAACGTGCTCGAACGCGTCGAACGGGTCATCGGCGCGTTGCCGCCGGTTGGCCCGTCCTGGCACAAGGATCTGCTGGTTGGAGCAAGCCGTGAACTCGCGGATGCCAGACCGGCGATTCTGTCGCCGGCCGTGATCCCTGACCTCGAGGCTCTGCTCTCGTTTCGTCACTTCTTCCGGCACGCGTATGCCGTGGAATTCGATGCAGTGAGGTTGGACGAGTTGGCGGTGCGGCTCGCTCGCGTGCATGGCCAGGTCGTGGCCGACCTGCATCGCTTCGTGGCACACTTGCAAGCTGTCGTGTCCGGCATGCGGAGTTGAAGACCGCCGCCCGCTCTACAATGAACGCGCGCGGTTGATCGCCGACGTGCTGCCGCACGGCACGACGGCGCGCGTCGGCATGTCGCCGTAGGCAAGTGTGGCGCTGTCCGCCTGCCGCACCAACGTCGGCCCGACGCGGCGACAGCATTCGGAACTCTCTCGCACCACGAGAACGACCGCGTGCCAGTCTGCGCACCGCTGCCGCCGGGTGATGCCGGCAGTGGACAACCCGCGAATGGCGCCTGGCAAAGGCCATTGCCCTATGGTGATGTCTTCAGGAGTTCCATGCCGAAGATCTTCTCTCGCGGCGCGCTGTTCGCGCTCTGGATCACGACGGGTCTCGCATCGGCGCAGGACATCGCGTCGGAGATGGCCAAGGCGCGCGCACACATCGAGAAGAAGGAATGGGAGCCGGCGCTCGGTGTGCTGCTGCCGTTGGTCGAGCGCGCAGTCTCGGATGCGGAGCTTGAAGACGTCGCCGCGCGGCTCGCCGAGGTAGGTGACGGGCTGCACGAGGATTCTCACTTTGAGAAGGCACTGCGGGCCGCAGAGGCGGCCTTGGCGATGCTGCTTCGACTCAACGGCGACCGCGACCACCCCGGTGTGGCGATGGGCCACAACAACTTGGCCGCTTGCCTTGAATCTCTCGGTCGCGCGCAGGAGGCGCTGCCGAAGTTCGAGGCGGCCTTGGCGATGAAGCTTCGTATCTCCGGCGACCGCGACCACCCCGACGTGGCGATGGGCCACAACAACGTGGCCTATTGCCTTCAATCTCTTGGTCGCGCGCAGGAGGCACTGCCGAAGTTCGAGGCGGCCTTGGCGATGTGGCTTCGCCTCTATGGCGACCGCGACCACCCCGGTGTGGCGACGGGCCACAACAACGTGGCCGCTTGCCTTCACTCTCTTGGTCGCGCGCAGGAGGCGCTGCCTTTCGCTGAACGGAGCGCAGACGTCGTGGAGCGTTTGCGCGACGCGAGCCGAACATTGTCGGTCGAACTCCAGCAGTCCTACTTCGACGAGCTGAAGCGCGGCGGTGTCTTCGAGCGACTGCAACGCTTGCAGACCGAGATCGGCAAGCCGCTCGACGCCCTGACCTCGGCGGAACGTAGTCGTGGGCGCCAACTGCTCGATCTGTTGGAGCAGCAGTTGGGGGAGCCGCTGGACGAAGCGGAGCGCCGCGCCAAGCTGCGCGGCGATCCCAAGATCGCGGCGAGCATCGTCGAGGTGCGCGCAGAACTCCAGGCGAAGGACGCCGAGGACAGCCGCTTGCTGCAGGAGCTGAGCGAGCTGACCGAGGGCACGGATGCGCCGACGCCGGAACAGGAGACGCGCTTGGCAGAACTTCGCGCACACATGAGCACGCTCTCGACGCTGCGCCGTCAGCTCTACGACGAACGCGCGCGGCTGATCGCCGACGTGCTGCCGGTCGGTCGGCCGCGCACGGTTGCTGAGATCCAGGGGGCGGTGCGCGCTGACGAGTGCCTGCTCGAGTTCACGGTCGATGCGGAGGAGACGCTGCTCTACGTAGTTCCGGCGGCGAGCGGCGAAGTGGCCGTGCATCGGCTGCCAGGTGGATCGGAGGCGCTCGGTTCACCGCTCGCGGCGTGGATCGCACGCATCGAACAAGTGCAGATCTCCGATCCCCGTGGCCGTGATGCTGGCAAGACATCGCCTGGTGCAGCGGACACCGACCGCCACGGCCGCACGCTGTTCACGTCACTGCTCCCCGACCCGGTCTGGCAGCAGATCAAGGACAAGAAGCGGGTGTTCGTCGCCGCGCATCGCGCGTTGCACCGGCTGCCGTTCGAGACCCTGGTCGTCGGCGAGAAGGACGGCAAGCCTGTGCACTGGCTCGACGTCGGCCCCGCAATCGCCTACGTACCATCGGGCAGCGCGCTTCACTGGCTGCGGCAACAACGCGCACAGCAGGGCGACGACCACATGGCGCTCGATCTGCTCGCCGTCGGCAACCCGCGCGCAGAAGACGCGCCGCCGCTGCCCCCCGAGCAGGGCGCGTTCGTGGCGCAAGTGATCGACGGCGGCGAAGGCGCCCGCGTCGGCTTGCGCGCCGGCGACGTGCTCGCCGCCTACGACGGCAACGAACTGATCGACGCGACGACGCTGAGCGATGTCCGCAAGCAGCTCACCGCCGACATCGAAGAGGGCAAGCGCAAGCTCGAGCCGATCCCGCTGCGCGTGTGGCGCGCCGGCACCACCCTCGACCTCACCGTCAACCCCGGTCTCCTCGGCATCCAGGTCGGCCAAGGCAAAGCGCGCGTCGCGTGGGAAGCCACGCAGTCGAGCGACACCAAGCTCGCGCTCGTGACCCGCAAGGGCGACCTCGAACGCCTCGGCAAGCTGCCGCCGCTGCGCGGTGCCGTCGCCGAAGTGACCGCCATCGCCAAGACCTTTGCCGACGCGGCGCGCGTGCGCACGCTGTTCGGCACCGACGCCAAGGAAGCCACCGTGCGCGAACTCGCCGCACAATCCCGCTTCGTGCACTTCGCCTGCCACGGCATCGCCGAGGAGTACGCCGGCCAATCGCTCTCCATGCTGATCCTGTCGCAGCCGAAGTCGCTGCTCACCGCCGACACCGACGACGGCTTCCTCGAGCTCTCCGACCTCCTGCATCACTGGCGCGGTCGACTCGCCAGCACGCAGCTCGTGGTGTTGTCCGCCTGCCGCACCAACGTTGGCCCGACGCTACGCGACGAGGCACCGTTCGCGCTGCCGATCGGCTTCTTGTTTGCTGGCGCGTCGTCGGTGATCTCCTCGCTGTGGGCCGTCGACGACGCGTCGACCGCGGAGCTGATGGCTGACTTCTACCGCCGCCTCGCCGCCGGCGCGACCGATCGCCTCGCGGCGTTCACCGCCGCGCGCAAGGCGCTCCGCCAGAAGCACCCCGAGCCGTTCTACTGGGCACCGTTCCTGTACATCGGCAGTCCGGAGTAGCGCGCGGAAACGCGCACATGCCTTTCTCGGAGGCCGCAGCTGCGGACCGAGCCGCACACGCACCATGCCGGCGACGCAGTCGTAGTAGCGGGCGACGCGCGTATCGAGCGCGGTGCGGTCGCCGTGCTGGGCCTGCACGAGGAGGTCGCGGGTCGGCTGAAGGGGGTCAGGGCACGCGTTCGCGACCCACCATCTCGAGGCGCGACGACAACGCTCGCAATTGCCAACCCGCCCCCTAGCCTCCGCACATGGCGGATGCCCGCTTTGTCCCCGGCGACATCGTCGCTGAACGCTATCGCATCGTCGCGCTGCTCGGCCGCGGCGGCATGGGTGAGGTCTACCGCGCCGACGACCTGAAACTCGGGGCGCAGGTGGCGCTGAAGTTCTTGCCACCCGCGCTCGCCGCCGATCCCGACTACCGCGAGCGCTTCCTCGACGAGGTCCGCCTGGCGCGGCAGGTATCGCACGCCCACATCTGCCGCGTCCACGACGTCGGCGAGACCAAGACCGCTGCTGGCGAGCCTTTGATGTTCTTGTCGATGGCGTTCGTCGCAGGCGAAGACCTGGCCTCGCTGCTGCGTCGTATCGGTCGCTTGCCGCAGGAGAAGGCCAACGAGATCGCGCGCCAAATCTGCCTCGGCCTCGCCGCGGCGCACGACCAAGGCATCCTGCACCGCGACCTCAAACCCGCCAACGTGATGATCGACGGCGACGGCCACGCCCGCATCGCCGACTTCGGCCTCGCTGCCGCGGCGTCGTCGATCCGCGGCGCCGCAGCCCGCGTGGGCACCCCGGCCTACATGGCGCCGGAGCAACTCGACGGACGCGAGGTGTCGACGGCGAGCGACATCTTTTCGCTGGGCCTCGTACTGTTCGAGCTGTTCACCGGCAAGCCTGCCTACAAAGCGAAGACGATCGACGATCTGCAGAAGCAGCACCGCGAGACGGACCCCAGTCCAAGCACGGTGCTCGAAGACATCCATCCCGCCGCGGACGCGATCATCAAGCGCTGCCTGCAGCGCGACGCCAAGGCCCGACCACGCAACGCGCGCGAGGTGGCTCTCGCGTTGCCGGGCGGCGATCCGGTGGCCGCCGCGCTCGCTGCGGGCGAGACTCCGTCGCTCGAACTGATCGCAGCGTCCGATCGTCAGGGCACGTTGCGCCAAGGCGTCGCGCTGCTGCTGGTGGCAGTGATCGTCGGCGGCCTGTTCTTGGTCGGCCTGTTCGAACGGCAGGCGCAGATCATGGAGATCATCCAGCCCGAGCTGCCGATCGACGTGCTGGAGCATCGTGCCCGGGAGCTGGGCAGAACGTTCGGCTACGAGCTTTCGGGCGACAGCGCGCGCGGTTGCTCCTTCGAAGTACCCCAACTCCTGTACAGCGACCCCAGCGCCGACCGCTGGCAACGCCTGCGCGATCCAGCACTCGGCGCCATGCGCTTCTGGTTTCGTCGCAGCCCTGGCACCCTCGTGCCCGTGCTGGAAGACGGTCGGGTCCGGTTCAGCGAGCCAAGCATCGACCGGCGCGGCATGTTCAACGTGGTGCTGTCGCACGATGGCCGGCTGTTGCACTTTCGCGGTGTGCCGCGACCGGCAGCGCGGACCGAGCCAGCATGCGACTTTGCCGCCGCGCTGGGCGCTGCTCAGCTGACGACATCGGCGCTCGCGGAGTTCGATCCACAGTTCGTGCCTGCCGGTGCGGCAACGCATCTGCGCGCTTGGCGGGGCCCGCACAAGGACAGCAAGGCCGACGTGCAAGTCGAGGCCGCGGCGTTCGGCAGCGCGCTGACTTGGTTCGACGTGCAGGTGACGCCGCAGGTCGACCATGCGCGACCGCCATCGACCTCGCGCCTGGCAAAGAGCGTATTGGACTGGAGCACGCTGGTGTTCACGCTGATCGTCCTGGTCGGTGGCTTGTGGGTTGGCGTGCGCAACCTGCGGCACGGGCGCGGCGACCGCCGCACCGCGACGCGCGTGGCCGTCTATCTCTTTGCTGTCACCATGATCTGCTGGATGTTGCAAGCCGACCATGTGCAGTCGGGCGCAGAAGTCCGCATGTTCACGCGGCAGGCCGGCACCGCGCTCTGGATCGCAGCGCTGGCGTGGTTCGTATTCCTGGCGATCGAGCCAACCGCACGCCGTGCCTGGCCAGACAAGCTGGTGGCGTGGAGTCGACTGCTCACGGGACAGTTCCGCGACCCGCTCATCGGCCGGGCTGTGCTGATCGGCATGGCGAGTGCGCTGGGTGTCATCCTGCTCGCGCTTGCCAACTGGCAAGTCAGCGCCTGGCTTGTCGGCCGACCGCCCCATCCTTCGCTGATGAGCCCCGATCATCTGAGCGGCACGCGCTACGTGCTCGGCAGCCTCCTGTGGTCGCAGGTCGACGCCGGCCTGGCGACGCTCATCATCGTGTTCTTGTTCGCGCTGCTGCGCAACCTGCTGAAGCGCCCCGGCCTGGTCGTCGCCGCCTTCACGCTGCTGATGCTGGCGCGCATGCCCTACATCGTCACCACCGAGCTTGCTTGGGTCGACCTCGCGTTCCGCGCGCCGCAGGTGCTCCTCACGGTGGGTTGCCTGGTCGGCGCCGGCGCGCTGGCGACGCTCTTCATGATCTTGACAATGGGCCTGTTCGGCAACTCGCCGATGGCGCCCAACTTCGGCGCCTGGTGGTCGACCTCCACCCTGCTGGTGTGGGCCACGCTGCTCGGATTGGCGGCGTTTGGTTACGTGACGTCGGTTGGCAAAGGTAACGCTGCGCCGGCCCGGTAGCCGCGGCGCTAAGGGCTTACGTCTTACGGCTCATGACTCGCGGCAGAGCCGCCGTAGCGCTCACTTCGCGTCTCGTTGGTTGCGGCTCTGCCGCGCTGAGCCGGAGGCCTGCGATCGCAGGGGCGATCGCAAGCAGTGTCTTCCAAAGAAGCAAACTCGGTTGTTTCTTTAGAAGTCGACAACAGCGCCTCAGGTGCGCAGAGCCTTACGGCACCATTTGGAAGGCACATACGATTCGGCCACCCAACACGGTCAGCTCGCGGGTTTGCAGCTGAATGCCGCTGTGCGTGCCGTAGGACGCGCCATGCCCACCACCGAGTGTGATATCCAGACCGTTCGAGACCTTGATCGGATCCTGTGGGAAGGCGTAGTCGTTGAACATGATCACTTGCGCGTAGACGTGCACGCCCTGCAACTCGACCCAGTTCGGGATGTTCAGGATGGGCACTGACGCCTCGACGGTGGGCGCCACAAAGAAGAGCAGCCCAGGATTGACTAACAAGTAGTCGTTGGTCCCGATCTGGTATCGGCCACTTCCGGCGGCTAACAGCAAAAGGCACTCCGACCTGACCTCGATGCGCACCAGGCAGTCACGTATGAGGCCACCGCGGTCGCGCACGCGGAAGACGACATCGTGCCCGCCGATCTGGGCGAATGTCGGAATCCAGTTGAACGTCGACGACACCGGGTTGCCGTTGAGCGGCAGGGCTGGGGTCATGCTGGCACCGGCGGGCAGGCTGCCGACGATTGAAAGCTCGACGCTGTCGCCGACGTCGACGTCCGAGCCGGTGACCTGGAACGTGAGGAGAGCGTTGTTCAGGCCCGCCACGAACGGCGGCGCCGTGCAGTCCGGACGCCGGTTTCCGGTCACCCAGATCACCTCGGCGGTGTTCGACGACTGTGGTTGGCCGCGACTGTTGGTCATGCGCGCAATCGCGGTGTCGGTGCCCACGGCGTTGCCGACGTAGCTGAAGGTTGCCTGGCCGTTGACGCCGGTCGCGCCGCTACCCGTGCGTCCGACGTTGGGGCCCGAGGTAATCTCGAAGTTCACCGTGCGACCGACGACCGGGCTGTTGTTGTCGTCCTGCACGCGCGCGGTCAGCGTGTGCTGGTTGCCGACGACCAGGGTTGCCGAGACCGGGGTCAGCAGGATCGACTCGCCGATCGCTGCTGGCACCGAGGTGACGAAGTAGCCAAAGAACACGTCGTCATCGTCGCTCGGGTTGATCGTGTCGACGGTGATCTGCGTCGTGGTGCTGGTGACGAAGGGCAGGAAGTTGTACAGCTCGTCATCGGTGCGGAAGTTGGTGGAGCCCGCGAACGGATCGGGGGGGTTGGCGTTGCTGTCGCCCAAGCCGCCGACCGTGATCAGCGCGCCGTTCGCTGTGCCACCGTCGTCCTCGCCGCCGGCAGAACTCGTGAGGCGGGTGCCATTGACCGTGATCTGCGACACCATCGGGGAGCCGGTGGCGCCTTGGAAGCCGTGACCGATCCCGAGGCCCATGTCGGCCTTCACGCCTGGCAGGTTCGGGTTGATCGGTTCTGCAAGGGTGATCACGAAGCGATCACCATTGGTGTTCTGGCCACCGAACAGGAGAATGCAGGTGCTGTTGGCGGCCGTCGCGTCGTCGAAAACGACGGCTAGGATCGAGCCATTGATCGTCACACTGCGCGATTCGGCGACGGTCAGATTGATCGTTCCCGGTGCGGCGGCGTCGATGATGGGCTTGACGATGTTGGTGACGTTACCGAAGACGTTGTGAAAGAAGTTGACGGTCGAGCCGGCGTTGTTGAACACGGCCCTACTCCAGGTCACCGGCTGACCGGCGATCGTGATATCACCGTTGGCGATGACGTTGTTGCCGTTCAGAGCGTGACTGCAGGCGGACATGTACGCAGCCCGCACGGTGGCGCCGGCGTTTGGCTTCGCGACTTGGATTTGACCGCTGGCCGCGGTCGTGCCCAGGCCATCGACAGACACGGTGATGCGTCCCGATTCCTGAACGACCGGGATGATCTGCGCACTCACCCGACCGGCGGCGCTGAATGCGAGAAAGGGTGCGAGCAGAGTGCTCGCCCATGAGACGGTTTGCTTGTTCATTGATGTAGACTCCGTGCGGGCGCCGCGGCATCTTTGCCCATCGCAGGGCAATCCTTCGCCATGACATTCAAAGCCCGCCCGAACGACCTTATAGGTCTCGTGGCATTGAACAAGCTTGCGCCGTGAAATCGTGTTGGTAGGGGACTACCCTCATACGGGTGCGGCGCCCTGCTGCTGAAAGGCGGGGGCTCAAAGTCTTTGTTCGCTGCGGCGACGCCTGATTCGGTGGGATGACGCTGAGTTCCACAGCCGAAGCATCTTCGCGAAGCGCGAAGATGTTTCGGCTGTGGAAAGTCATGAGCCGTAAGTCGTTAGCCGTAAGCCCAGAACGCGGACAAGCGGCGGCGGTGATGCGGTCAGGCAGCGGTCTGGGACTTAGGGCTTACGTCTTACGGCTCATGACTCGCGGCAGAGCCGCCGCGTGGCCCACTTCGCCTCTCGTTGGTTGCGGCTCTGCCGCGCTGAGGGAGAGTGTTGAAGATCGCTCTGGATCACGATCATTAGCACGACCGTCTTCGCGCCTTCGGTCCCGAGAATCTGCAAGTGCTCGACACCGGGCCACGCTGCTCGGATTGGCCGCGTTTGGTTACGTGACGTCGGTTGGCAAAGGCACGGCGCCGGCCCGTGGTCGCTGCGCTACGTCTTGCTGGCCTCGACCCGCACCAGCACGCGGCCTTGGTCGACATTCTCGCCGGCCTTGCAGCCGATCTCTTGCACCGTGCCCGCGACGCCGGCCAAGAGCTTGTGCTCCATCTTCATGGCGCTGAGCACGACGACGGTCTGGTCGGCGTCGACCGCATCGCCCACCTTGACGAGCACCTCGAGCACGGTCCCCGTCATCGGCGCCTCGACCACGCCGGTGCCGACGACACTCTGTGCGCCACGAGCGCGCGCCACCTCGAGGTCGTAGGTGTGTCCGTCGACGCGTACTTGCTGTCGCTTGCCGTGCGGCGCGACGAACACGGTGTGCGCGCCGTGGTCGGTGACCAAGCGCACGCCGCCGCCAGCCATGGCCACGACGCGGAACTCGTAGCTCGCCGCGCCCACGTGCACGCGCGCGCGATCACCCTCGAAGGTCACGCGCACGTCGACCGGCTCGCCGTCGCGCACATAGGTCTTGTGCCCGCTCATCGCGTCGGCTCCCACAAGCGCAGCGCGCCGATGCGTTGCCAGGTCGCCGACGCGGGCGCGTTCCCCGTCGTACCGTTGCCGGTCGACGCCGTTGTGTTGGCCAGCGCGTGCATGCCAATCACCGCGGCCGCGAGCGCGAGGTCGGGTGGCGGCGCCTGCGGCCCGCGCGCGAGTTCGGGCTTACGATCGAGAAAGTCGGTGCGCAGGCGACCGGCGCGGAAGTCTTCGTCTTCGAGCACGCGGCGCAAGAAGTCGACGTTGGTGTCGATGCCGAGGTACGCAGTGTCGCGCAGCGCCTGCGCCAGGCGCGCGCATGCAGCCAGCCGGGTCGGCGCGTGCACGATGAGCTTCGCCAGTAGCGAGTCGTAGAACACGGAGACCTCGGCGCCTTGCCGCACCCCGGAATCGACGCGGATACCTGGCCCCACGGGCTCGCGCACCACGTGCAGGCGACCCGCCGCCGGCAGATAGCCGTGTTCGGGCGACTCGGCGCAGATGCGCACCTCGATGGCGTGGCCACGCGGGCGCAGGTCGCGGCCGTGCAGCACGTCGCGCAGCTTGCCGCCGGCGGCGCAGTGCACTTGCAGGTGCAAGAGATCGACGCCGGTGACCAACTCGGTGACCGGATGTTCCACCTGCAGACGCGTGTTCACTTCGAGGAAGTAGAACTTGTTCGCCGCATCGACCAAGAACTCGACGGTGCCGGCGTTGCGGTAGCCGACGCGCTTGGCGAGCGCGACTGCCGCGTCGCCCATGCGCTGGCGCAGGTCGTCGTCGACCAGCGGCGACGGTGCTTCTTCGACGACCTTCTGGTGGCGACGCTGCACCGAGCACTCGCGTTCGTGCAGCGACACCACGTCGCCGTGGTCGTCGGCGATGAGTTGGATCTCGATGTGACGCGCTGGATGCACGTAGCGCTCGAGCAACACCTTGTCGTCGCCGAAGGCCGCCTTGGCCTCGCGGCGCGCGGCGGCCAGCGCCGCGGCGAACTCGGCCGCGTTCTGCACCAGACGCATGCCGCGACCACCACCACCGGCGACGGCCTTGATGAGCAGCGGGAAGCCGACGCGCGCCGCTTCTTTGCCAAGCTGCGCGTCGTCACCGCGATCGTCGTTGCTGCCAGGCACCACCGGCACGCCGGCGGCAATCGCCGCTTCTTTGGCCTTCTCCTTGCTGCCGAGCGCCAGCATCGCCTCGGGCGGCGGTCCGATGAACGTGAGCCCGGCATCGCGCACGGCGCGCGCAAAGCCGGCGTTCTCCGACAAGAACCCGTAGCCCGGGTGGATCGCTTGCGCGCCGCTGCGCTTGGCCGCGTCGAGCACCTTGTCGATGCTGAGATACGACTCGGCCGGCGTCTGCCCGCCGATCGCCTCCGCGCGGTCGGCGGCGTGCACGTGCGGCGCGTCGTGGTCGGGGTCGGAACAGATCGCCACCGACTCGATGCCCAGCTCGCGCAGCCCGCGCGCAATGCGCACGGCGATCTCGCCGCGGTTGGCGATGAGGACGCGCTGGAAGGAAGGCATCGCGGCGCTTGTTATCCCGGGCGGGCAGCGGGGTCTACGAGAATCGGACAACGACCCTCACGGCTCGACCTCCGGCTCGCGCATCGCCGCCGTGCGTCTGCTGGTCACGCGCAACCTGCGCGCGGGTCACCGTCTGTCTGTCGACCTCGCCCGGCCAGGGCAACCCCGGATGTAACCATTCCTTGTCTCGCTGCCACTCAGCCATGTGGCCCGACGACGAGTCGGTCAAGAACCCGGCCGGAGCGCGAAGGCAAGAGCGCACGGCGATGGACCGACACGCCCGAGGAGTGGCGGTCCGCGGAATGGGCTGCTAACGCCCGTTGTGGCTGGCACGACCCTTGAACACGTCGACCATGTAGTCGGCATCGGGCACTTTCTTACCGAACCAGTCTACGCGGGGTTGTCGACGCAGCAGGATGCTCACGACGAGTCGTGTATTCGAGGGACAGGCGCCGGTCGGAATGGGCTGCGCGGTAGGCAGCGGCGGACGAGGGTTCCCTGTCCGCAAACGCGGCAGCGAGTGACATCGAGGCCGGTGAGCGCGAGGAGCAGATCGCGCCATGTGGCAGTGCGATTCGCGGCGAGGATGACCGCTGCAACGAGAATCGCGGCCACGATCGCGGCGGGTCGTGCATCGACGCCAGACTGAGTTGCGGCTGGCGTGTCGGGTGGTGCTTCGAGGAGACGACGGGCTGCCACGAGCTTGGTGTTGACGTTGCCCGGAGCGTGCAAGCCGAAGTGGCGGATCTTGACGAATCCCGGCGGCAGCCGGAAGCAGATCTACGCACAATGATGGAGCACGCCACTGAGCTCCGGCAGGACGTTGAAGCGTTGATCCAATCGTCGGCGAGCACGACGCGCAGGCCGCGCGCGCAAGCCATCGCCATGCCGCCGCATCAGTTCCTGCCGAGAGCGCACGGCGCCCGGGTAGAGCAGCAGCAGAGTGCGCGACGCCGTCACGCCGGCAAGCCTACTGGGCTGCGCGTCGCGCGCGAGCGATGAGCTTCTACGCCGCGAATTCAACGACCTGACGAATTGCGACCCCCGTAGCATGCGTGGCTCCTACCGCCCATGACCGACGGCACGCCCCTCACGCACATCTTGCTCGCGATCGGCACCCGGCCCGAAGCCATCAAGCTGGCGCCCGTGGTGTTCGCGCTGCGCGCGCAGCCGTGGGCGCGCGTGCGCGTGCTGCTCACCGCGCAGCATCGTGATCTGCTCGACCAGACGCTCGGCTTCTTCCGTATCGAGGCCGACATCGACCTCGACCTGATGCGACCCGGCCAGACGCTCGCCGGTCTGACGGGTCGCATGATCCCGGCAATCGACGAGGTGCTCGGCAAGGAGAAAGCCGACCTCGTGTTGGCGCAGGGCGACACCACGACGGTCATGGCCACGGCGTTGGCGTGTTTCTATCAGAAGGTCGCGTTCGGCCACGTCGAGGCTGGTCTGCGCACCGGCCTGAAGTTCGAGCCGTTCCCCGAGGAGATGAACCGCAGCTTGGTCGGCCGCATGGCCGATCTGCACTTTGCCCCGACCGAGCAGGCGCGCCAGAACCTGCTGGCCGAAGGCATCGCCGACTCGGCGATCGTCGTGGCCGGCAACACGGTGATCGACGCGCTGCTGTGGGCGGCGAGCCGCGTCGACGCGTCGCGCTTCGCGCCGACCGAGGGTCGTCGGTTGATCCTGGTGACGTCGCACCGTCGCGAGAACTTTGGCGAGCCGCTCGAACAGGTGTGCAAGGCCCTGCTGGAGCTGGCGAAGGTGCGCGACGTCGAGATCCTCTACCCGGTGCATCCCAACCCCAACGTCCGCGCCGCGGTCGATCGCCACCTGCGCGGCCATCCGCGCATCCGGTTGGTCGAGCCGCTCGACTACAAGGAGTTCGTCGCGGCGATGCGCGCCGCATACTTGATCCTCACCGACTCGGGCGGCGTGCAAGAAGAGGCGCCGTCGCTCGGCAAGCCGGTGCTGGTGCTGCGCGACCAGACCGAGCGGCCCGAAGGCATCGCCGCCGGTACCGCACGCCTGGTGGGCTGCAATCCGGAACGGATCCTGCGCGAGTCGCTGGCGCTGCTCGACGACCCGAGTCACTACCAGGCGATGGCCACGAAGCGCAACCCGTACGGCGACGGCAAGTCCGCCGAACGCATCTGCGACGCGATCGCGCGCTGGCGACGCGACGGCGCCTGATTGCGTAGTGTGTGCGACCGTGTGCGACCGGGGACATAGTGCCGAGATCACGCGCAGCGCTGCAAGTCAGACCCCACACCCCTCCGGTCACTCACCTCCTAGGCCTAGGGTGCACGATGACTCCCCGCGAAGTGCCCTCAGGCATCTGAGTTCCACAGCCGAAGCATCTTCGCGAAGCGCGAAGATGTTTCGGCTGTGGAAAGACGTAAGTCGTTAGCCGTAAGACGTAAGCTCGGAACTCGGACAGCGGATGCGGTCAGACCGCGATCTGGACTTAGGGCTTACG
>JANPER010000081.1:0-77267 GCA_031423015.1 Planctomycetota bacterium | reverse complement strand
TGCAAACACCAACTCGGCAAAAAGCTCTCAAACGGGCTCGAAACGGCGCTTTCGCGCGACTCACTTGAACCATGGCGCGCCCTCGCGGGCGGCGACGAGGGTGCCGCGACAGCCCAAGCGCCTACGATCAACAAGAACTAGTTAGCCCGCCGGTCGCGCGCGTCGCTATCCTTGCCGACGATGTCGTCGAGGTCGCGGCCGGCCACCGTCGGAATCCTCTTGGTCGTCACCCTTGTGCTGGCGGCGGTCGCGCTGCGGTGGAGCAGTTCGGACACGGGCGGGCCCTTGGTCGCCGGGCCCTCCGAGCCAGAGTCCATCCCACAGCCCGGACTCGAAGTCGCACCCGTGTCATCGCCGGCCGTTCCGCCGGCAGCGCGTCAGGGCGTCGGCGCACCCCAACCCGAGTTGTTGGCGGGCGAAGTCATCGAGCCGCCGCGCAGCCTCGCGGGCCGGGTGAAGGGACGCCTCGGCTGGCAAGTGACCGGCCTGCCGCTGCCCGGCGTCGTGGTGCGGGCGGTACGCGCTTGGCCCGACACGGTCTTGATCAACGACATCGACCAGCAGAGCGAAGATCGTCCGCCGCTGCGCCGTGCCGACCTGTTCGTGGGCGAGCCGGCGACGACCGATCCCTTCGGGCTGTTCGAGGTCGCGGTGCCGGAGGTCGACGGGCCGCTGGCGTTGCTGGCGCTGCGCAACGGCCAGTGCATCGAGGTGCGGCCGTTGCAGCCGGGCCCGGCGGCGCGCGAAGTCATCGAGCTGGGCGACTGGCTGTTGCAGCCGCGCGGCGAAGTGCGCGGGCGCGTCGTCGACCCGCGCGGGCGGGCGGTCTTCGGTGCGCGAGTGCGCTTGGTCGACGTGCCGCTCGAGGCTGGCGCGAGTCTGCACCCGCTGGCGCGCGCCGCGCGCCTCTACGGCGCCCGCGACTTCGCAAGGGACTGCCTGGTGAACGATCAGGGCCGCGTCGTCGCCGTCAGTTCGACGTTGAGTGCGCGCGACGACATGCTGCCGTTCCCCGAGACGACGACCGATGCGCACGGCGACTTCGTGCTCAGCGATGCGCGGCCGGGTGTCAACACGCTGGTCGTGCAGCCCGAGACGGCGCCCAACCTGAGTGAGCAGGTGCTGGTGCAGGGCGGCGTGCTCACCGACGTGGGCTCGCTGCAGGTGCTCGACGCGCGCCTCGTCGGTCGCTTGGTGGACGACAAGGGCCGCGCGATCGCGCGCGGCGAGGTGGCGTTCTTGGCGCTCGACAGCGACCTCATGACGCCGCCGGTGGCGACCGACGCCGAAGGCGCGTTCAGCGTGTGCAAGTTGGCGCAGGCGCCGCTGCGCGCGGTGGCGCGGCGCAGCGGGTCGGAGCCTTGGCAGGCGTGCGGCTTGGAGGCCGAGCGGGATGGCTGGCGGCTCACCCTTGCGGTGCACAGGCGCCAGGTGATCAACGTGCTTGCGCCCGATGGCAGTCCGAAGAGTGACTGTCGCGTCGAGGTGCGCCACGCGCTCGTGTTCGGCCTTGGCTTCGATGCAGTCAGCGTGGTGCCCGAAGTGGGAGAGGGGCTCTACGCGGCGAACTTGCCCGCGCTGGTCGCGAGTCTCCTGGTCGTGCGTGCCGACGGCTTCGCGCCGTTGGTGGGCGGCTTGGGTGGACGCGATCCGGAAGTGGTTCGGCTGCGCCTGCGGACGTTCGCGCTGCGGGTGCAGGTGCGCGACCGAGACGGCGAGCCCGCGCCGCGGACGCAGGTGTACGCGCGCGTGCGGTCGAATCCGGCAGAGTCTCTCGAACAATGGGGCATGTTGCGGCCGGGGCATGTTCGGCTGGGTGAGACCGACGAGCACGGCGAACTGGCTTGCGACGGCATGTGGCCCTCGACGGTCGAGTTCGTCGCCTTCCACCCTCGGTTAGGTGCAGCTGAGCGGACGGTGCCGATCGCCGAGCCGGCGCCGACCTGCGAGCTGGTCCTTGGTGACAGCACGCGCAGCCGACTGCGCGGCGTGCTCGCCGAGAACCGCCTCCCGCCGCGCGAGCGTTGGCTGGTCGTCGCGCAGCGCGTCGAGCCGCCGGCGATGCGGCGCACGACGCTCTCCGAGACGGACGGGACGTTCGCCTTCGACGGCTTGCAGGCGGGCGTCTGGCGCCTCGATCTCGAAGTGCGCGCTGGCTCCCCCGATGCGCGGTCGATGGTCGCAGGCTTGCAGTCGAGCTACGCGCGTCGCGGCTGGTCGATCGCCGAGCACCGCGTGGACTTGATCGCCGGCGTGCCGCACCACATCGACATCGAGATTCGGCGTTGGGTCGACGACGCGCGGCGCCAGGCGCTGACCGGCGTCGTGCGCGTCGACGGCCTCGTCCGTAGCGGTTTGAGCGTGGAGCTGCACCGACAACTGGACCGGGACGAAGAGAAACGGCAGCAGCGAATCGACGAGTTGGTGCGCAGCCTGAGCTTGCCCGCCGCATGGAGAAGCCGCGTTCAAGCAGCCTCTGAGCTGTACGTCTTGCGTCGAAGGCAGCACTTCGAAAACCCGGTGGCGATCGCCCTCACGGACGACACGGGAGCGTTCGCCTTCGAGACTGCCGAAACCCAGCGCGTGGACGTGACGGCGCACGTCGATGGGTTTGAGCGGTGCCTGTGGTCTGGCGAGCAGGTCAGCGGTGCCGTCATCGACATCCGCACCGGCAGCGCCCTGGTCGAGGTGCGCGCCGCGCGCGGCGAGCTGCTGGCCCATCGCACGTTCGTGGCGGAGGGGCAGGGCAGCCTCGCGGGTGTGCGCGTTCCGGCCGTCGCCGACCGCATGGGGGTGCTCAGCTTCGCGGGCATCCCGTGCGGTGAGTACGCGCTGCGTGCGCTGAGTCGGGGTTCGACTCTGACATTCAGCGCCCCCGCGTTTGCCGTCACCGGCCCTGACTGGCGGCGTGCGAGCGCGATCGCGCGCTAGCGCCGCCGTCAGGGCGCCCGCGCCAGCAGCGTGTTCACCCGTTCGAGCAGTTGGGCGCCGGCAAACGGCTTTTGCAGGAAGTCGCGCGCATCGAGCGCGTGTCCTTGTCGGGTGAGGGCGTCGTTGGCGTAGCCGGACATGAACAACACCTGCAGCTTGGGCCGTTGCGCCGTGAGCCGGCCGGCGAGTTCGCGCCCGCCCAGGCGCGGCATCACCACGTCGGTGATCAGCAAGTCGATGTCGCCGGTGTGACTCGCCGCGAGCGCGCTCTCGCCGTCGTCGGCCGCGAGCACGACGTGCCCGGCGCGCTTCAACGTGCCGTGCACCAGCTCGCGCACCAACCGCTCGTCTTCTACCAAGAGCACCGTCGTCGGCGCTGCGCTCGGAGTCTCGGCGACCACAGGCCCGCCGATGGCGACCGACTCGTCGACGCCAGGGAGGTAGACCCACATCGTCGTCCCCGCGCCCGGGCTGCTGTCGATCCACACCGCGCCGCCGCTCTGCTTGACGATGCCGTACACCGTCGACAGGCCGAGGCCGGTGCCCTTGCCAAGCTCCTTGGTGGTGAAGAACGGATCGAAGGCGCGGGCCTGCACCGCATCGCTCATGCCGATGCCGGTGTCTTGCACCGAGAGCACGGCGTGGGTGCCGGGCTCGAGGTCGACGTGCGGGCGCGCGCCAGTCCCGCTCACCTCGACGACGCTGGTCGCGATCGTCAGCGTACCGCCGCTCGGCATCGCGTCCCGCGCGTTGACCACCAGGTTGAGGATCACCTGCTCGAGTTGACTGCGGTCCACCCGCGCGCACGCCGCCTGCGGCCCACGTTGCACGATCAAACGGATGTCTTCGCCGATCAGGCGGCACAGCATGTCCGCCAGATGCTCCACGACCACGGCCAGATCGATGACCTGCGGTGACAGCACCTGCTGGCGGCTGAATGCGAGCAGTTGGCGAGTGAGCCCGGCGGCTCGGTCGGCGGCCTTGATCACTTCGTCGGCTTGCGACTGCAAGGGGCCAGCGGGGGGCGCGGTTGCTTGCATCGACTCGGCACAGCCGCGAATGACCATGAGCAGGTTGTTGAAGTCGTGCGCGACGCCGCCCGCCAGCTTGCCGATGGCCTCCATCTTCTGGGCTTGGCGCAGCTGCTCCTCGAGTTCTTTGCGCGCGGTGATGTCCGAGACCACGCCCAGAACCTCTCCGTCATTGAGGCGCACACAGCGCGCCTCGCGCATGCGCGTGCCGTCTTGCGTCTCCAGCCGATACTCGACCGGAGCGGACGGCACGCCGGCGTGCGCCGCGGCGATCAACGCCAGCAGGCGCTCGGCAACGTCGGGTGGGACGATCTGGTTGACTCTGTGGCCGACGATGTGCTCGCGGGGGAAAGGCAGGGGCAGGCCTGGCGGCGCGAATGCACCGAGGATCTTGCCGTCGCGGCTCAGGTGATAGGTGATGTCCGGCAGGATCTGTAGCAACGCCCGCCGATGTCGTTCACTCGCGCGCCACCGCGTCGCGCTGGCCTTGCGTTCGGCGATGAGGCCACCCAGCACCAGCGGCACGCCGACCAGGGTGAACTCGAAGAGCTGAATCACGACATGCCGCTCGCCGGGGTCAACCGCGACGAACGACCCGACGCCGCGCAGCGACATCAACGCCACCATGAAACCGCCCAACGCGGCGACGGCGGTGGCTCCTCGCTGCCCGAAGCGAATCGCGGCGTACAGCGCGACCGGTAGCACCGCGAACAACAGCATGATCGCAGTGGGATCCGGCGACAGCACGGTCATCACTCGCCAGATCAGCAGAGTCACGGCGGTGCCGATGGCCGCGGCCTCGATGAGATTGCGCACCGTGACCTTGGGGCCAGGGCCGGTGAGCCAAGTCATGGTGAGCGGCAGGACCAGGATCGTGCCCAGCGCGTTCATGCGCCACCAACCACCCCATAGCCAGTAGTCGGGTCCGGGTCCGGGGAAAGCGCCGGTGACGCTGAAGCCGATCACCGAGGCGCCGATGCTGGCCAGCGGCGCGATGCCCGCAGCGACGAACACAGCGAGCACGTCGCGCAACCGGCCGAGGTCGGGGCGCACATCGAGCGGCGCAGCAGGAGTGCACCGAGCACGGCCTCGGCGGCGCTGCCGATCGTCGCCGAGACGAGGACCATCGGGCTGTACGCGAAGACGCAGCGATGGGCCACAGTGCACAGCGCGACCAACCAGGCAGCGCGTAGCCCCAAGCGCCAGACGCCCAAGATCGCCACGCCCGTAGGAAGCCACACGACCGCGTGCGTGACGACAAGGCCCCCGCGGTCCAGCGGGATGCTGGCCACGATGAGCGCGAGTGCGAAGAGCAGGAAGTGGGCGGGGCGGCCGTGCGAGTGGGCCACGTCGATCAACTTCACGCAGCGAGGCGCGCAAAGCCAGCGGCGTCGCGGCTAATCTGCGCGCCAGGCTGAGAGTGCCGCAGTCGCTGATCCAGCGACCGACGCCGAGTTGGCCCGCGGCGTGGCACAATCGCCGGCATGTCTGCGCCGAACGCTCCTGCGATCGATCCATCGGCTTGCCCGCCAGGGCCGCGCGTCGGCGACGTGATCGAACTCGACATCCACGAGCTGGGGCATGGCGGCGTCGGCGTCGGTCGGCACGAAAGCGGGCTCGTTTGCCTGGTGCCGCGCACGCTGCCGGGCGAGCGCGTGGTGGCGACGGTGCTGCGCCGGCAGCCGCGCTTGGCGCACGGCCAACTCGTGCGCGTCGCGCGCGTCGCGCCGCAGCGCGTGGCGGCGCCGTGCGCGATCTTCGCTACCTGCGGCGGCTGCCATCTGCAGCACCTCGGCTACGACGATCAACTCGTGGCGAAGCGCGACGTGCTGGCGCGCACGCTGGGGCGAGCGCTGGGCGCCCAGATCGCGGCGGTGGTCGAGCCCGTCGTCGCGTCGCCGTCGTCGCTGCGCTACCGCAACCGCACGCTGTATCACGTCGAGGGTGGGCGGATCGGTTTCGTCGATCCCGCGGCGGCGCGGCTGGTGGAGGTCGACCAGTGTGTAGTGAGCGAAGCGGCCAACGTCACGATCCTGCGCGCGGTGCGCGCGTGGCTGGAAGGGGCGGGCGCGCCGCTTGCGTTTGCCGTGTGCGACGTGTCCGTGCGCACCGGCCGTGACGGCGGCACCTGTGTGCTGGTCGTCAACGAAGAGGATCTTGCCGCCGAGCTGGCCGAGGGATTCTGCGCCGGAGTATCGGTGCCGCGGTTGGCACCGTTGCGCGACCTCGTGGCGGCGCTGGCGCCGGCTGGCCTGTGGTTGAACCACAAGCCGCGGCAACGAAAGGCCACGTTCGGTGCCGCCTTCGTGCACGTGGCGGGACCACCGCGCATCGTCGAGCGCATCGGACCCATCGAGTTGGACTTGTCACCCGGCAGCTTCGCGCAGGCGAATCCGGCGGTCGCGGGTCTGCTCTACGCGCGCGTGTGCGAGGTGCTGGCCCCAGCGCCGACCGAGGCGGTGCTCGACCTGTACTGCGGCTCGGGCGCGCTCGCGTTCCACCTGGCGCGGCACAGCGCGCGCGTCGACGCCGTCGAGCTGAACGCGGTCGCGCTCGCCGATGCGCGTACCAGCGCGGCGCGCAACGGCATCGCCCACGTGGTGTGGCACGCCGGCAGATGCGAAGACGTCGCGCGCGACCTGCTGCACGGCGGCGCGCGCTACCGCGTCGCCAGCGTCAACCCGCCGCGCACTGGCCTGCACGAGCGCCTGCCGGCGTACTTCGCTGCGCTCGGCATCGAACGCCTGGCCTACGTGTCCTGTTCGCCGCCGACTTTGGCCCGCGACCTCGCGCGCTTGGCCACGCATGGCTTTGCCGTTCGCCAGGTCACGCCCTTCGACATGTTCGCGCAGACCCATCACTTGGAAACACTCACCTTGCTCACGCGCCAGCCTGCTTGCGCCTGAAGCGTTGCAACCTGCGCCACGCGTCACGAAGAGCGCGCGCCCTTTTCCCCTGGTCTCTGGCGATCCCGATGCGGCGGCCACGCCACCGGCCTGCCGCGCCTGAACAACTGGTAGCCGTCGGTCGAGCCGTACAGCAGCACGTGCGCGTCGCGCCGCGCGTACCGCTGCGTGAGGTCGAGGAAGCGTTCTTCCTCGCCGGGCCAAGGGAACGCGTAGATCACGTCGAAGTCCGCGAGCTGCATGCCGAGTTCGCCGTACGCGGGCTCGCCGTCGCGCACCGTCAAGAACTCGGCGCTCTCGTGCGCCACGTCGTCGCGCGCCGCCGCCGGCACGAACGAGCCGTGCGCGAAGGTGGCGCGCGCACGGTGCTTGGTGGCAAGGTCCAGGCTCTGCTCGAAGAGCCAGGGCTCCAGCTCGATGCCGTAGGCATCGAACCCCAGCTTGTCGGCGACGATCGCGATCACCCCGAGTCCCGAACCGCACTCGAGGAAGCTGGAGCCGGCGCCACCCAGATGGTCGGCCAACCGGCGCAACGGCTCGACGCTGCCGGGCCAATCGGCGTGCACGTAGGTGTGATAGCCGGGTCGCCGCACCTCGAACGCGCGCCAGCGCTCGGCAGCATCGGCAAACAGGGGCAAGAACGCGTCGGACACTTGGTTGTGATTCTCCGCGGCGCGCGCCGCCGCGCTACGCTGCTCTGCCCCTGCCCTCGTTTCATCTCTTCTCATGCCATCGATTCCTCTCGTCGCCGTGCTGCTCACGGCAGGTCTCGCCGCCTCGGCGGTGGTCACCGTGGCCGCGGTCGCCAGCAGCTCCGCGGTCCCTGAGCCGCAAGGCCACCTCATTCTGCAGATCGAAGGTGACGCGCGGGCGCTGCGCGTCACGCACATCACGCCCAAGGTCGACCCGTGCGGGCCGGCGCGCTTTGCCAGCGCGCACGCGGTCGTGGTGCGCGACGCCGCTGGATCCGAACTCGGCCGCGTGCCGCTCGATCTGTCGAACTTCGATCTCGACCCAACGCGCATCGGCGGCGCGCTGACCGTGCAAGGTTGCATGGTGCGCGATCCCCAGGTCGCCACGCTGGTGTCGATCCCTAGGTGGCCGACGGCGGCGAGCCTCGACGTCGTGCACGCGCAGCAAGTGCTCGGCACGCTCGCGAGCGAGGCCTACGCCGCGTTGGTGACGGCGGGGGAACGCCGATGAGCGCGCGTCGTGTCCTGGCGTCTTCCCTCTTGGTCGCCGTGCCCGCCGCGTTTGCCTCGGTGCTGCCGAGTCAGGTGGTGCGCACCATCGTCAGCAACGGTCCGACCAACAATCGCTACGACGTGGTGATTCTCGGCGACGGTTATCGCGACGTCGAACAAGCCCGCTTCGACACCGACTGCACGACCTTTGCGGCGGCGTTGTTCAACAAGGAGCCGTATCTCACCTTCGGCCGCTACTTCAACGTGCACACGGTGTTTCGCGCCAGCCGCGAGTCGGGTGCCGATCACCCCGACGCGGTGCCGCCGATCGTGCGCGACACCGTCTACAACGCTTCCTACAACACCGGCGGCACGGCGCGCTGTCTATACATCGGCAACACCTCGCAGGGGCTCGCCGATGCGGCGCTGGCCCCGGCCAACGAGGGTCGCATCCTGGTGATGGTGAACGACTCGCGCTACGGCGGCTGCGCCTCGACGTTCGCGGTCTCCTACAACGGCACGTCGATGAACGAAGTGCAGATCCACGAGATGGGTCACTCGGTGGGTGGTCTCGCCGACGAGTACGACTACCCCAGCAGCGTCTACACCGGCCCCGAGCCGGGCGAAGCCAACGCCACCATCAGCACGGTGGGCGCCAAGTGGACGCATTGGCTCGGCAGCAACGGCATCGGCGTGTTCCAGGGCTGCCGCTACTACACGACCGGCATTTACCGGCCCATCGACAACTGCCTGATGCGCAGCTTGGGCCGGCCGCTGTGCTCGGTGTGCAGTGAGGCGCTGGTGCTGCGCGCGCATCGCTCGGCCCTGGCGATCGACCTGCCGCAGCCCGCGGCGACCACGATCAGCGTGGCGCGCCCGGTGATGCAGGCGTTCTCGTTCACCAACATCGCGCCGGCCAGCAGCAACGCGCTGATCACGTGGCGGCTCGACGGCGCGCCGGTGGGCACGCCGACGGCCAGCTACACGCTCGACACCTCTGCCGTGGCGGTGGGGCGGCACACCGTCGAGGTGGAGCTGCTCGATCGCAACCCCCTGGTGCGTCTCGACCCCACCAACTTGTTGCGGCAGGTGCGGCGCTGGACGGTCGACGTCACCGATGCGCGGCCGGACCTGTTGGTGGAAGCGTTCACGCCGTCGGCCACCACCTTTGCCGCCGGCGCCAACCTCGACTTGGCGACGACGGTGCGCAACGCCGGCACGCTGCCGGCTGGCCCGCATGACGTGTCGCACTTCTTGTCGATCGACGCGACCCTGGACGCGTCCGATGTGTTCCTCGGCCGCGCCAACATCGCCGGCCTGAACCCCGGCCAGACGACGAGTCCGTTGCGCGCCGGCGTGCGGGTGGCAGCCTACGTGGTGCCCGGCAACTACTTCCTCGGCGCCATCGCCGATTTCGACCGTCAAGTGATCGAGAGCAACGAAACGAACAACACGCGCGTCGTGCCCGTGCAGGTGACCGCGCCCGCGTGCGCGCTCGCGCTCGAACTGCGCGACCCGTTGTTGTTCCCCAAGGACAACGTGACCGTGCGCATGAGTGCACCGGTGCCGTTCACGCAGCCGACGGTGACCAGCCGCTGCACGCCGGGCGAGTTCTACCTCCTGGTGTGGGGTTGTTCGGGTCGCAACCCGGGGACGCCGATCGGTGGCTTCACTCTGCCGCTGAACCTCGATGCTTGCACCGAGGTGAGTCTGAGTTGGCGGGGTCCGTTCGCCAGCTTCATCGGCACGCTGGACGGCAACGGCATCGCGCGGCCGACCTTCATGCTGTTCGGCGTGCCCTACGTGGGCGATTTTGATACCGACTTGGCGGCGCTGGTGTTCGCGCGCAGCGATCTGCGCGCGCTCGGCGTCACCAACGCGGTGCGGGTGTTGCTGCGGCAGTGAGCTTTCACGCGGCTGACTTGGGGTAGCGTCGCTACTCTGGGCGCGGCCGCGTCGTGAACAGCCACGCGTCGGGGCGGTCGACCGGCACCCACTTGATGCCGGCGCGCGCGGCGACGATTTGCGACAGGTGGTGCTCGGCGTGGTCGAGCGTGACCTGCGCCCAGCGCAGCGGGGGGAGCGTGCCTTTCTCGGGGTGCACGGCGCTGCCGCGCGCGAGGACGTCGGGGGAAGTCGTCGCCAAGGTGTGGATCAGCGCGTCGCGGGCGCCGAGCAAGAGCCCGCGGCTCACCTCGACGGGGCGCATGGCGTACGCGTGCGCGCGCGCCCATGCGGACTGATCGAACGCCTCGACCGTGGCGCCCGGCTCGGCGATCGAGCGCCCGAATCGCCACAGGTTGATCATCTCGACGTCGGCGAGGTGGGCCAGGATCGCGCGCACCGTCCACTTGCGTGCCGCATAGCTCTTGTCGTGATTGTCTGGCTTCGCATCGCACTGCGCGAGCAGCGCATCGCGGTTCTCCGACAGGCGGACGGTCAGTTGTTCGTGGCTCATGCGCCGCACAAACGTAGCCAGCCAGGACGAATGTGTCTGACACATTCGTCCTGTCGGCGCACACTTGGCCCGATGCGCGCAGCCTCGCTGGTCTCGTTCCTCCTGCTGGTCGCCGCCCCGGCGGCGCAGGCGTCGAAGCGGCCGAACATCGTGTTCATCTTCAGCGATGACCACGCGTGCCACGCCATCTCGGCGTACGGCTCGCGCGTCAATCAAACGCCGCATATCGATCGCTTGGCGAAGCAGGGCATGCTGTTCCGCAATGCGTTCGTGACCAACTCCATCTGCGCGCCGAGCCGCGCGGTGATCTTGACGGGCAAGCACAGCCATCGGAACGGTCAGCACACCAACGGCGAAGTCTTCGATGGCGCGCAGGCGACCTTCCCCAAGCTGCTGCGCGCCGCCGGCTATCAGACGGCGCTCGTCGGCAAGTGGCACTTGGTCTCTGAACCGACCGGCTTCGATCACTGGCAGGTGCTGCAGGGGCAGGGGCCGTACTACAACCCGCGTTTGCTGAGTGCGCAGGGCAGCGAAGTCGTGACCGGTTACACCACCGACCTGATCACCGACCTGGCGGTGCAGTGGCTCGAGGAACGCGACGACGAGCGGCCTTTCCTACTGATGGTGCAGCACAAGGCGCCGCACCGCGAATGGCTGCCGGCGCAGCGCCACCTCGGGCTCTACGCCGACGCCGACCTGCCTGAGCCGCCGACGCTGTTCGACGACTGGCGCGGCCGGGCGGCAGGCGCCGCGGCGCAGACGATGAGCATCCGTCGCGACCTGTCGCGGCTCGACCTGAAGCTGGAAGTGCCACGCAACCTGAACCCGGCGCAGGCCGCCGAGCTGAGCGCGGCCTTTGCGCACGAGAATCAGCGGCTGCAAGATCCGGGGTTGAGCGACGACGACTTGGTGCGCGCCAAGTACCAGCGCTACGTGAAGGACTACCTGCGCTGCGTCGCGGCGATGGACGAGAACATCGGCCGACTGCTCGACCACCTGGACACCAGCGGCCTCGCCGCTGACACCGTGGTGGTGTACGCGTCGGACCAGGGCTTCTACCTCGGTGACCACGGTTGGTACGACAAGCGGTGGATGTACGAGGAGTCGCTGCGCTTCCCGCTCATCGTGCGCTGGCCGGGCGCGGTGCGCGCGGGCAGCGACGAGCCGCACTTCGTGCAGAACCTCGACGTGGCACAGACGTTCCTCGAGATCGCGGGGGTCGAAGCGCCGGCCGACATGCAGGGGCGCAGCCTTGTGCCGCTGCTGCGCGGCACGCCGCCGGCAGACTGGCGCGAGTCGGTCTACTACCACTACTGGGAGAACCCGGGCGCGCACAACGTGCCGCGTCACTACGGCGTGCGCACGCAGCGGCACAAGTTGATCCGCTACTACCAGCTCGACGCGTGGGAGTTGTTCGATCTCGAACGCGACCCGCACGAGTGCAAGAGCGTGTACGGCGAGCCCGCCTATGCCGAGGTGCAAGTCGAACTCGAGCGCGAGCTGCGCCGCCTGCAGACCGAGGCCGGCGACGACGATCCGCACCGTGTACTGCCGCATCAGGCGCAGCTCGCGGCGCGCGCGCAAGCCGACGCCGCCGGCAAGGCGGTGCAGGCAACAGATGCGCGCGCCGCGGTGGAGACGCCGAGCGACGTCGCCGGCAAGGCGCTGACCGTCGGGGCGCATTGCGTGCTGCGCGGCGACGGAGTGGTGTTGGCGCACGGCGGCAGCCGGTTTGGCTACGCGCTCTACTTCAGCGCTGGCGTGCCGTGCTTCGCGGTGCGCGACCGCGGTACGCTCAGCGAAGTGCGCGGCAGCAGGCTGGAACGCGGCGCCAAGGTGTGCGTGCAGGGGATGCTCGACGCCGCGGGTACGCTGCACCTGTTCGTCGACGGGCAGGACGTGGGCTCGGCGCCAGGCCGGCTCCTGTCAGCGCAACCGCGCGAAGGCTTGGCGCTGGCGCGTGACCCTGGCAGCGCAGTCGGCAGCTATGCCGGCGAGAACGCGTTCGCCGGCGACTTGACCGACGTGCGCGTGTACCTGCGCGCGCTGACCGACGCGGAGCGGGCGGACTGGGTCTGGCGGTGAGACGCGCGACGAACACGCCTTTGTCGTTCCGTCGCACTGCGCCGTGCGCTCGTCTGACCGCGCTCTTGCTGGCGCTCGCGCTGCTGGGCACGAGCTGTGTGGGCGCAGCGAACTCGGCCGACGGCGCGGCGCGCTTCCGCCTGTTCGTGCTCGGGCGCGCGCAGGACGGTGGCTTGCCGCACGTGGGTTGCGAGAAGGCGTGCTGCGCGCAGGCGCGGCGCAGCGGCCGGCGGGAGACGCCGGCGTGCCTTGGTGTGCACGACCGCGACACTGGCAAGCTGTTGCTGATCGAGGCGACGCCGGCGATCGAAGAGCAGATCGCGCTGCTGCACACTCTGGCGGGTGGCGGGCCACGCGGGCGCGCGCCGGTCGATGGCGTGCTGATCACGCACGCGCACATCGGCCACTACCTCGGGCTCGCGCACTTCGGTCGCGAGGTGTGCGCGACGCAGGGCTTGCCGTTGTGGGTGAGTCCACGCATGGCGGGATTCTTGCGCGAGCATGGACCGTGGAAGCAACTCGTGCAGCTCGGCCAGATCGACGTGCGCGAGGTCGCGCCCGGCAGCACGTTCTCGCCGTTCGAGGGTCTCTCCGTCGAAGCGATCGCCGTGCCGCATCGCGACGAGTTCTCCGACACGCTGGCGTTCAAGGTGCGCGGGCCCAGTCGATGCGTGCTGTTCGTGCCCGACGTCGACGCGTGGAGCAAGCACCCGGGGTTGCTCGAACGGTTGCTCGAAGGTGTCGACGTGGCGTATCTCGACGGCACGTTCTACGACGGGCGCGAGCTACCGGAGCGCGTGCGCGCCGAGATCCCGCATCCGACGATGGTCGATACGATGGCGCGGCTAGCGTCGTGGGCCGCGAGTCGGCCCGGCGCCGTGCGCTTCATTCACCTGAACCACAGCAACCCAGGGTTCAGCGGCGCCACCCTCGCGCTGGGCTTTTGCGTTGCCGAGGTGGGCGAAAGCGTCAGTCTGTGACCGTCGTCCGAGTTGGCTCAGCGCACCACGCCGATGTGCGCCAGGGCTGGCTTGATGATCCAGTCTTTGCGCAGTGCGCGGCTGCGTGACGATGTAGTGGAAGACCTCCCAGCCTCAGCTCTTGGGCCGCTCCGCCAGCAGCTCGGCAAGGCGGAGCAAGGAGATCACCTGCACACCCTCGACAGCCCTGTCGAACAGGTGACCGAAGTCGCGCCGATCGCCGGTCGCGAGATGGCTGCACCGGCTACGGATCGCCGCGCAGAGCAGCGGTCGGTCACTTTCGTCGAGCTCAACCGGCAATTCGAACTGCACCGAAGGCACCATCTCGATCCGTTCCACGAGGAGCCCGAAGGCCGGCAGCCAGTCTGCCCGCTTGAGCGCCAGATTCCGCCGCGCCTCCTCGCGCGCAAGATCGCTCGTGACGGCCGTCGCCTCGATGATGAGCCAATCAACCAGCCTTGCGATGGTGCTGCTGCAATTGCTCGCGGAGAACAGGACGTTCGCGTCGAGGAACACCCGCATGTGGGCTCACCGACGCTTGGGAAGGTGCTTGTCGATCGCCGCCTCGTCACTGACGAACTCGGTGATGCGTTTCGCGGAGTAGACCTCGAGCGGCACACTGATGGCCGGTCGCAGAAGGATGCCCTGTTCGGTCTCTTCGATGATGAGCTCGTCGTTCGCCTTGAGACCGAACGCCTGCCGGATCGCGGCCGGGATCGTGATTACCCCTCGCTCGTTGATGGTGGTCCTGGACTGCATGAATGCAGTATAACTGCTTTCCTGCATCGATGCAACTGCCGCTCACAGCTGAGGCTACTGATCTTCGCTTGGCCCGCGCTCGGGGGACGGCACTGGGGTCGATCGCCGCCCAAACCACCCCGCAGCATCGTCCAACAGCGAATACACCACCGGCGTCGCGAGCAGCGTCAACAGCAACGCCAGCGCTTGCCCGCCGATCACCACCACGGCGATCGTCTTGCGCTCCTCGGCGCCGGGGCCAGCGCCAATCGCGAGCGGCAGCATGCCGGCGATCAGCGCCAGCGTCGTCATCAGGATGGGTCGCAGTCGGTCGCGGTTGCCCTCGAGGATCGCTTCCATGCGCGAGCGGCCTTGCCGGCGCAGGTTGTTGATGTGGTCGATCTGCAGGATCGAGTTCTTCTTGACGATGCCGAACAACACCAGGATGCCGAGCGCGGAGTAGAGGTTGAGGGTGTTGTCGGTGGCGTAGAGCGACAGCAGCGCGAACGGCACCGCGATCGGCAGCGACACCAGGATCGTCAGCGGATGCGCGAGGCTCTCGAACTGCGCCGCGAGGATCATGTACATGAACGCCAGCGACAGCGCGAAGGCGAGAATGAACTCGTGGAACGTGCGCTCCAGTTCGCGCGCGCGACCGGCGAGCTTGGTCGTGTAGCCCGGTGGCAGTTCCAGCTCGTCGACCGCTTGGCGCAGCACGGCGATGCGATCGGCGAGCGCGAAGCCTGGCGCCACGCCGGCGCGCAGGCTGTTCTGCCTCTGGCGGTCGAGACGGTCGATGCGCGACGGTGTGGTCGCCGGCACCAGCTGCACCAGGTTGTCGAGGCGCACCGGCTCGCCGCGGCGACGTGGGATCAAAAGCGCCCCCAGCTCGGAGGCTTCGTCGCGGTCGACCTCTGCCAACCGCAACTGCACGTCGTACTCCTCGTCGAGCTGCGGGTCGCGGTAGCGCGACACCTGGGGATCGCCCCCCACGAGCAGGCGCAACGCCGAGGCGATGTCGTCGGTGTCGACGCCCAGATCCGCGGCGCGCTGGCGGTCGATGGTCACGCGCAGCTCGGGCTTGTCGAGGCGCAGGGTGGTGTCGATGTCGACGATGCCGCCCGCTTGCCGCGCCTTGTCCTTGAGTCTGTCGCCCAGATCGAGCAGCGTGCCGAGGTCCGGGCCGAGCAGAGCCAGGTCGATCTCGAAGTTGCCGCCGCCGATGTTGAACGAGCGCGCGTTTCGTACCGAGCAGCGTAGGTCCTTGAACCGCCGCAGACGGCTGCGCACCTCGCTCATCACCTCGCGTTGCGCGTAGTTGCCGCGGAACGCTGCCAACGGCTCGCCGCGCAGTGTGCAGGCGAACAGGCGACCGAGCGAGAAGCGGCGTTCCTCGTGCGGCGCGATCTGCACGTAGAACGAGCCCTGGCCGACGCCGCCGAGAAAACCGCTGCCGATCTGGGTCAGCACGCGCTTCACCTGCGGCAACGACGTGATCTGCTGCTCGGCGGCGACCATCACCGTTTGCATCGCGGCCAAGCTGGTGCCCTCGGGCCCCTGCACGCGCACCTCGAACTCGGCCTCGTCGACGTCGGCCGGGATGTAGTCCTGCTGCACCGCGCGATACAGCGGGTACGTACTGGCGATCACCGCCACGCAGAGCGCGGCCACCACCATGCGGTGCCGCATCGACAGCCGCAGCAGCGCCAGGTAGCCGCGCTCGATGATCTTGTAGAAGCCGCGCCGCGAACCGCCGTGCGCGCCGCCGCCGGTCACCCGCACCAGGCGGGCGCTCATCATCGGCGTGAGCGTGAACGACACCAGCAGCGACACCATGATCGCCGCCGCCGCGGTGATGCCGAACTGGTAGAGGAAGCGGCCGGAGATGCTCGACATGAACGACACCGGCACGAAGATCACCACCAGGCTGAGCGTGGTGGCGAGCACCGGCAGCGCGATCTCGGCGGTCGCTTCCTTGGCCGCTTGCATCGGCGGCATCTTCTTCTCTTCCACGAACCGGAAGATGTTCTCCAACACCACGATCGCGTCGTCGATCACCACGCCGACCATCAGCACGAGCGCCAGCATGGTCACGCCGTTGAGCGTGAAGCCAAGCGCCCACATCAACGCGAAGGTGGTCACCACCGAGGTCGGGATGGCCACCGCGGCGATGATGGTGGCGCGCAGGTTGCGCATGAACAGCAGCACCACCAGGGTCGCCAGCAGGCTGCCGACCAGCAGGTGCACGTTGATCTCGTGCAGCGCGGCGCGGATGTAGCGCGACTGGTCGACGATCACGTCCAAGCTGACGTCGGGCGGCAACAGCGCGCGCGCCCGCAGCAGGTTGGCCTTGCACGCGTCGGTGACGACCACCGTGTTGGCGGCCGACTGCCGCTTCACCTCGAGAATCACCGTCGGCCTGCCGTCGAGGCGCGCTTCCTTGCGCACCTCCTTGGTGCCGTCCTCGACATAGCCGACGTCGCGCACGCGGATCGGCACGCCCGCGCGGGTCTCCAACACCAGGTCCGCGAACGCCGCCGGGTCGACGTAGCGCCCCATCGTGCGCACGGTCTGTTCTTGCTGCGCATCGGTGAGCAAACCGCCGGGCACGTCCGAGTTTTGCCGCGCCAGCGCCTCGCGCACCGTGGTGACCGGCATGCGATAAGCGGCGAGGCGATCGGCTTGGAGCCACACGTTCACCGCACGTTCCAATCCGCCGACCAGCTCGACTTCGCCCACGCCCGCGCTGCGCTCGAGCAGCGGTTTGACCTTCTTGTCGGCCAGCTCGGTGAGCTCGCGCAACGAGCGCGGCCCTGACACCGCCACCGTCAGCACCGGCGAGCTGTCGTTGTCCATCTTGAACACCTGCGGCGCGTCGATGTCGCGCGGCAGGCGGCGCAACACGCTGGCGACGCGGTCGCGCACGTCCTGCGCCGCGGTGTCGATGTCGCGTTCCAGTTCGAACGTGAGCAGCACGAACGAGCTACCCGAAGCCGAGATCGAGCGCAGCTCGGCGATGCCATCGACGGTGTTGACCGCTTCTTCGATCGGCTGCGACACCGTGACCTCGATCTCCTCCGGCGACGCGCCCGGCAGCGACGTGCGGATACCCACGGTGGGGAGGTCGACCTGCGGGAAGCGATCGATGCCGAGCTTGCCGTAGCCAGCAGCGCCGGCCACCACCAAGACGGCGATCAGCATGGTCGCGAACACCGGACGGCGAACACAGAGATCGGCGAGGCCGCGCATCAGCCGAGCATCGCCGTCACGACCAGCAGGTAGATCAATGCCCCCGAAAGGTCGGCGATCGCCGTCACCGTGGGCACGGAGAACAACGCGGGATCACCGCCGACGGCCTTGACCAATACCGGGACGCTGGCGCCGAACAGCGCGGCGCTGAGCACGTGCACCACCATCGCGATGCCGATCGCGCTGGCGATCGGCAGCAGCACGCTCGTGGGGCCGGGGCCGAGCAAGCAGGCCTGGCCAAAGGCCACGAGGCTGAGCGCAATCGCGATGCCGCCGCCGACGCGCAGCTCTTTCCACAGCACGCGCGGCAGCGCGCGGAGCGGCAGCGTGTCGAGCGCCAGCGCGCGGATGATGAGCGAGCTGGCTTGCGTGCCCACCATGCCGCCGGTGGCCATCACCATGGGCAACAGCGCGAGCAGCACCGCGGGCTTGGCGTCGAGCGTCGCCTCGAAGCCCTGGATCACCGACGCGGTGAAGTACCAAAAACACGCCAGGAACACGATCAGCGGACTGCGCCGTCGCAGTTGGCTGAGCACGCTCTCTTCCATGTAGCCGGCGGCCTCGGTCTCGCCGGTCACGCCGGCCATCTTCTCGACGTCCTCGGTGTGTTCCTCTTGACCGATGTCGGCGGCGTCATCGTGCGTGACCAGGCCGACGAGCTTGCCGGTGGCGTCGACCACGGGCAGCGCGATGAGGTCGTAGTCGCGGATCAAGCGGGCGGCCTCGGCTTGGTCGGCGTCGACTGCCACCGACAACACGGCGGTCCGCTTCATGATCTCGGCCACCGTCTGGTGGCCGCGCGCGAGGATGAGATCGCGCAGCGACAAGAAGCCGATCAGGCGGCCGTTGCTGTCGGTGACGTAGCTGTAGTAGATCGTCTCGCGATTCGGCGCCTGGCGACGCACGGCCTCGATCGCTTCGGGCGCGCGCAGCTTCTGATCGAGTACGCAGTACTCGGTGCTCATGAACGAGCCGACTTGATTGGGCGCGAACCGTTCGCGATGTACGAGGTCTTCACGGGCGACGCGCGACAGCAGCGGGAACACCTGGTCGCGCACGCGTTCGTCGAGCCGATCCAGGAACTCGGCGCGGTCGTCGCTGGACAACGCCGACAGCAGGGCTTGCACCACATCGCGGCCGCCACCGAGCACGATGCCCTCCTGCACGTCGGGCGGCAGGTAGCTGAACAACTGCTTGGTCAGGGCAAGGTCGAGACCGGCGATGACCTTGGTGATCTCGTCGGTCGACAGACCAGCCAGCTGCTCCGCGGCGTCGTGCGGATGCAGGTCGCCCAACACCTCTTGCAGCGCGTCGGCGCGCCCCTCTTCGAGCAGCTCGCGCAGCTCGGGCGCGAGGAGTGACTTACGTTCCTGATCGTGCATGACACGCGCCGTCGACGCGACCCCTCGCCTCCGAGCTGGGCGATGAACTGGCCCGACGAACTGGCCCGACGAGCGGGCCTCAGAGGTTGGGGGACACGAAGTGCGAGTCGTAACGAACATGCGCGCGTGGCGATACCGCAAAAAGCTGCGCTGCCGAACTGTTCCTGAGAGCTGCGCACGCATCGCGGCCTTGGGCCGCAACGGGGTTGCATGTCGGCGCTACGCCGACCGGAATGGCCCAGGGCCGCTTGATGGGAGCGGCGCCGCCCAAGAAACCGACGAACTCGCGTCACGGCGCTCGCCGGCCGGCATCTCGCTGCCGTCGACGCGCGGTTCGTCCGCCTGGCAGTCTTCCACGGCCCAATTTCTCGAGTCCCGATGAACGACCTCCTCGCATTCCTTCCCCGCTTCCTTGCGTTGGGCGCGGCCATGCTCACCGGCCAGCCCGCCTTTGCCCAGACCGTGCCGCGCTTTGGCGAGGCGGCCATGAGCAGCATCAGTCGGACGGCCGGCCTGCACCTGGTCGATGGCCAGCTCTGGGGAGCCGGCGACACCTACAAGGTTCGCTTCGACACCCAGGGCTTCTTGTTCACGCCGGCTCTGGGCGGCGGGGCGCCGCGCAACTACCCGCTCGCATTCCAGCTCGAATCGATCGGTCGCGGGTCGGCTGTCAGTCCGTTGGCCGCGGCGGCGCCGACGTTCCGCGACCTGCGCGTCGAGTACGACCGCGGCGCCGTGATCGAGCGCTACGACGTCGGCGTCGGCGTGCTGGAGCAGAGCTTCGTGTTCCACACCCGGCCGGCAGGCACCGGCGACCTCGTGGTGCGCGGCCGCCTCACCACCGACCTAGCGGTCAGCGAGGAAGGCGACGGGCTGCGCTTCACGCTGCCGGGGGTCGGCGGCTTCCACATGGGCGGCGTGGTCGGCATCGATGCGCAGGGCGACCGCGCCCGCGGCCGCGTTCGCTACGCGGGCGGCGTCGTCGAGCTGTCGCTGCCGGCGGCGTTCGTCGACCATGCCGCGCTCCCGCTGGTGCTCGACCCGCCGTTCGGCAACGCGTTCGTCATCAGCGGCACCGGCGGCAGCGACGACGAAGGGCCGAGCGTGGCCTACGACGCGTCGAACGACGTCTTCCTCGTCGTTTGGAAGCGCATCTTCTCGACCACCGACCACGACGTGTACGCCCACCGCGTGAGCCGCGCGGCGCAGCCGGTCGGGACCACGGTGTTCATCGACACGTCGACTACGCTCGAGACCGAGCCGCAGGTCGCCAACTGCAGCGCGCGCAACGCCTTCGTCGTGGTCTACAACCGGGCGGGTGACATCCGCGTCCGCGCGGTCAACGCGGCAACGGGCTTGCCGGCGGGGGGGACGGTGATTGCCGGCGGTGCGTCGAACCAGCACTTCGGCTGCGTGGCGGGTGACCTGAACAACAGTCACGTGGTGTGCGTGTGGCAGAGCGACGCTGACCTGGCCCTGCAGTCGTGCCGCGTGACGGTCAACGCCGACCTGACGCTCACCCCGAGCTCGGTGCGCAACATGGTTCTCAGCACGACGTTCAAGCGCCCGCGCATGAGCAAGAGCGACCGCGGTACCGGCCGCCACGCGGTGACGTTCCAGGCTGCCTTCACCAACGGCATCTTCAACGCATTCACGATGATCATCGACAGCAATGGCGCGCCGATCAGCCAGATCCTGGGAGCCCCGAGCCAGGGAGCACTCGAGGCGCTGCCCGAGGTCGATGGTGACGGCAGCAACTGGATCGTTGCGTGGCAGAGTCAGAGCACCACCCCGATCATCCAAGGCGCCTCCTACTCGTTCGACCCGATCTCGGGGCTGGTCCAGAACGCTTTCAATCGGGGCATCACCCTCTTTGGGTTCGAGAACTGCCTCGAACCGAGCGTCACCTGGATCGGGGACTCTTGCTTGGTGGGCTACTCGCGTGCCACGAGCGCGGGTCGGGAAGCGCGCGCGCACTCGCTGGACCCGTTCAACTGCATCGACTGCGAGGGCATCTTCAGCGTGGGTCTCAGTACTCGTGTGGAGGGCCGGCCGTCCGGCTGCTCGGTGCAAGCGGACGGCGGCACCGGCGAGGACGTTCTGCTGGCCTGGGAGCAGTCCGTGGCCGGCAATGGCGACATCATCGTGCGCCGATGGCAGACCGTCGACGGCACCGTGACGTCGCTGGGCGGCGGGTGCGGTCGCGGCGGCAGCAGCCGCGCCACGTGCGCGCGCAGTCCGAATCCTCGCTTCGCGCACCACCTGCGCGACGCGCTGCCGAGCGCGCCGGCGGTGTTCGTGTTCTCCCCTGGCCAGCTCGGCTTCCCGTGCGGACCCTGCAACCTGGTTCCCGACCTGGCGAGCGCCATCATCCTGCTGCTGGGCACCGACGGCCTCGGTAGAGCGAGCCTGCCGGTCGCGATCTCGCCGGCTTCGTCGTTGATCGGCGTGCCGTTCTTCACGCAGTGGGCCACCGTCGATGTCACCGCGCCGGCCTGCACGCTGTTCAGCCTGCACCTGTCGAACGCGCTGCGGATCGTGATCCAGTAGTTCTGTGTCTGACACGTGTGCAGGCGCACCAAGTGCTCCTGCAAGGAGCCGAGCTTCTTGATCACCAAGTCGCGCTTGGTCATGCGTTCCGACTCCCGATCTCGATCAGGCGCTGGCGAAAACCTCTCGGCCGCGTGGCGATAGGCAGGAGCGAACTCGAGCCATTCGTGGAGGGCACGCACCCGAAAGCCGACGAAGTCGCCATCGCGGGCTTCGAAGAGCAGCTTGGCATCTCGCGCGACCTCGCCGAGCAGCACGGTGGACGCACGGTCGAGGCGGACCACGTCGACTGGGCGGCCACAGGCAGCCTCGAGTCGATGCTGGAGCTTGATCTCTTCGTGGAGGGGAAGCCCCGCGTCGATCGGCAGGATGCCGATGTCGACATCGCTGTCCGCCCGCGTCGTTCCCCTCGCCCCTGAGCCGAATAGCACCGCGAGGCGCAGGGGAGGACCGCTGCGCAGCGCTTGCAACACGGTATGGGTGGGAAACTCGGCCGCCATGGTGCGATCCTACCACGCACGCGTCGGAGATCTCACCGCGGTGTCTGCGCGGTCGGGCCGTTCGTGAACGACATGCCGCCGGGAACTTGTTCGAGCTGGTCGGCGCTGCGCCGACCAATCACCGTTTGGGTGCGGCCCTCGGGTGCGATGGTCGTCCCCGACCTGGCGAGCGCCATCGTCCAGTTGCTGGGCACCGACGGCCTCGGTCGAACGAGCCTGCCGGTCGCGATCCAAACCATGTCGTCGCTGATCGGCGTGCCGTTCTTCACGCAGTGGGCCACCGTCGATCTCACCGCGCCGGCCTGCCCGCTGTTCAGCCTGCACCTGTCGAACGCGCTGCGCCTTGTGATCCAGTAGTTCTGCAACGGCGAGCTCTCCTCCCCTCTTCCGATGGAACGGCGCGGCAAGAGAGGCCGCCCACAGGTAGTGCGGGCGCAGGCGCCTTCAGGCGATGCTCGCGGCCGCCGCGGCCAAGTACTTCTTGCCGGCGCCGACCGGGCCAAGCTCGCGCCGGTCAAGATCGTGCGCGGCGAGAAAGGTCAACCTCCGCGTGTTCGCCGCGGCCTAGCGCGGTGGAGCCGCGTTGCGGAGTGCATCCGTCCACATCTCGGAAGCTGTTGGGAGGCCCACCTGAGGATCCCGAGACATCTGCAACGTCGGGATGGGTAGAGATTCGAGAGTGCTTAGCTCCCGCGCACCGTGGTCACCGAGACGTCGCAGAAGATTCGCCACTCGCCTGCACGCCTCTCGGCTCGCGATCATTCTTGCTCCTTGCTCGACCCAGACTGCTCGTTCCTCGAAGGTCGGCTCCTTATCGACGGACATGGGACTGTCACGGGCGAGCTCACGCATCCGGTCCGCAGCGCCGACGAGGATCGCGGCGTGCGCCCTCAAGGTGTCTACGTAGAGAGGCGCCAGTGTGACTCCGTGCCTTTCGAGGATGGTGATGGCGCGCGCGTGGCGTCCGTCGGTACCAGGCACGACAACGTCGCGCATGTAACCCGATGGGCCGTTGATCAGTCCGGCTGGAGCCGTGACGATCTTGATGAGGGCGGGGAACGTGAAGCCAAGGTCGTCCTCACGCATGGCGAGAGCGTCCAGCGCCGCACCAACGTCATCCTCGTTGCCCCGGAGCAGGAGTGCATCAAGGACTTCGATTGCGGCTGGTGCCCATCGCGAGCCCTTGCCAAGTGCAAGGATGCAAGCCCTGTGTGCTACTGGATCCTGCCGGTACTGAGTGCCGCGATTGACCAGTTCGAAGATGCGCTTGTCATCGAACGGCATGCTCGCAATGAAGCAGAGGTCATGCCTGACGTCGTCCACGTTTCGACTCTCGGAACGATTCCTTACGTTCACGACCAGGCCGTCGATCAACTCCAGCGCCTCGTTGGTCTCCGGCTTCACGATGTGGCTGAGGCAATGGCAGGCTTCTGCACCGTTCGTGCCCGTCTCGGTCCTGGTCATGCTGAGTAATTCGGGCACGGCCCCGGCTGCGGCGGCGCCCATTTCCGCGAGCACGCGAAGTGCCTTCGCTCGGTGAGTCTGATTGCGGACTGATTCGAGAAGCATCGGGACGGCGAGTTCCCCCATGCGTCTGAGGGCTATTGCCGCGGACGCATTCACGGCTGGATCATGATCCTCGAACTGGCGTTGCCAGTACGACAGCGGCTTGCCGGAGTACGTGGGCTCAGCTTTGCCAGAGCATGAGAACACGGCGACAAGGATCGCTCCGCCGACGACAAGGCGACAGGGCTTCATTCGCAACGCTATCGGCGCCGGCACCAGCGCAAGAGTACTGCACTGGTCAACGCGCCGTTGATATCGAGCGCTTGCGCTCGCAAGGCGCTGTGGAAGGGGCCATGACGCGTGCTCCAACGGGCCTCAGGGCACGACCTGCCACTGGTCCCCTGCCCGGCCCGCCACCGCCTGGTCCAACCAGACCAAGCCGGTCAGCGGGTCCACGAGTTGGATCCGGCAGAAGCTCGTCAGCCCGAAGGTCATTGGGTACGAGGCGAGGAGGTAGCGAGCCTGCGAGTAGACGGCCCAGGTGTCCGGACACGACAGCACGCGCACGTCGTACTGGAGGTAGGCGAACCCGATGTCATGGTCGACGATGGCGGGCGAACTCATCCCGAATGCGATCCCGAGCAGGGCTGGTCCCTGGTCGTCGAACAACAGACCGGGGTTGCTGATTCTCTGCCGACCAAACCCCGGGTCGGACGCGTACAAGATCGGTCCGAGGTCGCGGAATGCCACGCCGTCGAAGCTCTCCATACGGTGAGCGACCGAGAAGGCGCGCTGCACGACTGCGATGTAGCGCTGGCCACGGGCATCGTTCATCCGCTCGACATCGGGTTCGAAGAAGCCCGGGAACCCGTTGGCGTCGGAATACTCGTGCACGAGCGTGAACGTGCGCGGGATCAAGTCTTGGGATTCCGCGAGGTAGGAATGAAGTGCGGAGTCGCTCTGTCGGCGGCCGTCGAACCAGAGCTTCCAGCCGCTTCCGGTCCACACCAGCGCCGGCCGCGCGATGGCGGTGAAGTCTGCACCAGGGAGCCCGATCCTGGTCGCCGCCGTGGCAATCGACGGCGACCACGCCGCACCGTCGGAACTCGTCGAAACTGCGATCCAGTCGCCGGCTGCGTCGACCACGGTGTACGCCATCACCCAATCGGAGACGCCGCGTCGTTGCACCGATGGGTCGTTCACGTGGATGAATGGACCATTGTCGACGATCACGACGTGACCAGCCCACGGTCCCTCCGGCAGAGCGTCGTCGGAGACTGCGAAGTAGATCCGGTCATTCACGTCCGCCGCGTTCTTCCAGCCGCCGTAGTACAGGTTCCAGACCGCTCCGCTCTTCACCAGGTCAGGGGCGTAGACGTTCCTGCCCTGGATGATCGGGTTCTCCGCCGAACAACGCGCAACGCCGCCCTCGGCGTGCAGCACGCCGCGGATGATGATGCCGGCGCCGCCTTGGTTGCCCATGTAGAGCAGCGCCGGCTGTCGCGCGATGGTCCCCGTGCCGCCACGGGTCGTCGCGATGCCAAGCGCGTTCGCCCCGGGGTCGACGATCAGTGCCTGGTCGTGAAAGCTCTGCCCCAGCAGGGACGGCAAAGGGGGGATGACGAACACTGCGGTCGCATCACCGGCAGCATCGGTCTGCAATCCGAGCACCAGGTCAGGTGAGGCCAGCAGCAGGCACCCCGGCGCGCCGAGACCTGTCAAGTCGAGCGGCAGCGGGATGCTGCCCCACAGCGAGCGCGACCCACCAACGAGCACGGCGCCGATCGTCGAGGGCCGCGCTAGGGCGACGTCGAGCCGGAACGGCGTGCCGAGCGCGGGCGTGCCGCGGTGGACGAGCATCGGGGGCACGACAGGACAGCCGGAACCGAAGTAGGAGTACGACTGGGCGAAGAGACTGGCGCCGGTGACGAGCGTGACCGGACCGAGGAGCCGCAGGTGGACCATGGTTCAGGTCGATTGTCGCGCGTTGCACCAGCAACTCGCAAGTGAGCACAGGCCGACGAAGGTTCTGACGCTTGACCCTGCCGGTCGCTGGGCGGCTTGGCGCGCCTCCGCTTGGGGCAGCTCGATTCGGGTTCTAGACTTGCGCTCGCGCTCCCGGGCCATGTACCGCGACTTCGACCTAGACGTCAAACGCTTCAACATGTCGCCGCCCCCAGACCCGGGCGACGACAAGTACGAGGAGCGGCTAACCAACTGGTTCCTTGAGGGAGCTTTCTTCCGCGACTTCGTCTACCGCGACCAGAAGGGAAAGGCAAAGAAGGGCGAGCTGGCGGACGGGCTCGTGCTCTTCGACAAGACCGCCCTGTTCGTGCAGAGCAAGGCCCAGGTCGGCAAGAAGGGTGGCACGAGTTGGGCGAAGAAGCACATCGGCAAGGCCCTCGACCAGGTGTGTTATGGCGAGCGGATGCTGCGGGAGCGGCACGTTGCCGAGGTCGTCAGCGAGACCCTCGGGCCCGTCAGCTTCGACCCCGAGCGTTACACCGAACGCACCGGCCTCATTGTCGTGCGACAGGAGAGCAAGATGCCGTTCGTCGCGGCTGACCTGGTGCCCAAACTCGGAATGCAGAAGTTCCCGATCCATGTTCTCTCACTGGGGGACCTGATCGAGGTCGCGACTCGGTTCGACACCGCCGAGGACTTCCTTTGGTATCTCGAAGAACGAGGGCTGCTTGCGGCTGAAGGTGTTCTCCTTCAGGTGCATCGCGAGATCGACATGGCGAGAGTGATGCTGGACCTCCTGCCGCAGCGCATGCGCCTACGCCGGCCCAACATCGCCGAAGACGTGCTCGAGAAGAGCGTCGAGGTCGTCCGCCGCAAGGTCTCGGGCGAGATGAGGCAGTCCGAGGACTGGACGCGGAGTCTGGTCGTGGACGACATCATCGCGAGGATGCACGACCGCGATCCAAGCCTCCAATGGAACGTGGGAGGTCAGTCCGCGGACGTCATGAAGGTCGCAGAGCTGCTGTCTGCTCTCGATCGCCACCGGCGAGCGGAGATCGGGAAGAGACTGCTCAAGGCAGTTGAAGTCGCGACGGATGGCTCCCTCAGGGCGTTCTGGCACGCGGTGAGGTGGCGCAGGTGCTGCTACGTGTTCCTGGTCTGGGATCGACCTCGCGAGGAGCGCCTCGCCTTGCTCATCAAGCTGATGGCGGCAGGCATGGCGCGAAGCGGTCAGGAGATGCAGACCGAGATCGGCGTGGGCGTCGCGACGAACTCGAGGGCTGTGAAGGGGCGAGCCTACGACGTGGCGGCGAGGCTCCAGCCGCTGACGCAGGAAGAGCGAGTCCTCTACCTCGGAGCACCGGATCCCTTCGGGATCTGATTTCGCGACATGACCCATGACGGGGTCGTTGTCGTCGATCCGTCCGCGAGGTCGGCCGGCTTGCTGCCCCACCTCCCGCCTCGGCCGCGCTCGGCGGCTGACAACATGTAGGAATCACTCCACCGGCAGATTGCGCACGCGCGAGTTGGCTCGAGTGTCGCCCAGGCATGTTTGGTGCGAGGGCTGCCTCTCAAGCGGACCTCATCGCTGTAGCTCCCACCGATTTGCTCGTCCAGCATGCGCAGGCCGCCTGACGTGGAGGAGGCAGCCCACAACTCAACGCTGTGCTGCCCGCGCGGCGCGCAGGCCGATGGCGTGTAGCGGAGCGTCGGCGCGAACTGGCTCCGGTTCGCAGCCTGCTCGACGCTCGCCGCGTCGAGGTAGATGCCGCCACGATGCACCTGCTTCGATGGTGCGTGTTCGGCAACCTGACGCAACCCATCCCCGGTGCGCAGGGGGCGCGCGTGGCGCGCGAACCAGTCCAAGCACCATTCCCACACGTTGCCGCGCACGTCGAACAGGCCGAACGCGTTAGCGCGGTAGATTCCCACTGGGGCGGTGTAGGCCCAACCATCGCCGAAGTCGCCTTTCTGATTCCCCATGTTCGGGTAATGGCGTTGCGCACGCAGGTCGAGGAGGTTGGCCGCGCCGGCAAGGCTCGAGAATCCCTCAGGCGTCCACTACGACGTCGTCGTGCCGGCGCGGCACCCGTACTCCCAATGGGCCTCCGAGAATGCCCCTGAGCCACCGCTTGCCTCCGCGGGCATGGAGAGCGCCGTGATCGGCAACTGACGCCACAAGCTCGCGGTGCGAATTGGATGCGTTGCGCCGGTTGCTGCGAGCCCTCGATGAAGGAGAAGGTCATCCGCCGTGGTGCTACCCGCCGTTACAGTGCGCGCGTGCGGATCACAGTGCGATGCTTCGCGGCGGTGCGCGAGGCACTCGGACAAGCCACACTCGAACTCGAGGTTGCCGACGGCTGCACCGTGGCGCAGGTGAAGGCGCTGCTGGCGCAGCGGGCGCCGGCGATTGCCAAGATCACCGCGGCGTGCGCCGTCAACCGCACCTATGCCGCGCCCGAGCGCGTGCTCGCCTCCGGCGACGAGGTGGCCTTCATTCCGCCGATCAGCGGCGGCGCCGGCCCCGAGCTGTTCCGCTTCGTGTTCTCGCACCAGCCCCTCGACGCGCGCGCGTTGGAGAACGAGGTGCGCAGCGACCAGGACGGGGCCGTGGTGACGTTCACCGGCGTGACCCGCGACCATCACGAGGGCCGCGCCGTGGCTGCGCTGAGCTACGAGGCCTACGAGGAGATGGCGATGAAGTCGATGGTGGAGATCTTCGAGGCGGCGCTGCGCGAGTTCCGCATCGGGCGCGCGCGCGTGGCGCACCGGTTGGGCGAGGTGCCGGTGGGGGAAGCGTCGGTGGTCGTCGTCGTCGCGGCGGCACATCGCGGCGCCGCGTTCGACGCCTGCCGCTTTCTGATGGACCGCCTCAAGGCTTCGGTGCCGATCTTCAAGCGCGAGCGCTACCGCGACGCGACCAACGGCGAGCGCTGGGTCGGCGACCTGCCGGCGGGTCAGCCGCCGGTGTGAAGTTGGCACGCGAACCGTCGCCGTCGCATATCGCAGTGGAGAACGCTGCCGTGCCGCAGTACATCGGCCGCCCATGAAGATCCGTTTGTTGCCGGCGGCAGCGGCGTTGCCCTCGGCCGACCTCGTCGTGTGTTTCGTGAACGAGGGTATGGCCGTGGCGCCGCCGCGCGCGCTCGCCGAGGCCGTGCGCCTAGCGAACGCCACCGGCGACGTGAAGGCCGAGTTCCGCAAGGTCGCCCTGTTCCATACGCGCGACAAGCGTTGGGCGCGCCTGCTGCTCATTGGCCTCGGCAAGACCGGCGAACTCAGCGTCGAACGCGTGCGCCGCGCCGCGGCGTTGGCGCAGGCGCAAGCCGAGGCGAGCGGCGTGCGCGCTTTTGTCTTGCTGGCCGACACGCTGCCGCAGTCGATCGCTGCCGACGCGTTGGGGCGCGCGGTGGCGGAGGGGTTGGTGTTGGGTGCCTACAAGTATGCGGCGCCGAGCCAGAAGCCGCGGCGGCCGCGGCAGGCGCAGATCGCCAGCGTGGCGTTCACCGGCAAGACGCGCGCCGACTTCGCGCGCGGCTTCGAGATCGGTCGGGTCGGCGCCGAGGCGGCGTGTTTTGCGCGCGACCTCGACAACGGCCCGGCCAACGTGGTGACGCCGACTCGCCTGGCACACGAGGCCAAGAAGCTCGCGGGCAAGGGCGTGCGGGTGCGCGTGCTCGAGAAGCGCGACTTGCAGCGGCTCGAGATGGGCGCGTTCCTCGGCGTCGCGCAGGGCAGCGCGCAGCCGCCGAAGTTGATCGTGCTTGACTTCGCGCCCCCCGGCGCCAAGCACACGGTGTGCGTGGTCGGCAAGGGCCTCACCTTCGACACCGGCGGCATCAGCATCAAGCCGGCGGCCAAGATGGAAGACATGCGCTACGACATGTGCGGCGGCGGCGCGGTGCTGGGCCTGTTCCACGCCATCCGCAACGGTGCCCTTTTGCGGGCACGACGCAAAGTGCGCGTGATCGGTGTCGTGCCGGCGACCGAGAACATGCCGGGCGGCAAGGCGCAGCGCCCCGGCGATGTGGTGACGGCGTACGACGGCACCACGATCGAGGTGCTCAACACCGACGCGGAAGGGCGCCTGGTGTTGGCCGACTCGATCGCGTGGGCGAAGAAGACCTACTCACCGCACGCGATCGTCGACCTCGCGACCCTCACCGGCGCGGTGGTGGTGGCGCTTGGGCATGAGGTGACGGCGATCATGGGCAACGACGACGATCTGGTGCGGGCGTTGATCGCGGCGGGCAAGGCCAGCGATGAGCTGCTGTGGCAGTTGCCTCTGCTCGAAGTGCACAAGAACCTGAACAAGAGCAAGTTCGCCGACATCGCCAACCTGCCCAACGCCGCCGGCGGCGCCGGCTCGATCGCGGCGGGCGCGTTCCTTGGCCACTTTGCGCAGGGCACCGCGTGGGCGCACCTCGACATCGCCGGCACGGCGTGGGGCGGTGAGGCCAAGGACTACTACACCGGTGGCGCGACCGGCACCGGCGTGCGCACGCTGCTGCAGTGGCTCTTGGCGTGAAGGCGCACGCCGCTACGGCCTTGCTCTCAGTCGCGTTGGCGCTTGCCGCGTGCGACGCGCCGGCGCCGGCGGTGGTGCTGCCAGCGTTTGCTGCGGGGCTGCCGGGGCACACGGTGGCTGCGTTCTGGAGTGAGCCAGGGCTGCCCGAGCCGACTTCGTTGCCCGCGATCGAGGGTCTGGCGTCGGCGGAGAGCTGGCTCGGCGTGACCCGCGCGCGCGACGCCGCTGGCGTGCAGTCATGGACCGGCGATCCGACCGCGGTCGCCTGGCGCTCGCTGGCGGACAACCGCCTGTTCGCCGCCGCGTGTGGTGCTGGCCTGCGCGGTGACCGGCGGCTGTTCGTCGACTTGCAGCAGCTGATCGACCTCTTGGTACCGGCCGCCTCGGCGGCGTCGACCGGGTCGGGCCCAACCGGCGCCATGCGCGGCATGGTCGTGCAGGAGTTGGTCGAAGCGCTGCGCCTGCGCAGCCTGTTGTGGTTGGCTGCCGCGGAACGTACTGCCGCGGAACGCACTGCCGGCGAGCGCCGACAGGTGCAGGCGGTGCTGGCAGCGACCGACACGCGGGAAGGGGTGTGTGGTCTGCCGGCGTTGCCGTCCAGGTCCGCGTTGCTGATGCAACTGCCGACGCAGCTGCCGAGCGAGGGGGCAGACATGGTGTTGATCGGGCACTTCGCGCCCGCCGCGGCCGAGCGCCTGGCGCGTGACCTGATCGGCGGCGACGCCGGGCACGGGCCGCTGCAGATGGCGCGCGAGATGCTGCGCGGCCCTCGGCTGGAGTCTGGCCTGGCGGCGATCAAGGCGCTGAGCGGCGGAGTCGCCGCGTGCGGCGGCCTCGAGTTCGCGCACGTTTGGTTAGGCGTCGCCGACGCGCGTGCGCTCGGCGATGCGCTCGACGTGCTCGCGCAACCCGCGACCGACGGGTGGCAGTTCGGCAAGTGGCAGATCAAGCTGGTCGCGGCTGGCCTCGTGGCGACGTTCGGTCGCGTGCCGCGGGCCGAACAGCCGCAGCGCTCCGTGCCGGATGGCCTGTGGTTCGCGTTCCCCAAGGTGAGCGTGCAAGGCACGCTGCAGCGCGCCGACGCGCCGAATCGCCTGCGGCTCGAAGTCGAGATGCCGGTGCGGTTTCGCTAGTGTGGACGCGAAGTCCCATGCCAACGAACCCGCCTAGTCATCCGCCGAAGCCCGAGATCAGCGCCCAGGCCAGCGTGCGTTCGCTCGCCGACTACGAGCGCATGCACGCCGACGCCTGCGAGCGGCGCGATTCGTTCTGGGATCGGCAGGCGGCGTGCATCGACTTCTTCCGCGCTTATGACCAGGTGTGCGAGGCAGACTTCACCAAGGGACAGACAGCGTGGTTCGTGGGCGGTCGGCTGAACGCTGCCTACAACTGTGTCGATCGCCACGTGGCGCGGCGCGGCGATCAGGTCGCGATCCACTGGGTCGCCGACGCGCCGGGTGAGTACCGCAAGATCACGTATCGCGAACTGCACGCCGAGGTGTGTCGCATGGCGAACGTGCTCAAGGCGCATGGCGTGCGCAAGGGCGATCGCGTGTGCATCTACCTGCCGATGATCCCCGAGGTCGCATACACCATGTTGGCGTGCGCGCGCATCGGCGCCATCCACAGCGTGGTGTTCGCCGGCTTCTCGGCGGAATCGCTGCGCGACCGCATTCTCGACGCCGATTGCCGGGTGGTGGTCACCGCCAACGAGGGCTTGCGCGGCGGCAAGAGCATTCCCTTGAAGAAGACCGTCGATCAGGCGATCGCTGGCCTGCGGGTCGATTGCGTGCTGGTGGCCAAGCGCACGGCGGCGCCGGTCACGATGCAGCTTGGCCGCGACCTGTGGCTGCACGATGAGTTGGCCAAGCAGCGTCCGCACTGTCCCGTGGAATGGATGGATAGCGAGGATCCGCTGTTCATTCTCTACACCTCGGGGTCGACCGGTAAGCCCAAGGGGCTCATGCACACGACCGCGGGTTACTTGGTGTACGCCGCGATCACGCACCGCTACGTGTTCGACCTGCGCGAGGGCGACGTTTACTTCTGCGCGGCCGACGTCGGTTGGATCACCGGCCACAGCTACATCGTGTATGGGCCGCTCGCCAACGGCGCGACCACGGTGATGTTCGAGTCGACCCCGCTGCATCCCGACGCCGGGCGCTACTGGCAGGTGGTCGATGACCTCGGCGTCACCATCTTCTACACGGCGCCCACCGCGCTGCGCGCGATCCTGCGCGCCGGCGATGCGATCGTGCAGAAGTACTCGCGCAAGAGCCTGCGCGTGCTCGGCACCGTGGGTGAACCGATCAATCCACAGGTGTGGCTGTGGTATCACGACGTGGTCGGCGACAAGCGCTGCGCCGTGGTCGACACCTGGTGGCAGACCGAGACCGGCGGCATCCTCATCACGCCGTTGCCGGGCGCCACGCCCTGCAAGCCCGGCTCGGCGACGCTGCCATTCTTTGGCGTGCAGCCGGTGTTGGTCGACGAGCAGGGCCAGGTGCTGGAAGGCAACGGCGTGTCCGGCAACCTGTGCTTGGCGGCGCCGTGGCCCGGCCAAGCGCGTTCGATCTGGGGCGATCACGCACGCTTCGTGCAGACGTACTTCTCGGTGTATCCCGGCTACTACTTCACCGGCGACGGTTGTCGCCGCGACGAGGACGGCTACTACTGGATCACCGGCCGCGTCGACGACGTGCTCAACGTGTCGGGCCATCGCCTGGGCACCGCCGAGGTCGAGAGCGCACTCGTGGCGCACCGCGAAGTGGCGGAAGCCGCCGTGGTGGGTTGCCCGCACGACCTCAAGGGACAGGGGATCTACGCCTTCGTCATCCCGCGCGGCAGTGCCGACGACGAGGCGACGAACCAAGCGCTGATCGGCGCGCTCAAGCAGAAGGTGCGTGAGGTGATCGGCGCGATCGCGACGCCCGACTTCATCCAGATCGTGCCGGGCCTGCCCAAGACGCGGTCGGGCAAGATCATGCGCCGCATCCTGCGCAAGGTCGCCGAGGGCAACTACACCGAACTCGGCGACATCACCACGCTGGCCGAGCCGGCGGTGGTGGAGAAGATCGTCGACGGGCACAAGCGGGCCATGCGCGGGTGAGCGGCTACTTCTGCCGCATCACCCAGACGAAGCCGGTGCTTTCCTCGCGGACGAACTTCGCGCGTTCCCGCCGCAGCTTCTCGAACTGCTGGTTGAACTTATCGGCGTCGGCGTCGGCTGCATTGCGCTGCCGCGTCGCGAAGAGCTGCTGCTCGCGCTTCTCGATGTCGGCGATCTCCTTCTTCGCCGTGGCTTCCTTCACGCCGTCGGCCACGAAGCTGAGCGACACGGTGTCGCCGATCAACAGGTCGAACTTGCCGTCGCCGTTGACATCGTCGGCAAAGACGCGCGTGGCGCGGCCAGGCGCCTTGATGTGGGCGTCGCCAAAGCCGGTCTCGGTCTGGCCAGGTTGGAGCAGCGTCGTCGGCTTGCCGAATTTCGGCGCGGTCTTCGATCCCTGATTCTCGACGAGGGACACGGTGCCATTGGAAGAGCCGCTCAGCATGTCGAGGTCGCCGTCCCCGTCCCAGTCGATGAAGAACGGATCGCTGTGCGCATCCACGCGCAGCGGTGCGTCCTCGGCGGTGAGCCACGTGCTGCGCGGCGCGAACTTGCCCTTGCCCTCGCCGCGGAACAGGGCGAAGGTGCCGGTGAAGTTGCCGGCGACGATGTCGAGCTTGCCGTCGCCGTCGAGGTCGACTGCGGTCGGCCGCGTGCAGATCTTGTCGGTCACGTGGTCGTCGCCGTCGCCGTTGGTGTTGCCGTCGCCGATGGTGATGATCAGCGGCTTGCCGTCGCTGCCGAGCAAGGCCTTGGCCGGTTCGAAGCCGCCCTTCTTGACGCCCCAGAGCACTTGGAACAAGCCCGCCATGTCCTGGCCCTCGCGCGAGTACGAGCCGGACAGAATGTCGATGCGACCATCACCGTTGAGATCCACAAACTGTGGAGTCGATGAGGTGCATCACCAAACGCCAGGCACTTCGGCGACTTTGCTTCCGGCCTTGAGTGGCTCGCCCTCTGCCAGCTTGCCGCCGCCCAGGTTGCGGTAGACCTTCATCAGTCCGCGAGCGAACTGCCCGACGACGAGGTCTTTCTTGCCGTCGCGGTCGACGTCGAACCAGCACGGCGCCGCATAGCCGGGCTCGTCGACCTTGACGTACTCGCCGCCCGCCTTGAGGCGCTCAGGAGCTTCGAACTGCGGGCCCTGCGGCGCCGCGGACAGACAGACCGGGATGAGGAGTGTAGTCAGCATGTTTCGCAAGTCGTGCCCGACGACGTGTCGCGCGTGGCGGGAGTCTAACGCCGAAGGCGTCTGCCCCAGACTCACCTCAACGCCAAACCCGTCGTGCCACTGATCCCCCACATCCGCAACGCAGTCCCCACCCTCGTGTCGAACTCCACAATCTGCGAATTCGTCGCCGCGTACAAATGATCTGCTGCATCAGTGAGTGCCAGTACCGTAACAAACTGATTCGGCGCGATGCTCGCGCTCAACACGGTCACGCGGCGGAACAACGGCGATCCGCTCGCGACGTTGACCCGCACCACTCCTCCAACGGTCGCGCAGTACACCTCCTCACCGCGCGGATCGACAACGGTCTTGGCCAAGAGGCTCGGCAGTGCGGTGCGTGGGCGGCTGAGTTCGCCCCCCAAGTTTTGCACGCCGGGCGCACCCAGGTCCATATCCCGGGCAACGAACGTGGCGACGTCGACCACGGCGAGCTCCGACAGTCCGGACGCGTTGACCAGCGGCACATACAGCGTCGAACCGTCCGCCGCGATCGCGACGTCGGCGGCCAGGTACCCGCTGAATTCGATCTGCCCGGTCTCTTGGTGGAACAGGCCGCTTCCTGGCTGCACGTCGATACGTCTCACGCTGCCGCCCGCGCCGTTGAGACCCGCGAGTGAGGCGACGAAAGCGGTGCGGCTGTCGGGTGTGAACACCATGCCGCGGGGGTCTGCGATCTGTTCCAGCCGGATCGGCGAGCCTGGCCACAGCTGACCGAAGCTGCTGCCGATGCGCGCGTCGTGCGCCACGATCGGCGGGCTCGTGCCGAGGGCGGCGGTGTAGAGCACGTAGGCGCGGGTGCCGTCGGGGGTCGCCACGATTTGAGCTGGATGACCCTCGCTGCTCAGCGCGGTGTTGGAGCGCCACACCGGCGGGAACGTCGTCGTGTCGAACGCGCGAAGGCGCGAGGTGACCGGGTCGAGCTGGAGCGCCGCCGTGCCGCCGCCCGCGAGAATCACGCCGCTGCAGTCGTCGAACAGGCTGCGGTCGTAGTCGACGACGGCATTCATCGGCAGGTCGATCGCGGTTTGCGGATCCGGCGATCCGCTGACCGCCCGTGACACCAGGAGCTGTGCCGACATTGCGGCGGTCAATGCCAAGCCCGTCGAGGCGCCGAAACCCGCCGGGTTTGGCGCGAAGTCGTCGAGGGTGAACACTTGCACGTACGTCGTCACCCCGATCAGACCTGGGTTGTTGGCGATTGGCATCGGGATGTCGCCGCTGCCGCCGCCCTCGCCCTGTCCGGGCATGAAGAATGCGCCGGCTTGCGACGCGCGCGCCGGGTCGACGAGCAAGCGCACGCCGCCGAAGTTGATGTTGGCAGGGGCAGTCGACACCAGCGGGATCGCCCACGTGCCTCCGAGCGTCCGTTCGACCCGCAGCCTGAAGTTGACATCGCCGGGTCGTGGCGTGGTGTTGACCCACACCGTCGGGACCACGTTGCCGCTGCCGGGTGTGCCCGCACCGTAGCGGCGCACGCTGTCACCGGCGACGCCGGACGCGACGAAGAACAAAGCGCCAGCGGTGGGCAAGGCGCGGATCAGGGAGGGGTGCCAAGACAAGGTGGACATGGCTTGCTGTGCGAAGGGAGCCAGGCGGGACCGAGAGAGGCTCGGCAGCATAGCCTCGGTTCCGGCTCCCCGTGCCATCTGTTGCACCGGCGGAGCCATTTGCGCCAGTCCGCCTTTTGGGGCCAGTCCACCGAGCAAGCGGCGGACCGCGGCAAGCCGCGATCCGCCGTGCAGTTGGTACCTCCTGTAGGAGTCGAACCTACGACCCGCGGATTAAGAATCCGCTGCTCTACCAACTGAGCTAAGGAGGCGTGCGGGTGGCTGCACCCGTAAGGGGCGGGCAACCTAGCGTCGCGCCGGCCACCGTGCAAATGCGTTCTTGACGGTGGCCGGTTGTCGCGGCGTCTTCGTGTGGCTGGCATAGTGCGGGCGCTGCATGCCCGCCTCCCCGACGCCAGACGCACCCCAGTTGTCGGTGGTTGTGCCGGTCTACAACGAGCGGGCAACGCTCGCGACCGTCGTGGATGCCGTGCTGGCGCTGCCGTTGCGTGTCGAGGTCTTGTTGGTCGACGATGCGAGCCGCGACGGCTCTGGCGCCCTGTGCGATGAGCTGGCAGGCCGTCACCCTGGCCGCGTGCGCGCGTTCCACCAAGATGAGAATCGTGGCAAGGGCGCCGCGGTCCGCGTAGGGATCCAAGCGGCGACGGGCGAGGCGGTCGTGATCCAAGACGCCGACCTCGAGTACGACCCTGATGACCTGGTGCGTTTGTTCGACGAGATGCGTCGCCTTGGCAGCCAGGTGATCTACGGCTCACGGCGCCTGCGCTACCGCAGTGCCTCGGTTCAGGCTCGCTTCTACTGGGGCGGCGTGGTGATCACGTGGGTGACCAACTTGCTCTACGGCGCAGGCCTGTCCGATGAGCCGACGTGCTACAAGATGTGGCGGCGCGAGTTGATTCAATCGATCCCGCTGACCTGCGATGGCTTCGAGTTCTGTCCCGAGGTGACGGCCAAGGTGCTGCGCCGCGGTCACCGCATCCCGGAGATTCAGATCCGCTACACGCCGCGCACAGTGCACGAGGGCAAGAAGATCCGGTGGCAAGACGGGTGGAAAGCGATCGCGACGTTGCTGCGGTTCCGCTTCGGCAAGGTGTGACGCAGCGCGCCACCTGGTCGGCGCTGGCCTTTGTGCTGGCGGTCGTGCTTTTGGCCTTCTACCCGCTGTGGGTCTTTGGCGACAGTTGCATGGCGGCGCAGAGTTCGCCCGGCGTCACCGCGCGTGGGCCGGTGAGCGCCAAGGAGTACGGCCAGCTGCCGCTCGCCGACTCGGTTGCGGCCTACATCGACGAACCGCAGGCCGTGCTCGCCAGCCGCCAGCTGAGCGCCGGGCATTGGCCGTGGTGGAACCCGCACAACGGCCTCGGGGTGCCGCTGTTCGGCAACTGGCAGTCGGCGTTGTTGAGTCCCTTGCGCTGGCTCGTGCTCGCGTTCCCCGACAGCAGCCGAGCCTTCGATCTGACCTACGTGCTGCGCTTGCTCATCGCCGGCCTCGGTGCGTGTCTGTTGGCGCTGCACTTGGGAATGCCGGCGGCGGGCGCCGCGGCGTGTGGCGTGTGCTTCGGCCTCACCGGCTACTTCCTGCGCTACTTGTCGATGCACCACCTCAACGCCGAGGTCTGGTTGCCGTGGTTGTGGTTGACCGCCGAACGGTTGGCGCACAACTCACCAGGCGAGCGCTCCGCGCGCCGCCGCGTGCTCGACCTGCTGGCGTTTGTCGGCGTGACGTTTTGCATCGTGGTCGGCGGCAACCCGCAGCCGGTGTTGATCGCCGCGCTTGGCACGGCGGCCTTCATGGTCTGGCGGCGCACGGTGTGGGGGGGGCGCGGCATCGCGTGGGTGGTGGCCGCGTCGGTGCCGGCGGTGCTGTTGTCGGCGAGCTACTGGATGGCCGGGTTGGAATATGTGCGCGAGTCGCTGCATCACCACAACGACACGTTTGGTGGCGATGGGTTTACCGCGGCGAGCGCGCTCGGGTTCTTGCTGCCGCAGCCCTTTGGCGCCAAGGGGCCGCTCGGGCTCATCGCGCCGCACTTTGGCTTGTTGCCGGTCGTGCTGGCGCTGCTGGGCCTTGGTGTTGGTCTTGGCCGCAGCGCGTTCTTGTGGATCGTGCTGATCGTGGGTGCGGGCAAGCTCGCCAATCTGTGGGGCACCGGTTGGCTCGGCGCGCTGCCCGGCTTGTCGATGATGAAGATCTTCAAGTACGGCTATCCGCTGCCGGCGTTGGCGTTGGCCTTGCTCGCCGGCCAGGGTGCGGTGCGCGCGATGACGGCGCCGCCGCGGCGCGTGCTCGCGTGCGCAGGCGCGGCGCTGCTCCTTCTTTGTGCCTTGCTGCTGGCGGGCCGGCGCGCCGATCTCGCCGCCGAAACCCTCGCCCTCGAAGTCACCGCCGCGGTTGCCTTCCGTCTCGCGCTGCTGGCTTTGCTGATGGTGGTGGTGCTGCGCGCGCCGGTGCCCGCGCGCGCGTGGCTCGCTGGGCTGCTGCTGGCCTGCGAGCTGGTGGTGGCGTTCCCGACGCGCTGGCTGCCGCGCCTGCTGCCGTTCGAGAAGCCCGCCGCCTTGCGCGCGTTGCACGAACGCGACGGCGCGAGCCGCACGTTTGCCGCCCTCGGGTTGCTGATCCCCAACCAGAACGCGGTGTTCGCGCTCGACGACATTCGTCTGCACGACGGCGTCTTCCCGCGCCGCTACGGCAAGTTCGTGCGCCAGTTCTTAAACCCGAATGTGCGCGCCTGGCCGGTGTTCACCGGTGAAGACCTCGGCGAGCGAACCAACGACCTGCTGCGCTTGGGTCGCGAACAGGGGGCGCTGCTGCTGCCGCAACAGATCGCCGACCAGGTGGAGGACTCGGTGGTGGTCGACCTGACGGCAGACACACCGGGTCGGTACTTCGACATGGTGAACGTCGAGTACTTCCTGCTTCCCGGCTTCAGCAAGGCATCGATCGAGGAGAACTGGCCGAAGGAGCGCTTTGCGGTCGTATTCGGCGACGCCGACTTCGTCGTCGTCAAACGCAAGACCGCGTTGCCCCGCGCGTTCTTTCCGGCCCGCGTGCAGCAAGTGGCCGACGAGGACGCCGCCTTTGCGCTGATGGCGCGCGCCGACTTCGATCCGCGCCAGGTCGCGTATCTCGAGGGCGACGTGCGCGACGTCGGCGGTGGTCTCTCGGGCACCGCCCGCGTCGAGGCGCGTCCGGCGCCCGGCGATCTGAGCCTCGCGGTGCAGGCCTCAGCGCCCGGCTGGGTTGTGGTGTCGATCTATCCCTATCCCGGCATGACCGTCAGCGTGAACGGCGAGGCGAGTGAGTTGGTGCCGGCCAACGGCACGCTGAGCGCGGTGTATGTGCCGCGCGGTCGCCATGCCGTTCGTGTCACCTATGTGCCGCAGACCTTGGCGATGTCGCGCGCGCTGGTCGGGCTCGGCGCGCTGCTCTTGCTGGGCTTGGTGCTGGCGCGAGTGCGCGGCACTCGATCGCCAGCGGCGAACTGAGCCGCGCTACGGAATGGCGTCCCACTCGCAAGAACTGTCCCAGCGGGGCCACGCCGTTGCCGTAGATCATCCCATAGCGCCGGAGGTGCGCCGCATCCTCGTGCGTGCGCTGACGTCCTTCGACTGCCAGGTCGCCACCACGCACGGAATCGGGAATGCCAAGGGCTGGAGTAGCAGAGGGCCAATGCGCTGCAGAACGCCGAGGAGGAGTTGAAGAAGCTGCCCAAGGGGGTTCGGCGATCTGCTGAAGAACGAGTGACCCGCGTGGCGCGCAGGGGGCGGCGCACTGCGCCTGCGCTCCCTACGCGCTGCCCTACGGGTGCCGCGCGCCGACGACGCCGATCGCCGCAGGCGTCATGCCCATCTGGAGCGGGAAGGCCTGCAGTGCGACACACTGGGTGACGAGCTGCGCACCGAGCCAAGTCCAGTCGTGCGGGATGGGAAGCGAGCCGACGGCTCGACCAGGTGTGGTCCCCGTCATCGGAATCTGCAAGACGATCGGATACACGTGGAGCTGACAGGGTGGGAACGGGAAGACCGGCAGCGTGACCGCGGGCGGGAACCCCACGAGCAAGAGCGGGCTCACGAGCGTGCCGGTAGGCAGCGGTGCCATTGCCACCCGGAAGTCCTCGCCGCGCCACGGCAGGTTGTCGGCGGTGATGGTTGGCGTGTTGCCACCGATCGGGCAGCCGGTGGTGCCGGCAACCGGCGTGAAGGTGGCGGGGTTGGGGTTCACGCACTCCCAGAAGTCGCTGCCGCGCAGGTAGCCGCCGAAGGCGAGCAGGCGCTGGCGCCGGCTGTCGTAGGTCATGGCTTGGTAGTTTCGCGCAGGTGGTTCTTGCAGCTGGGTGCATCGGGACCACGTGCTGCCCCGGAGTTCCCACGTGTCGCTGAAGTAGCCGTTGTTGCTGCCGCTGAACAGAACCACTGCCTGGCGCGACTCGTCGTAGGCCATGCTGTGAGCCTGCCGCGCTGGCGGGGTGGTGCCCCCGCAGTTGCACTGCACCCAGCCCGCGGTGTCCGTCCATGACCACGTGTCGCCGTAGAAGCCGCCGCCCTCGTTGGTGCCTCCGAACAGCACGACACGGTCGAGCATGGGATCGTAGGCGATGGCGTGGTTCCAGCGCCCGGGTGGAGTGGGTGGGTTGATCACAACGGTGCGGTTCGTCCAGGTGGTGCCGTCAAAGGTCCAGGTCTCGTTGTTCGCGGCGCCGGTGTAGCCGCCGAAGAGCACGACCTTGTTGATGCCGGCGTGGAACGTCATCGCGTGCGCGTGGCGTGCGCTCGGACGCGGGGCCACTGGTTGCAGTTGCTGCCACGCCAACCCGTTCCACTCCCAGGTATCACCGAGGTTGTTTGGGTTCCAGCCACCGAACAGGACCGTGCGCCGCCGCACTGGGTCGTGCGCTAGACCGTGATACGCCCGTGCGGGTGGACTCGTGGTCACAGGCGCCTCACGCCATGTTGTGCCGTTCCACAGCCAGGTGTCACCGAGCGGGACGCTGTTGGTTGTGTTGACGGCGCCGCCGAACAGCATCACTTGGTCGGTGCTCGGCTCGTACGCCATGCGACAGGCCCAGCGTCCGGTCGGCACCGTGTCGTGCGCCTTGGTCCACGCCGAACCGTCCCACTCCCAGACGTCGGATAGACTCACCCCCGGCGCCGGGTTGCGTTCGCCACCAACGAGCACCGCCTTGCCGCGTCGAGCGTCGAACACCATGGAGTGTCCGTGGCGCGCACCAGGCCCACTGACCGTGCGCTGCGTCCAGCTGCGGCTGCCGCCATCCCACACCCAGGTGTCGCCGAGGCTCGACGATCCGGTGTAGCCGCCATAGAGAACGACCTGCCGGCGCAGGGGATCGTCCACCATGGCGGAGTGGTAGCGTGGCGAGGGCTGCGCGGTGGGAGACTGTTGCGCCCAAGTCGTGCCGTCCCACGACCAGGTGTCCTGGAGAGCACCGCCTCGATTGCCGCCGAACATCAACGTTGCTTGGATGGCGGGGTCGTAGGTCATCGCGGGCGAGTAGCGGCCGCCCGGTGGGCTCGTCTGTGCGCGCTCCTGCCAGACGTTCCCATTCCACTCCCAGGTGTCGGCCCAGTTGCCACCGCGCTCGCCTCCGTACAAGACCGCGACGCCACGCCGCGCGTCCCATGCCAGGCCAGGGAAGTGGCGGCCACCCGGCCGAACCCCGGGCATCAATTCGTACCAGGCCTGACCGTCGTAGACCCACGTGTCGTTGAGGTAGCTCGAGCCGTTCCAGCCGCCAAAGAGCAGGACGCGGCTGCGCGCGAGGTCGTACACCGCCGACGCGCCGTAGCGTGCCGAGGGGCGAGTGGTCGTGCTGGACTGGGACCACGCTTGCCCGTCCCAGTGCCAGGTGTCGTTCTTGTAGAAGTCATCGATGCCGCCGAAGACCACGGTCCCGCCGCGACGAACGTCGTAGGCAGCGGCGTGGTAGATCCGCGCATCCGGCCAAGGCAGCTGCCGCCATTCCGCTTGCGCTGACAGTGAGACGAGGAGAAGCACCGGCGCACAAGATGGTGCGCGCGGCATGAAGCGATCGAAGTACATGTTCACTCAAGGTCACGTGTGGAAGGAAAGTTGCGCCTCGCCACGACGATCGCGACGAGCTACGCAGTCAAGGTTCGTTCTGATCTGCCGTGTGAGAGCCGCGATGACCATGACCGTTGCACGCGGTCTGCACCCATCGCCGGCCTATCGGTTCGCGGCCCGGCGTAGCCGCTCGGCCAACGCGGGATGGTGCGCGAGAACCGCGACCTGCTCGGCGGTGCGGCTGTGCGCGTCTGTGTGCGTGGCATCGGCGCCGGCGTGCAGGAGCCGTTGCACACAGGCGGTGTGGCCACGGCGTGCCGCCACGTGCAGTGCCGTCTCGCCTGTGCCGGTCGCCGCATCCGCCGGCAGGCCGCTGGCGAGGAAGAACGCGAGAGCATCGGCGTACCCCAACTCGGCCGCCGCGTGCAGCACGGTCCAACCCGGCACGCGCTCCGCCATCGACGTGGCCAGCGCTTGGATAAGGCGCAGCGCGTCGGGCAGGTCGGGGATGTCGACATCGGCCATGGCGATCTCCGGCGTGCGCGCTAGTACGCGTCGGGCATCTCGCTCGCCGGCTTCTTCGGCGTCCTCACCAACCTGTTGGTTTTTTGGGTCATACGGAGCGCTGAAGTCGCAGTTCACGATCCCCGGGTGGTCCCACCATGCTTGGGTCGAGGTGTCGACGATGATTCCCAACAACCCGAAGCCGGGCGTGAACAGCAGGTCCATGAGCAGATAGCCGATCCGGAAGTTGGAGGCCAGCGGCACGATGCGCTCGCCGTGCTCAGGATGTTTGAAGGTCACCTCGTCGGCGGAGCACGGCACCTTGGCGGTGACCGGGGTCTGGCCGAGCTTCTTGCCGTTGCAGAAGACGTCGGCCACCGTGGGGCTGGTGAAGACCACCTCGTCGGTGGTGCCGCTGAACATGCTGGCGCAGCTCGTGCAGAGACAATTGCTCAGCCAGAGCGCGCAGACGAGGAGAAGACGCAGGGTCGGTTGCATAGGGGGAGATCCCGTAGTTCGGAGACAGGTTGGTGCGCGCCGCAACAGACGGCGCACCTCCCCTTGCCGCGACCGGCGATCGACTCACGTGGGAAACCGCCCGCGTCGGCTCCTCTGACGCCGGGCTCGACTCGGCGCGTGCTAGACTGCCACGCGTCATGGCGTCCGCGTCATCCGAGATGGGGTTTGCGCGGGAGCGGCCCGACGATCCCTTCCCCCGCACGCTTTGGACCGAGGTTGTCCAGGTCGCTGGCGACCCGGGCGCGGAGCGCAGTCGCCGCGAGGCGAGCTGGGAGCGCTTGGTCGGCATGTACCGGCGGCCCATTGAGCTTTGCTTGCGCGCCAAGCTGCGCGGTCACCCGGCGGCGGTGCGCAGCGACGAGTTGGTCGACGAGTTCTTCAGCTACCTGGTGCAGCACGCGATCGTCGAGAAGGCCAAGCGCGGCGTCGGATCGTTCCGCGGCTACATCCAGGGAGTGATCAAGAACTTCGCACACAGCACCAAGCGCGCGGATGCCAAGCATGGTGTCGTGTTCGACGCTGACGCGATGGACGCTGGTGGTATCGACGATCGGCTGATCGTCGAGGAGGAGCGTGCCTGGGCCAACGGACTCCTGCGCGAGGCGTTGGTGCTGCTGGCGAAGAAGAACCCGCGCCAGGCCGAGGCGATCCGTTTGCGCTACGGGATCGCGGCAGGAGCGCCTGCACAGGAGGAGAGTGCGCTCGCGTTGGACGCGGTGGCCGCTCGGCTCGGATCGGGCAAGCATGCCATCGAGGAACTGCTGCGGCGCGCGCGTGCCGAGCTGAAGGTGATCCTGCTGCGGTGCGTGGTGGAGTCGCTCGACACGAGCGAGCCCGAGACGTACCACCTGACGTTTGTGGGCGAACGCGATCTCGTGCTGCGACGCGCCGAGGAAGAGTGGCCGGGCCTGCTCATGGAGCAACGCTGATGCGCACCGAACCCTACGCCCTTGCCGCCTCGCCCGCGGCCACCATGGCCAGGCTGGGCGACTACGAGCTGGGCGCGGTGATCGGCCAGGGCAGCAGCGGCGTCGTGCGCCGCGCCTACGACACGCGGCTCGAGCGTAGCGTCGCGCTCAAGCTGCTGAATAGCGACGCTGAGTCGCGCGAGGCGCACCGGCAGTTCGGCAACGAACGCGCGGCGCTGAGTCAGCTCAACCACAGCTACATCGCCAAGCTGTACGAGACCGGCGAGGTCGACGGCGTGCCGTTCCTGGCGATGGAGCTCGTCGAGGGTGAGCCGATCAACTCGTGCTGCGACCGCGAGCGGCTGCGCCTCGACGCGCGCTTGCGGTTGTTCATGGCCGTGTGCGACGGCGTGCAGCACGCGCACGTGCGCAGCGTGCTGCACCGCGACCTGAAGCCGTCGAACGTGCTGGTGGTCGCGGAGGCGGGTGGTCTGCAACCCAAGATCATCGACTTCGGCCTGGCGCGCGGTCTCGATCGCTTGTTGTTCGCCGAGCAGATGCCGACCTTGCCCGGCCTCGCGCTGGGGACCCTGATCTACATGAGCCCGGAGCAGGCGCGCGGGGCGGCGGTGGACACGCGCACCGACGTGCACGCGCTCGGCGTGATGCTGTACGATCTGCTGTGCGGCGCGCTGCCGATCGATCCCGTCGAGCTGGAGGGACTCGAGCTGCCCGCGGCGCTCGCGCGCGTGCAAGCAGCGCAGCAGGCGCCGGCGCGACCGAGCCAGCGGTTCGTCGCGCTCCAGCGCCGCGACCCGGCGCGCGCCGCTGCCGTGGCGGCTGCGCGGCGGGTGAGCGAGGCGCAGCTCTTGGGTACGCTGGTCGGCGACCTGGACCTGATCGTGCTCAGAGCGATCGCGGAGGACTGCGACAAGCGCTACGGCATGGCATCCGAGCTGGCCCGCGACATCGACAACTACCTGCGGCAACTGCCGGTCGACGCGCGCGAGCCGAGCCTCGGCTACCGCTTGCGCAAGTTCGTGCGGCGCAATCGATGGCCGGTGATGCTGGGGGCGGCCGTGCTGGTGTCGGTGGCCGCCGTCGCCGGCACCGGCGTCGCCGTCTATGCGATGCGCCAGGCCGAGAGGTCCGCGTCCCTTGAGGCAGAGAATGCGCGCCTCGCTCAGGTGGAGTCGCGGCTAAAGAACGCGCAAGCGCAAGTGCGCGCGGGTGACGAGGCTCGCCAACGGGGCCGCGATGTCGCTGCGCTGGATCACTACGCACAGGCCCGGGAGGCCGGCTACGACGACGCAGTCGGATTACGGATCCGCGTCGTTGAGGCTCTCGACGGGGCGCGTCGGTATCAGGACGCGCGCGTCGAGCTGCAGAAACTCCGCCAACTGGCGTCGCTCGGGGACTACGCGGCGAAGGTCGAGGTGCTGGCCGCCGATCTCGGAGTGCATCGGCTCGTCGACCCCGATCACAGCTTGAGCCACGCTCGCAGGGCGCTCGAGCTGGCGCGTGCGCGCCCGGGCATCCTGCCGCCCGCCGACGAGCTGTATGCGCGCGTCTTGCTCAGCGAGTCTCCGACCGAGGCGTTGAACCTGCTGCGACAGGTACGCGAGCACGATCCCTACCATCGGCGCGCGACCGAGTGCCTCGGCGTCACCCTGCTCGTCTTGGGGCGGGAGGGCGAAGCCCACGAGTTCGCCCAAGTACTGCAGACCCTGTATCCGGACGACGCTCAGACGTGGATGTTCGCGATCTGCGTGGCGGCGTTCGATGGCCAGCGCGATGAGATGCAGCGGTTGCTGGCCAGGATCCGCGACACGATGGGGGATGCGGAGTACGAGCTCGCGCGCCTGACGGGCGAGTTGGCGTTCGTGAAGCACGATGGCAACGACTTGCTGCGCAAGATGGGGGCGGAGCCGAACGACCTCGGAGCGGCGCTGCGCGCGATGGCCATGGTGTTCGGCCGCGTGATCCCTCTCGCCCAGCAATTGCAGGATCTCATGACCGAGGGCGCCGAGCTGGCGCTTGGCGAGCCGCTGCACCGGATGCCCCCGGCGATCGTGCGCACGTACCGTCCCCTGTTCAAGGCGTTCCTCGGCGGCGAGAAGCGGGGCGCGCTCGTGCGCGATCTCGCCGAGGGTCTGGCCAGCGTGAGCGCGTCGGCGCCGGAAGCGACCGTGCCCTACCTGCACGGCATCGTGCTCGCGGCAGCGGGCAAGCCGATGGCGGCGGCGCGCGCCATCGAGCGTGCTTTGAGCGTGCCGGCAGGCATCATCGAGCACCGGACGATGCTGGTGCCCGCCACGGTCGTGGGCGCGTATTGTTTGCTCCACGATCAGCCCACGGCAGAAGAGAAGACGACGATCGCCGGCTTCCTTCGTCGCTGGGTCGAGTTGGCGGCCGCGGTCGACGACCTCGTGCCGGGCGAGCTGGATCAACTGATCCTGGCGGCCGACCTCGTGCGCTCGCCGCGCGTGCCCGAACTCGTCATGCGTTTCCTCCGTGTGAGCCCCGACGATGTTCGCGCACAGTTGGCCTACGCGGACTGGCTGCTGGAACAAGGGGCAGTCGAGCGCGCGCGCGCGATGGCGGCCGACGCGGCGCTGTCGGAGGACGCCTCCGAGTCGATGCGCCGCCTACGCGACCGCATCGTGGCTGGACGTCCCCGCCGGCGTTGACACGACGGCGCTTCAGTCCAGGTGCCCGCGCCCCGAGTCGCCCATCTCCACTCCGTGCGGAAACGTACGCGCGCCAGCGCCGCGAGACCTTCGCCGCGGTCGCCTCGTCGGCGAACAGTTCCGCGGATACGTGGCCTTCATGCGCGCGTCGATCACGATCGTCGGGCAGCTCGCGCCACGCCTCCCCGAGCCCGAGCAGCACGCCCTTGCTGCCCGCGTTCACGGTTGGTCCGGTGTGGTCGAGCGTGTCCATCGCCAGGTTGCCAAGCAAGTAGACGTCGGTCTCGAAGTGCGCGCGCGCGAGCACGTGTTCGAGCGATTCGATTCCGCTTGCGACTGAACGCGCGTGAACGGCGAGGCGAGCGATCTCGTGCCGGCCAACGGCACGCTGAGCGCGGTGTACGTGCCGCGCGGTCGCCACACCGCGCGCTTCACGTATGTGCCGCAGACCTTGGCGACAGCACGAGCGATGGTTGGGCTCGGCGCGCTGCTCTTGCTGGGCTTGGTGCTGGCGCGGGTGCGCGCCGGCGCTCGAATGCCGGCGGCGAAAGAGGCGGGCTAACGCCCCCCAACCACATCGCTTCCGCACCCCCTGCCAACCGCCGCTGCGCGCCGTGCTCCCGTCCCGCGATCCAAACGCTGGTTGCTTGCCCTATGTCGCCGTGTCGCGACGCGGTCGATGACGCCGCGGGCGGCCAGTATGATCGCACTATGAACAGACCCGGGGGCGGCGCACTCGCGCTCGCCGTCATCGCTCTCGGAGTGATCGCCCTGTGCGTAACCTTGGAGCACGACGCCGTGCATCGAGACCACAGGTGGCGCGGTAGACGATCCCAGCCCACGACCGGCTGCGGCGGTCGCCGAGAACGCGTCCCTCCCCTTGACGCGCGCGCCAGCGGCACTCGCTGTCGTGGATGGGCCGACCGCCGACAGTCTGCGAGTACTCGTCGTCGACGGTGAAACGGGGCGGCCGGCGGCTGGGGCCGAAGTCTTCTACTGCTTACGCGTCGACCCGGCCGCGCTGTCCGAGTCTGAACATCGAGACTACCTGCGCCTCTACGACGATGTCGAGGCGTGTGCACGGCGCTTTGGACGATCGGTGACCACCGGCGCGGATGGCTCGGTCGTGCTGGCCGTTCGCCCACGCTTCGACACCCTTCGCGTCGGCGCCCGCCTCAACAGCCGCTACGGCGAAGCCATCGCGGACGCGCTCTGCGCGACCGTGCGCATCGCTCTGCAGCACGACGAAACGCTGCGCGTGCACGTGGTCGGCCCGAGTGAAGAGCCGCTCCCAGGGGTGGAATTGCCGACGAGCGTCCAGATTAGTATCCAGCCCGTATCGTCGCAGCCGGTCAATGCTGCCACGGGCGTCAACTTTCCACCGTCCAAACAAGGAGTGGGCCGCGTGGAGTTCGCCTACGTGGCGCTCGGTGCACGCTTCCAGGTGCGTGCGAACCTGGGGGGCCTCAACTTGCCGTCGCGGGAAGGACCTGGCCCCACGAGCGCCGGAATGCCGGCGGTGTTTCGTTTCACGCTCGACGACACCCAACCAATCCTGCAAGGGCGCCTCTTGGATGATGGCAGGGCGCCACGCACCAATTGCACGGCCTTGGTGTCGATGCTGATCGACGGCGCAAGCCACACTCACTTCGGTACGACCGACGCCCAAGGCCACCTGCGCGTCCTACTCGGCCAAAGCCTCCTCGGACGCTCTTTGCAGCGTGTGCAGCTCGAGCAACTGCGGAACGGGAACAGCACAAGTGTCATGGCGCTCCTGCGACCCACCCGCACGCTCACCGAAGGCGTCATGGACCTCGGCGACATCGTGCTCGTGAGGGGGCCGCTGGTCGTGTTCGGCACTCTGACCGACCCCGCCGGCCGGCCGATCGAGACCCGGGCCGACGTGCGCCCCGCAGCCGCCGCGAACGATCGCAGAATCCCACCCCTGCCGATCGCTTGGCAGCAAGACGAGCTCGGCGCGTTCACCGCGCGTGGCTTCGTCGACCACGAAGACCTTGCGCTGACCTTTCGTTTCTCGCGGTTCGCGCCGCTCGCACCGATTCCCTTCAAGCGCGGGGTCGTCGGCCTTCGCGTCGTCTTGCAACCGCTTGGCACGATCGCGGCCACGCTCCTACACGACCTCCCCTTCGAACAAGTGCAGATCCTGCAGCTGGAGATCATCGCCGAAGCCACATCGGCTGCCCTTCCGCGTGGTGGCAGTTTCTTGCCATTGGCAAGCGATCGCGCACGCCTAACCCACAACGGTCTGAACGCGGGCCGCTACACCGTGCACGTTCGCTTGCCAGGCGACCCCGTCCCGCTCGCCACGGTGGCTGGCGTGGAAGTCGCTGGCGATGGAGCGCGGGATCCTCGCCTGCAGGAGATCGACATCCGTGGGCATGTGCGCGTCGCGCGCATCCGTCTGGTCGATCATCTCGGGCAGCCGATCCGCGACGAGGGGACGTTCAGACTGCACGACGATCGCGCGCTGCAGGCGCAGCCGATCAGGACGCAGGACGGCTCGCTGCGTGTGCCTATCGGCAGTTGCGCTGTGAGCGGGACGGTGCGTACTTCCGGCTGGCGCGATCAAGAGCTGCGCGACATCGACGGCGACCGCACGGTGCAGCTCGAGCCATCGCACGAGGTCCGCGTGCGCCTCACGCCAACTCTCGGCTTGCCCGAGGGCGTCACGCTGCACGCGTTCGCGCGTCTCAAGGGCCAGGGCGGCAGTCCGTTCGACGCGATGCTGCGCCAGCAGCGCGGGCCCATCGTCGGCTCGGGCACTGCCGGCACGCCGCGCGCTGAACCGGGCGGCTTCACGTTCCGGCTACCGCAAGCTGGCGATTACGACTTCACCTTCGTGCTCGCCGCGCGACAGCAAACGGTGAGCGTCGCGCTCGTGGCGACACCGGGTGCCGCAGCGGTTGGGATCGACGGCAAGGAGATCGCGTTCGCAACCGATGTGGCGCAAGTGCAGAGTGCGCTCACGGCGCTGACGCGTTGACGAATCCTCCCGCAGCGCAGAACCCTCCCGGCTCGGCTATTCCCGGCAAGACGCTCGTCGAGGGTCAGGAAGGCGATGGAAGAAGGGCGACCATCCGCGGCACCAAAGCCGCGCCGAGCTGCAACAGCGCATCCGCGGCGCGCAGAGTTTGCGTGTCCAGCATGCGGCGCCAACGCCCGAACCCCACTCAGGTCTCAGTCGCTCGGCGCGCTGTTCTTGCTGGGCTTGGTGTTGGCGCGGGTGCGCGGCACTCGACCGCCAGCGGCGAACTGAGCCGGCCTATTGAATGGCGTCCCACTCGTAGAACATGTCCCAGCGCCGATTGAACGGCACGGGGCGCGAGCGTGCCAAGGCGGCCATCACGAACTCGGTGCGGGCGAGCAAGTCGGCATCGTTCGTCTCCCGCGCCCATTGCCGCGCCAGCTTGCACGCGGGCAGCGCCTACATCTCGAAGCCGACGCCCGCCGACCAGACCGCTTGCGTGGGGTCACTGAGTTCGGCGGCGGTGAGCGGCGTGCCGTCCGCGCGCCAGCGCAGGCCCGTGGCGATCTCGCCGCCGTTGCCGATCGCGCGCCAACCGAAGGTGAACAGGGTCTTGGCGCCGATGACGGCGATGTCGTGCGCTTCCTGACGGCCGGTGACGCGGTAGGCGGCCTTCAGGCCAAGGATGGCCAGCGAGTCTTCCCACGGTCGCCAAAAGTCGTAGCCGCCGATGATGCGCGGGTCGGGAGAGCTGTGCGTGATCGGTCGCACCGGGCCCGCCACGTTCCGACCAGTCCACTGCTGCGCGATGCACTGCCGAATGCGCTCCGAGATGCGGGTGCGCAAGTCGGCGCGGCCGGTGAGCAGGTAGTGCCAAGACAAGCTCAGCAGCGTGCGGCCGATGCCGCGCGACGAGTCGATGCCGTTCGTCGACCAGCCGGGATGCGTGCTCGGCAGGGTGTGACCCGCGAGATACACCTCGATCTCAGCGTCGACTTCCATCTCGAGCGAGTAGCTGCGCGTCAGCAGGTACGCCGATGCCATGGTCAGGCTCGACCAGTGTTGGTTGTCGCGACCGCCCCAGCCCTGGCTTTCGGGCCAAGGCTCGGGGTGCGGCTTGCCGAGGCGATCCGAGCTGACGCTGCGGTTGAAGTGCGTGCGCCCGCTCCACGTCACCCAGTTCGGGTGCGCGGCGGAGCGCACGACGCAACCGTCAGCCTCGCGGTGGTGGTTGGTGCGATGGGCCTCTTCGCCGGCGGCGTGGCGCGCCTCTTCGACGAGCCATGGCAGACCGGTGTGAAACACGTGCAGGAAACGGCACCGTGGCGAGGCCCCACTCGCGTCGTCGGTAGCTCGTGGGGTTGGCGAAGCGGGCTTCGATTGCAGTTTGCGCGCAAGGTGCGGGCGCCAGAGCGATCGCTGCGATCGTGGCGGGAGTGTCCGCGATCGTGATGTGAGCGACGACGAGCCACAGCGGAAAGAGAGAACAGGGCGGAGCGAGAGAACAGAGAGAAGTGAGGATGCGGTCGGCGAGGCGGAGAGACATGCGGCAAACTCGAGGTGCAGAGCTGAAGCGAGCGGACCTCAGACGAGATCCTCCGTGCCTTGCCTACGCGGACGCGTCGGTGCGACGGCTGCTGCAAAAAAGAAACCACGGCTGTGTGCGGGACCTGGGCAGGCAAACAACACCGCGCAGAGTCAGGTGTTCGTATGGCGCACACGCTCCGCCGCGGCTAGCGTGCGCTGCACCGTGTCCGACGTGACTCCGTCCTGCTGCCGCGCGCGTCTGGCGTGATCGCGTTGACGACCCGCTGCTTGACAACTCGGTGCGCTGCGGTGTTCGTCCTGCTGGTCGGCGCCGCGCTGCCGCAAACCGCGCCCGACGCCGCGGTCACGCCCACGCGCCTGCCGCCGGGGACGGTGATCCGGGTCGACGGCGATCTCGACGAGCCGGTGTGGCACACCGCGAGCGAACTCTCTGCGCTCGGCATGGTCGAGCCCGTCGAGGGCATCCCGAGCCAGGCTACGCGCGTGCGCTTGTGCTACGACCAAGACGCGTTCTACGTCGCGCTCTGGTGCGACGAAGACCCCGGCCAAGTGCGCGGTCGCTTGATGGCACGCGACGCGCGCCTTGACCCCGATGATCGAGTGGAACTGTGGTTCGACACCTTCGGCGATCGGCGCTTTGCCTACTGGTTTCAGATCGGTGCCGGTGGCAGCAAGGGCGACGCGCTCCTGTCGGACTTCGGCCTCCGCTTCAACAAGAGCTGGGACGGCATCTGGTACGCCAAGGCGCGAGTCACCGCCGCGGGCTGGCAGGCTGAGCTGGCGTTCCCGTTCAAGACGCTCGCGTTCAAGCCGGGCGCCACCACGTGGGGCTTCAACCTGCGCCGACTGCGCAAAGTACGCGACGAGGAGTATCGCTGGGCGAGCCCGTCGCAGGCCTACTCGTTCTTTCCCCTGGCGCGCGGCGGCGCGTTGCACGACATGCAGGGCATGCGGCAGGGCCTCGGCCTCGATGTGGTGCCGTTCGTCAAGGCGCGCGCGCGGTCCGATCGCACGTCGACCGATCATCTGTCGCGCATGCTCGACCTCGGCGGCGACGTGTTCTATCGCGTGACTCCGTCGCTGCGCTTGGCGCTCACCTACCGAACTGACTTCGCCGAGACGGAGGTCGACGAGCGCAGGGTGAACCTCACGCGCTTCCCGCTGTTCTTTCCCGAGAAGCGCGACTTCTTTCTCGAAGACAGCAGCGTGTTCGAGTTCGGCGTGCCCACCGGACCCGATGGTGGCAGCGGCGACGACCCGATCGCGTTCTTCTCACGTCGCATCGGCTTGCGCGCGGGCAGCGAAGTGCCGGTGCTCGCGGGGATCAAGCTGGCCGGCCAGATCGGACCAGTCAACGTCGGTCTGCTCGACGTGGTGGTGAACGATGCGATCGTGGACGAACAGAGTCTGGGCGTCGCGCGCGTGAGCTACAACGTGGGGCTCGAGTCGTCGGTTGGCGTGATCGGCACGCTCGGGCAACCCGATCGGGAAGGCGTCGGCAGCACCTACGGCGCCGACTTCGCGCTCGGTGCTAGCGACTACTTTGGCGCCGGTCGTGGCGGGCGTCTGTGGGGCTACGGGTTGCGCAGCACGGCCGAAGATGCCGGCGGCGATGGCGGCGCGTGGGGCCTGGCGAGTCGCTACTCGTCGTCGAGCTGGGAGCACCGCGCGCGGCTCGCCGGCGTCGACACCGACTTTGCGCCGGCCCTGGGCTTCGTTCGGCGCACGGGCATCCTGACCTACGGCGGCAGCAGCGAGCACACCTGGCGAAACGACGGCGACGCCTTCGTGCGCCGCATGCAATCGGAAGTGGAACTCGAGTACATCACCGGGTTGTCGGGCGAGCGCGACACCATCGCGCTGGACGTGCGTCCGGCGACGCTGACGTTCGCGAGCGATGACCAGCTGAGCTATCGCGCCGAGCGACGCTTCGAGCGCATTCCCGCGCGGTTCGAGCTGCGCGACGGCATTGGGGTCGGCGTGGGCGACTACTGGAGCACGCGACATCGCGTGACCGTGCAGAGCGCGCAGCGCCGCGACGTCGGGCTCGACGCGGAAGGCGAGGTCGGCGACTTCTACTCGGGTCACCTGGCGCGTTGGTCGCTCAGTCCGAAGGTGTATCTCGACCGCTACGCGCAGCTCAGCGTCGCGTACGAGGAGTTTCGCGTACGCATCGACGAGGGGCAGTTCACCACGCGCGTCACGCAAGCGCGCGCCGACCTCACGTTCTCACCGGATGTGTCCTGGCGCAACCTCGTACAGTACGACACCGACACACGCGACCTCACGGCCCAGAGTCGTCTGCACTGGATCGTCGAGCCCGGCCAGGATGTCTACTTGCTCGCCGTCTACGGCTGGGTGAAAGACGACCGCGACGCGCCGCTGCGGCCAGGCGCGCAGGACGTGAGTCTGAAGGTCAGCTACACCCTGCGCTTTTGAGCAGGACGAATGTGTCTGAAACATTCGTCCTTGCCCCAAGCGCTCCCAAGTGCTGTCGTCCTCGTTCCTTCGCTCCTCCGCCGATCGGAGACCATCGGTGAGAACCTTCGTGCTGGTCAACCTCACTCGTTTCGCGTTCTCGTTCGGCCTCGCCGCTTGCGGCGCAGGTCTCCTCGCGCAACAGGGCGCGCAGCCGCCAGCCGGCACCACCGCTCCGTTGCCGCCGCGGCACTTCGAGCCGTTCCCGAACCGCTGGTTCGCGCCGAACTGGCCGCAGAGTGGCGCTGAGCCGCCGCCGTACGAAGTCAACGAGCCGGGCGACAAGTGGAATCCGTACCGCCAGAACCGACTCAAGGGGGACTTCCCGGTGTTTGGCACCGAGGACATCTTCTTCTCGTTGTCGGTCACCGATCGTCTGCAGGCGCAGGTGCGGAACCTGCCGACGCCGACCGGGATTTCCGGCACCGGCGGGCAGGACTTCTTCGGCAGCGGCAAGCAGTTCTTCTTCAGCAACGACCTGGTCGTCACCGCTGACCTGTTCAAGGGGCAGCAGGCGTTCAAGCCGGTCGACTGGCGCTTGAAGGTGTCGCCGGTGTTCAACTACACGCACCTGGCGGTCGACCAAACCGGCGTCACGCGCGTCAACGTCGCCGACGGCGACACGCGCGACACCACCGACGTCGCGCTGCAGGAAGCCTTCGTCGAGTACCACCTGCTCGACCTGAGCGACCGCTACGACTTCTTGTCGGTCGAGGCTGGCATCCTGCCGTTCCGCTCCGACTTCCGCGGCTTCATCTTCGACGACAGCAACCTCGGCATCCGTTTGCTCGGCAATGCCGACGAGAACAAGTGGCAATACAACGCCGCGGTGTTCTTCATGCTCGACAAGGCGACGAACTCGGGCCTCAACAACTTCGACAGCCGCGAGCAGACGGTGTTCATCGCCAACCTGTATCGCCAGGACTGGCCGGTGCTCGGCTACACCACGCAGTTCTCGTTCCACTACAACGACGACCACCGTGGCGTGCACTTCGACGACAACGGCGGCTTGGTGTCACCGTCGCCGATCGGTCTGGCGCTCGAGAACGAGGTGCGCGCGTATTACCTGGGGTGGACCGGCGAAGGTCACTTCGGCCGCTTCAACATCACGCACGCGTTCTACCAAGCGTTCGGCGAGGACACGCGCAACCCGTTCGCCGGGCAGCAGGTCGACATCAACGCGCAGATGGCCGCGCTCGAGTTGTCGTACGACATCGATTGGCTGCGCCCGCGCCTGTTCGCGCTCTACGCCAGCGGCGACGACAACACGCGCGACGACAAGGCCGAGGGCTTCGACGCGATCCTCGATGCGCCGGCTTTCGCCGGCGGTGAGTTCTCGTTCTTCAACAGCCAAGCCATCCGTCTGCTCGGCGTGAATCTGACCAACCCCGGCAGCCTGTTCGCCGACCTCCAGTCGAGCAAGACCGAGGGGCACGCCAACTTCGTGAACCCCGGCATCCTGCTGATCGGCGGCGCGCTCGATTTCGAGTTGACGCCCAGGTGGAAGGCGGTGATCGGCAGCAGCTACCTGCAGTTCGTCGAGACGGCCGTGCTGGAGACGTACCTCGAACTCCCCGAGGTCAAGCGACAGATCGGCGTCGAGGCGTTCTTTGGCACGCAGTATCGGCCGCTGCTCACCAACAATGTCAACATCCTGGCGGGGGTGTCGGCGCTGTTCCCCGGCGCTGGCTTCGAGCGGATCTATCAGGACGACGAGGTCCTCTACTCCTTCTTCCTCAACACGCAGATCACGTGGTGACGTCGTGACTCCATCCATGCCCCACTCGTCGGTTTCCGCGTCCGCAAGCCGCCCCCTCCGCGCGCTCGTTCTGTGCCTGCTCCTCGTCGGCGTGCCGGCGACCTTGGTGGTCTGCTGCGCCGCGCCGAGCCGATGGACGGCGTACCAGAAGCCCGGCCCCGCCGTCGATGCCGACGGCGCCGACTGGGCAGCGATGACCGCGGCGCAGCGTGAGGAACGCAACGCCGGCTGCATCGCTTGTCACCTCGGCGTGGGGGATCCGCACCCGTCGGGCACCATCGAGATGGGCTGCGTCGTCTGCCACGGCGGCGACGGCCGCGCGACCGACAAGGCCAAGGCGCACCCTGCGCCGCGTCATCCCGAGCGCTGGCGCACACCAGCCAACCCCGAGCGCAGCTACGCGTTGCTCAACGACGAGAACCCGAGCTGGATTCGCTTCGTCAATCCCGGCGACCTGCGCGTCGCCAACGAGACCTGCGGGTCGTGTCACGAGCGCGAAGTGCTCAACGTGCACAAGTCGCTGATGACGACCGCGGGTCACTTCCTCGGCTCGGCGGCGTACTGCAACGGCATCGTGCCCACCAAGCGCACGATCTTCGGCGAGAGCTACAGCCGGGAAGGCGTGCCGCAGCGCGTCAACAACCTGCTGCCCGACGGCGAGTCGTGGCGCGCGCCCACCGACGCCGAGGTCGACAAGCACAGCTACGCGACCGTCGCGTTGCCGCTGCCGCACTGGGAAGTGACGCAGCCGGGCAACGTGTACCGCGTGTTCGAGAAGGGCAGCCGCCTCGGTGGCGTGGCGCTCGGCTTCAATGGCGCGCCCACGCCGCTGGTCGGCGTGCCGGACAAACTCGAAGACCCGGGCCGCCCGAACAACCGCCTCTCCGATCGCGGCCTCGGCACGCTCAATCGCGTCGACCTTCCGCTGCTGAACGTGCACAAGACGCGGCTCAACGACCCGCACCTGTCATTCCTCGGCACCAACGATCAACCGGGCGACTACCGCAGCAGTGGCTGCACCGGCTGCCACGTGGTGTACGCCAACGATCGCAGCCCGGTGCATGCTGGGTCGTGGGCGCAGTTCGGCAACACCGGCCAGGGGCACAGCGGCAGCAACGAGTTCTTGCGCGCGCTCAGCACGAAGCCGGGCAGCGCCGACCCGACGATCCCCACCGACCAGTCAGGCCACCCGATCCAGCACCGCTTCACCAAAGCCATCCCGTCGAGTCAGTGCATGGTGTGCCACATGCACCAGCCGAACTCGTTCTTGAACACCTACTACGGGTTCCAGATGTGGAGCTACGAGACCGACGGTGCGCCGATGTGGCCCGCGGCCGAGCAAAACCCGAGCAACGCTGAGATGTTCAAGCGTCTCGACCGCAACCCGGAAGAAGCGGCGGTGCGTGGCAAGTGGGGCGACCCCGAGTTCCTGAAGAACGTCACCGACCTCAACCCCGAGCTGCAGCACACGCAGTTCGCCGACTATCACGGCCACGGCTGGATCTTCCGCGCGGTGTTGAAGATGGACCGCAAGGGCAACCTGCTCGACAAAGACGGCAAGGTGGTGCCGTACGACGACCCGAAGAAGTTCGACGGTCTGCTGCCACCGCTCGGCGGTCCGGTGGATCCGAAGAGCTGGGCGCCCAAGGCGGGCAAGCCCGTGCACCTCAAGGACATCCACTTGGAGCGCGGCATGCACTGCGTCGATTGTCATTTCGAGCAGGACGTGCACGGCGACGGCGCGCTGTATGCCGAGTATCAGGCGGCGATCCAGATCCAGTGCCAGGACTGCCATGGCACGTTGGAAGCGGAGGCCAAGCTGTTCCCCAGCGGGCCCGCGGCCAAGACGACCGCCGACAAGTTCACCCGCGCGCGCACGCCGTTTGGCAAGCCGCGCTTCGAGCAACGCCGCGACGGCATCGACGTGACTGTGGTGCAGAACTCGATGGTGACCCCGGGCTTGGCGTGGGAAGTCAGTCAGGTCAAGGCCAGCGTCACGCCGGGCAACAAGGACTACAACGAGCGCGCGGCGTGGGCCAAGTGCCAGTCGTCGCGCGACGGCGGCATGGCGCATCGGCCCGAGAAGATGGACTGTGCGGCATGCCACACCGCGTGGGTCACTTCGTGTTACGGCTGCCATCTGCCGCAGAAGGCCAATTGGCGCACCGAGTCGCACCACTACGAGAAGCCGCACAACACGCGCAACTTCGCCACCTACAACCCGCAGGTGGCGCGCGACGACGCGTTCATGCTCGGCGTGATGCCGGACGTGAAGCGCTTGCAGGCCGACCTGCCGCGCGTCGCGGTGGTGCGTTCGTCGTCGGCGGTGCTGATCTCGTCCGAGGACGCGCAGCGCCGCATCATCTACAAGCAGCAGCCGACGGTGGCGGGCAACGGCATGTCGAGCCAGGCGTTCAATACACACTTCGCGCACACGGTGCGCGCCACCGAGACGCGGCAGTGCAGCGATTGCCACGTGTCGCAGCAGAACGACAACAACGCCTGGCTGGCGCAGACCTATCTGCTCGGTACCAACTACGTCAACTTCATGGGCATGCACGCCTATGTCGGTACCGGCGAGGACGGCTTCGAGGCGGTGAAGGTCACCGAGTGGGACGAGCCGCAGGCGGTGATCGGCAGCAACCTGCATCGCTTGGCGTATCCCGACCGCTTCAAGGCGCACGTCGACAACGGTCGCCAACTGACCACCGCTGAACATCACGGTGGCACGAACATTCGTAGCCTCGAGCTGCGCGGCGAGTACCTCTACACCGCGTCGGGGTCGGGGGGTTTCCGCGTCTACGACGTCGCCAACGTCGCCAACAAGGACTTCTCCGAGAAGCTGGTGACCTCGCCGGTGTCGCCGCTCGGCCAGAACACGCACGTGCCCAGCAAGAACGCGACCGCGGTGGCGCTCGCCACCAACAACCCGATCAGCCTCGGCCGCACGTTCCGCCCGGAGAACAAGGAGCAGAACTATCCCTACCGCGGCCGCGACCAGTACCTGCACGAGTCGTATCGCTACGCCTACGTCACCGACAGCGAGGAAGGCCTGATCCTGGTCGACGTCGAGTGTCTGGCCGATGGCGATCCCGCCAACAACTTCTTGCAGCGCGCGCTGACCTTCAACCCTGACGGCAAGTTGGCCGGCGCGCAGAACCTCGCCGTCGCCGGCACCAACGTCTACGTGTGCTGCGATGCCGGCGTCGCCGTGATCGACGTGAGCGATCCACTGGAGCCGAAGCTCGCCACGGTGGTGGCGGGTTTCGATCACCCGCGCGCCATCGCCGTGCAGTTCCGCTACGCCTTCGTGGTCGACGCGCGCGGCTTGTCGGTGCTGAACATCACCTGGCCCGACAAGGCCGAACTGGTGGCCAGCGCCCGCCTCGACCTCGCGGATGCGCGCGACGTGTACGTGGCGCGCACCTACGCCTACGTCGCCGCGGGCGCGCAGGGGCTGGTGATCGTCGACGTCGAGAAGCCCGAGGCGCCGAAGCTCGAGCAGACCTTCAACGCCGACGGCCGCATCAAGGACCTCAACCAGGTGAAGGTGGCGATGACCAACGACAGCGCCTACGCCTACCTCGCCGACGGCACCGCCGGGCTGCACGTGATCTCGCTGGTCACGCCCGAGGACGGCGGCCGCAGCGCCTACGGCTTCGCGCCGCAGCCGCGCCCACAAGTGGTGGCGAGCTACCCGACCGATGGTCCGGCGTTGGCGATCGCCAAGGGCCTCGACCGCGACCGCGCCGTCGACGAGTCGGGGCACCAGATGGCGGTGTTCGGCCGCATCGGCGGCCGGCCATTCACGCTGCCCGAGATGCAGCGGCTGTTCGTGCGCGATGGTGGGGTGTACGCGGTGAGCGACGAGCCGCGAGCAGGGTGGGCGCCGCGATGAGGCGCGCGGTGCGAGAGCGCGGAGGTCGCTGATGCGCTGGCGCGCTGCGGTCGTGCTCATGCCGTGGCTCGCGTTGGTTGCCCCGATGCGTGTCGAGGTGAAGGTGTTCGAGCACAAGAACCACGTGCCGAGCGCGTGGTATCGCGGCAGCGTGGTGCGCGACGGCGTCGAGGCCAACCCCGAGATGCTGCGCGATTGCCGCGGTTGTCACGTGTACGAGAAGGGCAAACCGCCGGTCGATCCGCAGAAGAAGTGCGGCACCTGTCACGATCGGGTGAAGGAACCGACGTCGAAGCTGGCGATCATCGCGGCGCCGCCCTTCGGCCAGGATCTCAGCGCGCTGCGCGATGCCGGCTCGGCGGTGTTCGAGCACGGCGATCACTTGCGCTTGCAGTGTCGGGAGTGCCACCTGCTGCCCCAGGGCGGTTTGGAGGATCCGCTGCCGATCGTCGCCGGCGCCACGTCGTGCGAGAGTTGCCACTCGGACCAGCAGAAGAACCGGGTCTACCAGCAGGTCGTCGCGGTGCCCGGCGCGATCGATCGCAGCAGCCTGAGCAACGCTGGCTTTGCTGCCGTGCTCAACAAGCATCCGCAGATGCAGCCAGGGCAGCTGGGCAAGTTCCGGCATCAGGATCATCTGCTGAACCCCAAGGCCATGGTGACGCTGGCGGCGTTGCTTGCCGAGAAAGGTGAATGCATGGCCTGCCACGCCAAGGTGAAGGACGTCGCGGGCAGGGCGATCGGCGCCGAGCGCTTCACCGTCAAGGCGTGCGCGACATGCCACGTCAACGCGGCCGGCAAGGCGGTGGCGTTCGCTCTTGAGAAGGTGGCAGGCGCCAGCAGGGCGGCCGGCACCTTCCGCCACGCCGACCATGTGCGTGCAGCGAAGAAGCCGACGGTCTGTAGCGACGACGCGCGCAAGCGTGTCGACGAGCGCGGTTGCGGCGCCTGTCACGGCCTGACGCAAGGTGCCGACGGGCTCGACGCGTGGAGCATGACGTTGCCTGACGGCGCGGAGGCCTCCAGCTATGAGGGCTGCGTCGCCTGCCATACGCCCAAGGAATGGCAGACGTCGTATCACGGGGGTACTTGGGACAAGTGCGTCGGCTGCCACGCCTTCGGCGGTGCATCGCTGAAGGAGACGCGACCGATGTCCGAGGTCACGCGTCGCGACGCGATGTCGGTCGACATCGTGGTGCAGGCGCACCCCTACATCACCGGCGATGAGCTGGCAGGCGACGCGGCCAAGGACTGCGCGGCGTGCCACAAGGCATCGGTGAAGGCCCTGCCCTCGCGCATCCAGCGCAAGGTGTTCAACCACAAGACGCACCTGCCGCCGCAACCCACGCCAGCCGACTGCAAGAAGTGCCACCCGGCGGTCGCCACGTCGACCAGTGCCGACACGCTCGCCGCGGCCGTCGCCGCGGCGGCGAACGACGCCCCGAGCGACCGCACCTACACGCTGTCGGCATGCAGCGAATGTCACCGCGGCGCCGTGCTCACGGTGCGCGAGGGCGACGAGCCGACCAAGCGCGCGGTGCCGCGCTTTGCGCACAAGGACCACGTCGACAAGAAGCGCGGTAACGGCGACTTGATGGCCTGTGCCACCTGTCACCAAACCGGCGACGGTGGGGTGACCTTCAGCATCCCCGACACCAAGTCTTGCGCCGAGTGCCACGGCCACGACGACAAGCGACGCGCCGACACCAAGAACATTGGCGGCACCGACGTCACGAGCTGTGCCCTCTGTCACGGCGAGAGCGTGCCGGCGGCCGGCGGCACCGTCGCCGACGCCAAGCTCACGCTGCGCGGTGCCGACACCGCGCAGTTCCACGGCCCAGCCGAAGCTAAGTGCGACCGCTGCCATGTCGCGCCGGAGAAGCCGTGGCAACTCATCGACCACGTCAAGGCCGAGGTTCTGATCGGGCTGCTGCACAAGGACGGCGCCGATCGACAGGACGGTGCCAACTGCTACGGCTGTCATTGGAACCGGCAGCAGAACGCGCAGCCCGGCGACTTCGCCCAGAAGCGCGCCCAGCTCGGCAACCTGAAGGATGGTTACCCTGGAAGGTCCGCTCCCGATCCGCGCTGACAGTTCGATCCCATGACCAACGAAGTTCTCGACATCCTCATCGTCGGCGCCGGGCCGGCAGGCACCGCCGCCGCTTTTCGCGCGCACGAACTCGGTCTCAAAGCGCTGGTCATCGACCTGGACGAGATCCTCAGTCTGCTGAAGGACTGGATGTCGCCCGACGGCGATCCCGCCAAGGACAAGCCGGTCGACTCCAGCTTCGGACCCGGGGGCAAAGCGGTGCCCTTCCCGTGCGGCGGCGAGTTGATCGATCGTCTGCTGTTCGGCGATCGCACGCCCGCAAGTCAGCTCTACAACAGTTGGCGTGGCGCCTTCCAAGAGCGCGGCTTGCAGATGGCGAACGGCGTCGAGATGGTGCTGCTCGAGATCGGCCCCGATTCTGTGATGCGCGCCAAGTGCGTGCAGCCGGCGACGCGCGAGAAGCCGATCTACCTGACCAAGCACATCGTGTTGGCGATGGGGCGCGGCATGCCGACCAAGCTGGAGATGCCCGGCGACTCGTTGGGCATCAACTACAAGCTCAAGGATGCGGCGCGCTTCATCGGCAAGCCGGCGTGCGTGATCGGGGGCGGCACTTCGGCTGCCGAGGCGGTGATCGCGCTTTCGAACGCCAAGGCCAAGGCGAACGACAGCAGCGACGTGTTCTGGTCGTATCGCAAGCGCAGCCTGCCGAAGGTCAACTCGACGCTGGCGAAGGACTTCTTCGCCGCGTTCTCTGGCAACGGCAATATTCGCTATTTGCCGGTGAGCGAGCCGCTGGCGGTGCTGAAAGCGGCGGACGGCAGCGAGTTCGTGGCGTTGCGCAGCGATCGCCGCGACATGACCTCGCGGCCGAGCGAGGGCACGTTCCTCGAGTTTCCCAAGGAACAGATCTTGGCCTGCATCGGCGCCGACCTGCCGCTGCAGTTCCTGCAAGAGATCGGGATCCGGCAGTTCACCGCGGCCGACGACGACGAGAGCTACATGGCGGTGACGCCGTGGCTCGAGACCCAGGTGCGCAACATATTCATGGTGGGCGAACTGCTCACGCCGGCGTTCATCCAGACGCGCGACTTCAGCCCCGAGGCCGAGCAATCCACGGTCATCGACCACGTGGGCAACTTCAAGCGCTCGATGATCGATGCCGTGTTGGCGGTCGACGTGATCGCCGCGCGCATGCAGGGCAAGACCGACGACGAGTTGGCGACGCTGATGGAGCGGCGGTTCGCCGAGTTCAAAGAGAAGCACGCGGCGCGCGGCGACATTCCCGCCGCCAAGAGCGCGGCACCGATTTCGACTGTGCCACCGCCGCCGCAGATCGGTGCGCGCGTCGTGCGTCTGCAAGACGGTGTGGTCAACGAAGAGGCGCGCGAGCTGCTGGCGCCGGGGCGTTACGTGATCGGGCGCACCACGGGGCAGATCACGTTTCCACGCGACGAGAACGTGGTCGAGAACCACGCGGCGCTGCTGGTCGAGCCGGAGGCTTGCTACATCAGCGTCGAGGACATGGCGGGGCAGGTGCTCGTGCGCGTCGCCGTCGAACGCACGCTCGAGGTGGGCGACATCATTTGGGCTGGGCGCCAGCGCATGCGCGTGGAGAGCATGAGCGGCAAGCCGATGCTCGCCGTGCTCGGTCCCGAGGGTGAGCCCGCCGCCTGGTTGCCGGTGGCCGAAGACGGCCGCAGCTACGGCCGCGAGGCGTCGGCCCGCGGCATCGCCATCGATCCTGCCGACAAGTCGCTGTCACGCCGCCACTTTGCCCTCGAGGGCGCGGGCAGCGTGGTGAAGTTGCGCGACTACGGCAGCATGAACGGCACCTATGTCGAGGTGCGCGACTCCTTGCGCCTCAACGAGGGTGACATGGTGTTCGTGGCGCAGCAGGGCCTGCGCTTCGACGGCATGCAAACCGCCGCCAAGAGCGCGCGCGCCGAGGCCGCCGCGGCGGTCAGTGAGCAGACGTTGATCGACAAGAAGGCCGGCACTGCCAAGCCAGCAGCAAGTGCCGACGTGATAGGCAAGACCGCCGTGCGGCCCGCCGCGAAGGCGCCGGACAAGGCGGCCGGCAAACCAGCGGAGAAAGCGGCGGACAAGGCTGCCGAGGCCGCCGACGCGCCCAAGCCGGCGGCGGCCGGGGGCGCGCCGTCGCTCACGTTGCAGCCGCTCGGCGACACCTTGTCGATTGCGGCGGGTCAGACGGTGCTCGACTGCCTGATCGAAGCCAAGTTCGCCACCAAGAGTCCGAAGGAGATCGGCGGCAAGGTGCAGATGCTCTACGACTGCAAGGGTGGCACCTGCGGCAAGTGCGTGATCAAGGTCGTCGAGGGCGAGGCCAACATCAGCAAGCTGTCTGGCAAAGAGAAGCGCACGCTGAAGCTGATCGTGCCCGACCTTGCGGCCAGCGGCCATGACCTCGACGCCGAGAAGTGCCACCTGGCTTGCAAGGCGACGGTGACGGGCCCGGTTACCATCGGCCTGCTCGGCGACACCGAGGCGTCGGGGTAGCCGACGACCGAGACTGACTGTGACGATGGTTCTGGGCGGCGCGCTAGCCTTCGCCTGGCCGACGCAACCGAACCAACAAGTCATGCAGGCCAGCTCGCGCCGAAGGCGCTGGCGAACACCCAGCGAGGCTTCGCCTCAGACCGACGAGCGTGTCGAGGTGGCCCGCTTCCGCTTCCGCTTCCGCTCCCGCTCCCGCTCCCGCTCCCGACCTACATCGTGTCCAGTGCGCGTCACAGTCCGGCGCAGCACCCGCGAAGGGTCTGAGAACAAGACGGGAGCGGGAGCGGGAGCGGGCCGAAACTTGACTCATCCGTCACGTCTTCGATCAACCAAAGCTTCTAGCGGATAGGGATGTGCAGCGGCGAGCCGGCGCAGACGGAGATCCTCCGCCACGTTCATGGCAGGTCCTCGGCGAGGGCCAGCCGGCGCGCGCGGCGCAGGAAGGCGTCCGCGCGTGCGTAGTCGGGGCGATCCGGCAGCGTCGTCGTCGCGAATGCCTCGGCGAACTCCTGGTGCAACTGCGCCCGCCAAACCTCCACGTCGGTCCACGCCATGGCGCCCGCGCGCACCGCGAGCAGGCGATCGCGGTGCGGGCCTACGTGCACCGGCACATCGTGCGAGCGCAGCGTCTCGACGCCGGCGAGCATCAGTCGCAGCAGGTGCATCACGTGCTTCCACTTGGGCTCGCCGTGCTGCCGCAGGTCGGCCTGCAACTTCTTGAACTGTGACGCGACGTAGCCGCTGTAGGTCTGGTACACGAGCTTGCTCAGGAACGCGCGGCGCATGGCCAATAGTTCGTGACCGAGCGTGGTTGCCGATTCGACCAGCGGCGACCACAGGCACTCGAGCACGGCTGGGCTGCAAGTGCCGCGAATCCTCGCGTGGCGCGCGAAACTTGCGGCTGGTGTAATTCGCCACGCCTTTCAAATTCGCCAGGCTCGAGCGGCACTGGAAGCCCCAAGGAATAAAGCGGCCTTGGGCCCCTCTGGTCGGCGCTGCGCCGACCTGCAACTGTTGTTGCGGCCCAAGGCCGCGTTGGGGTTGGCCTTGAGCGCCAGGATCAGCAGCTTCTGCAGTTCCCAATAGGTCTCTTGCCAGGCTTCGTCGTCGATCTGTTCCGGCGCGCCATACAACGACCAGTGGGTCTCGGCCGGCGGCAGATAGACCCCCCGGCGGTCGGTGTCGCTGCCCTCGATGTCGAGGCCGTAGGCGCGCGACCCAACCACCACGCGCAGGATCACGCGTTCGAACAGCAAGCGCCCGCCGGGTGTGGGGGTGGCGTCGCCCTCCTGGAAGCGTGCAAGCGTCGCGAGTTCATGACGACGCAGCGCCAACTCGGCGCCGTCGACCAGGCGCACCCAGTACGAATGCGACCCGTCCGTCGGTGCGCGCTGCACGATGCCCACGGCGCCGCGCGGGATCTCGACGTAGCCGTTGCGGCTTCGCACGTCGGCGATGGTCACCACGCGCGTGCCGACCGGTAGGATCGTTGGTTGGCCGGTGATCATTCAGCGATCGCGCAACGCCTCGTCGAGCGTCTGTGCGTCGAGCACCTGGACGGCCCAGCGATCGAGATCGGCAGGCGTGGCTGCACGCACGCGAACGATGGTCTCTTGCGCGAGAGAGCCAAAGCGCGCGTCGAGCTGGCGGAGCAGGATCTCCGCTTTGCCCTCGGCCTTGCCTCTGGCCTCGCCCCTGGCTTCGCCTCTGGTTTCGCGCTCGATGGCCTCACGCTCCAATCGTCCGTAAGTCTTCATGTAGGTCTGCTCCGCATCTGGATGGACCTCCGCGAAGATACGCCGGACGCGGTCGCGGTGGAGGTCGGAGATCGTTGCGATGTACTCGACGAGCTTGAGGAACGCCTCCTGGGCGTCTGTCGCGGCGTGCACCCTGGCCAGCAGCCCGTGCCAACGCCGCAGCGCGGCCTCGGCATCGTCTTCGCTGGCCCCGCGCAGAAACTGCATGCACAGGAGCGCCATTGCGCCCAGCAGCGAGGAGACCCGCGCCGTGATCTGCGCCTCGGTCTGGGTGGCCAGGTCGTCGACGTGGAAGGTGAGGTCGGGCTGCCGCGCGAGGATCTCGGCGGCCATCTCCGTAGGGAACCCGCTCAGGTCGATCATCTCGCGCAGGGAGCGTGGGCCGCGCCACGGCGTGCGGCCGTGATGCAGCACGACGACAAGGATGGGGGGCAGGGTCGAACAAGCCGGATTCTCGGCCAAATGCCGGTCCCAGATCCTGACGACGTAGCGCAGGAGCTGGTAGGCCGTCTGCGAATCTGCCTCCGACTTGTGCTCCAGCAAGATGAAGACGTACGCGGGCCCACCGCGCGTCGTGACCTTGAACAAGAGGTCGGCGTACAGACTCTCGCTCTTGGCGTCGGTGAGCTTGGTGTCGCAGCGTGTGAGCGTCTGCCAGTCGATCGAATCGACGATCGCTGCGGGCAGAGTACCGCGCAGCAGTTCGGCGGCGTTCTGGGGCTGGCCGAAGGTGTAGTGGAAGAGTTGGTCATGCGGGGATTGCAAGGCAGAGCCTCCGCACAACCTGTGGGCTCGAAGCACCGATCGGTTACAGGTGAGTTCGAGAATCGGGAGCGCAAGGCTCCCGTTGTTGACGGCGATCGTGCTTGCTGCGCACGGGCAGCAGCAATGCGGCGCAACTTGGCGATGGTGGTGAGTCCTTGGCGGAAGCGCGCAGAATGAGGTGTTGCCGAGCCGCAGCGTGCCTACTGTGAAGCTCACTGTTTCTCGTCAGGTATGATTCGGACCACGCCTTCTCGAAGCGCGAAGCCATCGTTGTTCACGATGCTGGTGCTCACGTCCGTAACCTGGCTCATGACTGTCGTGCTCGCGCCACCAGGAACCACGGCGGGCGCTCTGTTGATCCTGGTCGCGTTGTGTGCCGTCATCGGGGCCGTCCTGGGGCTGTGCCACCGCGCCTGGCAGAGTCGCCAGGGCAAGAACGACGCACCCGTCGAATGACGCCTCTGGGATGACGCTTCTGGGATGACAATCGACGACCCGCTGCTGCGCGCGCTGCCCACCGTCGAAGGCTACAAGCTGCTGCCGCCGTGTCTGGTCACCGGCAAGTTGGGCGGCGGTGGCATGGGCATGGTGTATCGCGGCTATCACACCAAGCTCGAGACCGACGTCGCGATCAAGGTGCTGAGTCCGCTGGTCGCCAGCCAAGATGAACGCTTCGTCGATCGCTTTCAGCGCGAGGCCCGTCTGGCGGCGCGCATCGCGCCCGACAACCCCAACCTGATCCACGTCTACGACGTCGCCGAGTCGTTCGGCCTGCACTACATCGTGATGGAGTTGGTGCGCGGCGAGACGCTGCGCGAGCGCGTCAAGCGCAAGGGCAAGCTGACCGAGCGCGAAGCGCTGTCGATCATGGCGGGCGCGGCCAACGGTCTCGCGGCCGCGCACACGCGCGGCGTGGTGCATCGCGACGTCAAGCCCGACAACCTGATGGTCACTCGCGAGGGGCGCGTCAAGGTCGCGGATCTCGGCCTCGCCAAAGCCGACGCTACGGCCGACCAATCGATGTCGGTGGTGATGGGCACGCCGAAGTACATGGCGCCCGAGCACTGGACCGGCATGGAGAACGTGACCCCCGCGACCGACGTGTGGGCGCTCGGGGCGACGCTGTACTTCATGCTCAAGGGCGACGACCCGTTTCCGGGCTCGTCACAGGGCGCGCGCTTCCCCGACCTGAAGACGAATCTGCCGGCGCTTTCGGCGCCGTGTCGCGCCTTGCTGCAGCGCTGCGTCGCCGCGGACCCCGCCGAGCGCTACGTCGACGCTGCGGTGCTGCTCGAAGCCATCCGCACGCAGTGGCCCGAGCGGGAAGAGAAGCTGGCCGACGCGGACGCCGGCAAGGGCTCGATGCGCGCGACGACCATCAACCAGCCGGCGCCGGAAACCGTACGCGCGGCGCGGCAGACGTTGGCCAACCCGTCGGCCGACGCGCTCACGGTGGCGCCGCGACGGGCGCAACGCGATCGCACGGGGCCAAGCCGTACGGCTGACGCAGCGGCCAACCCGCGCCGCCGGTGGGCTGTGCTCGCGGGCGTCGGGGTCGTGCTCGCCGCGGGGGTGGCGTTCCTTCCGTCACTCTGTCGCGGCGGGCCCAGTGCCGACGAGCTGCTGCTGCGCGGTCGGGCTCAGACCAGGCAGCAGGCGACGTTCGACAGGGGCGTTGCGACCCTCGAAGAAGCGAGACGCTTGGACAACGACAATCCGACGATCACCCGCGAGCTGGTGGGCGCCTACGCCGCGCGGGCCAGGTCAGTCGAGACCGACCTGGGGCGAGCACTGAAAGATGCGAAGGCAGCAGCCGACTTGGATAATCGGCCCGACATCGCGAGTCTCCTCGACGACACCAAGAGCAGGGTGCGAGCGCGGCTCGAGGGGGTGGTGTTGACCCCCGTGCAGGAGCAGGTGGTGGGGCGTCAGGTCGACGTCACCGTGCAGGTGAAGGACGAGGATGCCGCGCTGGTCGAAGATGTCCGCATTCAAGGCGAGCCGACTTCCCTGCGACTCGGCACCGCCGTGCGCAAAGTAGAGTTCGCGAGCGACGGTCCACACGCGATCGAGGTCGTGGTGGTGGGCCCCGCCGATCTCCAAGTGACGCGGAGCATCGACGTGATCGTCGACAGCGAGCCACCCGCGCTCGCCATCACCTCACCCAACGACGACAGCGTCGTCGGTAACCGCGTCACGATCGTCGGCACGGTGAGCGACGCTGCGGAGTTCACTCTGAAGCTCATGGCGCCGGGAACCGATCTGCCCAACGTGCCAGTCGAGAACGGCGAGTTCCGCGTCGACTTGCCCGTCCCGGCCGCGGGCAAGACCTTCGAAGTCACGCTCGAGGCGACCGACGTCGGTGGACGGACGTCGCGGGGCAAGCGCACGCTGCGCGTCGACACGTCGTTGCCGGTGTCAAGCTGGGCGAGTTCAGCCTGCGCACTCGGCAAGCGAGTCTCGTCGTGAGTGTGGAGGTGAACGATGCGAAGAGTGTCTCGATCGGCGACGAAGCCGCGCAGCAACTCGAGCGCGTGTGGCAGCGCTCCGTGCCGCTGGTCGAGGGCGACAACAAGGTGAAGATCGAAGCGATCGGACGCAACGGAGCGTCAGCCAGCCAGATCGTCACCCTCGTGCGCGACAGCACGTTGCCGACCTTCGCGGGTTTGCCGCCGAGTGTGACCGCCGGTGCGACCGTCGAGCTGCGGGGCAAGCTCAGCGAACGCGCCGAACTGACCATCGACGGCGACCGCGTGGCGGTGACCGAGTTGGCCTTCACCCATCGCGTGATCGTGGACAGCGCGCGCACCGCGCCGATTCGCTTGCTGGCGCGCGACGATGTGGGCAATGAAGGAACCGCCGAGGTGCGCGTGCAGGCGCCGATCGTCCGCCAAGCGCAGGTCATCGCGGGTTGGCAGTACGAAGTCGTGGATGACACGCTCGGCGTCCAGTCTGGCTACCCGCGCTTGGTGCGCGACGTGCGCTCGGGCATCGTGTTCGTATTGGTGGAGCCGGGTGAGTTCGTCATGGGGGCGCAGTCGATGCGGACCGACGAGGGGCCGGCCCACCGAGTCCGCATCACCAAGTCTTTCTATCTGGCGACCACGGAGACCACGCGCGCGCAGTGGCGGCGCGTCGCCGGCGACGACAGCGGGCGCGGCGCCGGCGACGACCACCCCGTGGTGTCCGTGTCGTGGAACCAGGCGAAGACCTGGTTGCAGCGGCTGAACGCTGGCGGCGACGCGTTTCGTTTGCCGACCGAGGCCGAGTGGGAGTTTGCCTGTCGCGCCGGCAGGACCACCGACTTTGCCTTTGGCGATCGGCTGACCGCGGACGACGCGAACATCGGCGGGGCCGGCACCGTCGTGGTGGGGGGCCGCCGCGCCAACGCCTGGGGTCTCTTCGACATGCACGGCAACGTCGCGGAGTGGTGCGAGGACGTGTACGACAAGGCCTATTACAAGGACGCGCCGACCGACGATCCAACCGGGCCTGGAACCGTCGGCGAGCGGGTGGTGCGGGGCGGTAGCTACCAGAGTCTGCAGGCGTTCTGGCGCTCGGCGGCGCGCAACTCCGCCAAGGCGACCCTGACCGACAAGCTGATCGGCTTCCGCGTTGCGCGGCGCTTGTAGTGCGTGGCACGAGGTCGGTCGCAGCGCGGGGAGCAGACCGCGCGTGTCGTACGGTAGATCGTCTGCTACGCTGGGCCACAACTGGCGCTTTGGAAGGCCGCGCGCTGCCCGGCACCGCGTTTCCGCATCCCGCAAGACCAACCATGCGACCGCAGATCATTCTCTTTGCGTCCGTTCTCGCGTTGCTACCCGCTTGCAAGTGGATAGCCGCGAAGACGGTTATGGCCTTCACTGAAGTGATCCGCTGGAGCGATGGCTCGACCAAGGGGATGGGCGAGGTGAGCGCGGACGGCCGTCTGCAAACCGGTCCGTGGAAGTTCTATGACCGCGGCGCTCGGCTGCGCTCGGAGGGGGCCTACGACAAGGACCTGCAGGTGGGGCCGTGGAAGTTCTACTACGAGAACGGCAACACCGAGTGGGAGGGCACCTACGACGCCGGAGTGCGCATCGGGCTGTGGCGCTTCTACCACGACAACGGCACCAAGCGCGCCGAAGGTGGCTTCGTCGACGATCGCGAGCACGGTCTGTGGCGGTTCTGGGATCGTGACGGCAAGCCGACGCAGGAAGGCGACTTCGAGCGCGGACGGCTCGCGGGTTGGTGGACGTATCAGTATCCCGACGGCAGCACGAAGGCGCAGGGGCTGCATTTCGAGGGCGTGCGCGTGGGGCCGTGGCGCTTCTTGGGCGAGCGTGGCGAAGAGTCGATGGAGAATCGGCCGCTGCCGACGAGCGCTCGCTTGGTGCAAGAGACCTGGCCGAATGGCAACCGACGCCGGCTTGGCCTGATGCGCGGTGACGCGCCGGTGGGTGGCTGGGTCACGTTCCACGACAACGGCACCCTGCGCGCCCGCGCGGTGCGCGACCAAGCCGATGGCCGCGCCTGGTCGATCGGCGATCAGGATGGTCGCCTGTGGCGTGCGGACGCATCGCCGGCAAGCAGTTCGTCGACATGCGGGTGTGGACCGAAGCCGGCATGCTCAACGAAGGCCGCGAACCTGTGCCGCAGCTGGCGCCGGGCTCGACGACGGAGTGGAGCCCTGCCACCTTGGTGGGTGACAAACCGATCGCCGAGGTCGCGGCGATCTGGCTGGCTGAGATGTCGACGCCCATTAGCCTCGCGCCACCGAGCCCGCCTGCGACGACGCCGCCCGACTTGGTGCTCGCTTCGCCGCCGCCATCGCTCGTCGCGCCGGTGGACGCGAGCCCCCGCATCGTCGCTGCGGCGCAGCCCAGCTTCACCGTGCGCGAGCTCGAGGAGCTGCCGGCGATCATCAAGGAGTACACGCAGGGCAAGACCGAGAAGCGGGCCAGTTCGGACCGCTATGCGATCCCCGCGGCTCGCCAAGGCAAGCCGCGCCGGCGTGCGGATCTCGAGGGCAAGCCCTTCCCTGCGGCGACCGTCAGCGTGGTCGATGGCTCCAAGCTGAGCCTGATGGACATGCGCCGCGGCAAGGGCTTCGTCGTGACGGTGATGCGCGGCTTCAAGGGCTCGGTGTGCGTGTATTGCGTGGCGCAGACCAAGGCGCTGGCGCAGTGCAAGGCCGAGTTCGACGCGCTGGGCGTCGACGTGTTGGTGGTGTATCCCGGTCAGAAGGGCAACGAGCAGGCGTTCTTGGCGGCGTATGCCGAGGAGAGCGACGAGCTGAAGAAGAACGACGCCACGATTCCCTACCGCGTGGTCATGGATGTCGATCTCCAGCTGGTAGCCGCGCTCGGCATCGAAGGCGGTGACTTGGCGTTCCCCACCACGCTGTACGTCGACTCGCAGGGCGTGATCCGCTACGCGTACACCGGCCAGAACCGTGCTGACCGGCCGCCGGCGCAGCAGATCATCGAGTTCATCAAGAAGTCGGGGTCGTGAACCGGACGGTTCCCCAACCACCTGGTGGCGGCGACGAGGTAGATCGCACGCAGTCGACACGCGTGCGCGGGCTGCCGTTGATCGTGGGCATCGAGCTGGAAGACGAGATCGGTCGCGGCGGCATGGGCGTCGTGTACCGCGGCACGCAAGAGTTCTTGCAGCGTCAAGTCGCGGTCAAGCTGATCACGTCCCAGGTGGCTGACGTGATGAGCGCGCGCTTCCAACGCGAAGCTCGCATCCTCTCCAGCATCACGCATCCGAACATCGTCGGGTGCTACCAGGCTGGAGTGCTCGCGTCGGGCGAGGGCTACATCGTGATGGAGTTCGTCGATGGCCCGACGCTGCGGCAGATGATCAACAAGAGCGGCGCGCTCCGGGTAAGCGTGGCGCTGCGGGTGTGTCGCGATGTGGCGTGCGCCCTCGAATCGGCGCACGCATCCGACGTCATCCATCGTGACGTCAAGCCGGAGAACATCATGCTGCAGCGCAGCAAGGGCGACGCGGCGGGTGGTGACTTTCCGTACGTGCCCAAGTTGGTGGACTTCGGGATCGCGCGCAGCGAGACCGGCACCGATGGCCTGACGAATCCCGGCGAGGTCATCGGCACATGCTCGACGATGGCGCCGGAGCAGTTCGATGCGACGCAGACGATCGACCACCGCGCCGACATCTACGCGCTCGGTTGCGTCCTGTTTCACGCGCTGACCGGGCGCGCGGCCTTCCCCGAGAAGTCGGTGGCGGCGGTGGTCGCCAGCAAGCAGTTCGGCAAGGTGCCTGACCCGCGCGATGTGGTGGCCGAGCTGCCCGAGAGCGCCGTTCGCCTGGTGCGGTCGATGCTCGCCAAGGACCGCGACGATCGACCCGCGACGTACGCAGCGCTGCTGGCGCAGTTTGACGCGGTGATCGAGTCGAGCCGTGGCGAGGCGCGAGCCAAGCCGGCGTGGACTCGGCAGCGGACCGCCGCGCTCGTCTTGGTCGGCTTGCTGGTGATCGCGGTGTGGGGCACGGAGCGCGCATGCTCGAGCCCGGCACTGCCGGCGCCGCCTGTGGGGCCTGAGCAAGGCAATGAAGACCCAGGTTCTGCCGAGCGTGGCGCCGGCGCCGAGAAGACTCGTCCCAAGACGCCGCCGGCGGTGGTGCCGAACTTGGCGCCCAAGGTGGAGATTCGACCCCCACAAGAACAAGACGCGACGGTCGGCTCGAAGATCGAGTTCGTCAGCGCGGTCACCGACACAGGCAGCCAGAAGCTCACCTACGCCTGGCGCATCGTCGAGGGTTTCAAGCCTGACGGGTTGGTTCTCGATGATCAGACCCTTCAGTTCCTCCTCGTTGATGCGGTGCCCGGGACCGACCTGGCAGTGGAACTCAGCGTTGCCGATGGCTTGAACGACCCGGTCGTGCAGTCGGCGCGCGTACGCATTCAGCCGTCAACAAAAAGCGTCTCGCTGATGCCTGACGATGAGACGCCCACCATCACCGGCTGGGATCTCGGAGCCCGCGCGGTTTGCTTCAAGATGTCCGACCCTGGGATCGTGTCGGCTGACGGCCGTGCTGCCGAAGTCGCGATGGCGAAGACCTGGCAAGCCCCCGGCGGTTGGCAACTTACGGGGGCGATCGAACTGTCGGACGACCTGAACAAGGCACCCACCGGAGTGACGGGCCTTCGGTTCAGCACGGGCGCCGCCTCGGGCATCAGTCTCGAGCTGGCATCGGTCGGCGAGGGCAAGGGCTGCGTTGCCGTCGTCACGGAACGTGCGTCAGGGGACGCCGCCGCACCAGCGCGCGAGCTGAGGCGCCGCCCAGGGAGCTCGTGCGGCAAGCTGTTCTTCTCGCTTCGGGTCTCGGCGGGGTTGGTCCGCCTGGTGTTCGGCGACCAGGCGCGATGGGATGTCGTCGACTGGCGTGATCCCGGGCCTGAGGTGGCGCTCGCGGCGTTCGCCCGCGACGGCATCGGGTTGTTCTACGACTTCGGACTCGAGATCAACTGACGCGAGGGGCTGGGTTGACGAGGTGCGATCAACTGCGCCCGAGTCCCTTGATCGGACGTTGCGCGCGCCGAAGCGTCGCTCCGATCGGAGCAACCTCGGGTTCGACCCTGACACGAGTTGGCGCCTGCGGGCTGAGCCGAGGCCGCGCGGCGACACCGAGCCGTGAAACGGTCGACTCCAGCCTGCGCTATCCGGCTAGGCTTCCACTATGCGATTCACGAGTCGTGTCCTCCTCGTCTTGTTTCTCGGGCTCGGCCTGGGGGTCGGCTGCAGTTCTGACCTCGGCAACAGCGGGGTCAGGCGTGAACAGCGTTCACTCAGCCCACGCTACGAAAATGCGGGCCTCGGCTTCGATCCCGGGGTGCGCCTGTCGCAGCCGATCACGGGGATGAAGGTCGCGGGCGCCGCGATTCCAACGCTGGCCGGCGACCTCGGCGTCGCCTTCGTGGCGTTCGCCACCAAGGCGAAGGCCAACGATGCCGACGGCAACGGCACGAGCTTGGATCGCAACACCCCGGCGCCGACCGACACCAACGACGCCGACGATGTCTTCGTCGCCGCGGTCGTGCAGGTCGAGCGCATCGTCAACGGCAGACCGCAGCCGGCGGCGTTCACCCAGGGCCTGGCGACGGTGTTTCGTGACGATCGCTGCGTGCGCTGCCATAGCTTCCACTATCCGGGTGGTTGGCGAGAAGCAGGCCACCCCGGCAATCTGCAGAAGGGTTCCAACGAAGGCTGCGAGGTGTGTCATCGCGATGCTGACTCGCTGACCGCTGGCTCGACCCGGCCGCCGACTCTGCTGTGGGAAGCGCCAGACGCGCCGCAGAGCGCGCCGAAGCCGCAGGACTTCCGCGGCAAGAGTGACCGCGAGCTGTACGAGCTGGTCTTGACCAAGCCAAACCCGAAGGACCACCTACGGAGCGACGACAAGATCCTGTGGGCGTTGGCGCACGGCAGAGTGCCGTTCCAAGGTCGTGCGCCGGGTGGCTCGGTGCCGATCGAACTCAGTCAATGGGACGACCTGGTGGAAGCGTGGGCGATGGACAGCGCCTTCGACTTCAGCACTGACAAGGCGGTGCGCGACGTCGTGCTCGTAAGCCACAGGGCCAGCGGCGACGGCGCCGGCAACGGCGCGTCGACCACGCCGAGCGTGGCGTACGAACCCAACCCGGCGTATCAACCCACCAACCCCGAGGTCGCGCCTGCGGGCTGGGTGTTGGTGGCGTTTGCTTCCGACGCGCGCGACCTCGTCGCGGGAGTGGCTGCAACGCATCGCGACGTCTACCGCGCGCGCGTGGCGGTTCGCATCGGTCGCGACCAATCGATCAACCTGGTCGCCGAGCCAGCCAACACGCTGCTCGTGAGCGGAACTCCCCCCAACGCCAGCCAAGGCGGCAACGGGGATTCCTTCGAGCCAGAAGTCGGTGGCGTCGGCCGCACGATTGCATTCACCTCGCGGGCGACGAACTTGGTCAGTCCCTTTGTCGACGGCAACGGTGCCGCGGCGAGCGATGTGTTCATGCGCGATGTCGACGCTGGCGCCACGATCCTCGTGAGCGCGGCGATGGGACTTCCCGCGCGGAGTGGCAACGCCGAGTCGCGCGGTCCCTCGGCGGCCTCGATCGGCAACGTGTTCGCGTTCGAGTCCGCGGCGTCCGATCTCGTCGGCGGCGACACCAACGGCCGACGCGACGTGTTCTATGCGCGAACCGATGCGCGGCCGGTGACGATCGCGCGCGCCAGCCTGAACAGCGCCGGCGTCGAGGCGACCGGCGGTGATGCGAGCGGGGCGAGCGTGTGGCTGGATGGCGCCAACAACGAAGTGTTCGTGGCCTTCGAGTCGACGGCCGACCGGCTCGACCTCGCCGCGGGTGCCGCGGTGGCGCCGGGCGCTTACCTGTTCCGCAGCGTGGGGACGCCGAGCCTGCTCCGCCTGGGTCGTCCCAGCTTGGGGGCGACCCGCGCGCCCAAGATCGATCCAGAGGGTCGCCGCGTGGTTTTCTTGTCGGCGGCGCCTGATCTGGACGCGCTGCGCGCCGACGGCAACGGCCTCGACGATGTGTTCTCGTTCAACCTCGAGTCCTATCGCAGCAGCGGTGGCACGGCGATCGGTTACCTGCGGCACTCGGTTGCGGTCACCGGCCGCGACGCCACCGGCGCGAGTTCGGCGCCCGTCATCGCTGGGTTCCTCACGCCGGCGCGTACCTTCCAGAACGATCTGCTCGTCGGGTTCACGACGCAGGCGACCAACTTGGGCCGCTCGCCCAACACTGACGTGGTCCTGCAGTTCGTGATCGATCGCAGCACGCCGCGCACGGTGGCCGAGTTCAATGGCACGCCCAAGGAGGGGCAGGTGCCTCTGCCGGTGACCTTCACCGACCTGTCGAACAACGCCACGACGTGGTCGTGGGACTTTGGTGACGGCGGCCGTTCGAGCGAGCGCAACCCGTCGTACACCTACAGCCGGGCCGGGCTCTACACGGTGTCGCTGACCGTGACCGGGCCCGGCGGCACCAGCTTGCGCGAGAAGCCGGCGTACATCCGGGGGAACGCTCGACCGCGCACTTGGTCGGAGATCTACACGGGCGTCGGGCCCGGCGGCTTGAGGAACGGCGAGCTGTGCACGAACTGTCACAACGCGACGCTACCCATGACGCGACCCTTCGACATGCGCGGCGCGGTGACGGCGCGGAACAACCTGGTCAACGTGCCTTCAGTCCGCTGTCTGATGCAGGTGCGCGTGGTGCCGGGCAATGTCGCCGAGAGTCAGCTGATCAAGGTCATGCTGTCGACCAGTTGCTTCATGCACAGCGGTGGCGGTGGCACACCAGAACTGGTGTTGGCACTGACCGAGTGGATCAACGGCGGCGCGCTACCGTAGCCGCGGCCGCGCCGCGCGGGTCACTGGATGGTGATGCGCAGCGCGTTGCTGAACGTGAACTTCGTCACGCGGCTGCTGCCGAATTGGGCGTCGGCGAAGAACGCCTGGCTGAACAGGTTGAGGCCGCGTAGCCGCGCGTTGTTGGGAATCGGTACCGCGAACGTGGCCGGGCGTGCAGACCAAGGGCGGGGAGTACGTGAACACGCAGATGCTGGTGAAGAACCTGGCGGCCAACGCAGCGCCGCGGTGAGCGACTGTTCGTGGCTGGCGATGGGATCGGTCGACGGTGAGCCGTGCCCCACGAGAGGCTTCGAGCAGATGGCATACCTTGCCATATTCTGCCATTCGTGCTAGACTGGCCACATGGTGCGTCGTGACGCGACAGACGACTTGAACTCGAAAGAGGCGAGGAAGGCTGTCGCCCGTTGTTCTCGATCCGCGGGAGTCAGTCCCGTCCCGGTAAGCGCCGAAGCGCCGGGTAGCAGGCCCCAGGAGTCACCGGGAGACCGGGACGCCCAAGCGGGGTATCAGAAGTCCGTGAGGCGGCGTGAGCCGCGCAGCGGAGAGCAAGCACGCGGG
>JANPER010000080.1:0-7169 GCA_031423015.1 Planctomycetota bacterium | reverse complement strand
CGAAACGGCGGCTATCGAGTGCGTTGCGACGGCGAAGAGGTCGGTTGGCACGCGATCGTGCGCGCAACTCACCCTACCCACTGTTGCCGCACGACGCGGCGCGCGATCACGTCCCCGTCGAGACCGTCGGCGCTCCACGTGTCGCCCTCGCTCGCCCCACCGAAGGCCAGCCTGCCGCCATCGCGGACGTCGTAGATGATCGTCCGGCACGGTCGGCGCTCGATGCCCCCCGGCGTGCGCGCGACGACCTCGCGAAAGCGCGCCTCGTGGGCTTCGTCGACGCGGTCCATCTCGCCGTCGAGCTGATCGAGGTCGACCAAAGGGAGGATGTGCTGGCCGATCAGCGTAAAGCCCTTGCCCTTGCGGCGGCACGCGGCGAACGAAGTCGCGCCGTGCGCGCCCAGGAGAGTCGTCCACGCGCCGAATGTCGGCGCCTCGGCTGGAGAGCCTTCGAGCGGAACGAGCACGGCGGGAACGTTCTCTGGCACGGCATCGGGCATCGGCACGTCGGGCGATGGCGCACGGATCACCATCGTGCCCGGCGGCACGTCCGAGGGCAGCTCGGGCGCGGGCCTCATGTCGGGCCACGGCGAGTGCACCGCCACCGCGGCGCGCCAGCGCGCGAACGCCTGCTCGCGCGTGGCACCGAAGCCGAGCGCGGTGCCGGTGAGCCCATCAGCGACGGCCCAGTTCGCGCCGCGCGCCGCGCTGTCGCCGAACAGCGCGCCGAACAGGGCGCGGCGCAGTGCGGCGAGACCGCCGCACCAGACGCCGGCGGCGCCGTGCGGCATCGCTGCCGGCATGCGCACGCGACCGGGGCCGTGACGGCTCGGGTCGAGCGAGGCCATGAAGCGCGCGAGCAGTTCGATCGGGTTCGCGCCTTCCGCAGCGAGCGCGGGCGCGAGGCCGGCCAGCGGATGCGCATGCGACCGGCAGGTCTCGAGCATCGCGCCCTCGTCGTTGTAGACGATCTCGATGGAGTCGGCGCCGTCCACGAGACGGATCTCGCCCGGTCCGAGACCGCGCAGCTTCGGCGGCGGCGCGACGCGCGGCGCGGTCGGTTCAAGGGGCGCATCGCCCACTGCAATCCAATCGGTCACGACGCCAAAGCGCCCGCCGATGTTCAGCTCGAGCACGGGCCACGGCACGATCAGCGAGGAATCGACAAGATCACGGCGGAACAGCCGCTGGATCGTGCCGCCGTTCGCGGTCTCCCGCCCCCCCTGGTCGCCGAGCAGAGCCGCGACAGCGTCGAACAACATCTGTGCGTGTCGGCGAGAGCGAAGGGTCGAAGCCGCGGCGCGCACGGAGTCCGGCGGGCCGTCGGATGGGCGCCTAGGTTCCATGGTCGGCATCATCCCCGCGCGCCGGTCCCGCCGTCCTCCCTCGAGCAACAAAACGTGGGCAACTCCGCCGGCGACGCCAGCCTCGCCTGCGCCGTGCATGAACCAGCACCTCGAAGCCGCACGATCACTGCACGCGCACGACCAACCCGGCGTTGCGCTGCACGGTGCCGATCGAACCGAGCGATCCGCGCAACGAACGTTGCCGACTGGCACAGGTCCATACGGCGCCCTGATCTGCATGGAGGAGGCGCCGGAAGTCACCAGGTTCCACTGGTTGGCGCCGGGGGCCAACGCCGCTGTCTGCACGAACAGGTTGCCACCGTGGTACGAGGTCGACAGCGGGATCGTGGTCGATCACGAGAACACACCGCTCGCGCTGGCGGATCCCGCAAAGCCGAGGCCCTGGTCGACCGACACATAGCACGGTCCGGAGGGCGCCACGTCCATGCCTGGCAAGAGGAGCGGCGGCACGTACCGTGTCGCGCTGAGTGTCGTGACGGCGGGCTGGTTGGGCACCAGGTTGCGCCCGCCCAGTGTCAACTCGAGCTCGGGGGCAGGCTGCCGCGTCCAATGCGACCTCGCGCTGCGGTGGTGTCCGCTCCGTTCAGCCGGAAGCTGAGGCCGGTGATCGTGCGTGCGTTGCCGACGGGGGTCGGCGGCAGTCGCTTCGGTTCGAAAAGCTACTCCTGGGGGATCTCGACCTCGAAGTAGCTGCCTGGCGTTGAGTTGTTGACTGCTTCGGCGATTTGCGGCAGGTACTTTCGCACGATCGGCCAGCGCGAATGGCTGAGCACAACGACGGCAATCCTGCGACCTGCAAGGTTCTGCTGGTGGCGCATGTTTTTGTCGGTGGTCAGCAGCACGTCGAATCCGTTGTGTCCTGCTGCATCCAGCAGTTCACCGTTGCGCAGGCGGTCCCAACCTTGCGCCTGGGCCTGCCTGACGATGTGCCCGGCAAGGGCAGGCGCGATCCCACGCGGGGTGCCGTGATCGAACAAGACGAACATCACCTCTACCTCGAGCCGCACATCGGCCAGTGCGGCCTCAGCGTGAACCGATCTGTGGGCTGTGGCGGGCAGGTTGATCGAGGCTCCGGGTGACGAAGTCTAGCAACGCGCGGATTTGGTCGCGGGTCACATCAAACTCCTCCACGACCTCGTCGACCGACATGCCAGCTTCAAGATTCTCGAAGATCGTCGACACGGGCATCCGCGTGTCCTTGAGCACCCATGCGCCGCTTACCTTGCCGGGAATGCTCTCCACTGCCGCACACTGCGACCAGTCGAGTGTGCCGCGCCGCAAGCGCTCGTAGCCTCTGAGCGCGTCGTCGATGACCTGCTCGGGCGCGCGGCCAGTCTGCGCAGCCAAGTCGGCCAGCCGCTTCTCGATCTCGGCAGATACATGCACGCTCACGGACCCGAGACTAGAGAAGGGCTGCGCGCGTGTCAATTGCGTGCCCACCGCCGGTTCTTGGACGCGCCTCCGGGGCGAGCGGCGTTCTTTGTCGCGAGCAAGGACTAAGGCCTAAGCCATCACCGCGTCAGTTTTGGCACGAATGCACTCGATCACTCGATCCCGCGTCCGCTTGTAAATGCTCCGCACTGTCACCGCCTTGTTGCGACCAACTCGCGAAGCCAGAGGAGAAGGTCGGCACCACCGGCGTCGTGGATGGCGAAGCGGGTTCGGGAGGCGTAGACGGCGCTACGGGTGGTTGTGGTAGCGCCAGTCGACTCTCCGTCAACGATCGTCACCTGCCAAACGGCGCCCTGCTCGAAGGCCAAGGCGTCGTGCCAACCATCCTCCATCCGGCCACGCTCGACGATTACCTAGGCCGCACCGACAGCGCCTTGGCCCTGGCCCGCAAGCGCTGACCTAGTCTGGGGGCGTGGGCACCCGGTTGCGGGCCGATCCCTTGCTGTTCTGTCATTTCGCCCGCAGGATTCGCTGCGCATTGCCAGAGTTCCCCCCCATCGACTCGCGTCGCCCCATGATCCAACCGCACGGCGGCGTCCTCGTCGATCTGTTCGTCTCGCCTGCGCGCGCCGCGGAGCTGCGCGCACAGGCGCGCACCATGCCGTCGTGGGACTTGACCCCGCGCCAGCTCTGCGACCTCGAGCTGCTGCAAAACGGCGGCTTGTCGCCGCTGCGCGGTTTCATGCACCGCCGAGACCATGACTCGGTGTGCGCACGCATGCGGCTCGCCGATGGTCGACTCTGGCCATTGCCGGTCCTGCTCGATGTCACGCGGCAGGCGGCAGAGAAACTGCAGCCCGGCGACCGCCTGGCGCTGCGCGACGCCGAAGGGGTGATGCTGGCGGTGATCACCGTCGAGGACCAATGGGAGATCGATCGGACCGCGCACGCGCACGCCTGCTACGGCACCGTCGATCGCGCGCACCCTGGCGTCGAGCAGCTGTTCGCCGCAACCGGCGACATCGCGATCGGTGGTCGCGTCGAAGGCTTGCTGCCGCCGACGCACCACGACTCCGCTGATCTGCGCCACACACCCGCGCAGCTGCGCGCGGAGTTCGACCGCCGCGGCTGGGAGCGCGTCGTCGCGTTCCAGACGCGCAATCCGCTGCATCGCGCGCATTTCGAGTTGACCCTGCGCGCGGCGCAGGAGCTCGACGCTCGCCTGCTCCTGCATCCCGTCGTGGGCATGACCAAGCCGGGTGACGTCGACCACTACACCCGCGTGCGCTGCTACCGGCACGTGCTCCGGCGCTATCCGCGCGACACGGCAATGCTGTCGCTGCTACCACTGTCGATGCGCATGGCCGGCCCGCGCGAGGCGCTGCTGCACGCCATCATCCGCAAGAACCATGGCTGCACCCATCTGATCGTCGGCCGCGATCACGCTGGTCCGGGCAAGGATTCGTCGGGGCAACCGTTCTATGAGCCCTACGCGGCACAGGAGCTGATGCGTGCGCACGCAGCCGAGCTCGAGATCGGCATGGCCCCCTTCCCGGCGGTGGTCTACGTCCCCGAGCAGGATCGCTATCTGCCCGAGAACGAAGTGCCGGCCGGTGCGCGCACCACAGACCTGTCGGGGACCGAGCTGCGCGCGCGCCTTGCCGCCGGCCGCGACATTCCGGAGTGGTTCACGTTCCCCGAGGTCGCCGCCGAGCTGCGCGCCGAGCATCCACCGCGGCGACAGCTTGGCTTCGCCGTGTTCTTCACCGGTCTGTCGGGTGCCGGCAAGTCGACGACGGCCAACGCCCTCCTCGTCAAGCTGCTCGAACGCGGTGGCCGGCGCGTCACGCTGCTCGACGGCGACCTGGTGCGCAAACAGTTGTCGTCCGAGCTCGGCTTCTCCAAGGAGCATCGCGACCTCAACATCCGCCGCATTGGCTATGTCGCCGCGGAGATCGTGCGCCATGGCGGCATCGCGTTGTGCGCGCCGATCGCGCCCTACGACGCCGTGCGGCGCGAGGTGCGCGCGATGGTCGAAGCTGGCGGCGGGTTCCAATTGGTCTGGGTGTCGACGCCGCTCGTGACCTGCGAGGCCCGCGATCGCAAGGGTCTCTATGCCAAGGCCCGCGCTGCGCAGATCCCGCATTTCACCGGCGTGTCCGACCCGTACGAGGAGCCGGTCGATGCCGAGTTGGTGCTCGATACCGGCGCCATGAGTGTGGAGGCCGCCGCGGATGCGGTGATCCGGCAGCTCGAGCGCGCGGGGTACCTGGACCCGCAACCGCCCAAGGGTGACGGCTGAGGATCCGCGAGCGCGTGCTGCCCGGCGGCGCGCTCGTGCTAGCGCAGGGTGATGTCCCCTACGACGTTGGTCAGGCGCACCTGCACGGGATGCTGCTGGAGCAGCACCTGCGAGTAGAACGCGAGGCCGGCAAGAGAACGCTGGTTCGGGACCGGGATCGTGAGCGAGCCGATCCCCGCGGGCTGCGGGACCACGAACGGCGGCAGCGCGATGCTCAGGCTGAGGTCGATGCCGATCGTGCCGAGCGGGGGAAACGGGATGTTGGCGGTGCCGGTGGAGAGGAACGGGAATGCGATTTCCGTGGTGGTCGCGGGGCCGTAGCGGGAGTAGACGTCGAGCTGGTAGGTGCGGCCGACGTGGAGGACGTAGGGCGCGTCGAGTTGGCGGAGGAGGTTGAGGTAGAGGCGGTTCTGGTCCCTCCAGCTCCCGCCGACCAGGTCGAGGTCGCCGTCCCCATCCACGTCGCCGAGCGCTAGCGAGCTGGTGATGTAGATGCCGACCGGCATGCGAGAGGCCGTCGCATCCGTGAACATGCCGGAGCCGTTGTTCAGGTAGAGGCGGCTCTCCTGATATGTGTTCCCGAGAACCAGGTCGAGGTCGCCGTCCGCGTCCACGTCGCCGACCGCCAGCGACGAGGTGGAGTAGCTGCCGACCGGCATGCGAGAGGCCGTCGCATCGGTGAACGTGCCGGTGCCGTTGTTCAGGTAGAGGCGGCTCTGCTGCACGATGTCGTTCCCGACGACCAGGTCGAGGTCGCCGTCACCGTCCACGTCACCGAGTGCCAGCGAGGTCGTTTTGTAGCTGCCGACCGGCATGCGAGCGGCCGTCGCATCCGTGAACGTGCCGGTGCCGTTGTTCAAGTAGAGGAGGCTTTGCTCGTAGAAGTTCCCGACGACCAGGTCGAGGTCGCCGTCCCCGTCCACGTCGCCGAGCGCCAGCGAGCTGGTGTAGTAGATGCCGACCGGCATGCGAGAGGCCGTCGCATCCGTGAACGTGCCGGTGCCGTTGTTCACGTAGAGGCGGCTCTGACCGCTGTTCCCGACGACCAGGTCGAGGTCGCCGTCCCCGTCCACATCGCCCAGCACGGACGAAAACGTGATATCCCTGCCTGCGGGCAACCCACGCTTCCCCAACTCCTCGAACTGTCGCTGCGCCGCAGCCGACGCCGCGACCGCAGCCATCACCGCCGCGGTGAGCAAGACGGAAACCTGCGACGCACACGGCGACGATTGCAATCGGGCCGAGACTTGTGCACGGAGCTTCATCAGCACTCCTTTGCCTAGACGAGACATGGATCGCTCGGCAGGCGAGAACGTTACTTCCTACCCCAGGGGGAGGCTACTCCGCTACCGCGCGAGCCACAACCGCTCCCCCCACCGTCGCGCCGTTGGAACTCCAGTTGGCCCCGCGACCCTGCGGGAGTCGGAGCAGGATGGTCGGATCATGCGGGCCGGTCTGGGTGCCGACGCCGCTTGCGACCCGCGGACTTCTGCACCGGCGTGCCCCGCCGCATGGGGAGCCGATGACACCGCGCTCGTGCTCGATATCAGCAGCAGGATCAACCGTCCAACGGCGACGGCTGAGGATCCGCGAGCAGGTTCCACCCGGCGGCGCGCTAGTGCTAGCGCAGGGTGACGTCCCCGATGACGTTGGTCAGGCGCACCTGCACGGGATGCTGCTGGAGCAGCACCTGCGAGTAGAACGCGACGCCCGCAAGAGAACGCTGGTTCGGGACCGGAATCGTCAGCGAGCCGATCCCCGCGGGCTGCGGGACCACGAACGGCGGCAGTGCCACCATCTGCGTGGGGTCGATGCCGACGATGCCGAGCGGCGGCAGCGGGATGTTGGCGGTGGCGGTGGAGAGGAACGGGAAGGCGATCTCCGTGGTGGTCGCAGGGCCGTAGCGGGAGTAGACGTCGAGCTGGTAGTTGCGGCCGATGTGCAGGACGTAGGGCGCGTCGAGTTGGCGGAGGAGGTTGACGTAGAGGCGGTTCTGCCCGCTGTTCCCGACGACCAGGTCGAGGTCGCCGTCCCGATCCACGTCGCCGAGTGCCAGCGAGCGGGTGTAGTAGCTGCCGACCGGCATGCGAGTGGCCGTCGCGTCGGTG
>JANPER010000079.1:0-5426 GCA_031423015.1 Planctomycetota bacterium | reverse complement strand
GGAGATGGGGATGCAGCATGGGGTCCTCGAAAAGTCCTTCCAGCCGGGGGGCCAGTTCACGGTCCGCTTCCGTTGTATGTGAGGCAACCCTGACCCGCGCGTGCCCCGCAGCCTGTTCAGGCTGGGGGCGCGCGCGCGCCTGCCCCGAAGGCCGCGGGCCGCGGCCGCGTTAGGCGCCCACCGTTCCAGGGGTCGCGCGTTGCGCTGACTGCGCGACGGCATTAGCCTGCGCGCGGCCGAATCCCCGGCCGCCGCCCCTTACCGCGATTCATCACTCGGTGGCACCTTCCGCTTCGCGCGCACGTCGCGCCGCTCCCTCCCGTCCCCATCGCTCCGGCTCGGGGGGCTCGGGTTCTGCTCCCATGGTGATTGGCGGCGGTGCCGTCGTCGTCGTCATCGCCATCATCCTCAGCAGCGGCCCGGACAAACCGCCGCCGCCGCCGCCGGAGGAGAAGGCCCCCCCCGCCATCGGTTGGGACACCGAGCGCGTGCAGACGGCGGCCAAGTGGATGCAGTGCGTCGCCAAAAGTGATCGCATCGAGCTGGCGATCACCACCGACCTCGACGCCTTCCAGAAGCGTTTCGTGCTGGGTGACGCGCGCCTGGTGAGCACGCTGTCCGGTGATGCCCGATCGGTCCTGAAGGAACAGATCATGGAGGCGCTGTTCACCAAGGAAGAGACCAAGCTCCTGCGCGAGTTCGAGCCGTACAACGGCCGGTTGGTCGACGCGGCGATGGCAACCGCGAGCGCTGGCCGCGTGTCGCTCGACGTCAGTGCCAAGCCCGAGGTTCAGACGCGGTATGTGTCGCCGGACGGCACGATCGAAGTGTCGTTTACCACCCGCGAAGGCAAGTTCGTCGTCGATGGCTTCACCGTGACGTCGGCGCCGGCCATCAAGGTAGAGAGGGTGGTGCAAAAGCGACCGAGCCACGCCGAGATCAAGAAGCCGGAGGCGAAGGAGATCGAACGCGACGGCAAGAAGTTCCGCGTGTACGAGGCCGAGCTGGTGCCACTCAATCACTTGGCGGACACGCCCGACGCCCTGCGCGAGGAGATCGATCGCTTGGTTCCGGAGCTGACGCGCGCGGATCTGGTGCCGCGCGAGCGCGGCAAGATCAAGACCCGCCTGCGTGACATCGGCAAGCCCGCCGTGCCGCGCCTGCTCACGCGCTTCCTCGCTGTCAAGGCCGACTCACCCGAGGGGATCGCGCAGTTGACCCAGCTCGACGCGCTCCTACGCGACATGTCGGGTCAGTCCTGGGGGTTCTCGCCGGCGCAGAACACCGTCCTCACCAGTCCCAAGGAGAACGAGGACGCGCGCACGTCGGCGCTCAAGCAGTGGTACGCTTGGTGGTACTACTACCACGACAAGCCCCTCGACTTTGCCTTCGACAAGGAGGAAGACGAGGCGCTCCCCGCCAAGGTGAAGAAGCCAACCGGTAAGTGATCCCGCACTCGACCCCCAGAATCATCCGATGACCGCTGCGCCTGTGACCATCGTTTGCGCCAACTGCGGCGCCAAGTACAAGCTTCCCGCCGACTTCAAGTCAGCCTCTGCCAAGTGCAAGGGGTGTGGCGCCACCATCGATGTGGCGAGCCAGCTGAAGGCTGCCGCGGCGCCGCCGGCGGCGCCGAAGCCGGCGGCCAAGGCGCCCACACCGCAGCCGAGCAAGGCCAGCGCATCGACGCGCGACGGCGCTCGCCGCGAGCGAAGCAGCGCGAGCGGTAGTGCCAGCTCGAGCCGTCGTTCGAGCGGCAGCAGTTCGCGCCGCAGCCGCGATGGAGCCAAGGAGCCGTCGGTAAAGAAGAGCGGCAAGGGCCTCCTCATCGGCAGCGCCGTCGGCATCGTGGCCCTCGGCGTCGTGGGCTACTTCGTGTTGACCGGCAGCGGCCAGACGCCGGATCCCGCGGTGACGAACGCGGTCGCGGCCAGCGGCGCGGACGCCAGCGTCAAGGATGCCGCACTCACCAAACCGGACGCCATGCCGGACGCGAGCAAGACCGAGCCAGATGCCCCGGCCAAGGAACTGCCCGGCGGCGCAGCGCCAGCGACCGCGGGCGACAAGCCAGAAGACCCGAAGCCTACGGCCAAGAAGCCGGCGAAGGCCCCGGTCACGAAGCCAACCGAAGAGAAGAAGCCGCTGACCGCGGCCGACGTCTTTGATCCGCGCACCCTGCCGCCCCTCGAGTTCCCGGCCTACGTCGAGGCGCCGCAGCGCGAAGAGATCAAGAGCCTGTGTGAAGACCTGCGCAACGGTGGCATGTCTGGCCGTCGCGCCAAGACCCGCCTCGAAGAGATCGGCCACCCGGCGCTCACGAGCGTGATCAACGCGTACGCGCAGATCGACTTCAAGAGCCCCGATCAGGCGATGTACGCCTTCGAGATGAACAAGCTGCTGACCAACGCGTTTGGCGCGGGTGTCGTGAGCGCCAACTTCAAACCCACGCAAGCCGGCGAAGAGATCCCGCTCGAGACTGCCGACTGGAACGCCAAGACGGTGAATGCTTGGCGCCGCTTCGGGGAAGGACACAGCGACAAAGCCGTGTGGGAATCGATGATTGCCACGCGCAAAGAAGGCAAGGGCGCCGCCGGCGCAAACAGGGACAAGGCGAAGGACGACGACAAGTAGGGCGCCGCCTAGTAGGCCGCCGCGGTCGCCCCGGAGCGCGGGTCGGCGACGGCGATGCGCTCGCCGCGACGCGTGACCTCGATCGCCTGGCACTGACCAACGCCGAGCGGTGCCAGATCGAAGCGGTGGCCGAACGCCGCCAAGCGTGTGCGCACATCGGCGACCAACGCGTTGCGTTCCCAACGCAGGGTGTCCGGCTTCCACTGGTGATGCACGCGCGGCGCGCGCACCGCGATGTCGAGCGGCATGCCGTGGTCGATCACGTTCAACGCCACCTGCAAGACGGTGTTGATGATGCGGCCGCCGCCCGGGCTGCCGAGCACGTAGCGCACCTTGCCGTTCTCGCACAGGATGGTCGGCGTCATCGACGACAGCGGACGCTTGCCGGCGGCGACCGCGTTGGCCTTGCCCCCCACCAGCCCGAACTGGTTGGGCACGCCCGGCTTCGCCGCGAAGTCGTCCATCTCGTTGTTGAGCAGGAAGCCAGCGCCCTCCACCACCAGGCCGCAGCCGAACGAGGAGTTGATCGTGGTCGTGCAGCTCACCGCGTTGCCGGCGGCGTCGACGATCGAGAAGTGCGTGGTGTGCTCGCCCTCGGGCGCACCCGGCGGCCGCCCCGGCGCCACCTCGGTGACCGCATCGGTGCGCAGGCTCGCGCGCAACTGATCGGCGTAGCCCTTGCTGACCAGACCCTCGACCGGCACGGGCGTGTGGTCGGTGTCCCCCAGCCAACGAGCGCGGTCGGCGTAAGCGCGCTTCATCGCTTCGATCATCACATGCAGGGTCGCACTCGAGCCGAAACCCTGGCCGGCCAGGTCGTACGGCTCTAGCAGGTTCAGCATCTGCAGCAACGCCACGCCACCCGACGAAGGCGGCGGCATGGTGATGACCTCGACGCCGCGGTAGGTGCCGCGCAGCGCGGGGCGGGCGCGCGCGACGTAGCCGGCCATGTCATCGGTGGTCAGGTAGCCGCCGTCGCGCTGCATCTGCGCCGCCACCAGCTCCGCCGTGCGACCGCGATAGAAACCGTCGAAGCCCCCGTCGCAAAAGCGAGTGAGCGTGGCGGCGAGGTCTCTCTGCACCAGCCGCTCGCCGGCGCGCAGCGGGCGTTCGCCGACGAAGAATGCCTTGCGCGTCGAAACAAAGCGCCCGAGCAAACGGCCTGAGTCAGCCAAGTCGTCGGCCAGGAAGCAGTCGACCTCGAAGCCGTCGCGCGCCAGGCCGATCGCCGGCGCCGCGAGCTTGGCCAACGGCCACGTGCCGTGCTTCTCGAGCGCCAGCAGCACGCCGGCTGGGCTGCCCGGCACCGCGGCGGCCGTTGCGCCGATCAAACTGCGGTCAGGATCGACGCTGCCATCGGCGCGCAGATACAGATCCTGGTGCGCCGCCACCGGAGCCATCTCGCGGCAGTCGATGGCCGTGGTCGTGCCATCCGCCATGCGGATGACGAAGAACCCGCCGCCCCCGAGGTTGCCGGCTTGTGGATGCGTCACGGCCAGCGTCAGGAACACCGCCACCGCCGCGTCGACCGCGTTGCCGCCCTTTTGCAGCACGTCGAGGCCGATCTGCGTGGCGTGCCGGTCGACACTCACCACCGCGCCGTGCTTCCCCCACTGATGCTGATCGTTGCGCGAAGCTGCCGGGGCGAGAACGAGCGCGAGTGCTAGGCACGTGCCGCGACCCCGCGCCCAGCACCTCATTGCTCGCTCACCCCCGAAGGCGTGTCGTCGACGACGGTGATGTGGCGCTCGCGCAGGTAGTCGAGCACGCGCTCGATCCCGGAGGGCTCGCCGTGTAGCTCCAGGGCGACGAAGCCACCCTCGGCGGTGACCGAGGCGCCTCGGATGTTGATCTCGACGTCCTCGAACGTCCGGCTGAGGCGATACAGCAGAGGTTCCTTGACCTGCTGTTGGTCGAACTCGAAGTGGATGAGCCGCTTGGTCTTCACGCTGGACGTCTTTGGGTTGCAAGAGCCGCGAATGCTCGCGGCGCGAGCGAACTCTACGGCAGTTGTAATTCGCCATGACGTTCAATTCGCCACTACCTAGCGGCTCTGAAAGCCCCAGCAGTAAAGCGGCCTTGGGCCCGTCTGGTCGGCGCTGCGCCGACGTGCAACCGAGTTGGTTGCGGCCCAAGGCCGCGATGGGTAGCAGGCGCGAGAGGGTTCGGGCCTGCGAGTTCGGAGGATAACCACCCCTTGATCCGCTGCTGCACTTTCTCTACGGTCCGCGCCCCACACGGTGGTGTAGCCAAGTGGTTAGGCAACGGATTGCAAATCCGTCGACGGCAGTTCGATTCTGCCCACCACCTCCATTGCCGCCGCGCGTTCGGCGGCCCGTTGCCGCGGTGAGACTGTCTGGTGTCGAGGCCGCATCGATGACTGCCCAAAGCCTGCCTACGGATCGCCGCCTATACTGCTGGGCCCCTTTGCTGATCTCGTGGCACGCGTTCTAAGCTGGCTGGTGTTCTTGGCGCTGTTGGCGGTGATCCTGCCCGGATCCCTCGCCGTCATCGTGTTGCTGTACCTGCCGTTCGTCACCCTCAAGGCGATCTATCTCATGGCCACCCGCAAGGTGAAGCCGCGCTTCCTGCAGTCGGCGGCGGAACGCGCCCGCATGGCGCAGCCGCGGGAGGCCCGCTCGGGGCCGGTGCCGTTCTAGGAGTCTGCGTCACGGGACGGCCCGGAAAGTCCGAAGAAGAGCCGGCGACTTGAGCCAGTGGTGACCGCTCGCGCGTAGGTGCAACATGGGCGCGTTCCGGAAATGCGACGATGTGAACCAGGGCCTGCTGCTGCC
>JANPER010000078.1:0-32877 GCA_031423015.1 Planctomycetota bacterium | reverse complement strand
CCGCGTCTTCGAGGTGAAGGAGAAGGTCACCAAGGCGCAGCTCCGCGTCACCGCCGACAACGAGTTCACCGCGTGGCTGCAAGGCGAACGCGTGCTGCGTGGGCGCGACTGGAAGCGATCGTTCTTCGCCGATGTGACGCGCAAGGTGACCCTCGGCCCGCTGCTCCTCGCCATTCAGGGCAAGAACGAGGGTGGCCAGGCCGGCTTGATCGGGGAACTCACGCTCGAGTACGCGTCGGGCGCGCGCACGCGGCTCGTGACCGATGGCGAGTGGGAGGTGTGTGCCGGCCGAGGTGACGACGAGACTTGGCGGAAGGATCCCACGGCGCCGGCGCCGACCCGCGCGCGCGTGCTCGGGCCGCTCGGCATGTCGCCGTGGGGCGATCCGTTCGCGCCGCGCTTGGCGACGCCGGCGTCGGCCCTCGGCGTGCGCAGCGGCTACACAGCGACCTTGGTGCGCTCCGCCTCGGAGTGGCAGGGCTCGTGGGTGTCGATGACGTTCGATCCAAAGGGGCAGCTCTACATCGGCGTCGAGCGCGACGGCATCTTGCGTTTGGCGAACCCACTTGCCAGCCCACTTGCCAGCCCGCTGACCAGCGAGGCCGAGTTCCTCGATCTGCCGCCAACGATCACCAACGTGCAGGGGATGACGTTTGCGCACGGCGCCTTGTGGGTGAACGTCAACCTCAACGACGACGGCGGCGGGCTCTTCCGTCTGCGCGACGCCGACGACGACGGTCAGTTCGAGGACGTGCAGCGCATGTTCCAGTGGAAGGGCGATGGCGAGCACGGCGCGCACGCGATCGTGCCCGGCCCCGACGGTTGGCTGTACGTGATCAACGGCAACATGACCAACCTGCCGAAGGAACTGGCAGCGACGTCGCCGCATCGGCTCTACGCCGAAGACGTGTTGTTGCCGCCGATCGAGGATCCGAACGGCCACGCGGTGGGCGTCAAGGCGCCCGGCTCGCACGTGCTGCGCTTCAAACCCGACGGCAGCATCATCGAGTTGTTCGCCGCCGGCATGCGCAACGCGTACGACCTGGCGTTCGATGCGGTGGGCGAGCTCTACACCTTTGACTCCGACATGGAGTGGGACATCGGCCTGCCGTGGTACCGCCCGGTGCGCGTGTGTCATCTGGTGTCGGGCGCCGAGTTTGGCTGGCGCTCGGGCACGGGGTGTTGGCCGGTGCACTTCTTCGACAGCTTGCCGCCCCTGGTCGACATCGGCCGCGGCTCGCCGACGGGGGTGACGTTCTGGTACGGCGACCCGATGAACGCTGGCCACGGACACTTCGTCGCCGCGGACTGGTCGCTCGGCCGCATCCTGTTGGTGGATGTCCAGACCGGGCAGGTCGACACGTTGGTCTCGGGCAAGCAGTTTGCGCCAGAGGCCGAGTCGGGGCGGGTCACCCCGCGCCCTGGCAAGCCGTTGAATGTGAGCGACGTGGTGGTGGGGCCGGGTGTCGATGGTCCTGACGGGGCGCTGTGGTTCATCACCGGCGGACGGGGTACGCAGTCGGGCCTCTATCGCCTCGGCGTGGCAACAGGTAGCGCTGCTTCGCCGCGTCCGACCGAGCGCGACGCCGTGCGTCTCGGCCTCGAACGCTTCCATGCGCGGCCGCACGCCGAGGCCATCGACGCGGCGTGGCCGTCGTTGGGCGCAGCAACTCCCGCGCTGCGGCAGGTGGCACGCGTTGCCGTCGAGCGGCAGCCGGTGCTGGAGTGGCGCGCCCGTGCGCTTGCCGAATCCGATCCGGCCCGTGCGCGCGCTGCTTTGTTGGCGCTCTCGCGCGCCGGCGCGCGCGACGATCTCGCCGCTGTCGTCGATCGCTGGCTCGAACTCGACCTGGGGCACGGTGACCGCGTCGGCCAACTCGAAGCGCTGCGCGTGCTCGCAGTCGCGTTCGCGCGCCACGGCCGCCCCGACGAGGCGCGCCGCATCCGCGTGCTCGCCGCGCTGCCAACTGACTTCTCCGGCGACGACCTGCTGCTCGCGCGCGAGCGCGCCGCGCTGCTGGTGTTCTTGCGCGCGCCCGAGATCGTGCCGCCGCTGCTGGCCGTGTTGCTTTCGGCGACTTCGCAGGCCGACCAGATCGCGTTCGCGTTCCTGCTGAGTCACGTTGCCGACGGTTGGAGCGACGCGACGTTGGCGCAGTTCGGCAAGTGGTTGCAGCAGGCGCGCGCGCACCTCGGTGGCGGCGTCAGCTTCGAGGGCTACTTGGACGCGATCCGCGCCACGTTCATCGAGCGGCTGCGCGACCCCGCGTTGCAGGCGCAGGCCAAGGCGTGGCCCAAGCCCGCGTCGCGCGCGGCAGCGGCGGTCGTCGCGCCGGGGCCGTTCGTACGCGCGTGGACCGTCGAAGAGCTGGCGCCGCATCTCGCCGCGGTCACCGAGGGTCGGTCGTTCACCGCTGGTGAACGTGCCGCGCGCTCGGCGCAGTGCATCGTGTGTCATCGCTTTGGCACGACCGGCGGCAGCATCGGTCCCGATCTCACCACGCTGAGCAGCCGCTTCTCACGGCGCGACATCTTGGAGGCGATCGTCGAGCCCAGCAAGGTCATCGCCGATCAGTACCGCCTGGAAATCCTCGCCCTGCGAGACGGCACCACGACGGCTGGTCGCATCCTGCGCGAGACCGCCGACGAGATCGTGCTGCTGATCGAGCCGATCGCGCACACCACGCAGACCGTGCGCCCCAAGGACGTGCTCAGCCGCACCCCGTCGCCGGTGTCGTCGATGCCGCCCGGCCTGATCAACAGCCTGACCCGCGAGCAGATCCTCGACCTGCTGGCGTACTTCGAGAACGAGGGCGACAAGGAAGCGGACGCGTTCAAGTAGGCGCGGCGTCGGCTACGTTGCCGGCATGGTCTCGGTGTCGACTCGCTTTCTCGCATCAGCGCTGCTGACGGCCGCCATTTCTGCGCAGGCGCCGCCGTACCACGGCAAGCGGCCCGCGAGTTTCGAGATCAAGAACGTGCACGTCATCAAGGGCGACGGCACGCCCGCGTACGGACCCACCAGCGTGCACGTGCGCGACGGCAAGATCGTGGCCGACGCGACCGAGCGGCCCGAAGTCGTGCTGGATGGCGAGGGCTGCTGGCTGATGCCGGGCTTCGTCAACACGCACGGCCACATCCAGGACACCGCCGCGGGCATCGCCATCTCGTCGCAGTACATCCTCAAGCTGTGGTTGGCGTGCGGCATCACCACGGTGCGCGACAACGGCGGCACCTTCCCCAAGTTGTTGCGGCTGCGGCAGCGCGCCGCAGCGTTAGAGATCGTGTCGCCGCGCCTATTGATCTACCGCGGCTTCGGCGCCGTGAGCGACGCGCAGCAGGCACGCGAGCGCGTGCAGAGTTTCAAGACCTCTGGCGCCGACGGCATCAAGCTGTGGTCGAACCAGAGCTACGACCTGGATCTGCTGACGGCGATCCTCGACGAGGCGGGCAAAGTGGGCTTGTCCACCACGGCGCACATCGGCGTCGGATCGACCGACGCGCTGGACTACGCGCGCGCTGGTCTGCGCTGCATCGAACACTGGTACGGCGTGCCCGACGCGGCACTCGACGGCGTGCAGCAGTTTCCGCCGGAGTTCTCGTACAGCAACGAGGCGCACCGCTTCCGCTACGCGGGCCGGCTCTGGCGCGAGGCGAACCCCGACAGGTTGCAGAGCGTGCTCGAAGAACTCGTGCAGCGCGAGGTGGCGTGGAGTCCAACGCTGGCGATCTACGAGGCGAGCCGCGACGTGCAACGGGCGCAGACGCAGCCCTGGTTCAAGGACTACGGGCACCCCGCGCTGCTGAAGTTCTTCCTGCCCAACCTCGAGAACCACGGCAGCTACTTCATCGGCTGGACGTCGGCCGACGAGGCCTTTTGGAAGGAGAACTACCGTTTGTGGATGAACGCGGTGCGCGCGTTTGCCCGCGCCGGCGGATTGGTGACCACCGGCGAAGACGCCGGCTACATCTACGTGCTGCACGGCTTCGGTTTGCTCCGTGAGCTGGAGCTGCACCTCGAAGCCGGCTTCCACGCGCTCGACGTCATCCAGCACGCGACCTGGAACGGCGCGCGCGTGCTCGGCAAGGAGATGGAGTTCGGCCGGGTGCGCCCTGGCCTCAGCGCCGACCTTTTGGTGGTGCACGGCAACCCGCTCGACAACTTGAAGGTGTTCTATCCAGACGGCGCCAGTCGCCTGGTGGCCGGCAAAGCGGAGCAGACCGAGGGCATCCGTTGGACGATCAAGAACGGCACCATCTACCACGCGCCGACGCTGTTGTCGGAGGTGCGCGCGCTGGTGCAAGCGGCACGCGACGGCAAGGCCCCGCGTGACGACGGTTGATGCTCCGTCTGATGCCCCGCCGGCCGGCCAACGACCGCGCCCCGACCTGCTCGAGGGCTCGGTGCTCGGGCCGGTCGTGCGGCAGGGCAGCTTCTTGGCGTTGGCGATGGGCAGCCACGCCGCCGTCAACCTGATCGACCTGTGGCTCGTCGGCAAGCTCGGCGGCCACGCGGTGGCGGGCGTGCACGTGGCGACGACGGTGAACTTCCTGCCGATGATCATCGGCAACGGCATCACCGTCGCGTCGATGGCGATGATGTCGCGCGCCCTCGGTGCCGGGCACGGCGACGAAGCGCGCCGGCTCAGCGAGCGCTCGTTCACCTTCATGCTGGTGCTCGGCGTCGTGCTCGGGGTCGCGCTGGCGGCGTTGACCGCACCGTGCATCGACCTGCAAGGCGCCGTGGGCGAGGCGCGGGCGATCGGCATCCACTATCTGCTGGTCGCGAACCTGGGCACCGTGTCGATGTTCGCGCTGCTGCAAGCGACCGCGAGCATGCGCGCGGCCGGCGAGGGCTTCATGCCGCTCGTGCTGCTGCTGGGGTCCAACGTCCTCAACCTGCTGCTCGACCTGGTGCTGCTGTTTGGCTGGGAACGCCTGTCGATCCCGGCCCTTGGTGCGCCCGGCGCCGCGTACGCGAGCGTGATCGCGCGCAGCGTCGCCGTTGTCGTCGCGGTGTGCTGGTTGCGCCGTGCCTCGCACCCGCTGCGCATCGTGCGCCTGCGTCTGTGCGGCCCGCCCGGCGAGCTGCGGCAGATGCTCTTGCTCGGCGCACCGCAGTCGCTGCAGATGGTGGTGCGCACCGCGGTGGTGATCGCGCTCACCAGTGTCGCCGCCGGACTCGCGGGCGAAGTGGCCCTCACGACGCTCGGCGTCACCACGCGCCTCGACACCGTAGTGCTGTTCTCCGCGGCCGGTTTCGCCAGCGCGGCGACGACCTTGGTCGGCTTTGCCGTGGGTGCCGGTCGGCCCGACCGCGCTCGCGCCTACGCGGCCGCCGCCGCCTGGTGCGCGTTCGTGCTCGGCTCAGTGTGCGCGCTTTTGCTGTGGGTGTGGGCCCGACCGCTGTTCTCGCTGATGGTCATCGATGCGACGCCGCCCGTGCTCGCACTCGGCGCGTCATACCTCGGCATCGCGGTCGGTGGTCACGCCTTTGGCAGCTATGCGCTGGGTGCAACGGGTGGGGTGAACGGCGCCGGCAAGACGCTCCCGCCGATGCTGCTCGATGCCGCCGTGTACCTCGTGGTGTTGCCGCCCGCGTTGTTCTTCGCCGCCCGCCACAGCACGCTCGACAACAGCTTGGCTCCCCTGTGGTGGAGCCTGACCGGCGTCAACGTGGTGCTCGCCGTCGTGCACTGGTGCTATCTCCGCTACGCCCGCTGGGTTTGACGCGACTGTCAGATTGGCGGGGCTACAGTTTTGCGCGGCTGCCAGTTTGACGGTGAGGTTGCATCCGCGACCATGGTCGAACACTAGTCTTAGAAGCAAGTTACGACGGGTGACTCGTCGGAACCGATCGGCACGCTGCTTGTAATTGGCCGCCGCGCGCCTCGTCTCGGACGTCGCCGCCGCGATGGTGCGGCAGCGACGTTCTTCGACGTCCGCGCATCGAGGCAGTCATGTCGAAGTCGAAGATCATCGGTATCGATCTGGGCACCACCAACTCCGTGGTGTCAGTGATGGAGGGTGGGCAACCGGTTGTGATCCCCAACCTCGAAGGCAGCCGCACCACGTCGTCGGTGGTGGCCTTCACGCCGAGCGGTGAACGCTTGGTGGGCGCGCCGGCCAAGCGCCAAGCGGTGACCAACCCGCAGAACACGATCTACTCGATCAAGCGCTTCATGGGGCGGCGGCACAGCGAGGTCGAGTCCGAAGAGAAGCTGGTGCCTTACAAGATCGTCGGCGGTCAAGAGGAACTGGTGAAGGTGCAGATCGGCGACAAGGCCTACACGCCGCCTGAGCTTTCGGCGCTGGTGTTGCAAGCGCTGAAGGAAGCCGCCGAGGCGTACCTCGGCGAGAAGGTCGATCGCGCGGTGATCACCTTGCCGGCCTACTTCAACGACTCGCAGCGCCAGGCTACCAAGGACGCTGGCACGATCGCCGGCCTCAAGGTCGAGCGCATCATCAACGAGCCCACCGCGGCCGCGCTGGCCTACGGCCTCGACAAGAAGAAGTCGCAGACGGTGGCGGTGTTCGACCTCGGCGGCGGCACCTTCGACGTCTCGATCCTCGACGTCGGCGACGGCGTGTTCGAGGTGAAGGCGACCAACGGCGACACGCACCTCGGCGGCGATGACTTCGACGCGGTGATCATGGACTGGCTCTGCGAGAGCTTCAAAAAGCAGTACAACATCGAGCTGCGCAACGACCAGATGGCGTTGCAGCGCCTCAAGGAAGCGGCGGAGAAGGCCAAGATCGAGCTGTCGTCGGCGACCACGACGACGATCAACTTGCCGTTCATCACGATGGACGCGACCGGGCCCAAGCACCTGTCGGAGAACCTGTCGCGCGCCAAGTTCGAGCAGCTCGCCGATCACCTGATCGAGCGTTGCCGCAAGCCATGCGAGCAGGCGATGCAGGATGCGAAGATGACGCCGAAGGACATCGACGAGGTGATCCTGGTCGGCGGCAGCATCCGCGTGCCCAAGGTGCAGCAGCTGGTGAAGGACCTGTTCCAGCGCGAGCCCAACCGGTCGGTGAACCCCGACGAGGTGGTGAGCGTGGGGGCGGCGATCCAGGGCGGCGTGCTCTCCGGCGAGGTGAGCGACGTCGTTCTCCTCGACGTCACCCCGCTGTCGCTCGGCATCGAGACCCTCGGTGGCGTGATGAACAAGCTCATCGAGCGCAACACGACGATCCCGCACAGCAAGTCGCAGGTCTACTCGACCGCCGACGACAACCAGACCGCGGTCGACATCCACGTGCTGCAGGGCGAGCGCGAGTTCGCCAAGGACAACCGCACGTTGGGCAAGTTCCGGCTCGACGGCATCGGCGCCGCGCAGCGCGGCATGCCGCAGATCGAGGTCACGTTCGACCTCGATGCCAACGGCATCCTCAACGTCAAGGCGCGCGACAAGGGCACGGGCCGCGAGCAGAAGGTGACGATCCAGACCTCGTCGGGGCTCACCGAGGCCGAGGTCGAGCGGATGCGCCAGGAGGCCGAGCAGTTCGCGGCGCAGGACAAGGAGCGGCGCGAGCAGATCGAGTTGAAGAACCACGCCGACCAGATGGCCTACACCTTCGAGAAGACCCTCAAGGACGGCGGCGACAAGATCGACGCCGACGTCAAGCGCGAGGTGGAGGCGAAGATCGAGAAGGTCCGGCAAGCGGCCAAGGGCGACGACAAGCGTGCGATCGAGGCCGCGATGGAAGAGTTGCAGAAGGCGTCACAGAAGCTGAGCGAAGGCACGCGGCAGGGCGCCGGCGCAGCCGCGGGTGCGGGTGCGGGTGAGCCGAAAGCCAAGGCGGCCAGCGGGCGCGGCGACGAAGACATCAAGGACGCCGACTTCGAAGTGAAGTGACGGCTGGTCGGCGACGCGGAGTCGGCCAGCTCTCGTCCGCCGCACCGCGACTACGCGGCAGGATGCGCGAAGTCGCCTGTTACTCTGGCCCCGCACCTGCGCTACAACGCGGCCTGGATGATTCGCGTCGACAACCTGGTGAAACGGTTCGGTCAGACCACCGCGGTTGCCGGGATCAGCTTCAGCGTCGGCAAGGGTGAGGTTGTCGGCTTCCTCGGTCCCAACGGGGCGGGCAAGACCACAACCTTGCGCGTGCTGACTTGTTTCCACCCCGCGACCTCCGGCAAGGCCGCGGTCGGCGGGTTCGACGTGTTCGACGACCCGGTGCGCGCGCGCCAGCAGATCGGTTACCTGCCGGAGAACGTGCCCATCTACGGCGACCTGCGCGTCGAGGAGTACCTGCGCTATCGCGCTGCCCTCAAGGGGGTGCCGCGGCGCCAGCGCCGGGTCGCCGTCGAGGTCGCGATGGAGCGCGCCGACGTGTTCGACGTGCGGCGCAAGCTGGTGGCGCACGTGTCGCGCGGCTACCGGCAACGCGTCGGCCTGGCCGACGCGTTGGTGGCGCGGCCGCCGATCCTCATCCTCGACGAGCCAACGACGGGCCTCGACCCGATCCAGCGTCGGCGCATGAAGACGCTGGTGCGCGAGCTGGCGAACGAGCACACCATCCTGTTCTCCAGCCACATCCTGGGTGAAGTGCAGGACGTGAGTTCGCGCATCCTGGTGATTCATCGCGGCGAGCTGCGCGCCGACGGCACGCCGCAGGCTCTGCTGCAAACGAGCCACGGCCGCCGTCTCGTGGTCACCGCGCGTGCGCCAGCGGAGCGGCTGATTGCGCTGTTCGGCGGTCTCGCTGGCGTGAGCGAGGCACCCCGCGTCACCGTGCTGGCCGACGGTTACCTCACGCTCGACGCCGCGGTCGGGCCGGCCGACGACCCGCGCGACGCCGCCGCGCTCGCCTTGCGCGCGCTCGACGTCCCGGTGCGCGAGTTGCGCTTGCAGTTGCCCACCTTGGAAGAGTACTTCCTGCAGGTCACCGAGGGCGCCGACGCGCGGGCCGCGCAGCAGCTAGCGGGAGCCTCGGCATGAACGTCATCGTCACCACGCTCAAGCGCGAACTGATGGCGTACTTCTACAGCCCGGTCGCCTACGTGATCGCCGTGCTGTTCTACCTGTTCCGCGGCCTCGAGACCGCCGGCCTCACGCGCACCTACGAGACGTTCCCGCGCGAGGTCGATGGCTTCACGACCAGCTACATCTTTCAGGCGAGCACCAACTTCATGATCGTGCTGGTGCCGCCGATCCTCACCATGCGCTGCTTTGCCGAAGAGAAGCGCACCGGCTCGCTCGAAGTGTTGCTCACCGCCCCGGTGCGCGAATTCGAGATCGTGCTCGGCAAGTGGCTCGCCGCGTTGGTGTTCTTTGCCGCCATCTGGTTGCCCACGGGCCTGTTGTTGTGGGTGCTCACCTGGTCGCCCTTCCTCGCGAGCCCGCTGCCGCTGGGTCCGGCGTTCACCAGCTACGTCGGCTTGTTCTTGCTCGGGGCCATGCTGCTCGCGGTCGGCTGCTTCACCAGCAGCTTGACCGACAACCAGCTGCTCGCGTCGCTGTCGGCGATGCTCTTCAACATCGCGCTCATGGCGCTGCCCGGCCTGGCGAACCAACACTTGCCGCGTGCAGCAATCGACAACAACATCGTGCGCACGCTGCTGGAGCAGACCAACGTGTACGACCATCTGCAGAACTGGTTCACGCGCGGCCTCATCGACACTGGCCACTTGGCGTTCTATCTGGGCGGGTCCGCGTTCTTCCTCTTTCTGACGGTCAAGGCCCTGGAGGCGCGCAAGTGGCGCTGAGGCTTCGACGCGTCGCCGGCGTGACGGCGTTGTTGCTGGCGAGTGCGCTCGGCTTCGTGATCTGGGCGATGCTCGTGGTGCTGTCCACGCGCCCGGGCTTCAAGGCCGTCATCGACCTGTCGCCGCAGCAGCGCTTCACCGTCACCGAAGACACCCTCGAGCTGCTGCGCACCCTGCGCGCGCAGGACCAGACCGTCGAGCTGTCCACGGTGTACGAGCCGCTCGGCCTGCCCGAGCAAGCGACCGAGGAGGCCCGTCACATCTACACGCTGCGGTTGTCGATCCAGGATCTCACCACCGACCTGCTGCGCCAGTACTCCGCGCACGGCGGCGATACGGTGCGGGTGCGGCAGTACGACATCCGTCGCGAGATCGGCGCGGTGCGCGAGCTGACGCGCGCGCTGGATCAGCGCCGGCAGAACTTCGTGCTGGTCAAGGTGGGGCAGCGCAGCAAGGTGCTGTCGCTCGACTTCGACCTGGCCGAGATCGACATGGGTCAAGGTGCCGGCGCGCGGGTGCCCGGTGGGCGCGACCCCAAGCCCATCCTCAAGGACTTCAAGGGCGAGGAAGCGATCTCGTCGGCGATCAAGGGCCTCTTGGTCGAGGGCACGCCCAAGGTCTACGTGCTCGAAGGTCACGGCGAGGCCAACATCGAGGATGCGTCGGGCATGGCGTATTCGAGCCTGATGCTCGCGCTCGAACAGGAGGGCTTTGCGGTCGCGCGCCTCAACCTGAGCGAGACGAAGGCGGTGCCGCGCGATGCGGCCTGCGTCGTGTCGCTCGAGCCGCGCAGCGAGATGGACGACGCGCACGCCGAAGCCCTGGTGGCCTACGTGCGGCGTGGTGGCCGCCTGTTTCTCAACGTGGTCTACGTGCTGACGCCCACCTCGTGGAACCCGACGTTCGCCAACCTCGGGCGGCGGCTGGGCTTTGCGCTGGGCGAAGACCTGGTGTGCAACCTGGTCGCCGATCCGGAGAACCCGGACAAGCCGGGTCGCCACGGCGAGCCCTACGTGCAGAACCTGCCGATCACCACCCTCAACCCGGTGCACGACCTCACGCGCATGCTGAGCAAGCAGGGGCGGCTGCCGATGCTGAAGCTCGCGCGCGAGATTCGGCGCGGCCTGAACCCGCCCGACGACGTGGCGGTCGACCTGTCGCTGCTGCGCACCAGCCGCTATGCCTGGCTCGAAGAGCGCATCGGCGAGGGGCAGGTCGACTGGATTGCCCCCCCCGGGGTCGAGATGGCGCCGCGCTGCGTCGGCGCGGTGATCGACGTGGTCGCCACCGAAGGCGACATCCCGGGTCACGTGGTCATCATCAGCGGCCACGCCTTCAACAACAGCGGGTTCGCCACCAGTAACGGCGACTTGGCGCTCAACATCTTCCAGTGGATGGCGCAGCGCAAGGTGTTGGTCGGCGTGCGCGGCACGCGCTACCAGCCGCGCGAACTGAAGCTGGTCGACCAGCAAGTGGGCCGCGTGCAGTGGTTGTTGATCGCGTTCGTGCCCGGCGCTCTGTTGGCGCTGGGCGTGTGCGTCTTGTGGCGGCGGAGTCGGATCTGATGCGCGTGCGTGGCTTGATCGTGCTGCTGCTCCTGGCCGGCGGCCTCCTGTTCGCCCTCTTTGCGACGCAGAAGCGCGCGGCCCTCGAGCGGATTCCCAGCGAGTCGGTGCTCGGCGGCCGTCGTCTGTTCGACGCCAAGCGCATCGTGTTGCAGCGTTCGCCCGACCTGCCGCCGTTGCACTTCGTGCGCAGCGACCCGACCGAGCCGTTCATGCTGGCCGAGCCGATCGTCGACCTGGCTTCGGCGGCCTTCCTCGAGAACGTGCGCGGCGTGCTCGACAGCGCGCAGCGCTTCTTCGACGGGCCGGTTGCGGAGATCCCGCAAAAGCGCCTCGCCGAGATGGGCCTCGACGTGCCGCGGGGTCACATCGAGGTGCGTTACCCCGACAAGACCTTCGCCCTCGACATCGGCCTCGAAGGTCCGCTGCACCAAGACCTCTACGTCAAGATGGACGGCAACGTCTATCGCACCGGCCTTGCCGTTTGGTCGGCGATCCAGGTGAATCCCGACGAGGCGCGCGAGCGCTTGCTCTTGCGCACGCATCCCGACGACATGCGGCGCTTCACCTTGCGGCGGCGCCTGGATGCGGGTGACGGCACAGCCAAGAAAGACGAGGTCGTCGAACTCCTGCGCGTCGGCGCGCAGTCGTTCCGCCTGTCGCAGCCGATCGAGACCGAAGCCGACACCGCCGCGGCCGTGGCGCTGCTGAGTTTTCTGAGCGGCATGGTGGCCGAGCAGTTCCTGGGTGGGCTCAACCCGATGCCGGAGTGGGACGTGCAGGTCGAGGTGGAGGGCGGCCACGGCGTCGAACTGATCACCATCTGGAAGACGGCGCAGGGGCTGATCGGTCGGCAGCAGCCGCGCAACCTCGAGTTCACCATCAAGTCGGTGAACTACGAGCGCACGTTCGAGGTCGCGGTCGATGAGCTGCGGCAGCGTTGGCTGGTGCCGATGTCGATGCTCGACATCGTGCGCCTCGAAATGGATCCCGGCCAAGGCAACGGCGAACGCATTCAGCTGCGCCGCGGCGCGAGCGATGCTCTCCGCATGTTGCTGCCGATCGAGGTCGACACCGAGCCGGCGCCGATCAACGAGCTGCTGCAGGCGACGCAGAAGCTGCAAATCGTCGGCTACGTGCCGGGTTCGCCGACCGACCTGTCGCCGTTCGGGCTCGATCGCGAGTTCTTGACGGTGTCGCTGCATCCGCGCATGCAGGAGCACCAGGCCACGGTGCTGCACTTTGGCCGCAGCGAGGGTGACGTGACGTTCGTCAAGCGCTCGGACGCTCCGTACGTGGCCAAGGTGCCGAAGGAAGTCGTCGACGTGTTTCGTCAGCCGTGGTCGACCTACGCGTCGCGCGCCGCGGCCATCGACGCGCCGACCGCGGTCACCGAGGTGCGCTACAGCGTGCAGGGGCAGGCGATGGCTTCGATGCAGCGCGGCACCGACGGCAAGTGGTTGCGCGCCGATACGCGCGCCGACGTCACCGACCAGGCGAATGAGCTGATCGAGATCGCGACGTCGCTGCGCGGCAAGCGCACGTTCGATGCGCAGGCGCCGACGAGTGCCAGTGAACTCGCCGCGGCGCGCCGCGTGCAGATCGAGTTGGTCGCGGCGTCGACCGGTGCGGCAGCCACGCTCGAGGTGTACGACCGCGGCGGGGAAGGCACTGAGGCCAAGCAGGCGTGGGTGGTTCAGAAGGCGACGCCACGTCTGGTGATCGAGCTTGGTCCCAGCGACAGCCGCGCTCTCTTGGCGCCGCTGCGCCGGTGAACCGGCCCAGCAGTGGCCCAGCAGTGGCCCAGCCGCGTGCGCTGCACCGAACACTGCGCTGAACCGTGTCGTTGAACACTGGTTGCACGACCGTTCTTCGTGCTTGCTCCCCTCGCGTGCGTCCCCAAAGATGCGCCGATGCCCCAACCCCGTATCGGTGCCCGCGCAGCGTCGCTGGCCGGCGTAGCTCTGCTCGCCGCGTGCAGCACGCCGCCGCGCATGGACCTGCGCCACAACCCGAGCCTGTATCAACCGACTGGCTACGTCACTTCGGTTGCCGCCGATCGCAGCGCGTTCGTGGCGCCGGTGGTCGATGAACGCAAGCCGCCCGAAGACAAGAGTCAGCTGCCGATCACCTACTTGAGCGACCGCGACTGGGAGCGGCCGGCGCCGATGATGGTGCACGAGATCATGCGCGACGAATTACGCACGTCGGGCGTGTTCAAGGAAGTGCTCGACCGCGCGCAACCCGACGCGATCATGCTGAAGCCGACGCTGCGCGCTTTCGACGGTGGCCTGCAGGAAGAACTCTACGGCCGCAGTTCGTTGGCAAGCCTGGCGCTGCACGTCGACATCTACGGCCCCGAGATCGACGGCCAGCGCAAGCTGCTGCTGAGCCAGCCGTTCTTCGAGCGGCCCGTCAGCCCACCCGGCTTCAAGCCGCCGAGCCCGCGCGCCCTGCTCGGGTTCGCGTTGCACGCCGTGATGTCGAAGCTGGTGGGGACCGTGGACGCGTCGAACGTGTCGCGCTCGGGCGTGGTGAGCGACGCGGACTTGCGCAAGCTGTAGGCATCAGCGGACAGCGAGTCAGGCCTCACTTGGCGACGCGACGATCCGGCAGGTGCATCACCGGGTCCGGCTTGACTCCCACCGTCAGTAGCCGCAGCAACGCGAGCGCTTCGCCCGGCGCGCCGAGCATGAGGTCGAGGGGGTGCTGCTTGCTGGGGGCGCCGTGCGCGGTGGCGCCGGGCGCCCACTTCACGCCCTCGCCATCCGGCTTGGCGGCGTCGATCAAGTAGTTGCCGGCGCGCTGCGCGAACGCCTTGAACTCGGCGTCGCCGGTGGCACGGTAGAGATCGCAGAAGAAGTCGACCACGCCAGCGACGCCGCAGCACAAGGTCGGTGGGAATGCAGGCGCGTCGGCGCCTTCCGCTGCCGCTGGCGCTTGCGCCATCACCCAACGCGCCGAGGCGCGCGCGGTGTCGAGGTAGCGTTGTTCGCCGGTGATCTGGTGCAGCAGCAGATACAGGCGGCCCGTGCCAGGCGGGCCGTGGCACCAGCCGCCCATCGTGGTCTTGCTGCCGGCGACTGCCGGCCAAACCACGCGATCGCCTTCCTTGCGCGCCTGCTCATCGAGCCAGGCGGTGCCTTCGAGCGCGGCCTGCGCGCACGCGGTATCGCTCGCCACCACGCCCACCCGCGCGAGAGCGTACGCAACTCCCGCCGTGCCGTGGCTGAAGTTCACATACGCCTGGTTCCCGCCGATGGCCCAACGCCAAAACAGCAGGCGCTGCTCGGTGCCGTCGTCACCCTTCTTCGTCTCGGTCTTGGCTTGGCTGACAAGCCAGTGCGCCGCCGCCTGCGCCGCCTCGACGAAGCGCTTCTCCTTGGTTTCTTCGGCGAGGTCTAGCAGAAACAAGATCGTCCCCGCGGCGCCGTAGATCACTTCGACCTGGCGATCCCACGACAGCTTGTCGCCGTCGCGCTTGCCGCGGGCGATGATCGAGTCGCCGGTTTCGATGGCGATTTGCAGTGCGTCCTTGTCGCTGCGCAGTCGCGCCCGCACCAAGAACGCGTGGCCGATCCCGGCGTCGCCGCAGTAGAGCGACGTGGCGCCTTCCGTCATCTCGCCCACCCACGTCAGGTGGCCTGCTTCGTTCTTGCTGCGCTTGCTCAGCAGGCCGCGCGCGAGCTTGTCGGCCAATTCGCCGGCCTGCGGGTGCGGCAGCACCGCCGCAGCGTTCTCCAAGAACACCAGCACGCCCGCGTTGCCGTTGTAGATCTGCGGCTCTTGCCGCTTGGGGCGCTCGGCAATGCTGGGAAACAGGATCGCGTTGGCGTCGTCCTTCATCGGCACGCCGTGGCGGCCGATCCATTCGATCGCTTTGGTGATCGTGGCGCGCACCGGTTCGGGAACGGCGGCCTGTGCCTCTTGCTTGGGTTCGGATGGAGCGGTCTCGGTTGCTTGCGCCGCAGGAGTACGCAGCAAGCCGAGGACGAGGAGGGTGGCGGCGAGGCGGTAGTTCATGACGTGGCGAGGATACGAAGGACGGGGTAGCGACGGCGGACGGACAAGATTTGGATCTGCGGCTGGCTTCCTTCTGTCCGCTTCGCGCGCCATCATCTGGACATGGGCGGTCAGTATCGAGTTGCGTTAGCGCGCACGCGCGAGGGGTCTCCATGGTCGCGCCGATCCTGAACGCGCTGCACACGCATCCGGACCTGCCGGTAGAGATCGGCGCTATGCACACCTCGGCGGCGCGGGAGGCGGTGCTGCGGCCGTATCCCGAGTGGGCGCACGCCGGCTTGCGAGCGGCGCTCGTGGGCAAAGGCATCCTGTCGCTGTACAGCCACCAACGGGTGGCGGCGGACGCGCTGCACGCGGGCCGCGATGTAGTGGTGGCGACGCCGACCGCGTCGGGCAAGTCGCTCTGCTACAACCTGCCGGTGTTGTCGCGGCTGCTGGCAGAGCGCGCCGATGCGCGCGCGCTGTATCTGTTTCCGACCAAGGCGCTGGCGCGCGACCAGATGGCGCAGCTGGAAGGGTTGCTGCTGGCGACCGGCCGCAGCGACCTGGTGGTGGCGGTGTACGACGGTGACACGCCACCGGCGACGCGGCGCGCCCTGCGCGAGAGCGGCGACCTGGTGCTCACCAACCCGCACATGCTGCACACCGGGATCCTGCCCAATCACACCAAGTGGCAGGGGTTGTTCACCGCGCTGCGCTACGTGGTGGTCGACGAGGTGCACACGCTGTCGGGGGTGTATGGCTCGCACGTGGCGAACGTGCTGCGGCGGCTGCAGCGCATCTGCGCGCACTACGGCAGCAAGCCGGTGTTCTGCGCGGCGAGTGCGACGATCAGCAACCCGGGTGAGCACGCGCGGCGGTTGCTCGAGCGCGACGTGCTGGTGGTCGACGAAGACGGCAGCGCGCGCGGCACCAAGCACTACGTGTTCTTGAACCCCAAGCTGGTCTCGCCGCTGTCGGGGCTGCGGCTGCCGGCGATCGAGGCGGCGCGCCAACTGGGCGGCACGTTGCTGCAGAGCGACCTGCAGTCGATCTTCTTCACGCGCACGCGCAACACGCTGGAGGTGCTGCTGAAGTACCTGCGCGACGAGGCGGGTCGGCTCAACGTCAGCCAAGATCGGCTGGCGGGCTATCGCGGCGGGTACCTGCCGGAGCTGCGGCGCAAGATCGAGACCGGTCTGCGCCAGGGCGACATCAAGACCGTGGTGTCGACCAGCGCACTGGAGTTGGGGGTCGACATCGGCAGCCTGGATGTGTGTGTGCTGGTGGGCTACCCCGGCACGGTGTCGAGCATGTTCCAGCGCGCTGGCCGCGTGGGGCGCCGCAATCAGGAGAGCCTGGTGCTGTTCTTGGCGCGCTCGTTCGCCATGGATCAGTATCTGTTCGGCAACCCTGGCTACCTGTTCGATCAGCCGCGCGAAGCCGTGGCGATCGACCCCGACAATCCGATCATCCTCACCAATCACCTGAAGTGCAGCGTGTTCGAGGTGCCCTTCGACCGCGGCAGCGGGTTTGGCGAGGCGCCGCACGTCGACGAGATCCTCGACTTCTTGGCCAACGACCTGCGCGTGTTGAAGCGCGAGAAGGACCGCTATCACTACGCGGCGCAGACTTACCCCGCCGACGGCATCTCGTTGAACGCCGCCGACATGGACAACGTGGTGATTCAGGAGCGCGACACGCGGCGCGTGCTCGGCGAGGTCGATCGGCCCGGTGCCATCACCGAGGTGTACGAGGGCGCGATCTACGGGCACCAGGGCGAGCAGTATGTGGTCGAGGAGTTCGACTACCCCAATCGCCGCGCCTGGGTGAAGAAGGTCGACGCCGACTACTACACCGACGCCGAGACCGAGACCGAGGTGCGGGTGATGCACCTCGATGCGCAGCAAACGTTCGGCGGCTACACCGCGCACCGCGGCGAGGTGCACGTGTCGACGCTGGCGAAGGCGTTCAAGAAGATCCGCTTCTACACGCGCGAGAACGTCGGCATCGGCGAGATCCACCTGCCGCCGGAAGAGTTCGAAACCGAGGCGTGCATGCTGGTGATCGGCAAAGACCTCGCCGCCAAGGTGGGCCTCGACAAGGGCTCGGAAGCCGGCGCGCTGCGCGGCGTCGCCGAGTTGATCCAAGGCCTGGTGCCGCTCTTCGTGCGCGTCGATCCCGGCGACGTACGGGTGATGGGGGAGCTGAAGAACGCGCACTTCGACGCGCCGACCATCACCATCTACGACCAGATCCCCGACGGCGTCGGGTTGTCGGAGCGCATCTTCACCGTGCATCGCGAGGTGCTGCAGGCGGCGCTCGGCGTGCTCACCCGTTGCGCTTGCCGCTTGGGGTGTCCGTCGTGCATCGGCCCGAGCATCGACCAAGGTGTGCTCGGCAAGGGCAAGGTCGCAGTCCTGCTAGGACAGATGTGTCAGTTGCGGTCGACGGCTGACTCGTCGGTCGCGGATCGAAAGAACGCAGTACCAGGTCAGACACATTCGTCCTGATGGGCGACTTCGCTGACAAGCTGCGCCGACGCTTCAAGGTCGTGCCGTTAGCCAGTGACCTCCCACCGGCGGAGTCGCCGCTCGCCGACCGGTTGGGTCCATCGGCAGCCACCGAGTTGCTGCGCCGCCGCATGTTGCGCCGCATGCCGGCGAAGACGAAGGTCGCGCTGCCTTTGGGCGAGGATCTTGTGAACGCGCGCGGCTGCTGCTTCATTCGTCGGGTGCGCTATCCGCTCGACGCGGTGCACGGTGAGCACGCGTTGCGGCGCGCGTTGGGTGTCGACCGGCAACGCCTGGCGACGCTCGCCAAGGACGCCACCGTCGCTGACCTCGACCTGTCGCAGTGCTTGTTTCTCGACACCGAGACCACGGGCCTTTCCGGCGGCGCGGGCACGGTGGTGTTCATGTGCGGGCTCGCGTGGTTCGAGGACGACGCGCTCGCCGTCGAGCAGGTGTTTCTGCGCGCGTTTGAAGAAGAACCCGCCGCGCTCTTGCACGTCGCCGCGCACGTCGCCGCGCGTCCGCAGCTCGTGACCTTCGTCGGCAAGAGCTTCGATCGCCACCGGCTGGCATCGCGCATGGCGCTGCATCGCATCGAGAGCAACATCGTGCGCACGCCGCACCTCGACCTCTATCACTTGGCGCGCCGCGCCTACAAGCATCGGCTCAGCGACACCCGCCTGCGCACCGTGGAGGAAGCGATCCTCGGTCTGCGTCGCGACGACGACTTACCCGGGGCGGAAGCCCCGGCGGCGTGGCTCGGCTGGATCGACGATGCGACCGGCGCCGTCGATCGTGTGTTCGAGCACAACCGGCTGGACGTGCTGTCGCTGGTGGCCTTGCTGGGGGCGGTGACGGCCGGGTCGTGAGGGCGAGGGCTTCGAGGGCCTCGCCGGGGCCCCCGTGGCGCGGCTGCCTGAGCTAGGACCCGCGTGGGCGTTTGCTGATCGCGGTCGAATCAGCCCTGCGAACGATGTTTGAGCCATCTCCCATGCGATCCGCCTGATCGCGCGGGTCGGGGTAGATGCCGCTTGGCGTGCAGTCTGCCGGCGTTACACTCCTCGGCACCGCATGGGACCTTCCGAACTCGCGGTCATCGGCCTGACCTGTAACTTGGTCGGCGTATTCTTCCTGGCGAACTCGATCATTTTTCGCCGGCCGCGCCGAGTCATTGAAGAGTTCTTCGACATCGGCAAGCGCAGCCTGTCGACCGTCCGCGACTACGCGCTCAACAAGATGCAGGTCATCTTGGGCTTCTTGTTCCTGAACGCGGGCTTCGTGCTGCAGGCGTTCTCGCACCGGCAGTCGCTCATCGAACACTGGCAGGTGGTGCTGGTCGGGGTGTCGATCGTCATTGGGGCCTTCCTGATCTACTTTGGCGGCGCGGTGTACTCGCGGCGGTCGTTCCGGCGCTACCTGCGCGAGTTCTTCCGCACGCACGCGTGGGACTTTCAGGGGAACATGACGCTGACCAAGGAGATTGGCGCGCTGCTCGGGATCCCACACACCAACGACACCACCGTCGAGGACTATGCGCACCGGGTGCGGGCCGCCCTGGGTGTGGAGTTGAAGCCGGGCGAAGGCAAGCGCTTGTCGGGCAGCAGCCCCGAGCGTGGCCGCACCGTGCGCAACATCAGCGTCGGGCGGTAGGACGTCGCGCGGTAGGAGTCGGGGCGGATTTCGTGTAACCGTTCAGCGGTTCCGCGCCACAGAGGGGCATGCAAACCCTCGTTTCTCCGGCGCTGCGGCGGCGCCTACGTGAAGGCTGGGCGGCCTGCGCCGAGTTCCTGTTCGCCGCCGCGTGTCCAGGCTGCGGCACCGACGCGTCGACCGCTGCCTCCGGTGCGGACCTGTGCTCAGCGTGTCGGATGCAGCTCGAGCGGAGGCCCACGCCCGGCTGCCCACGCTGCGGCGAACCTCTGTTGCCGGGCCAGGCCTGCGCCGATGACCATCGCGCCCTCACCGGCATCGCGCTGCACTGCGCGCCGTTGCGTTACCGCGGCACGGGCGCCCGCTTGGTGCACCGTTTGAAGTTCAGTCGCGACCTGGCCGCGGGGAGCTACCTGGCGCGGGCGATGCAGTACACCGTGGCGCCCTTTGCGCGCGGCGAAGGGCGCCGGGCGTTGATCGTTCCGGTGCCCCGGCACAAGAGCAAGCAGCGTGAGGAACGCTTCGATCAGGCGCAGTGGCTGGCGCGCTCGCTTGCCGACCGCCTGGGACTGACCTTCGTGCCAGGCGGGCTCGCGCGCACCCGGCCGACGCTGCCGCAGGCCGATCCGCGCGTGACCAATCGCGAGGCCAACGTCGAGGGAGCGTTCGTGTGCGGGTCCCCCTGGGCGGTGGCCGGGCGCACCATCTTGCTGGTGGACGACGTGCTGACGTCCGGCGCCACCGCGCGGGCGTGCGCGCGCGCGCTGCGCGATGCGGGAGCCACGAAGGTGGCCGTGGTCACCGGTGCCCGCGCGTGACCTCGGACGTGATTGCGCGCGTGAAGACCAGCGCGGCGCCCGCTACGCTCAACCGCGGCGCCGCGCGCCCCTCATGCGCACCCTTGCTCTTCTGCTGGCCGCGTTCCTCGGCGCCTGTGCTGGTCCGCGTTCCGCCGCGCCCGCGGAACCCGACCTGGCCGCCAAGCTGCAGGCCTTGACGGCCGGTTTTGCCGGCGAGGTCGGCGTCTACGTGCGGCATCTGCAAACCGGCGAGACCGTGGCCGTGCGGGCCGACGAGGTATTCCCCACCGCGAGCCTGATCAAGCTGCCGATTCTCATCCGCGTGCTCGAACGGGTGCAGATGGGGGAACTCGACTACCGCGCGCCGCTCACCTACAGCAAGGAACGCCTCTACCCGGGCGAGGACCTGCTCGGCGCCTTCGCCGACGGCGCTAAGATCGACCTCAGCAAGCTCTGCTGGCTGATGATCACGTTCAGCGACAACACGGCCAGCCTTTGGTTGCAGGAGCTTGCCGGCACCGGCACCGCGATCAACGCCTGGCTCGCGGCGCACGATCTCGTGCACACACGGGTCAACTCCCGCACCGCGGGCCGGGAGACGCCGAAGGAACTCTTCGGCTGGGGGCAGACCACGCCGCGCGAGATGGCGGAACTCTTGGTCATGGTGCGGCAGGGTCGGGCGGGCACCGAGGCGGCGTGCCAGGAGATGCGGCGCATCTTGGCCCGCACCTACTGGGATGGCGAGGCACTGTCCGAGTTGCCGCCCGAGGTGGCTGCGTTGTCCAAGCAAGGCGCGGTGAGCCACTCGCGTTCCGAAGTCGTGTTGGTGCACGCCCCGGCGGGCGACTATGTGTTCTGCGTCATCACCAAGAACCAAGTCGATACTTCCTGGGAGCGCGACAACGCTGGCTACAAGCTGCTGCGCGCCGTGTCACGCACGCTGTGGCATCACTTCGAACCGGCACGGCCCTATCAGCCGGCCGCCGGGGCCGTGCGATTCGGCTGATGCTGCTGCCTTCTCCAACGCATCCCGATTTGGTCGCCGCGGCGCATCGCCTGCGCGGGCACGTGGTGTGCTGCCCGGTCATCGGCGACCTGTGTCTGCCGGGCTTCGTGGTCGCCAGCGACCTGCGCCTCAAGGCGGAGCTGCTGCAGCCGGGCGGCTCGCTGTGGTTCCGCGGCGCGCAGCATTGGTTGTTGCGGCAGTACGGACGCTACAAGGGGCTAGTGCTCGGCGGCGACCCGGCGGCGATCGCCGCGTTTGCCCGCGCGGCGCGCTCCCAGCGCATGCCAACCGTGGCGGTCGTGCCAGCGTCGCCGATGCGGGCCTTGCGCGATGTGCTCGCGGCGTGCGGCTGCGCTGTCCACGTCGACCCAGCTCCGGGGGCAGTGCAGGCCGCGGTCGCGGGTGGCCCGTTCGGTGGCTTTGCCGTCATGCCGGAAGTCGAGGTCGACGACTTTGCGCTCGGCGTTGCCACCGTCGTGCAGGAACTTGCCGACGAGCTGCCGGCCGACACCGAGCGGCTGGTGGTCGCGCCGATGCGCTTGGCCAGCGCGGTGGCGCGGGGCGTGGCTCTGCTGAACTTGCCGTGGCTCGTGGAAACGGCGCCGCGCGACCATGCGCCATCCGAGATCGAAGAGATCACGCAGGCGCTGCGTGACCAGCATCGCCTCGCCACGTCACCCGAAGGCGCCGCGGCGCTGGCATTCGCCGCCAACCGGGCGGAAGGCACCTGCGTCTTGCTCGGCGTCTGACGGGCCGCACTCACACACGCAGCGCGTGCTCGAACGACAAGATGCGGCTCACCGCGGCGCGGATGTCGGGCTCGGTGAAGTGTGGGTCGACGATGTAGGACCCGTCGCGCCCGCCCTGGCCAGTCTCGACCATGATCGTGCCGACGTTGGCGCGCGACGCCGCCAGCACGTCGGTGGTGGTGTGGCCGATCATCCAACAGCGGTTGAGGTTCAGGTCGAACTCTTGCTGGGCCATCTTGAAGATGCCGGGCGCCGGCTTGCGGAACACGGAGTCTCGACGGAAGCGCTGCTTGCCCTTGGGGTGGTAGGGGCAGGTGTAGAACTTGCGAATCTCGATTCCCATCGCCTGCGCATCGATGAGGAACTGAGTGCAGAAGCGCTTGAAGTCGCGCTCGCTGAGCGCGCCGAACGCGATGTCCTGGCGGTTGCTCGCCACGAACAGCATGAAGCGTCGAGGATCGATCCGGCTCAACGCCTCGAGCGCGCCCGCGTAGTAGCTGAGGCGCTCGTTCTCAGCGATCGACAGATCGCGCACGATGACGCCGTCCAGTTCGAAGAAGACGGCTTGGTTCTCGGGGGGGCGTGCCATGGCGGTGAGCGAGTGAGGTGGGTTGGGGTGGCTGGGGTCCGGGCCTTGGTTCACCAAGGTCCGATCTGAGGGCTCCGATCGACCCGTCCGGGTCCTCTCTTGAAGATCCGGGCAAAAACGTGCGGCCGACCGATCGCTGGCATCGGGTTCTTGGCTCCCGTCCCCCCGCCCCTCGCCTGGAGGGCAGTCGCGCCACCTTGCGCTGGGTTTATTCCTGGCCACTGCCGGTCGACCGTGCGTAGCTCCGATACTCCGCCCTGTCCCGTCCCAGCGGCCCGCTTCCACCGTGCGCGATCTCACCGACGAAGACCTGATGCTCCGCGTGAAGGAGGGCGACGTTGACGTCTTCGCCCAGGTCGTCGAACGCTACAAGAGCGTGGTCTTCAACCTGGCCCTGAGCATCTTGCGCTCGCGCGAGGACGCGGAAGAAGCGGCGCAGGACGCGTTCCTCAAGCTGTTTCGCGCGCGCCATCTCTACGACTTGGGCCGCCCGCTGGAGCCGTGGCTGCTTCGCATCGCTGGCAATACCTGCCGCGATCTGCTGCGCCGCCGCCGTGCCGGTGCCCTGCCGGTCGTGCGGGATGACATGGGGGAGAACCTTGCTTCGCTGGTGGCGGACCTGCGCGCCGATGGCCGCGAGTCGCGCGTCGTGTTGAGTCAAGCGATCCGGCACGAGCTGGAGCAGCTCAGCGACAAGTTCCGGGTGCCGCTGGAGCTGAAGTATCGGCACGGGTTCACCAACCAGCAGATTGCCGAGGCGGTGGGTATTTCGATTTCGAACGTCAAGGTGCGCGTGGCGCGCGCCAAGGACGTGCTGGAGAGCCGTCTGGAGAGGATCCTCGAGGGATAAGGACGAGGAACCAAAAAAAGGGATGCCATGGCGAAGGTCAACCAACACAACAGCGACGACGACGCGCCACGCAAGGGCGCTCGTTGGCGTCACCAGCCGCCCAGCCGGGCGGACTTGCGCCGCTATCCGGCGGTCGGGGCCACCTGTGTTCGGGTGCGCGCCCTGCTGCGCGACTACGCCGACCGCGACCTGAGCCGCGGCGAGCGGGAGCAAGTCGATGAGCACGCGCACGAGTGTCGTGATTGCGGCGTCGCGCTGTCGCGCGTCGAAGCGGAGGCCTACCGCCTGAGTCGCGCGCTCTTGGCGCCGATCGTGGCTGTACCGGCTGACTTCGTGACGCGCGTGATGGCGCGCGCGCGCGCCGAAGACGAGGAGAGCGACTCGGAGGAAAGCACCGAGGAAAGCACCGCGGAGAGCGACGTGGCGGAGGCTACCGTCGAGATCGGTGACGACCTGACGGTCGGTCCGACCGCGGTGTCCGAGGACTTCACGCCGCGGGTCATGGAGCGGGTTCGGCGCGAGTGGAAGCCGTCGCTGCGGATGCGCACGTCGGCACTAGCGCGTCGGCACACGTGGAGTCTGCTGACGGTCGTCGCGGCAGCGGCCGCGGTGTTCTTGTGGCTGCGCCTCAGTGCGCATGCCGATCCGGCGCTGCTGCAAGTTCTCACTGCCGATGGCGCGACCTTGCAGCGCGGCGGGCCCGAGAACCGGCTCGCTTCTGGCGAGATCCTGATGCCGGGCGACGTGGTGCAACTCGGCAAGGCTGGTCGGGCCTCGCTGCGGGTGGCCGAGTCGAATGGGACCGACCGTGCGATGCTCGATCTCGATGGCGGGACCAAGCTCGTGGTGTGTGCCACTGCTGGCGGGATGCGCAGTCCTTTGGTGCAGATGGCGGTTGGGACCGTGGGCGTGCGCGTCACCGGCGATGCGGGCCTGACGCTGGCGCTGAGCGACGTGTGCCGGATCGACATGGAGCCGGGCTCGTTCGTGTTGTCGGCAGAGCTCGCGGTGCGTCACGACGGCCGCTTGGCGAGCGAGCCGACGGTCACGGCGGTGCGCCTGGTGGCCTTGCAAGGGCGCGCCTACATCGCGCGCGGCCGGGGGCCGCGGGTGACGGTGCAGCCGGGGTTTGCCGCGTTGTTCGACGATTGGTCGGCGATCAGCTTCGAACCCTGCCTGAGTGACGCCGAGCTTGCCGCGACGTTGCTGCGGCGCAACGTGGCCATCCCGAAGCCGTCGCCGGTGCCGATCCCCGAGTACCCCGATTGGCTCGGGCGGGTGATCAACGGCCGCAACAATGCGGGGATCGCCAGCGCATCGGTCACGGTGCGGCGGCCCGGCAAAGATCCGATCACGGTGGTGACCGAGGACGATGGGTCGTTTCGCCTGGAGGGCTTGGGCGACGTCGAGGGCAGCTTGGCGTTCTTCGAGGTGAGCTTGCCTGAGGGGTCACCCGCCGTGCGGTTTGGCAACGTCGCCAACTTCAGCCGCCCCATCACGCTGCGTGATATCAGCAAGGGACCGCAGCGCGAGCGCCGGCTGGACGCGATTCGGCTGGCGCCGGAGCGCTTGGTCATGGGCACGGTTTTCGATGCCCAGCGCCATCCGATCAAGGGGGCGCGGGTGACTCCGGTGATCGTGGATGGTCTCACCGGCAGCGCGCGTCGCATGTCGCCGTTGGTGGCTGACGTAGAGACTGATGACGGCGGTCGCTTCGTGGTGCGTCGGTTGCCAGCCGAGTTGCCGCACTACCTCGACGTCTATCTCTTGGTGGAGCACGCGCAGTACGGGGCGGTGGCGACGCTGGACCTACTGAGCGAGGTGTCTTTGCGCGACCGAGCGATCGAGGTGGCGATGGCGCGTCGCGAGCGCGTGTCGATCACCGATCTGCCGCCTGGCGAGGTGGTCGAGATCCTCGCGAGCATTCGCAACCTGGCGCCGTCGGCAATGCTGGAGGTCAACCCGGCTTCGGTGAATGACGCGGGCGTGGTCGATCTCAGCGTGGCCGCTGGCGCTTCGCTATGGCTTCGCCATGGCGAGACTCTGGTGGCTCTGTCGGCGCGCAAGGACGAGCCGAAGGCCTTCGTGCGAGCGGAAGGCAGCGTTTCGCCCCATGTGGCTTCCCTGGTGGATCAACGTCGCACGCGGCGATCCGGCGTGGTCGAGCAGGGGGGCAGCCGCTTCGACCTGCTACTTGCAGGCGGCACCGAACCGCGCACGGTCGCGCTCATGGATCGTGAGGGCCGCGACCTGGCCGGGGCGCAGCTCTTCCTCGCCAGCAAGCGCGACGGCACGATGGCCTATCTGGGCGAGATGAATGCACCCACGGCGGTGCTGCCCATGCCGGCCAGTTCCGACTACCGGGTCATGGCCGTGACGCAAGATGGTTCGGTCGGCATCGTCGACGCCACTGGCTTGCAGGAGAGCATCCTGCGCGTGAGCGTGATGTCTCCGGGCGCGGCGCGTCTACCCGATGAAGTGGTCACGGAGATGGCGCCGTTGTTCGAGCAGAATGGCGGCTTCCTGGTGTTCGAACTGCACATGACCGAGCCAGTGCGTGACTACGTGGTCTATCGCCACACCGGCCGCGACAGCGGTTGGGAGCTGCGGGGTCTCATCCCCGGCGCGTATCGGTTGTCGTCGGCGGACGGCAGGACCTGGCAGGCTCGCGTGCCCGCAGGTGGGCGAGGCGTGTTCGTCGCCGGCGAGACCGGTCAACCCGGCATCCGCTGATCGACGGCGGCCACGAACGCGCAGACCTCGTCGAACGCGCGCGGGCTCTCCAACAACAGCGAGTGGCCGGCATCTTCGATTTCGACGTAGCGGCTGTCTTGCCACAGTGCCGCTGTGGCCTTCACTTCGGCGGGTAGCGTGAGCGTGTCTTCGCCGCCCGCGATGCACAGCGTGGGCCCCTGCCAGGCGGGCGCGAGCGCTCCGCCGTCGAAGTCTTGCAGCGAGCGAGCCTGCGCCACCATGAGCCGGCGAACTTCGGGGGTTGGCGGCACGGCACGCACGATGTCCGCCACGAGTTGCGGCCGCGCCGCGTGGAACGTGCTGCCGAACAGAAACGGTGCAACGACGTCGCCGAAGTCGTCGCCGTCGAGGCGGCTCGCGACCGTCTCGAAGAAACGGTACACGCGGCGGGCGCGCGGCGGCACCAGGGCTGACGACGCCAGCATGGTCAGGCTGCGCGCGCGTGTTGGTGCGCGCGCGGCGGCCGCAAGGCCGACCTTGCCGCCGAGCGAGGTTCCCACCAGGTGGGCTTGGTGGACGGAAAGCGCGTCGAGCACCGCCCAGAGGTCGTCGGCGGCGGCGGTGAAGTCGTGGCCTTCACCAACCTGCGGCGACGACGGCGGTACGCCGATCGGGTCGAAGGTGACGCAACAGAACCCCTGGCGCGCAAAGCGCCGCGGCAGCGTGCCGAAGAGCTGCATGCCGCTGCCGATCCCAGGGATGAGGATCAGAGTCGGCGGACTGCCCTCGAGGGCGCCCTCGACGGCATAGTGCACGCGCCGCGCACCGCGCGTGGCGAACGGCATCAGCGATGCTCCGCCACCACGAAGCGGCGCTCGATCTGGGGCAGCGCGGTCAGCACGATTTCGCCGACGCGCTGCAAGCTACCGGCAGCGAGGTGCTCCATCGTGTCGTGCGGCGTATGCCACTGTGGGTTGTTGCGGAGGTCGATCAGCACGGCCGCCGGGATGCCCGCGTCGAGGAACGGTAGGTGATCATCGGTCACGGTGTTGTCCTCGGTGAGCGCCAGGTCTTTGTAGCCGCACGCCATGGCCGCGGCGCGCAAGATGCCCTTGAGCCTGTGGTCGGAGTTGCTGTCGTCGTCGAGTTGCAGGTCCTTGGCGCCGACCATGTCGAGCAAGAGCATGGCGCGGATCGGTTCCGCCCAGTGCCGCCCGGTGCCGGGCGTGCGTTCGCGCGCGACGTAATGCTTGCTGCCGAACAGGGCGCGCGCGTGGTTCCACTTGAACTCGATGCTCTCTTCGCCGTCGAGGAACACGAACTCGAACGTGGCGTCGGCGAGCGGCGCTTTGGCCAGGGTTTGCGCCACCGCCAGCAGCAGCCCCACACCGCTGCCGCCGTCGTTGGCGCCCACGAAGGGGAAGTTGTGCTCCGGGTCGTCGTGTCCGTCGCAGCGCTTGGTGTCGTGATGGCAGGCCAGCACGATGCGATCGCTGCGGCGCCCAGGCAGGCGCGCGACGACATTGGCGAAGGTCACGCCCTCGCGCGCGTCCGTCCAGCGGTCGACCTCGGCCACGAGGCCACAGGCCTGCAGCGTCGCCGCGATGTAGTCGAGTTGCTTCTGCCACCCCGGGCTGCCGGGGAAGCGTTCGCCGAACGACACCACTTTGCCGACGTGGGCGAGCGCGCGTGCGCCGAGGTCGGTGGGGGCGGAGCCGGTCATGAACGCCAACTCGGTCATCGCGGGTTTCGGATCACAGCCGCCGACGAGCCCGACGACGAACCCGAACGCGAGCCCGAGCGCGATGGCGGGTGCAAGGCGCCATGCCTTCATTTCGCGCCGTAGATTCGCTTCTCGATCCGCGGCAGCCCCAGGAGCACGAGGTCGCCGAAGAACTTCAGGCCGAAGGGCGACATCTTGTCCGGGGTGTCTTGGTCGGTGTGCCACCACTGCTGATAGCGGTCGTCCTTCTTCTCGCTGCCGTCATGGTTGCGAACCCCGGGGATCCGATACTCGAAGTCGATCAAGTCGACCACGCGGACCCCGTACTTGGCAAACGGCAGGTGATCATCCTTGAACGCTGCCCCCATCTCGTACTTGAACACGCGCGCGCCCTCGCCCATGGCGGTGCCGACCTCGCGGAAGATCGCGTTCAGCTCGGGATCGCTGGTCACGTCCAGGTCGATCTTCGGGTTCTTGTCACCCACCAGATCGATCAGCACCATCGCCTGCATGCGCTGCCTGAGGTCGCCGGGAAAGCGCGCCTTGTCCGCCGCCATGGTCTTGACGAAGTGCCGACTGCCGAACAGCGCCTTGTGGTCATCCTTCCATTCGAACTCGAGGTTTTCCTCGCCGTCGAACCACACGAGCCAGATGTTCGGGATGTTCTGGCGATCCTTGAGGTGTCGCGCCAGTTCGAGCAGCACCGCCGGGCCGCCCGTGCCGTCGATGGCGCCCGCGAACGTGAAGTTGTGTGCGGGGTTTGGGTGTCCGGCGCAGTTCTTGGTGTCGTAGTGCGCGCCGATCACCAAGACCGGGCCGTCCTTGGGGTTCTGGCCGTCGATCTGGACCCAGATGTTCTGCAGCTCCAGCTTGTATTCCTCCTCGCGCCACCGCTGCACCTGCGGGTCGAGGCCCAGATCGCGCAGGTTCTTCTGGATGTAGTCGGCAGCCTGGGTGAGCGCGCGCGAGCCGGCCGGGCGTGGCCCATACTTGAACAAGAAGTTCACGTGCGCCATCGCCCGGGCGCCGTCGAACGGCGTGGTCTCCTTGGGACCGCCACAGGACGCAAGCGCTAGCAGGGCTCCCAGAGTGATCGTCGTCGCCCGTCGCGCGAACTCGCAAAGCATGTGAGCACCGTAACCAATCCGGCTTCAAGTGCTAGATCGTGTCGTCACGGCTGCGCGCTCGCGCGCGCGGCGGTCGGGACGCGACGGCGCCGAACTTGAGCACTTCGAACACAACGGGGCCGCGCGCCTGCAATCGTTTCGAGCGCAGGACTTTCGACCAGAGTGCTCATGAACTACGGCTATTCTGTTCGATCCTTGACACGGATGGGTCCGGGCGGGCCCACCGACACCGCACGAGGCAAAGCATGGTGGAGACGCACGAAGCCAAGTCGGCTGGGCTGATGGGCCTGATTCGCGAGTCGATGGACGTCGCCAAGTATCGCGACGAGCACTGGGAGGGTTCCTTCCGCGACTATCTGGCCCTGGTGGAGCAGAACCCGGCCGTGGTGCGCACGTCGCACCAGCGGGTCTACGACATGGTGCTGAGCCATGGCGTTCAAGAAGTGGAGCGCGACAAGAACAAGCTCGTGCATTACCGCTTCTTCGACGACCCGATGGACGCCGGCGCCGACGCGATCTTCGGCTTGGACCGAGCCACGGTCAATCTGATGAGCGTGCTCAAGGCGGCGGCGCACGGGTTTGGCCCGGAGCGCCGGGTGCTGCTGCTGCACGGCCCGGTCGGCTCGGCCAAGTCGACCATCGTGCGCCTGCTGAAGAAGGGGCTCGAGCGTTATTCGCGTCAGGCCGAGGGCGCCCTCTACACGTTTGCCTGGAAGTTCGAAGGCCAGATCATCCCGGCCCCGATGAACGAGGAGCCCTTGCTCTTGGTGCCGACTGCGGCCCGCAACAAGCTGCTCGAGGCGCTGAACAAGAAGGCGCGCGCCAGCTACAGGCTGCGCCTCGACTTCGACCTGTCGCCGGTGTCGCGCTACTATTACGAGCAGCTGCTCAAGACCTACGGCGGCGACTGGGAGAAGGTGCTCGACCACGTCGTGGTGCGTCGCATGCTGGTGTCCGAGAAGGACCGCATCGGCATCGGCACCTATCAGCCCAAGGACGAGAAGAACCAGGACTCGACCGAACTCACCGGCGACATCAACTACCGCAAGATTGCTGAGCTGGGCACCGACAGCGATCCGCGCGCCTTCAACTTCGACGGCGAGTTCTGCGTCGCCAACCGCGGCATCATCGAGTTCATCGAGGTGCTCAAGCTCGACGTCGCGTTCTTGTATGACCTCTTGACCGCGAGTCAGGAGCACAAGATCAAGCCGAAGAAGTTCGCGCAGACCGACATCGACGAAGTGATCATCGGGCACACCAACGAGCCCGAGTACCGCAAGCTGCAGAACAACGAGCTGATGGAGGCGTTCCGCGACCGCACCATCAAGATCGACATTCCGTACAACCTGCGACTCGAAGACGAGATCAAGATCTACCAGAAGGACTTCAACAAGAGCCGAGTGCCGGGCAAGCACATCGCCCCGCACACGCTGTCGACGGCGGCGATGTGGGCGGTGCTCACCCGCCTGGAGCAACCCAAGAAGGCCAACCTCACGCTCCTGCAGAAGCTCAAGCTCTACAACGGCAAGTCGATGCCGGGCTACACCCGCGACAACATCCGCGAGCTGCGCGAAGAAGCGCAGCACGAGGGCATGGAGGGCATCAGCCCGCGCTACATCCAGGACAAGATCAGCAACACGCTGGTCAACGACCTGCCTTGCATCAACCCGTTCATGGTGATGAACGAGCTGGAAGAAGGCCTCGATCACCACTCGCTGATCTCCGACCCAGAGACCAAGAAGGGTTACAAAGACCTCCTCCTGGTGGTGCGCGAAGAGTACGAGGAGATCATCAAGAACGAGGTGCAGCGCGCCATCTCTGCCGATGAGGAAGCGATCGCCCGCCTGTGCGGCAACTACATCGACAACGTCAAGGCCTACACGCAGAACGAGAAGGTGCGCAACCCGTACACCGGCCGCGACGAGGAGCCCGACGAGCGGCTCATGCGCTCGATCGAGGACAAGATCAACATCCCCGAGTCGCGCAAGGACGACTTCCGCCGCGAGATCATGAACTACATCGGCGCGCTGGCGGTGGAAGGGCGCTCGTTCAACTACAAGACCAACGAGCGTCTGCATCGCGCGCTCGAACTCAAGCTGTTCGAGGATCAGAAAGACTCGATCAAGCTCACGAGCCTGGTCTCCACCGTGGTCGACAAGGACACGCAGGAGAAGATCGAGATCGTCAAGAGCCGCCTGATCCGCGACTTCGGCTACGACGAGATCTCGGCGACCGACGTGCTCAACTACGTGGCTTCGATTTTTGCGCGCGGTGACACCAAGGGCGAGAGCTAGCGTTCGAATGAGGTCCTGTCCCGCGAGAGTTGGCTGACGTGCGCAAGATCGATCAGGACCACACTCGGTTCCGCGACATCGTCAAGGGTCGCATCAAGCAAGACCTGCGCCGCTTCGTCACCTCGGGCGAGATGATCGGCAAGCAGGGCAAGCGTCACGTCAGCATCCCGCTGCCGCAGATTCGTTTGCCCAAGTTCCGCTTCGGCGAGAACCCTGACAAGGGCGTTGGCCAGGGCGAGGGCGGCGACGGTGAGCCGGTCGATCCTGACGCGCCGGGCGAGGGCGAGGCGGGCGAGCAAGCCGGCAAGCACATGCTCGAAGTCGAGGTGTCGCTCGAAGAGTTGGCCAAGATCCTCGGCGAAGAACTCGAGCTACCCAACATCGCGCCCAAGGGCAAAAAGGCGATCAAGTCGCAGGCCGGACGCTTCTCCGGCATTGCGCGCACCGGCCCGCAGTCGCTGCGCCACTTCAAGCGCACGTTCCAGCAGGCCCTGCGCCGGCAGATCGCGGCGGGCACCTACAACCCGCACGACCCGATGGTCGTGCCGATCAAGGACGACCTGCGTTACCGCAGCATGACGACGCGCGAGGTGCAGCAGGCCAACGCGGTCATCATCTACATGATGGACGTGTCCGGCTCGATGGGGCGCGAGCAGAAGGAGATCGTGCGCATCGAGGCGTTCTGGATCGATACCTGGCTGCGCCACCAATACAAGAACCTCGAAGTGCACTACATCGTGCACGACGCCGTGGCGCACATGGTGGACCAGCACACGTTCTTTCACCTGCGTGAATCCGGCGGCACCAAGATCAGCTCGGCGTATGAGCTCTGCCTGCGCCTGATCAACGAGAAGTACCCACCGGCGCAGTGGAACATCTATCCGTTCCACTTCAGTGACGGCGACAACTGGTCGTCGCGCGACACCGAGCGCTGCGTCGACTTGCTGCAGAACAGCCTGTTGCCTGGTTGCAATCAGTTCTGCTATGGCCAAGTCAAGAGCGCGTACGGGTCCGGCCAGTTCAAGAAGGATCTCGACCGCGCGTTCAAGGGCAACGACCGCGTGGTGACCAGTGAGATCCCCGACCGCGAGGGCATCCTGGGCTCGATCAAGTCGTTCCTTGGCAAGGGCCGCTAGAGATGGGCAACCTCACGCCCGAACTCGCCAAGCTGCGCGACGAGACCCGCGAACTCGCCAAGCGTTACGGCCTCGACTTCTACGAGGTGATCTTCGAGCTGATCGACTTCGACGAGCTGAACATGGTGGCCGCGTATGGCGGCTTCCCGACGCGCTACCCGCATTGGCGCTTCGGCATGGAGTACGAGCAGCTCAGCAAGAGCTACAGCTACGGGCTGTCGAAGATCTACGAGTTGGTCATCAACAACGACCCGTGCTACGCCTACCTGATGCGGAGCAACTCCGTCACCGAGCAGAAGCTGGTGATGGCGCATGTGTATGGCCACTGCGACTTCTTCAAGAACAACCTGTGGTTCAGCAAGACGTCGCGCAAGATGATGGACGTCATGGCGAACCACGGCGCCCGCGTGCGCCGCTACATGGATCGCCACGGGGTGTCTCGGGTCGAAGACTTCATCGAC
>JANPER010000077.1:0-11056 GCA_031423015.1 Planctomycetota bacterium | reverse complement strand
GGGCCTACACGCGGTGTGGAAACGCCCGGTGCACATCGAGACCTGCGAGAAGGGCAAGCCGCGCCTGCTGACCTACGACGGCAACGAGGCCACGACGCGCGAGATCAAGGGCAGCAAGAGCGCGGCGGACGTGGTGTTGGGGCTAGGGTCGGAGCGCAGCGACTAGTGCCGTTCTCAGCCGGAACGCTAGACTCTGCTGGCGCCCGGCTTGTTGGCGCCGGCGAAAGGATGACCCACTTCGCCGGCCATTCCTGACCCACGTAGTCGGTTGCGAGTTGCAACTCGAACAGTTGCAGCTTGCAATGCATTGAGCGTCGACCCCGTTGTGTCACATATCCGGCAGTTGCCAGTTGCAACAGCTCCTCGATATGGCTGACGAGTTGCCCGCGGGCAACTGAGCACTCTGTCTTTTTAGGTCAGGTCTGCATGAAGAGCGTGTCCTATTTGCGAAACGCCAATTCTGCGAGACCACTAACCCCCATACAACTGAGAGAGCAGACAAGACCGTTTTGGCCCTGCCTGCCCCCTCTGTCTTGGGGAAGAATCGCCTATACCGCTGGTTCGCCGATGAGTCAAGTACTCATCAAAGAAATCTAAGCTGCTTCCCGCTAACCAGGCATCAGGCACCTCAATACTTCGAACGCCCGACGTCGCACTCACTCGAGGCGACGATTGGCGAGGGTAGCAAGGTGATCCCCGCTTGGTCAGGCTGACCGCCACTGCCAACCGGCGGGAATGGCTCAAGTGGCTCTGGCGAGGTGGGTCAGTACTTCGCCGCCGCTAACACCCGGCTGTCGATGAGTCCACGCACCCCACCCCTATTGCTCCTACTGGTCGTCCTGGCTTGCGCTGGGGCATGGCTCGCGCTGTCGAGTGGGGACAGTGCCGAGCTGACCGATGGCTGCGTGGCAGCGAGACAGAGAATGGTTACATGCGGAGTTGCCCTGGTCCGGCGATTTGCGCGACCCTGCACCTGGCCTCGCTGCACAGCTCACCCCGGACGCCGCACGCGAGATTCTGATCCGGCGCGCCGACCGGGTGCTCGACATGGGACCGGGCGCCGGCCGCTATGGCGGGCAGGTGGTGGCGAGCGGCACGCCGGCGGACGTGGCGCGTACTTCGAGCGCCTCACCGCGCGCTACCTGAACGGCGAACTCGGGGTGCCGGTGCCCGCGACGCGCCGCACGCCGGTGCGCCACCTGCGCTTCCCCAAGCTCGCGGCCAACAACGTCGCCGGCATGCACTTCGACCTGCCGCTCGGCGTGTTCGTCGCCGTCACCGGGGTGTCGGGCTCGGGCAAGTCGTCGCTGGGTGATGGACGCGCTGTTGCCCGAGCTGAAGACGGACCAGACTGCGACGACGCACCTCGCTTGCAGCGGGATTCGCGGCGCGTGGGTGGTAGCGCCAGCGATGACCGTCACGCGCGCCCACGCAACGCCCGAAAGCCTCGTGCTGGAGACGCCCGCGGGCTTGGTCGGCTTCTCCGCCCGCACCGGCACGTTCTCCCCCAACGCGTCGACCGCGACGACCCTCGTCACGCGCCCCGACACCAGCATCGTCGCGGCGGCCGTTGCTGGCGGCATCGACGTGTTCGATCCGGTCGTGGGCCAGTGGAACCGCGTCGCCACGACCTTGAGCAGTGGATGACATCGACACCGAACACGTGCGCGCCGAGCCACGTGGTCGCGCGCTCCCACCCCGTGTCGTACGCGCCGAGCCATCGATGCACGTCCGCGGTCCAGGTCCAGGCCGGCCCGGCCAGGTCGACCTTGCACTCCGACAGCACCTGGGTGAAGAGCTGCCACAGGTTCATGAACGGGAACGGCAGCGCGTAGAGGACGAAGTGGAGGCACGCGAAGCGAAACAGCACGCGCCGGCGGCGGCTCCAACCGGCGGCAGGCGCGTCGATCTGTGGGGCGTTCACCCCCGCATCATGTACGCCCGCAGATCAGCGCGCGAAGAAGGCGGTGACCCCCGCCACCACCTCGTCCGCTTCCGCCTCGGTGAGCGCGTGGTACAGCGGCAGGCGCAACAGCCGCGCGGTCACGTCGTCGGTCACCGTCATCGGGAACGGCGTGCGCGCGATCACCTTGCCGTACGGCGAGCTGTGCAGCGGCACGTAGTGCGTGCTGGCCTGGATGCCGCGCGCCAGCAGGAAGCGCTGCAGGTCAAGGCCGCCACCCATGCAGCCTCTCCCATTCGCGTGATCGGCCACACGCATCGTGCGCGTGACCGTTTCACCGCCGCGCTACCAACGCGATCGACGTCGGGGCCAGGTCGATTCATGCTCGCTCTCCGCCTCCGACCAACAACGCCAGGAAGTCTGCCTCGTCTTGTTCACGACGCTGGCCGCTCCCTGCCCGATCAACACCTCCGCCGGCGCCTCACGGCGTCGGCGAACGGCCACAGACGCAGCTTGCTTCATCTATCCTGCCTGAGACGCGTGTACATGGTTGACGTACTCTGCTGCCCAACTGCAACGGGCGCCGACGACTGCTCGCCTTCATCACCGATCCGCTCTCGATTCGCGCCATCCTCTCACACCTCGGTCTTTCCACCGAGCCGCCGACCAGCCAGCGCCCGCGCTTCCTTTCGCCTGAACTACGAGTCACCTCCTTCTCCGACCTCGCGCCCCCGAACGCCGGAGAACGCCGCGTGGAGAACCTCTGTACTTGACGCCCACGAACAACCCTCGGCACGCAGAACGACGCCCAACTGCATCGCTTCCCCACCCAGACACCGACCACCGCCGCACGCCGCGCTCCCGACACTCGAGACACTCGTCTGAAACGCAGCTTGCTCGTCTTATGTCGCAAGCGCGCGAAGTCGGCCGGCCCGAAGTTGCGGCCCCCCTGCACGAGGAAGCACAGGGCCATTCGAAACGTGGTCTTGGCTCCGGCCGACGCGGTCGCACTGCATCTGCTGCCAGGGCAGGGTGATGGCCCCGCGGCAGGCCTCGCCGCCATCGGCCAAGCAGATCGCGACGGCGGAGTCGGAGCGCGAGGCCGGCCAGTTCGAGGCGGCACGTGCCGGGTTGCGCGACGCTCTCGCGGCGTGGCAGGCGCTGTCTGGCCTCGCAGAGAACGTGGCGGCACACGAGATCCTGTGGAGCTGGGGCGCGCTGGCTGGCGCGCGCAAAAAACCCGCGGCTGGCGCTCGATGCTTGGGAGCGGGTTGCCGAGTATCGCGCCCGCATCCTGGCGCATGCCCAGCTCGGCGAACGCGAGCAAGTCGAACGGTTCACGCACAAGTGGCGGGCGCAACAGAGGGAGACGGCGGCCAGATAGGACGGTCTCCGGCGCACCGGACGCAGTCGCGAAGGAGATCACGGGTTGAGCGGGCTCGTGTTGAGGAGGCTCAGGGGGAACGGGCTGGTCGCCAAGCGCAATGGGGCGGTGGCGCCTGAGTAGCCGTTCCAAAACGCGTTCCCCCCGAAGTGCACCCACGCGATCCCGGGCACCGGTGGTGGGGTGAACCGGAGCGAGCCCGGGAACAGGGCCAGGCCCTGGACCGGAGAGACGCGGCGCGACGCGCCACCGGCCGCGGGCGTGATGAAGACGTCTCCAAGGAACCCTCTGTTCCAAGACCAGGCCACCCACGTGCCAGCTCGCTCCAGCACGAGGTCGCCCACCCGCCGAACTTCTCTCGCGGAACCGCCGGTCCCGTTGTTCGCGGTCACCTGCACAGCAGCGGTCCCAGCCTCCGGATCAAAGCGCCAGACCTCGTCATCGGCAAACGTGGTCGCAGTGCCGGTGTCCTTGGCCGCGACGAAGAACAACTCGTTGGTCAGCGGATGCCGTCGTGGCAGCAAGGTGGTAGCGACGCTCGACAACGGGCGAAGGGCAGGACGCGAGCCCGCCGAGAACTCGGTGCCGGTGACGTCGAATACGGCGAGCGTAGCGGTATCGAGTCCCTTCCAGTCGATGCTGTTGCGGCCGCTACCGGTGGGGAATCCGCGCAGAAAGTACAAGTAGCGACCGTTGTCCGACAACAGCGTGCCGAAGATCGCGACGTCACCCGGAGTACCGCCGCTGGTGAAGGGTGGTACCAGCGATCCGGTCGTCGTCCTGGTCACGTTGGTGAAGGTGGTGGTCGACGTGTCATACGTGTAGAGGTCGCCCTCGAAGGGATTGCGGCCGGCGAAGAACACGACGCGCGTATTGGACACCCATGACACGTCGTGGATCTGGTTGATTTGCGCCGCGAATCGCCCCTGGGTCACTGGCGTGACGGAGCCAGCGTCGCTGCCATCGCTGCGGACCACGCATAGCTGGGCCGCACTCGTCAGGAACGCCACGCGCCCGCCGTCGGGCGAAACATCGGCGTACGATCGGTAGAGTTCTAAAGCGCTCTCGACGTCGTTCCAGGGCCGGATCAAGGTCGCTGCGGCAAAGCGGGTGATGTTGCGCAAGACCGGCGGTCCTGCACCCAAGTTGCTGATCACCATGACGTCGCAGGAATTAGAACCCAGCGCGATGACGGAACCGTCGTCGGAGCGTCGCCAGTAGTAACCGGCGGAGAAAGGGCATGGGCTGGCTGGAACGGGGATGCGACTCCAAAGGGCCGATCCGTCGGTCGGCCCACCCCATAGTCCGAACCCGGTGGCGGTGGTCCCGAATACTAGGCCGAAGCCGAGCGCTCCGATCGCCGTCTGGCCCAGCACCAGCGCGTCTGGCCCCGCCGGCGGCGTGACGTCGAACACGTTGCGGCCGTTGGCGAAGGTGCGCGCGGGATCAGTCTTGACGATGAAGATCCGATCGCCCGGCCCCGGGGTGGCTGAGTCGTGGACGACGGCGACCGCCGTGGCGCCGTCTGGACTGAATGCAAAGGCGAGCCCGTACATTCGAAACGGCATAGCACTCACGCCGGTGTCGGTGACGGTCGAGCCCGTCAATTGGGTTGCCAGGCCGGTGGCGCGGTCGAGGGACATGAGGAAGAAGGTCCTCGGACTCGCCGCGTCGCGCATGACATACAGGTCGAAGCCATTGGGAAGGCTGATGTGCGGCAGGGACGGCGCGCGGTTGTCCTGGCAGATCGACGTGCCTTTGTCGACGTCGAGATCGGCATGCACACCGGGCAGGAGCCAACGCACGTCGGTCAGCGGCCGGAAGCCTGTAAGACCGAGGTGATAGATGTACTCAGGCTGCATCGGTCCCAACGCCTGACCGGCGGGTCGCCCGGCCGTAGCATTCACCACAGTTTGCAGGACGAAACTGTTCGTCGATGAGGACGAGCCCGCGCCGACCGTGATCGTGCCAATGCCGGCGCTCATGCAGATCTCGGCGAAGTTGCTGGAGAGCCTGCCGGCGGTCGCGTCCAGCGCCTGCATGCCTAGACAGAGATCCACCAAACCCGGGTTGTTGGGAAGAGGCACGCCGACGCCATCGACTCCCGTCGCCGGAACCGTGCTTGCATACAGGACGAGCAGACTCGCGGGATCGAGGAAGAGTCTGCCCCACGGCGGCACGAGCAACGATCCGAACGGGGGCGCGGACAACAACATTGCGTAGACGTTGCCGGCCGACGCGGTGTACTCGACGGTCAGAGTCCGCCCAACCGCCGGCGCGCTCGTCCGACTGATGGTCTGGGATCGGCCGTGCGCGGCGAGGAGGAGAACGACCACGGCGAGGCGCGAGAAGTGCATGCGTGGGACTTGCGGAGAGCGATGAGCGAGAGTGACCGTCGTTGACGGAGCCTTGCCGAGCATCCTAGCGGGGCCTTGCCGTAGCCCGACGAGCGAATCCTGGGTTCGCGGGTGCGTGGATCGCGTGATCACGCGAGGGCAGCGCCGACCTGGGCGGAGCCCTTGCAGGCGCGAGGGTTGGCAGCTCAGTCGGCAAACCGAGGTGGGCGAGGATGCGAGTGATGGACTGCGGTCTGTCGACGAGCGCAACCACGTACTCGAGGTCCTCGCGCAGCCAGAGCACGCGGACCAAGCTGTCGCCCAGGTCTACGCAACTGCGCTTCCACGAACGCCTGGCGCGTGGTCTCGGCCGACGCGTAGCCGAGCTTGGTCGCGATCTCGGCGTACGGCGCATCATCGACGAGGCGCATGGTGAGCAACGTGCGCCGGCGCGGGTCGAAGCCGTCAAGCACTTCGCGCAGCACCTCGGCCTGCTCGGCGAGCTGCGCCGCCAGCGCCGGCGTCGGCAGCCGGGAGTCCGAGCGCGCTGCCAGCATCGCTTCGTCGCGCGCCTCGCGCCGCACGTCGCGCCGGTGCGCTTCGTGATGGCGCACCGCGTCCACCAGGCGATGGCGCACCATCGTGCTCAAGTAGGCGACGAACGCGTCCTCGTCGGGGAAGTCGCGAGATAAGGCGAGCAAAGTGCGTGCGAGATGCGAGATATCGACGCGCTGGTGGCCGCCGGCGTGAAGGCGACCGAGGTGGCGCAGACGACGCTGCCGGCGCGCCCGAAGGACGACGCCGTCCTGGCGCGCTGCGCCGCGCGGTGTCGATGGCGGCGACGCGCCTGCGGGACGGCACGGAAGTGTTCGAGGACCACTCCACCTGGGAGAAGGCGTGGGAGGCGACGAGCCGTCACTTCCTGGTGCGCACGACGCACAGCTACGGCTTGGCGGCGCAGTTGGCGCAGGGGCTCGACGTGATGCTCGGCCACGTGCAGAAGACGCTCGGGGTCGAGGTCGCGCCGCCGCGGCGCTACCACGTGTACGTGCTGCCGTCGGTCGCCGACTACAACGCGTTCGGCAACGCCAACGGCCAGGAACACTCCTCCTGCTACGGCAGCTTCCACGCGGCCGCGCACCCCGAGCGCGCCGTCGCCGCCGTGTACGACGGCAACCACAGCTGGCTGAAGATGCTGGTGACCCACTCGATGGTGCATCAGTACGTGCAGGACGCGTTCCCCGCGGCGCGGCTGCCGACGTGGGTCTCGCCGCCTACTTGGCCACCTGGTGGGACCAAGTCTGGGGCCTGGCCGAGTTCGAACGCCTCGAAGCGTCTGGGCGTCTGGTGCCGCTGCACAAGCTGATCGCCGATCCCATCGCCGCCTACCTCAGCGGCGCGCACGAGCGTTTCACCACGCTCGGCATGCTGTTCACCTGGTTGCTCCGCTACCGCGAGGACACGGCGACGAGCGCCGACGCGGGTCCGTTCCGCGACTGGCTGCAGGGCGACGGCAAGGCGGCATCGCTGCGCCCGGCGCCGTTGACCGACGTGGCCAAGCTGCAGCGCGAGTTCCTCGCCTTCGAGTTCCCGCGCTGAGGCTGCGGCGTTTGCCTTCGTTCCCGTGCGTGCCCCTGCCCGACCCGCGCTCCGTGCCCGGCCTGCTAACGGTGGCGACGCCGGCAGGGGCAAGGGTGAGGCAGGGGCAAAGGAAGAGGCACGCACGGGCAGGACGAACTCGGCGCCCTACCGGTCGCTGGCCGCGGTCGCCGTCGCGCGTGCCTTGGGAATCAACTGCATGCCACACACCGCGCAGTTGCCCGGCGCGGCGTAGGTGCGGTCGTGGCAGTCCATCGGCGCCGCCACCGACCCAGATGGTCGCAAGCCCGGACTCGGCGGCAGCGGCCGGGATCATGCCCTTCGTCCGCGGCGGTCTCGTGGTGCGCCTGTCCGGTTCGTTCCAGTAGCAGCGCGGGCGCGGGGAACACGGCCGGGAGCGCGCGCGCTCGCCACTACCGCTCGAGATCGTCCCCTCATGCAGCGCACTTCCCCGTAACCGAACACTCAGCTCGGGAGACCGCAGCGCCAGACGCCGGCGGCACCGTGCGGCATCGGCCGGCATGAGCACGCGACCCGGGCCGTGACGGCCCGGATCGAGCCCGGCGATGAAGCGCGCGAGCAGCTCGGTCGGATCGCCGCCTCCGCCGCGAGCGCGGGCGCGAGACCGCGAGTGGATGGGGATGCTGCGACCAGCAAGTCTCGAGCCTGCTGCCCTGGCCGTTGTAGACGATCTCGATGTGCTCGGCGCCGAGGCGAGTCACGGCAATTCGACATCCCTTGTCGGCTCGTGGCTGCCAGATATAGTCCACGCGCCTGCTCGCAAGCTTGGCCCTGCTCGTCCCCATGATCCCACTGCTCCCCTTGGCAACCGCGCTTCTCTCAGGGCTTCTCATGGGACAGTCCAGCCGACCCACGATTCCCGTGGAGTGTCGGCCCCGAGGAATCAACGGTTTGTTATGGCCTCTCGACCCACCCTTCGGACACCTAGGCTCGGCGAACCCGCCGGTCTTTCTCTGTTCGAGCAGTCCGTTCGCTGCGTCGTCGGCATCGGGAACGGGATGGCGGACCACTGTCGCCACCAGCTTGATGGAACTCGGCAACGGCTACTCCTTGTCCACGATGGCTACCGCCTCCGGGACCTTTCCCGGGAACCTCGGCTTCGAAACGTGGGCCGTGTACACGTTCGACCTTCCGCCAGCAGTCGAACGATGTGCGACTCTCGTCGTGGAAGTCGTCAGCGAAGGGGCTAGTGCTTGGATTCCACAGCCCTACGGGAATGGCGTCGTGCATCGGATCCCCTTCAACGGGACGAGCACAGGCAGCTGTGGAGGGTTCACGGGGTCGCTGCGTCCTGGCAGGAACATCGTGATGCTCGATACGGGGAGAAGCTACGAGCTCTACGCGCTCGCAATGGGCCACTCGCCTACTTTCGCCGGCCTGAAGGAGTCCATCCTCGGCGTCTCGGTGACCCTTGCTTCCAACCTCACTCCACTGCGCGCGCCGATATGCGGGAACTCGATCGTCGAACTGGGAGAAGAATGCGACGATGGAACAGGGCTCGGCTGCAGGTCGTCTTCCCACGCACTGCCGACTGGCACTTCGCTGCCACCAGCGCAATGCGGCGGGCTGTCCCAATGGAGCCTCGACGACGACAACAACAACCGGGTGCGCCTGGACTGTGCGAACGGCGCGTTTGGACTGGCCTTCTACCTCACCTACACTCCGGCCGGGGGCGCCTCGGTCTTGATTGCCAGATGCCCCTTCGAATGCGGCGACAACGTCTGGGCGGTCTTCCACTCCGGAGACTCCAACCGAAACGGACGCCCGGACCGGTTCATCAGGGCGGTCTGGCAATCGACCGATACCGGCCAGGACGACGATGGCGACGGCATGCGCGACACCTGGAAGTTCACGACCATCCTCTGCCGTGGCGGCCCGATCGTGACTCGTCGGGAGAGTTATCACCTAGGCACGCATCTCCTCGGGGAGACCTGTCTGCCTGGGCCGGCCGTCAATCCCACGTGGGCCCTTGCGTATGCCGACAGCGGGCGGGTGGGCTCCGTTCCGGAGCCGCAACTAGTGCCGTCGGGTGGACACATGGGTGGCGTCTTCGCGCTTCCGTGCGACCTCGACCATGACGGCGATTGTGATTGCAACGACGTCGCCATCCTGGACTCGCGACTCGGCCTATGCGTCGCGAGTCCGACTTTCAATCCCGAGGCCGATCTCAACGGGAATGGCTGCATTGATGCGGGTGATGCGCGGCTGATTCGAGAGAGAGTCGGCCTGACGACGATCGTGACTGGCTGCGGCGGGGCCACGCTGGATGCGAGCGGAACGCCGTGCATCGGGAACAGCGTCAGCTACCAGGTCGTCGGACGCGTTGGTGCGACGCAGCTTCTGTGGTTGGGATTCCAGTCGGTCTCCGTTCCGCTGTGCAGCAGGTGCACCCTTGGAACCGAGACCAGCATCGTCTTCTTTCAGTCCAGTGGCGCGCTCAGCGTGTCGATTCCCAACGATCCGCTGTTCAGGGGAGCCACTTGGTACGTGCAAGGTGCGGACGTCTTTGGCGCCAGCGGGGGCTGCTCTCTCGGCGGAGGCCTCGACTTCACGGTGACCGATACGATTCGCACCACCGTCGGCGGCTAGTGCCCTGTACCGCAAGTGAGCCTGGTTCTCTCAAGTCGTCGCAGCGCCCACGTTCCTGATGCGCCAGGATCGGCCGGCGTCGTTCGAGGACCTCGTCGGCTTCGTTGCAGCCTCCGGAGCCGGAGGGCGGCCACGTGCTCGCGCTGTCACCGCGCGCGCCGCTGACGATCGAGGTCGTCGACGCCGGCGGCATGCCCGTCACGGGCGCGCCGCTGGCCGTGCTCGTGTTGCCGCTGCCGTCGTCGGTCGCCTTCGTCGGCGATCCGCACCCTGTGCGCGGGACGTTCGCCCGCGCTGCACAGCAAAGGCAGGTTGAATGACATCGACGGCGCCGATTCGCCCGCGCCCGATGCCACCCTTCTCGACACGCTGCGCGCCGCCGCCATCCTCGGCAAGACTGCGTTGGGGCCACGAGCTGGTCGCGACGATCCGCGGATCGGGCAAGGCATGCAGATCCCCACCGACTTCGCCAGTTCGTCACGAGGCAAGCTCTGCGCCAACCTCGATGGCTTCTCTCTGCACGCCGCCGTTCGCGTCGACGCCTTCGCGACCTCGACTGGGTCGTGCTCAAAGCGATGGCCAAGGACCCGGACCGACGCTACGGCTCGGCTGTCGAGCTGGCAGCGGCGAGATAGCGAGATAAGGCGAGCAAGGTGCGTGTCCGGGGCGGGTGCCGAGTTGGGGCGCGGGCGCATGCCTGAGGTGTGTGGCATTGAAGTGCTCCTGGGCTCGATCAAGTCGTTCCTCGGCAAGGGCAGGTAGAGGATGGGCAACCTCACGCCCGAACTCGCCAAGCTGCGCGACGAGACCCGCGAACTCGCCAAGCGCTACGGCCTCGACTTCTACGAGGTGATCTTCGAGCTGATCGACTTCGACGAGCTGAACATGGTCGCTGCCTATGGCGGCTTCCCGACGCGCTACCCGCATTGGCGCTTCGGCATGGAGTACGAGCAGCTCAGCAAGAGCTACAGCTATGGGCTGTCGAAGATCTACGAGTTGGTGATCAACAACGATCCGTGCTACGCCTACTTGATGCGGAGCAACTCCGTCACCGAGCAGAAGCTGGTGATGGCGCACGTGTACGGCCACTGCGACTTCTTCAAGAACAACCTGTGGTTCAGCAAGACGTCGCGCAAGATGATGGACGTCATGGCGAACCACGGCGCCCGCGTGCGCCGCTACATGGATCGCCACGGGGTGTCTCGGGTCGAAGACTTCATCGAC
>JANPER010000076.1:0-17950 GCA_031423015.1 Planctomycetota bacterium | reverse complement strand
TCCAGAACGCGGACAGGCGGTCAGACAGGTAGGCAGCGGTCTGGGACTTAGGGCTTACGTCTTACGGCTCACGACTCGCGGCAGAGCCGTTCATGCAGCCGCCCTCGCGTCTCGTTGGTTGCGGCTCTGCCGCGCTGAGGTATGCGGCGGCGGCTTTCTGCTTCGACGTGCGCGACGTATCGAGCGAGCACACCCGATTGAGACGCTGACGCCAATCAAGGCTACATTCCTGAATCGTCTGGCTTCGTTTCCTGGCAGCGCCCGCTGCCACTCGGGCTCGATCCGGTTGGTGTAGGAGTGACGGCGATGGGAGTGCAGAAAAACGTGTTGGCGGCAGCGGCCGTGGTCTTGGTGATCACGGCTGGCGCGGTGTTGTGGCCGCCGGCCACGTCGGGTGACGTCGACGCTGCGGTCGACCCGGGGCCCACGCGATCGGCCACCGCAAAGAGCGTCCTCGCCGCCCCGGCGGAAGCCGCCCCGGCACTCGACGGCGTGCGACGCACGGCGATCACGCCCGCGGCCGAGAGCGAGGGTGCCGAGTCCACAACGCACGCGGGGGCGCCGCCTGTCCCCGGTGAACTCGTGGTGTTGGTGCTCGACGCCAATGGAGCGCCGATCGCGCACGCGCAGCTCCAGCGCGCGGTCGCAGAGGAAGCCAAGGACGCGTTGGACCTCATTGCCTCGAGGATCCACGTCGATGGATCCAGCCTCGCCACGATCCGACACACGGAGGTCGGTCTGGAGTTCGTCGTCGAAGCCACGCCCGCGCTTTTCGCTCGCAAACTGCAAGAACGGTCCTCGCAACGCGACATCGCGTTCAGGCTCAGGGCAGTGTCCCCGCCTGGACCCTCCCCCTTCGGCTTGACTCACGTGCAACAAAGCGGGGTTGGCATCGCCCTCTCGAACATGTCCCTCGTGGAATCGTGGCTCGCCGGTGGCGCGGCGGGAGCCGCGTCGAGGCCACTGAAACTCGAGCCCCTTGGTCGGACCGGCCGCGATGGCCGTTGCCGCGTGGCGTGCGTCGGCGCGTTGACCATCCTCGCCACCACGACGCAGGGCGCGACCTCGGGCCTGGTCGAAGTCGACGTTCCCGACGACGGTGCCGAACTCGTGCTCGTCGTTCGCCAGAGCTGTCGCGTGCAGGGCCTCTTGGTGGACGCCGCCGGTCAGCCGCTGCCGAATGCGAACCTCGCCGCAGAGCCCACCGCGTCGGGTCCATTGCGTGGTCGCGTAGTGCGCGGCATCACCACCGACGCGCGCGGCCAGTTCTCGCTCAATCTCGACGCACCGTTTGCGTTCCGCCTGCGCGCCACGCTCGGCGATGAACACTCCGAAGAACTCGTCCTCGACAGCGCACCCGGCGGCGCGTTCGACGTGCGGATCCGCATGCTCGGCGCCGTGACCCTCACCGGCGTCGTGCTCGATCCCAACGGCGTGGTGATATCCGGCGCCGACGTGAGCCTCACGCGCCTCGATCGCGACGCCACGGCCGATGCGCGGGTGCCACACTTCCAGGCATCGGCCAGCACCGACGAGGGCGGCGCGTTCCGCATCTTGCTGCCGAGCGTTGGCGTCTACGGCATCGTCGCGCGCCACGGCGAGTGGGCACACAGCGTGCTCGAGCACGTCGACGCCGCGACCGCGGGTTCGCGCGCGGTGCGACTGCACTTGCGCCCGCCGGCGACGATGTTCGGCACCGTGCGCTGGCGGGATGGAACGGCGATCGGTGGCGCGACCATGACCCTGACCCCCAAGCCACTCGACGTGCCTGACGGGCTCAGCTCGAGTGACATGGCCGGTGACGTCACAACCGCGGAGGTCGGCAACGACGGCAGCTATCGCTTTGATCGGCTGCTCCCCGACGTCGCCTACGAACTCATGTGTGTGCCCGACCCGTCGCGCTCCCACACGCGAGCAGTTCGCGCTGACCTGACGCCCTCACAGCAGGACTTCGTGCTCGATCGCGACCTGCTGCGTGGTGCTGCGCTGCGCCTGAAGGTCGAGCCGAGCAACCGCGCCGCGATCACTTCCGCCAGGATCGTGGTGAGCCGGAGCGGCGCCGACGGCACGTGGGTGCAAGCCGAGTCGCAGGATGTGACGTGTGAACGTCAGAACGAGATCTTGGTCGACGGCCTCGAGCGCGGTGCTCGCTACGTCGTCGAGCTGCGCACCAGCGATTTTGGCCGCTGTCGGACCGCGCCGTTCGTCGCCGGCACCGATCTCGAACGCGTGTTGCGACCACAGCCGGCCGGCCGCCTCGAAGTGACCGTGCTCGACACCAAGGGACGTCCGGTGTTTGCCGCCAAAGTGATCGCCAGGGAGGAGGCCGCGCCGGGCCTGCGCCCAGCCGACTCGATCAAGGTCACCGACCTGCGCGGCCTCGCCGTGTGGCCCAGCATCTCGGTGCTGCCTTGGACAATCTCGGCCGAACATGGCGGCAAGCGCTCGCCGGTGACGCCGGTGGTGATCGAATCGAACGGCGTCGCGCGCCTCGAACTGCGCTTGCCAGCGCGATAGTCAGCCGCGGCACAGCCATTTGCCCACCGGAAGCCCTGAAGCCGGTGACGCCGAACTCGTCGCGAGGGGTTCGGCAGCGTCTTGCGGTAGAGTCGGGGAACGAGGATGGCCGGCCATCCTGACCTGAAACTCAGTGCGCGTGCGACGTCGAGTCCATCGTCCGCGCGCGCCGAAACCGCTCCAGAGCCCGCCCATGGCGCCGCAAAAGACCATCAACGCCACTGCCAACCTGTTCGCGCTGGAGGCGACGCACGCTGCCCACAACTACAAGCCGCTGCCGGTCGCGCTCACGCGTGGCCAGGGCGCGTTCGTGTGGGACGTCAACGACAAGCGCTACCTCGATTGCCTGGCGGCGTACTCGGCGGTGAACCAGGGCCACTGTCACCCGCGCATCGTCGCCGCGCTGATCGAGCAGGCGCAGCGTCTCGCGCTCACCTCGCGCGCGTTCCACAACGATCGGTTCGGACCACTGTGCAAGAAACTCAGCGAACTGATCGGCTACAGCAAGGTGCTGATGATGAACAGCGGCGCCGAGGCGGTGGAGACCGCAATCAAGGCAGCGCGACGCTGGGGCTATCGAGTGAAGGGGGTCAAGGAGAACAGCGCCGAGGTCATCGTGTTCGCCGGCAACTTCCACGGTCGCACCACGACCATCGTGAGCTTCTCCGACGATGCCGACTCGCGCTCGGGCTACGGGCCGTTCACGCCCGGGTTCAAGGTGGTTGACTACGGCGACCCTGAGGCCGCCGCCGCGGCGATCACCAAGAACACCGTGGCGATGCTGGTAGAACCGATCCAAGGCGAGGCCGGCGTGCTGATCCCGCCGCCCGCCTTCTTGCCGGGCCTGCGCACGCTGTGCGATCAGAACAAGGTCCTGCTGATCTGCGACGAGATTCAGTCCGGCCTCGGCCGCGCCGGCGCGATGCTCGCGCACACCGAGAGCGGCGTGCGCGCCGATGCCGTGATTCTCGGCAAGGCGCTGTCGGGCGGCATGTATCCGGTGTCCGCGTTCCTCGCCGACGACCAGGTGATGTCGGTGTTCGACCCCGGCTCACACGGCTCGACCTACGGCGGCAACCCGCTGGCCTGCGCGGTGGCCGAAGCCGCGCTCGACGTGTTGATCGACGAGGACCTGTGCAAGCGCTCGCGCGAGCTGGGGAAGCACTTCGCCCTTGGCGTCGCTGACCTGCGCTCGCCCTCGGTGAAAGAGATCCGCGCGCGCGGCCTCTGGCTCGGCATCGAGCTCAAGGCGGAAGCCGGCCCAGCGCGCAGGGTCTGCGAGAAGCTGATGGCTGACGGCATGCTGTGCAAGGACACGCGCGGCCACACCATCCGCATCGCGCCGCCGCTGGTGATCGAGAAGAGCGAAGTGGACTGGGCGGTGGAGCGGTTGGGGCGCGCGCTAGCCCAGCCGGGCGCCTGACCCGAACCGGGCTACCCGCCCCGCCGCCCGCGGCGTTGCCCACCCGCCGGTCGCGTCTCGAACTCGTACGCCGGCAACCGCAGCAACTCGGGATCGAGACTGCGCAGCGCGCCGTCGAGCTTGGCGACGAGCTGTTCGCGTTTGTCAGCCTTCAACCGCGTCAGCAGCACCTTGGCAGTGTCGACCGTCGAGATGTTGAGACCGTCCAACGTCGCCGACGACGCGGCGCGGCGTTCGAACGCGGCCAACACTTCGGCCACCGCGCGCTCATCGTCCTTGGCCTCGAACGCCAAACGCGCGCGACCGCCGTGCGCCATCGCCACGTAGTGATCGGCGGTGTCGCGCCGCTCGGGACTCTGCGCCACGAACTCCTCGAAGTGGGCAATGCCGCGCGCGTAGCTCGCGAACGCCGGCTCGACGCGGCCGGCGCGACGATGGAACTCGGCTGCTACCAGCGAGGCGTAGCCCGCGAACCACGTGATGTCGGGTGGCGCGTCGGGCTTGTGCAACAGCGCCTCGTACGCGGGCTCGATGCCGTCGATTCCCTTGTCGTCGAGCAGGCGACCGCGCAGGCGGTCGTGGATCAGCCACGAGTCGGCAAAGCGAGCGAGCCCGTTGTCCAATGCCCTTGCCGCTTGCCCGCGCGCGCCGAGCCACTTCAAGAAGTCGTAGTGGTCGACCACGTGCTGATCGGTGCCCAGCGGGTGCTTGGCCAACACGGCATACGCCGCGTGCATGTCCGTCATCCATTGCTGCGGCCAGTCGGTCTTGGCCACCACCGCCTTGGTGATCGCCTTCTGCCGCGCATGTGCGAACAGTTGCATCACCGCCATCGAGTGCCAGCTCTGCGCGTCAGGCGGCATGTCCTGCACCGCGGCTTCGGCGCGCGCGTAGGCCTCGTCTTCATTGCCCAGCTCGACCGCCGACAGCGCGATCGCCGAGTTCACCCGCCAGCCGGTCGCTCCGAGCTTCTCGGCCTCGACCGCCGAGCGGTACGCGTCCTCGAACATCAAGCGCGCGAACTTGCGCCCCGCCTTCTGGTCCGCTGCCAGCGACTGCCGCGTGGCCGGATCGCTGGCGTGCGCCAGCTTGGCCTCGGCTAGCTCCAACTGCGCCGCGGCGTCGCTCGGCTTGCTGCGCAGCTCCACGGCCTTGCTGTCGATGCGCGCTTCGAGCTGGCTGCGGTCCGGCGCCGCGGCGTAGGCGCCGCCATCTTGCACGACGCTGTCGAGCGCCTTGTTCCAGCGCTCCACGTCGACCGCCGCCGAGCGCGTGCCGAGCCCCTTGTGCACCACGGCCAGGGTGCGCGCGCGCGGCGACGCGTCGCCCAACCGGCTCAGCGCCAAAACCAACGCCTCGCGTTCCGCTGGATCCATCGGCACGCGCAGCGCCTCGGCGATCAGGTCGACCGCGGCCGGCGAAGTCGACTGCGCCAACACTTGCCGCGCGACTCGGCTCTGCTCGACGTCGAGGCCAAACAGCGCCAGGCGCAGCAGGTCGACGGGCGCGTCTTTGCCTCGCGCCAGCGCCGCATCGAGCAACGCGCGACGTAGCGCCGGATCCGCGCTCTGGAACGCGTTCTCCACCGCCGCCTTGTCGTTGCTGTCCGGGCTCGCGACGCGTTCCAGCAGCGAGCGATCGCCGCGCACCAGCGGCGGCGGCGCCTGCCGGTCAGCGATGCCGTCGCCGATCGCCTTGAACACCGACGCCGTGTCGAACGCGTAGAAGACGTCATAGCTCTCCTTGCCGTCGAGTTCGACCATGATGTGCCGCGGCGCGATGCGGCGGCCGTCGAGGAACTTCTCGTACAAGATCGGCTCGATGTCGATGTGCTCGCCGCAGGTGACGCAGCCAAAGCGCGGGCACAGCACGCGCCGGCCCTGCTCGTCGTGATCGCGCGGCGTGTGCCGATAGGTCGACGCGATCACGCACACGTACGGTTCGTAGAGCTTGGTGATCTCCGGCATGCGGTAGCGCACGCCGGCGTAGTGCTCGCTGGCGATCTCGCCATCCATGTTGACGCACACCAAGATCGGCCGGCCGGTCTCCTTCGCCAGCGCGACCGCGTCATCCCAGGTGCGCTGCCATTGAATGAGCACCGGCTTCTGCCAGTCTTCGGCAGTCGGCGCCCACCACATCGCCTCGCGGCTGCCGGGTTGGGGCGTGTCGGTTTGGGCGACCGAGGCGGAAACGACGATGACACCGGCCAACAAAATGGCCACGCCACGAAGAAAGAGGGATGCGAGCATTGGCAAGGACCCCATCAGCTTAGCGCGCGCCGCAATGATCGACGAGACGGCGCAGCGGTCCTGTCAGCCAAGAAACCAAGACACGGTGCGCTCCTCAACAGCTAGCCTCTACGGCCCGCACGGCCGCACGCCGCGACCCGAGGACTCGTCCCCCAGGTTTGGATCACCCATGCAACGAACAGGCACACTCTCCCTGAGCGCTCTCTTTCTGTCCTGCGCGCTCTCAGCGCAGGCCACCAAGCCCGCCATCACGCCGGTCGAAGCCGACATCAAGCGTGGCATCGGCACCGAACCGGTGGTCGGCAAGTTGCCCGGCACACACCGCTACAACGTGACGTTCAGCACGCGCAGCTTCGACCTCCAGGAGTTCAAGGCCGCGAACGACAGCCGGCAACCGGGCACCGTGGTGAACGAGATCGTGCGCGACCTGGAGCAGCGCGCCAAGCTCGACCAGGAACCGTTCCGCCAGGCCGTCGAGGCGCTGGGCGGGGCGGTCAACATCCAGTTCTGGCTGATCAACGCCGCCAACATCGACATCCCGAACGACAAGGTCGAAGCAGTGCGCGCGCTGCCCAACGTCCTGTACGTCCATCCTGACCTTCCCACCTATCCGCTGGGGGGCGGCTCGATGCCGTTCATCAAGGTGGCGACCGACAGCAGCCATCACAACGCCGACGCCGAGCACACGGCGGGTAACCGCGGCACGAGCGTGGGTGTGGCCATCGTCGACACCAGCGCCGACACGTCGTCGAACGGCGTGAACATGCCGCACCAGGTCTTCTATCGCAACGCCGACCGCAACAACCACACCGCCGGCGGCCTCGATGGTTCGCGCCTGATGGGCGCTTTCGCGCTGGGCTCGCAGCCGGCCAACAACAACCACCCGCACGGCACCGGAGTCGCTGGCATCGCCGCCGGCGCAGGTTGGTCGACGGTCGGCGCCGACGCTGGCCACGCGGCCGACGCCAAGGTCATCGCCTACTCGATCTGCAACATCGCCGGCTCGTGCGGCTCGAGTCTCGCGATCGAGGCCGCCGGCTGGCAACGCGTCGCCGCCGACGCCGCCACCTACGGCACGGTCACCGGCAACATGTCGTACGGCAGCAGCCCGAACCCGCTCGACGTGAGCCAGCAGGCCATCGACGCGTGCGCCCTCAACGCCGGCGTCCTGCCAGTGACCGCGGCCGGCAACAGTGGCACCAGCACCACGGGCAGCTCATCGACCGCGAACGGCATCGCGGTGGCTGCGATCGATCCCACCAACAAGACCGTGGCAACCTTCTCGTCGAGTGGCCCGCTCAGCGGCGACACGCAGCGCTTCTTCCCCGACCTGTCTGGCTGCGGCGTCGGCACCGTGATGCCACAGTTCGGCAATCAGAACGCCGACTGGATCGCAGATGGCACGTCGATGGCATCGCCCCAGGTGTGCGGCGCGGCTGCGTTGGTCAAGAACGTGCGCATGGCGAGCAACGTCCGCGAACTCAAGGCGCTGATGCTCAACAACACGGAGAGCATCGCCGCGCAGAACCCGAGCCGCAACCGCAACCACTACGGCATGGGCTTCCTGCGCGACGACATCGCGTGCGACGCCGCCCGCGCCAACCGAGTGCTCTCCGGCACCATCAACTCGACGGTGACGCCCAACACGCACACCCTCGCCGTCACCACCAATCAGATCTACGCCGTGACCCTGGTGTGGAACCGGCACGTGCTGACGTCGACCGCGTGGTCGAACCTCAACCTCACGATCAAGGACGGCGCCACGACGGTCGCCAGCAGCGCGACGCTGCGCAACCTGTACGAGAAAGTGGAGTTCTCGGCGCCGATCACCGGCAACCTCACCATCGAGGTGAGCGCCGCCAGCCTGGAGATCGCCAGCGTGCCGTATGCGGTGGCGTTCGGCCTCTCTAGCGCCAACGGGCTCGCCGCCGTGCGCAAGTCCGGCGTGGGCTGCGTCGCTGGCTCCTCGACCTACTACGAGTTGTTTGGCGCCAGCACCTTCGACTTGTCGAACACCGCCATCCGCATGACGCCGTCGGCTGGCGGCTACGCCGTCACCCCGAGCCCTGCCACCTACGTGCCGCCCACGGGCACGGGCCTGGGGCTCACCGACGACAGCCTGTCGCCGGCGATCACGTTGCCCTTCACCTTCGCGTTCCCGAGTGGGAGCACGACTCAGATCCGCATCTGCTCGAACGCGTTCATCTACCTGAACGGGACCGGCACGTCGACGTCGTTCACGCCAACGGTGGCCGACGCCTTGATCGGCGGCCCGCGCTTGTTCCCGGCGTGGACCGACTTGCTGCCGGACGGCGGCACCAACGTGAACAACGTCTTCTACAACGCCGACATCCCGAACGGTCGGGTGCTGATCACCTGGCGCAACATGCCTGAGTTCGGTTCCGGCGGCTCGAACACGCTGCAAGTGGTGATGTACAGCAACGGCGTGGTCGACTACGTCTGGCAATCGGTGTCGATCGTGTCGCACCAGACGCTGACCGCGTTCACCCCGGGCAACAACGGCCGCGATCCAGGCAACCGTGACATCTCGGCGTCGTTGCCGTTCTCGACGGGCGCGGACTCCCGGCCGCTGGCACAAGACGCGACTCGTCCCTTGTTGGGCGGGACGTGCCAGTTGTTGGTGAGCGACATCCGCGCCGGCAGCTTGGGCGGTGTGGAGATCATCGGCACCGAGGTCCCTGGCATCGACCTGACCTTCCTGGGCATGCCGCAGTGCTTCCTCTACAACAACCCGATCTTGCTGACTCTGCCCTTTGCCACGGCGGGCAGCACAGCATCGGTCCCGCTACCGATCCCGGCCAACATGGCCCTGTCTGGGTTGGCCATCCCGGTGCAAGCCGTCACGTTGACGCCCGGCATCAATGCCGCCGGCATCGCGACGTCCAACCTCGCGGTGTTGACTCTGGGCCAGTTCTGAACTCTGCCGCGCCAGACGCGGCAGAGTTCAGGCGAGCCAGCGGAGCTGGTTCGACGCTGAACTTCGTTTGCGCCAGGCGCGGCAGAGTTCAGGCGAGCCAGCGGAGCTGGCTCGACGCTGAGGTGTGATTCGCGCTCGGCGCGCCTAGCCCTCGCCGAGGCTTCCACGGATGATCGACGACCGCGACGACGAGCTGGCGGAACTGCTGGCTGAGGTGCGCCGCATCGAGGTGCAGAGCAGCCGGCTCGTCACCGGCACGTTGGCGGGCGGCTACACGTCGGTGTTTCGCGGCGCGGGCATCGAGTTCGACGAGGTGCGCGAGTATGTCGAGGGCGACGACCCGCGCACCATCGACTGGAACGTGTCGGCCCGCATGGGTCGCCCCTACGTCAAGAAGTTCGTCGACGAGCGCGAACTGACGCTGACCTTCGCGCTCGACGTGTCGGCGTCGATGAGCGGCGGCTTTGGCGTGTGGTCGGCGCGGCAGATGGCGGCGCGCGTGTGCGCCTGCCTCGCGCTCTCGGCGGTGCGCAACAAGGACAAGGTCGGGTTGATCGCGTTCAGCGACCGCGTGCACTGCTACGTGCCGCCGGCCAAGGGGCTGCGTCACGCGCTGCGCATCGTGCGCGATTGCCTGGCGCTACCGAGCGTCGAGACCACGGCATCGTTCGGCACCGCGCTGGAGTTTGCCGCGCACGTGCAGCGCCGCCGCGGTGTGCTGTTCTTGGTGTCCGACTTTCTCACCAGCGGCTGGCAACGCGCGGTCACCGCGGGCGCGCGCCGCGCCGACCTGATCGCCGTGCGTCTGCTGCCGCCGGAGTTGTCGGCGCCGGCGGCGGGCCTGATGCGGCTGCGCGATCCCGAGAGCGGGCGCACCGTCGTGGTCGACTTGCAGAACAAGGCGGTGCGCGCCGCCTACAACGAACGCGTCGCGCGCTGGCGCCAGCAGGGCGCCGACGCGTTGCGGCGCGCGCAGGTCGACCTGATGGACGTGCCAATGCCGCACGCCCCCGACAAGGACGCGATCGCGCGGCCGCTGCTCACGTTCTTTCGCATGCGCGAGCTGCGCGGGGCCAAGCGATGAAGTGGGCGTGCGTCGGCTTGCTGCTGGTGACAGGGTGCGGCGAGCGCGTCGTCATCGCCGCCGACGAGATCGCCTTGCAGGTGAGCGCCGGCGCCGCGGAGATCGAGTTCGGCCGCGCCATTCCACTCACCGTCGTGCGCTCGTGGCGCAAGGGTTTGGTGCCGCAGGAATGGGGACCGCAAGCCTTCGCGCCGCTGAGTCTGCGACTCGTGCACGCGGCGCGGGTGCAGAACGCCACGCACGTGCAGGACACCCGACGCTACGACGCGTTCGTGTTCGGCCGCGACGTGGTGCAGCTCACGATCCCGGCGTTTCGCGCCCGCGCGGCCGACGGCAGCGAGCGCATCGCGACGGGCAACGAACTCAGTCTGCGTGTGCGCACGGCGCTGCCGGCTGACGACGACGGCGCCATTGAGCTGCCGAGCGACCTGTTGCCCGAGCCGCCCCCCTCGCGCATGCACTGGTGGCTGACGCTCGGCGCCGCCGTGCTGACCGGCGGCACAGCGATGGTTGGTTGGTCGCGCTGGCGCGCGCGCGCCGTCAAGTCGCCCGCCGGCGCAATCGAGCGCGCCGCAGGCACACCGCACGAGCGCGCGCAGCGCCGCTTGGCACGCTTGCGCACGCAGACGCCCGAGGGCGCCGCCGCCACCGAGGTCTACTTCATCGAGTTGGCCGCGATCCTGCGCGACTACGTCGCCGAGCGCTTCGACATCAAGAGCGCCGAGCGCACCACCGACGAGATTCTGGCGGCGTCCGAGCTGTTGGCGCTGCCGTCGCACGAACTCGCGGCGCGCGCGCTGGCGGTGTGCGACCTGGTGAAGTTCGCGCGCGCCGCGCCCTTGCCCACCGAACGCGAGCGCGCGCTCACCGCCGTGGAACACTTCGTGCGCGACACGCCGGGAACGCGCGCGTGAACTCGTTCCTCGAAGCGCTCACCGGCCTGCGCCTGCTCGACCCTACGTTCTTGCTGCTGGCACCGCTGGTCGTCGCCGTATTCTTCGTCGAGCGCCGGCGCGCCGCGCCCGGGATCGCGTTCGCCCCCGCCGGTTTTCTCGGCGGCACGAAGGCGCCGACCCCGAGCGACACGCTCACCCTGGTGGAGCCGCGGCTGCCTGAGTCGATGCGTCAGCGCTGGCTGCCGCTGCCCGGCGCGCTGTGTGCACTCGGCTTGCTGCTGGTTCTCCTGGCCCTTGCGCGCCCGGTGCAACGCACCCCGCTGCCGGAGACCACCGACGGCATCGACATCCTGCTCTGCCTCGACGTGTCGTCGTCGATGCGCGCCCAAGACCTCGATGGCGAACGCGTCCGCCTCGACGTCGCCAAGGACGCCGCGGCGCAGTTCATCGCCGCGCGCACCCACGATCGCGTCGGCCTCTTGTGCTTTGCGCGCTACCCCGACGTGCGCTGCCCGCTGACCCTCGACCACCGCGCGCTGCGCCAGATCCTCGGCGAGGTCAGCATGGTGGCCAGCGACAGCCAAGAAGACGCCACCGGCATCGGCGCGGCGTTGGCGCGCGCGGCACAGGTGCTGCGCGAAGGCCTCGCCAAGTCGAAGGTCGCGATCGTGCTCACCGACGGCGAGGAGAACGTGGCCACGCCGCAGACACCAAGCGAGATCGCGCCCCTGCACGCCGCGCAGCTCTGCCACGAGTTGGGCGTGCGCGCCTACACGATCGCGGTTGGCGTGGGCGAGCGCCTACCCGATGGCGCGATGCGCGCGCTGGACACGACGGTCATAGAACGCGTCGCGCGCCGCACCGAGGGCAAGTTCTTTGCCGCGGCCGACGCGGACACGCTGCGCGCGGTCTACGCCGAGATCGACGGGCTCGAACGCACCGCGCTGGCCGAGCCGCGCTTCAGGGTCGAGGAGCGCTTTCTACCGTTCCTGGTGGCGGCCCTCGCGGCGCTGCTGCTCGGCCGCTTCCTGCGGGCGACCTGGTTCTCGGTGATGCCATGACCCTCGCCGCGCTCAGCGACCACTTCGCACTCGCCGCCGCGTGGCCGTGGCTCGCGCTCGCGCCACTCTGTTGGCTGGCGCTGGTCGGCATCGACCGTCAGCAGCACCGCCGCCGCGCGCGCCTGCTCGGGCCACGCGCCGGCAAGCTCACCGCCGACGTGCACTGGCGCAATCGTCGACGACGCCGGCTGATGTTCGCGGCGGGCCTGCTGTGCGCCATCGGCGCCGCGCTGCAACCGCAGTGGGGCAGCGACAGCCAGCGCCTCGAACAACGCGGCGTCGACCTCATCGTCTGCCTCGACGTGTCGCGTTCGATGCTGGCGCGCGACGTGCCGCCATCGCGCCTCGCCGCAGCGCGGCAGCACGTGCGCGCGTTGGCCGAGCGCGCGCGCGGCGATCGACTTGGCCTCGTGGCGTTCGCCGGCGAGGCCCGCCTGATCGTGCCGCTGACGCAAGACGTCGACACCTTCCTCGACTTGCTGGATCAAGCCGACCCGGTGGCGGTGCGGCGCGGCGGCACCGACTTGGGCGCGGCGCTCGAGTGTGCGCTCGCGGCGTTGCACTCCGCGTCTGGCGACCACGAGGCCATCCTGCTGGTCACCGACGGCGAGGATCACGAGCAGCGCGGCCTGCGCCTGGCGACGGCGGCCAACGAGCGCGGCGTGGTGGTGCATGCCGTCGGCGTCGGCTCGCCGCGCGGCAGCAAGATCACCGTCGAGGGCGAGCGCGGCGAGGCCTTCCTGCGCGACAAGACGGGCAGCGAGGTGGTGTCGGCGATGGACGTCGCGAGCTTGCAGCAGATCGCCGCGGCCGGCGGCGGCGACTTCGTCGACCTGGCCACGAGCGCGCAGCCGTTGGTCGAGCTGTACGACCGCCGCGTCGTGCCGATGGCGCGCAAAGCGCTGGCAATCGAACAGCGCCGCGAGCGCAAGAACCAGTTCCAGTGGCCGCTGCTGGCAGCGCTCCTGATCTGGGTGTGGGAACTCATCCTGCTGGACCGGGCGCGCAGCGCACGCACAGCCAACGCGCCGACGGTCTCCGTCGTCACCGGTTACGGGCTTGCCCGGCGCACCGGCGATCCGGATGCTGCATGATCCGATCGACCAAGAGCCTGTGCGACGCCTTCTCCTGATCGACCTCGCCTCGCCTGCCCCCGCACGCCGCGCGGCGCCTCGGCGACTGTGCGCGCTGTTGCTGGTTGCGGCCAACGGCTCAGCCGGTGGCTCAGTCGAGGGCCGGCGCGCCTATGCAGAAGGTCGCTTCGCCGACGCACTCGTGGCGTTCACCGCGGCCGAGCAGGCCGCCGGTGATGAAGCCTCGGCCGCGCTGCTCTACAACAAAGCGCTCGCCGCGCTGCGCGCCGACACCCTGAGCACCGCCGAGGGCGCGGCCGACCAAGCGGCGACGCTGGGCGGCGCCGAGTTCGTCGCGCTGCGCGACTTCCTGCGCGGCAACGTCGCGTTCGCGCGCGCCGCCGCCGCGGCCAAGCAGGCGGGCAGCGTCGAGAGTGAGCCGTTCGCGTTCGACGCCGCCCTCGCGCTGGGCGAGTCGGCGCGCAACGCGTGGCAAGCCGCGGCGATGAGCCGACCCGATTGGCCGGCGGCGCGCCGCAACGCCGAACGCGCGGTGCGCTGGCTCGAACACTTGCAGGCGCAGAAGGCCGCGGCGGACGACAAGAAGAGCAAGGCCAAGAAGGAGCCCGACGCGCAAAAGCCCAAGCTGCCACCGCCCGACGACAGCAAGAAGCCCGAGCCCGAGAAGCCGCCCACCGATGAGTTGTCGCGCGACGAAGTGCGGCGCTTGCTCGACAAGCTGGCGGCGAGGGAACGCGAGAAGGTACGGCTACGGCGCAGCCAGCAGCAGGCGGCGTCGGTCGAGGTGCAGAGAGACTGGTGAAGCGGTTGCTCTTGTTGGCGTGCGGCGTCGCGCCGTGTACCGCGCAGCAGGCCGCGGGGGTCGCGACCCCGCTGCTGTCGCTGCGTGGCCCCGAGCCCGAAGTGATCGCGGCCGGTGAACGCGCGGAGTTCACGCTGCGCCTCGACGGCGTCGAGCAGGCGACGCTCGGCGTGCTGGCGTCAGTCGACGGCATCACGTGGTCGGCGGCGGCGCCGGTGACGAGCACGGCGATGGCGTGGAGTGAGGGACGCGCGGTGACGCAGACGAGCATCGCTTTTGTGATCAGCGCAGCGGCGCAGCGCGATGGCACGTTCAACCTGCCGCCGTTCGCGGCCAGCGTCGGCAACGAGATCTTCACCTCGGCGCCGAGCCGCATTGAAGTGCTGCCTGCGGTCACCGACGAGCCGCGCGCGTTCATCGAACTGCACGCGCCAGGCACGACGTTCTTCGTGCAGCAGAAGGTCACCGTGCGCCTGCGCTTTGGCTTCGAGCGCAGCTTCCGCGCCGAGCACCTGGTGCCGATGTTCGTACGCGCGCTGGACGTCGCGGCGCAGGTGCGCGTCAGTTGGTGGGACAGCCTGCCGCAGACTCTCTTGCTCGACGAAGACCCGAGTGTGACTTCCGGTCGACGCGCGACCTTCGCGCTCAACGACAGCGTCGCCACCGCCACGCAAGGCGCTGACGAAGTGCGTGACGGCCGCACGTTCGAGGTGTTCGAGATCACACGCACCGTGCTGCCGACGCACACGGGCGAGCTTTGCGTGCCCGGGCCCAGCCTGCGCTTCACGTTCGCCACCCGCTTCGACGACGACTTTGTGAACGGCCGCGTCGCCGTCGAGCGTCAGCCGGGCTGCGCTCGCGGCAAGCCTTTGCTGCTGCGCATCGAGCCGTGGCCCGCGAGCGCGCAGCCGGCGGCGTTCGCGGGTGCGGTGGGCCGCTTTGCCGTGCAGGCCGACGCAGCGCCGCGCGACGTCGAGGTGGGCCAAAGCTTCAAGCTGACGTTGCGCGTGCGTGGCGACGGCAACCTGCGTCAGTTCGCCGCGCCGCGCCTCGACCAGCTCGCCGGGTTTCACTTGCTCGCCGGGTTTCATTTGCTCGGCAGGGTCGAAACAGCGAACGCGACCGAGCGCGTCATCACGTACGACCTCACGGCGCAGCGCGCCGACGCGATGCTGCCGCCCGTGACGTTCGCCTTCTTCGATCCGACGCCTCCCGCCAGCTATCACACGACGACCAGCGCGCCGATCGAATTGCGCATCGCCGCCGACGGCAAGCGCGCAGGGCCAACGGGAGCTGCGACGAACCCAACGGCGCGCGTCGTCGCCGGCGTCGACGACATCTTCGATGTCACGTCGACGACGGTGCAGCGCGGTACCGACCACACCGTGAGCCGCGGCGTCATGCTCGCCGCGCTGGCCGCGCCCTGGTTGCTCGCGCTCGCGCTCGCCGGGTGGCTGCGCGCGCGCGAGCGCACGCGCCGCGACCCCTTGGGTCAGCGCGCGCGCGGCGCGGCGTCTGCGTTTCGCACCACGACCGCCGACGCGGGTCGCGACGCGCACGCCGCCTTCATCGCCTACTTGGCCGCGCGCCTGCGCTGCCAAGACGCGGCCGTGATCAGCCCCGACCTCGCCGAGCGCTTGACCCGGGCCGGCATTCCCGCCGAGTTGGCCGCGCACACCGCGGCCACCGTCGAGCAGGCTGCGGCGTCGCGCTATGGCGGAACCACGACGAGCCGCGCGGCTGACCACCCCACTGACCTGGTGGACGCCCTCGAGAACTCGTTCCAACACGTGGAGCGACCCCTGTGAACATGCTCGCCGTAGTCTGCTCGCTCAGCTTGCACGTGGGATGCGCCGGATCGTGGGCCGCGCCCGTCGCTCGAGATCCCGCCGATCTCGAACGCGCCGAACGCGCCTACCGCGCCGGCGACTTCCAGCAGGCGCACGCGCTGTACACCGCTGCGCTGCAAGCCGGCGACGTGCCGCGCGGCGCCGTGCTCTTTCACCTCGGCAACTGCGCCTACCGCTTGGGCCAACGCGCCGAGGCGATCTGGTGTTACCGCCGCGCGCTCCTGCGGCTGCCGCGCGATCCCGAGGTGCGCGGCAACCTGCGGTTGGTGGAAGCGCAGCTCGGCGTCGAGCCGCCGCCGTCGTCACTCGGAAGCGCGCTACGCACCCCGCTCGAGGTCCTCACGCAGCGCGAGTTGCTCGCACTCGCGAGCGTCCTGCAGGCCGGCGGCCTGCTCGGGTTCTTGACGGCGCAGCGGCGCAACGCTCGCCGCGGCATGGCGCTTCTCGTGGCGTTGGGTCTCGGTTGCGGCGCGCACCTCCTGCATCGCACCTGGCTCGCCGCGCCATCGCACGCCGTCGTCCTCGACCACGGCGGCACGCTGCACGCGCAAGCGGAGGCGTCGACCAAGCCGCTGCTCACGCTGCGCGCGGGTGAAGCACTGAGCGTCGAGTCGATCGGCGAGCAGTGGCTCGAAGTCACGCACGCGCTGAGCCATGGCTTCGTCGAGCGCGCGCGCGTGGGCCTGGTGGAGGATCCACGATGACCAGCGTGCGCCCGCATCAGCACCTCGAAGACTTCTACGCCGGCGCCGGCGCGCATCGCCCGTTCCTCGACGCGCTGTTCGACGCCACCGCGGTCGACTACGACCGCGTCAACACGATCATGGCATTCGGCACCGGCGTGCGATATCGACGCGACGCGCTGCGCCGCGCCGGTCTGCTGCCGACGATGCGCGTGCTCGACGTCGCCACCGGCACGGGCCTCGTGTGCAAAGCCGCGCGCGCCGCGGGCGTGCCGGCAGACCACGTCGTGGGCCTGGACCCGAGCCGCGGCATGCTCGGCCACCACGCGCTACGCGGCACGTTGCCCCTGGTGCGCGGACGCGCCGACCCGCTGCCCTTCGCCGACGGCGCCTTCGACTTCGTGGTGATGGGCTACGCGCTGCGCCACGTCGACGACCTGGTGTCGGCGATGCGCGAGTATCGCCGCGTGCTGAAGCCCGGCGGGCGCGTGCTCCTCCTGGAGATCAGCCAACCGCGCACCAAGCTGGCGCGCGCGCTGGCCCGCGTCTACTTCGGCACGCTGGTGCCGCGCCTGGTGCGCCTGCGCGCCAAGAGCACGCGTACCAAGGAGCTGATGGACTACTACTGGGCCACCATCGCCGCGTGCGTGCCGCCCCCCACCATCCTCAGCGCGCTCGTCGCCGCCGAGTTCAGCGACGTGCGCCGGCACGCGGTGTTCGGCATCTTCAGCGAATACACCGCCACGGCCTGACCGCGTTGCGCATCACAAGAGCGCGGTCCGCGGTGTAGATGCGATGCACGTCGTCCTGGTCGTCGATCGCTTGAGGAAGGCCTCGACCTCGCACGCTGCTCGTCTCCGGCGGGCATCGATCACGATCGGCGACCAGCTCCTTCACCGCCGACGCCAAGAACCGACCTGCTCGAAGTCGTCATGCGCCTACGAGCGCACGAGCACGCTGATCACCTCGATCACCTCGAATCGCCCGTCGACGACTGGGGCAAGCTCCTCGGCGACAACGCGACAACGCTGCGGTATCCGCGGTCCTTGACCGCCTCTTGCATCACGCCCACGTGCTCACGGGTCAGCGCCGCCCGCATCTCCGTTCGTGAGATCGGTCAGGAAGCGCGTCGCGTCGAGGAACAGGCATACACCGAGAAGAAAACCTGCGCCCTGCACCGGCCCCTTCCGCAGATGGCGGTGAATGCGACCTGCGGGCATCCCCGGCGCACCTGCGGCGAGCACAAAGCCGCGCCGGATGAGACTCGAACCATGAAAACCTACTACGCATCCCTTCCTTCCCTCGGCCTCCTGACCCTGACGCTCTGCGCGTCCCCGCTCATCGCGCAGAGCA
>JANPER010000075.1:0-1522 GCA_031423015.1 Planctomycetota bacterium | reverse complement strand
CCGCGTACTCGAGCGGTCTCCGAGTTCCGCTAGCCCTCGTTGCCCTGGCCGCTTTGTTACTCGCAGGGGCCGTCGGCGGAAGCGTCGATGCCTGCGGCGGCTGCCTGGCACGCGTTGCTGTACGTGTTTCCGTCGCATCCGCAGACTGGCTTGTGGATCTGAGTGCATACTTCCGGACGCGCGCGGCAAACGCCGCCCTCGTCCGCGGCACCGCACATGGTGCCTGCGGTAAAGTCGCAGTACTCATCCTTCGCGCACATTACGCCGCCGCGGGTCCCGCAGGCGAGAACGCCGCAGGCCCCGTGGTCGGCCTCGCACTCTTCAGGTTCTGTATAGAGCGTGTCGCAGTCGGCCCCTTGACAGGAGCAGCCGCTAACACCGGTGCAAGAAGCACCATCCCACGCGTAGCCAAAGAAGCGCTCGCACGCCCCGATGCCCGTCGCGTCTTGCGGCTCACAGCCCTGGGCCTTCGGGACTACGCGCAAGTAGAACTCGCTCGCCCGGAACTCGGCGCTCTGGCCCGCAGGTCCGCTGACCCGCACCGACTGTCCGGCGGCGAGCACCTTGTCGGATTGGAGTGCCGCAAGGCCTGCCTCGACCGCCTCGGGCGAGGCGCCTGATGCTGCAAGGTCGACACCCGCAAGCTGGGTGCGGCGGCCTACGTTCAGGATCTCCCCGTCGATCGAGTTGCACGGATGGGTGATGCAAACGATGCCATTGCTCTCGAGACCGATGAACGTGCCGCGGGGCGTAGAGCGCGCCTGCCCCTCCCATGCTTCACGCACGACGAGCGTGTCCGCGAGGTCACCCGCGCCGACCTTGCGCTGCGCGAGCGTGCCGCGAACCAAACCCTGGCGTGGGCCGAACACCTCGTTCGTGAAGCTCGCGCCTTGCTCGGCCGACAGCTCGGTCGCAGCGAAGTCCAAGTCGACTACGTGACATTCGGAGCGCTGCACGCCGTCGGCACAGCGCGTGCGCGTCTGGTTCACGCGCTTCACGAAGTAGCCGCCACAGATGGGGTAGCGGCACCGCCGGGTGTCTTGTCGCGTCACAATCAGATACGAGGCGGAGTCGGCGACGATCACTTTGTCGGTGGCGCCGGACAGCGCGGCTGGATCCTCGGAAGCCACCTCCGCTGCACATGCGGACAGGGCGAGCGCGGCCAACGCGAATGAAATGCTACGAATCATGTTCTATGTCCTTCCTTTACGGGCAGCGAGGCAGACTCCCCGCTGCGCAAAACACGTGCGAGGGGGGCGTGTGTCAAGCGCCAGCACGTGCGCCGATGGGTGGCCGGTCTTCGCCCTTTCCGTCACGCTATTTGGGAGGCGTCGCTCGATATCATCAAAGATTCATGCCCAGCCGAGATACAGGTCTTGGAGCACCGTGGTCGCCAGCGTGCCATCCCTTCCATCCACCGCGGCCGAAGCTGCCTCGGGCGAGCAACGCGTCGTCGGCTTGTGGTGTGAGTTGCGGCCGTCTACGTACCGGGGCGGGGGAACTCGTGCAGGTACTTGCCTGC
>JANPER010000074.1:0-2740 GCA_031423015.1 Planctomycetota bacterium | reverse complement strand
TGGCAGCAGCAGGCCCTGGTTCACATCGTCGCATTTCCGGAACGCGCCCATGTTGCACCTACGCGCGAGCGGTCACCACTGGCTCAAGTCGCCGGCTCTTCTTCGGACTTTCCGGGCCGTCCCGTGACGCAGACTCCTAGGGGAGGACGCGGCGTGGCGCGAACTCGTCGCTCTCTGGCATCCGCGGCTGTGGCGGCACGCGCTCGGCATGCTCCGGCAGCGAGCGGCGGCGGAGGAGGTCCTGCAGGCGATCTGGCTGCAGGTCGTGCGCGGGCTCGGCCGCCTGCGCGAACCCGATCGGTTGTCGGCGTGGATGCACGGCGTCGCGCGCCGGGTGATCCGGGAACGGATCCGGACGAGCTACGCGGCCGCGGAGCAGGCGGTGCCGCTCGACGACGAAGTGCCGGGGCGCGAGGCAGACCCGGCGCTCCATCTGGAGCTGCGCGACGAGATCCTTCTGGCGCTCGAGACCCTGCCGCCGCTCGACCGCGAAGCGATCGTCCTGCACGCAGCGCACGTCGCTGCTGGCCGACGATCGCGTCGCGCTGGCGCGCGTGGCGGTCGGCGCGAGCCTGGTCTTCGCGACGGTCGGCACCGGCATCGCGCTCAATCGCGCCGAGGCCGGGGCCGCATGGGCGGTCGGCAGTCTGGGCGGGTCGTTCCTCGTGGTAGCGATCGTGATGCTCGTGCGCGCGACGCGACAGCGAGCGGTGCTGTGGGCGCTGCGCGCGCGCCTGGAGGCCAGGTCGTGATGCGCGGGTCGGGGCTTGCGCTGGCTTGCCTGTTCTCCGGCGCGACCTACCACGACGAACTGTGGCTACTACGATCCACGTCATCACCATCATGCCAACTGTTTTCCGCGGTCACGCCCACGGGGCGAGCTGAGGTGCCCAGCGATCTGGCGGCCGACGGTCGGTTGGTGATCGTCCGCGATTCAGCGGGCCTCGGCTTGCCGTTCTCGAAGGGCTTGATGGCGACCAGCATCCTCGCCACCGGTGCGGAGACCGACCAGGCCTACGCGATCGCTGCCGAGATCCAGCGCGAGCTGATCCGTCGTGACGTTTCGGCCATCGATGCTCGCGAGCTCACGACGCTGGCGGCGCGAACGATCGAAGCGCGGGCTGGTGCGGAAATCGCGGCGCGTTACCAGACATGGCGCCGCTTGCGCCGCGAGGGCAGGCCGATGTTGCTCGTGCTCGGCGGTGCACCTGGGATCGGCAAATCGACGATCTCGACGCGGCTCGCCGTGCGGTTCGGCATCACGCGGATCGTCACGACCGACACGATCCGTGAGGTGCTGCGCACCGTGATCCCGCCGACCGTGCTGCCCGAGCTGCACGTCTCGACGTACGAGTCAGTGGGTACGGGGGCCGACCCGGCCGAGGTCTACGTGCGTCAAGCGCGCGTGGTCGGTGGCGCACTGGTGTCGGTGGTGCGGCGGCTCCTGACCGAACGGCGCAGCGTGATCGTCGAGGGTGTGCACCTGCTGCCAGGCGAGCTGGTGAGCTCGCTCGGCGAACACCCGAGCCGTCCGGTCGTCGTCGAGCTCATGTTGACGCTCGCAGACGCTTCGGCGCATCGCGCCCAACTCGCGGCTCGTCGCGGAGGCGAGCCCGAGCGGGATGGCCAGCGGTCGCTCGATCAGTTCGGCACGATTCGCGTGCTCCACGATCTGCTCGCCGAACGGGCGCGGAACGCCGGGGTCGAGGCTCTCGATCTGGGCGCCCCCCGCGGTCTGACCGAGCGCCTGCTCGAGCTGCTGCACGTGCGGGCCGCATCGATCTCGTGACGAGACCGGCGATCGAGCTGCTGGTTCTCGACGGACAGGGCGTGGTGTTCAACAATCCACTCGCCGCGTTCTTCGACCAGCTCGCGGATGCGACCGGCCAGGACCGTGGCGCGGTCCTGACACGATGGCGCGACGATGTGCGCGAGCGCGCCTGGCGTGGCGCGATCGATGATCAGACGATCTGGCGCACCTTGGTCGGTGCCGACCCCCAAGACTGGGGTGCACGCCTCGAGTCATTCTTTGCACCCGGTCCTGCAGCGCCGCGGTTGCCGAGCTGGGCTGCGCACGTGCCGGTGTGGTTGCTCACCAATCATCGGACCGCGTGGATCGAGCATCGCCTCGAGCGGTTCGGGCTGCGTCGCTGGTTCCATCGCGTCCTGGTGTCCGACGCGCTCGGCGCACTCAAGCCCGAAACGTCGGTGTTCGCGCCCTTGCTCGCGCACGTGCGCGACGCAGCGGCAGTGCTGCTGGTCGACGATCAGGAGAAGAACGTGATCGCCGCCGGGCAGCTCGGGCTATCGGCGGTATTCGCCGACCCACTCGGGCACTGGCTCTCCGAGGTCGACCAGCGCCTGATCGCGCGCGAATGACTCGAGCTGGTCGTGACCGAAATCCACGATCTGCAGCCTGCTGGATCGACTCGACGCGCAACACGATGCGCGCTGCCCATCGCGGCCTTGGGCCGCAACCACAGTTGCATGTCGGCGCAGCGCCGACCAGCATCGAGCCAGCTCTGCTGTCTCGCCAGAGCTGTGCAGCGCCTGGCGCGGCACGGCTCGAAAGGGCCCAAGGCCGCTTTACTCCTTGGGGTGTAGTCGGTGGCCAGGATCCGCGTGATTACGGCGGTCTGAGCGGCGGTGACGATCCGCCTCGCTGGACGGACCGCGGCGGGCAGTCACGGCGGCTGGAATCCGAGGTCGCGTAGCACATCGGCCGCCGAGAGCATCTGCC
>JANPER010000073.1:0-7691 GCA_031423015.1 Planctomycetota bacterium | reverse complement strand
CCGAAGCATCTTCGCGAAGCGCGAAGATGTTTCGGCTGTGGAAAGACGTAAGTCGTTAGCCGTAAGACGTAAGCTCGGAACTCGGACAGCGGATGCGGTCAGACCGCGATCTGGACTTATGGCTTACGTCTTACGGCTCATGACTCGCGGCAGAGCCGCCGGGTGGCTCGCTTCGCCTCTCGTTGGTTGCGGCTCTGCCGCGCTGAGCGTCGCCGTAGCGAGCCCGGGCGAACCCCAGGTGTCGCCGACGGTCCCGGCAACCTTTCGATTCAGGTCGTAGCGCGCCGCAGCGTCGAGGCCTGCGCCCAGCTCACCGATCAGACCGAGAACCGCCGCTGGAGTCTCGGCGTGCTCGAGACGCACACGTTCCTGCAGGGCCGGCAGCGCAGCCACGCCAGCCTGTCGCACGGCGGCTACCGCCTCGTTACTACCCGCACCGACCCGTGCCACCAGTTCCTTGATGCGAGTCACCGCCGGGTCGGCTTGATCCGTCGCTGCCGGTTGCACGACGACGCCCGCCGCGCGCAACTGGCTGGCGAGTGCCTGCGCACTGGTTGATGGCCTCGGTCCTCAACCACGTCCTCGCCCCGTTGCGCGCGCCGCCGTATGGCGCGAGGCTGGCGTGGGTCTCCGCAAGAGCCAGGCGAAGGCGGACGATGTCGGGATCGGCGAACGGGGGTCCCAGCGCGTCACACGCGGCTGTCGCGAGCGCGTCGGCCGCGGCCGTTGCATCGGCACCGAGCAAGCTCAACACCTGCAACATCGCGAACATGCGCGGCAACTCGTCGGCCGAGGTGGCGTCGGCAGCGAGAAACGCCGCGATGAGAGGCTCGACGACGCGCTCGCCCAGGTCGATCAGCTCGCACGCCGCCGAGTCGCGCTGCTCGGCGTTGCCGAGTTGGCGCAACAGCCTGTTCATGCGCCCGGTCGCCTCCGGGTCTTGCGCTGCGACGCCGGGAATGCACGCGAGCAGCAATCCACGCAGCAGACCGCGCGCCCCATGCACTCGTTCGACGCTCATCGCGGCGAGCATAGCCTCGCCGACCCGCGCCTTGACACCGGCGCCTTCCGCGTCGTCGACCAGGCCTCCCCAACCGCGTCGCACGATCCCTGGAAAGCTCACGCCAGGGCGGCATAGTGCGGCGCGACTTCCCTCGCCTTCCCATGTCCATGACCAGCCGCGGCGAACGCCGCCACTCTGCCATCCTGATCGCCGGCGCCGGCGGTGAAGTCGGCCACGGTTTGATCCACGCGCTCTACGAGCAGGGGCGCCGCGACGTGGTGGCGCTCGACGTGCGCGAGCTGCCGCGCGACCTGCGCGACCGCTGCATGTCGACGCACATCGGCGACATCTGCAACGTCGCGCTGCTGGAACGGCTGCTGGCGATGTTCGAGATCCGCGAGATCTTCCACCTCGCGGCGCTGCTGTCGACGCGCTCGGAGTTCGCGCCGGAGACGGCGCACGACGTGAACGTCGGCGGCACCATCCACCTGCTGCGCCTCGCCGCTGAGCAGGCGCGCTCGCACGGCCAGCGCGTGCGCTTCATCTTCCCGAGTTCGATCGCCGCTTACGGCCTGCCCGACCTCGCTACCAAGGCCAAGGCCGGCAAGGTGGGGGAAGACGACTACCTCAACCCGACGACGATGTACGGGTGCAACAAGCTCTACTGCGAGCACCTGGGGCGCTACTACGCCAAGCACTACCGCTGGCTGGCGCAGGACCGCGTGCCCGACATCCTCGACTTCCGCTCGCTGCGCTTTCCCGGCTTGATCAGCGCCGAGACGGTGCCGTCGGGCGGCACCAGCGACTACACGCCGGAGATGATCCACGCCGCCGCCGAGGGCAAGCCGTACGTCTGCTTCGTGCGGCCCGACACGCGCATCCCGTTCATGACCATGCCGGATGCGATCGACGCGCTGTTACTGTTGGCGTCGGTCGACAGCAAGCAGCTGACGCGGCAGGTCTACAACCTGACGGCGTTCAACCCGTCGGCCGATGAAGTCGCGGTCGAGGTGCGCAAGCATTTCCCGAAGGCGGAGATCACCTTCCAACCTGATACGCAGCGGCAGGCGATCGTCGACTCCTGGCCGGCCGACGTCGACGACCGCAAGGCGCGCCGCGATTTTGGATTCGCGCCCAAGCACGACTTCAAGACCGCGTTCGCCGAGTACTTGGTGCCGCGCATCCGCGCGCGCTACGCGCGCTGAGTCGAGCGTCCCGAATCAGTGCGCCGCCGCGGGCGATGCGTGCCAGTGGAACACGCGGAAGCCGTGCAGTTTGTCGTCGTAGCGCAGGAGCGCGGTGGCGCGCATCTTGGTCGTGGTCGCCTTGTCGCCCGTGCCCACGGTGTGATCGAACTCGCAGGTCGCCATGCTGCACTCGGCGGAGTGGCAGTTGGCCCGGATGCTGCGCAGGGTGCGCGTGCCGGCCGCAGCGAGCAGCAGCTGCGTGGCGCCGTCTGCGCTGCTCGCGGCGAGCGCCTTGCCGTCGGCTGTCACGTCGTAGAACGTCATCGTCGCATTCTCGGTGACTTCCTTGGGCTTGCCGGCGGCGTCGAGGTCGAAGCCGTAGAGGTGATCGCCGGTGACGTCGAGCACTTTGCTGAGCGCCGCGGCATCGGCCGCGGACTGCGCGGCCAGGAGTTGCTTCACGGCGGTGACCACCGCACCGGGGCCGGGGATGGCGGTCTCGGTCTTGGGCCAGGAGAAGGCCGCGGCGGCGAGGAGAAGGACGGTCGGGATGGACTTGGTGGTTCGCATGTTCAGGCTCGGGTTGGTGTTTGCAGACGCTGTGCGAGACGCGCGGCCGGGCGCATGCGTTAGCGAGGAGCGTGGAACAAGAAGACTTCCGTCACGCCGGTGCGCCGCACGGCCTCACACGCTTCGACGATCTCGCGATGGGACACCCCGGGGCCCCTCACCACGACCACGGTGGGCTTGTGCGCCTCGGCCAGTTTGCTGTCTCTGATCCTGGCTTCGACTGCGGCCAGCGACTCCACCTCGGTGTCGTCCAGTTTGAAGCGCAGCTTGCGGCCGGTGAAGCGGGGCTCGGACTCGAAGCCGCGCGGTGGAGTGCGCTGTCCCGGTGCAGCCACATCGACGGCGAGGACGGCTCCCCCGGGACTCGGCCCCGTAGGCTTGGCGGCCGGGCGCTCGATCTCGCCGTTGTGCAAGGTCAGGTAGGGCAGGTATGGCACCAGTCTCGGAAACGTCCCCTCGTCGTGCTCGACCGCGCGTAGCGCCGCCGCTTCCGGCATCGCGTCGAGCCGCAGCACCGGATAGCTCAGCTTGCCCTCGCCGGCCTCGTCGGCGCGCTGGATCGCCTGATCGAAGTAGCCCCAGGTCGCGAGGCCGTCGTCGCTGTTCGCCTCCAGCAACTGCGCGGCGAGGCGAGCCAGGCGATGGCTTGCGGACACGACCAGGGTCCCGGCCGGCAACTCGCGCTCGCCCGGCGCGAGCTTGCCGCCGAGCGTCACCAAGCGATGCCCCTGGAACGCGGCGCGTTGGCGTGACAACTCAGTGACGGCGAACGCCTCGGCCGGCACGCGCACCGCATCCTTCAGCGCCCACACCTCGATGCCGTGCGCGCACACGATCTGCGCCACCTGCGGAAAGTCGCCGACGATCGCCCAAGCCTTGGGCAGCGCGAGTGCGTGCTTGGCGACGAAGCGCGTCTGCAGCGGCGCCTGTACCGCGTGGAACTCGGGCTTCACCATGAGCCGCTTGCCGAGGCCCTCGATCACCTTCTCCTCGACCGCGCCCACCAGCAACTCGCCTTGCACCGGCGGCGCCAACTCGTGGCCAAAGCGGAACGGCAACGTCGTGGCGCGCGCCTCGGCCTGCTCCCGCAGCTTCAGTACCTCGTCTTCCCGCGCCACCAGCTCGGTGAGCGACTCCAACACGAAAGCGCGCGTCACCTTCGCGCGCTCCTCGAACGGCAGGTAGCTGTAGGCCTCCGACAACAGGCTCAGGCAGTGCCGCAGCCCGACGTAGTTGATCGCCAGGCGCGGGTCGGCGCTGAACGTAGTCCAGCCGCTCGCCGGGCCGCCGCGGCCAAAGTTGCCGTAGTCGAAGATGCGGTAGCCGTGTTCGTCCTGCATGCGCTTGCGCACGCCGGGGATCAGACGCTCGTGCATCAACGTCGCCAGGTCGGGGTCGGTGTTGGCGTTGAGCGACGTGCAGTAGGTCAGGTGATAGCCGTGGTAGGAGCCGTTCGTGGTGTGCAGGTCCATGAACAGGTGCGGATCGAACGCGGCGATCTCGTGCAGCAGCGCGCGCGCCTCGGGCGACTCCGCCTTGATGAAGTCGCGGTTGAGGTCGCGATCCTGACTGTTGTGCCGACGACCGACCCCGCCGTCGGGCCCGTTCTGCTCGACGCGGTTGCCGCGGTCGATCTCGTCGTTGCCGTCGACGTTGAACACCGGCACCACCGCCAACTCGACGTGCCGCAGCAGGTCTTGGTGCTGGCCGAGCGCGATCTCGCGCAACAGGATCTGCGCCGCCTCTTTGCCCTCGACTTCGCCGGCGTGGATGTTGGCGATGATCAGCGCGCGCAGCTTGGGCGGCGGGTCGTTGGCCGCGGCCTTCACGTGCACGACCTGGAGCGGACGACCCTGCACGGACATGCCCATGCCCAAGCCATCCACCTGCAGGCGACGGCCGTGCGGCAGCTTACTAATCGACTCGATGAACGCGGCGACGTCGGCGTTGGTCGAGGTCTCTTGCCAACCGGTGCGCTCGGGTCGCGTCTGCGGCGCCTGCGCCTCGGTGGCTTGCAGACCCAACGACAACAGGAGAAGGCTAACGAGCGTGACCGCCATTGGTAGCAGGCTACGAAGTCGACGACGCCGGCGCGAGGTTGCGTTGGCGGTGCGTCGCCACGCGCATCCGGCGGCATGATTGCGCCGAAGCCCCGCCCTTCTCACCCTCGCTTCGACCGCGGCCGCCCAGCCCTTTGCCCCGGGTTTCCGCAGCGATGCCTTCCCCAACACCACCGGCCAGGGCTCCGCGAGTCTCACGGCGCGCGTCTACTACCCGGCCACCGGTTCCGGCAACGGCGCGCCCCTCGTGCCACCGCCGGCGGGGGGCTACCCGGTGATGGTGTTCCTGCACGCTTCTTGCTGCGGGCGCCGCGGCGACACGACGTTCCCATCCCCTCACCTGGCCTCGAGCATCCGTACGACCAGCGCGATGTCGACGGGCTTGGTCACGTGCTTGTCGAAACCGGCGGCGAGCGCCTGGAGGCGATCGCCGTCCTGCCCGTACCCCGTCATCGCGATGAGCATCACCGAAGGTCCGAGCGCCGCCCGCACCCGCCGCGCGACCTCGTAGCCGTCCAGCAAGGGCAGGCCGATGTCGACGATTGCGACATCGGGCTTTTCGGCGAGGATCAGTGCCAGTCCCCCGATCCCGTCCCGCGCTTCTTGCACGTGGTGCCCGCTCTGCTCGAGCAGCAAGCGACAGCTCAGGCGCATGTCGTCGCCGTCTTCGACGAGCACGATGCGGCGCGCATCGTTGGCGGTCACCTCGAGGGAGGCGGAGAGCGGGAGGCTCACGGAGAACTCGGCGTCGCGCTCGACACGATCCAGGTAGGAGGACAGTTCGCCCACCCACCGGCGCGACGCGTCGGCGGCAGCGCTCCCGGCTTCCCGCTCGAGGGCGGCGCCGATATCGGTGATGGTCTGGAAACCGAAGCTGGCCCCGGCGCCCTTCATGTCGTGGCCCAGACGCTCCACGACCTCGAAGTCACCCCGAGCCAAGGCGTCCAGCATCACGGAGACATCCCGCCTGCGGTTTTGGAGAAACGCGGGGATCCGCGCTGCAAGAAGAGGATGCGCGACGACGACGATCGGGTCGCTCCGGCCCCTCGCCTCGTTCGAGGATGGCGGCGCGTCCATGGAATGGTCCTTGATCGCTTGCAGCAGCACCTCTTGCTTGATCGGTTTCGTCAAGAACGCCGTGCACCCGGCCGCCATGCATTGCTCTCGATCCCCCATCAAGGCCGAGGCCGTGAGCGCGATGATCGGCGTGGGCGACCGGTCGTTCGCCTTTTCCCAGGCTCGGATCGACCGCGTCGCCATCAAGCCACCCATGACCGGCATCTGCCGGTCCATCAGGACCAGGTCGTAGTGTCCGGCTTCGAACATCGCACAGGCGATGACCCCGTTCTCGGCGATGTCGACTCGGTACGGCGTGCCCTCCAGGTAGGCCACCGTGATCGTGGCGTTGTCGTGGGAGTCCTCCGCCACGAGGATGCGCAGCGCTCGCAGCGGCTGATCGTGACCCGCGCCGACCGGCGCGGCCGGCCGCCGCCCGGCCCTGGCCCAGATCTCGAACGGCACGGCGAACGAAAACACGCTGCCCTTGTCGACCGTGCTCTCGACCCAGATGCGTCCGCCCATCAGCTCCACGAGGCGCTTCGAAATCGTCAGCCCCAGCCCCGAGCCACCGAACCGGCGTGTGGTCGATGAGTCGGCTTGGGTGAATCGCTCGAAGACCTGGCTCAATTTCTCGCCAGCAATGCCGATGCCGGTGTCCGAGATCGTGAAGCGCAAGGCGGCCGGCACGGAGGAGTCCCCTGCCAGCGTGACTCGCAGGACCACACTGCCGGCTTCGGTGAACTTGATCGCGTTGCCGACCAGATTGAGCAGCACCTGCCGCAGCCGCGTCGGGTCACCGACCAGGTCGGTGGGCACGTTCGGCGCGACCTCGCACAAGAGGGCCAGCCGTTTCTCCTGGGCCCGGATCGCCATCATCTCCGTCACCTTCTCCAGCAGGTCGTTCAGGGAGAACCCGGTCAGTTCCAACTCGAGCTGCAAGGCTTCGACCTTGGAGAGGTCGAGGATGTCGTTGATGAGATTGAGCAGGTTGTCCCCGGCGCGGCGGAAGATCTGCACGTACTTGTCCTGCTCCGGGGAGAGCGGCGTCTTCGCGAGCAGGTCGGCGATGCCCATGATCGCATTCATCGGCGTGCGGATTTCGTGACTCATGCTCGCCAGGAACTCCGACTTGGTCCGGCTCGCGCTCTCGGCCACGGCCCTGGCCTGCTTCAACTCGGCCTCCACCTGCTTGCGCTCCGTGATGTCGCGCGCCGCGGCGAAGACGCCCTGCAGCGTGCGGCCCCGGTCGTAGAAGGTCGTCGCGTTGTAGGACACCACCGTCGTCTTGCCGTCGCGGGCGCGCGCCGTCAGTTCGTAGTCGGTGACCTTCTTCTCGCTCAACACCAACTTGATGCCCGCTTCGGCCCGCTCCGGATCGGTGAAGAAGTCCCTGAACGGTGCGCCGATCAGCTCGTCGCGCGTGCAGCCGGTGAGCGCCTCCATCTGCTTGTTGACGTCGGTGATGATGCCGGCTGGGTCGGTGGTCATCAGTGCGTCGATGTTCGATTCGATCAGCGAGCGCGTGTAGAACTGCTGATCGCGCAGGCGCTGGTCGAGCTTCTTCTGCTCGGCTTCGACCAGCTTGCGCGCCGTGTTGTCGGTGCCGATCAGCAGATAGCCGATGATCGCGCCCTGCGCGTCGCGCAGCGCCGTGACCGACACCACCGCCGGGAAGCGGCTGCCATCCTTGCGGATGTAGGTCAGTTCATAGATGTCCTCGATCCCGCGCGAGGCCTTGAACACCAACGCCTCGAAACCCGGCGTGATCGGGGTGCCGAGCTCGACGCTCAAGGCCTTGGCGCGCGCGATCAC
>JANPER010000072.1:0-14699 GCA_031423015.1 Planctomycetota bacterium | reverse complement strand
CCACAAACTGCAAGGGCCACCACAAGGCCACCTCTGTCCCGTTCGCCATCCGTCCCGCTCCGCGCCTTCGGCGCGCCGGATTGTCCACCCATGCGCCCGAGCCCCCAGCCTGCCCGTCGCCCCGGTCGGTCGCTCGCACGGGCGCGGCGGCTTCCTTCAAGAAGATGCTCTCCTCCTCGTTTGTGTCACTCATCCACGTTGCCGCCGCGCGCGGGCGAGCGCCCGACCGGGGCGACGGGCAGGCTGGGGGCTCGGGCGCATGGGTGGACAATCCGGCGCGCCGAAGGCGCGGAGCGGGACGGATGGCGAACGGGACAGAGGTGGCCTTGTGGTGGCCCTTGCAGTTTGTGGTCGCGGGTTGTGTTCGAGTTTGTCGTCAGCCCGTCGCCGGCACGTCGTACACGCTGATCAAACCGTGCCGGCGCCAGCCGACGGAGAGCAGCCACGTCCTCGCGTTGCTGATTGGGCGGATGTGTGCTTCGAGGCCCGCGAAGCGGATGGTCTCTTTCCAGCCGTCGAACCAGGGGCCTGACGTGAAGGTGTCGACGGGCGCGGCGACGTGCACGTGCCGTCCGTCGCGCTGGTGCTTCTTGCCGTTGCCGAGCACGTAGACGAGGCAGTTCTTCACCTCGCGCGGGGTCTTGAGGACGCGGTCGTGGTAGCGGTCGGCGAAGACATTGCCGCCGCGCTGCCACAGCTTGTTGAGCGCCTTGGCGATGCGGATCAGAAGGCCTTGAAGGCCACGCGTCATCGACGCGCGGTCCTCCGCCTCGACGAGCATGTGCAGGTGATCGTTGAGTACTGCGTAGTGAACCAGGCGGAAGCCGAAGCGGTCGCAGCCCGCGGCGAAGGCAGCCCGGAGCGCCGCGTATTCGCGTCCTTTCCGAAGCAGCGGTAAGCCCGCGGCGACCTTGACCGTCACATGCGCCGGGAACCGCCCCGCCATCTCGCCGCGCGGCCGATGCGCCACTCCAGCCACTTCGCCCTTCGGCTTGCGCCCCGCCCCAGGCCGCCACCCGCCCCGATGCTTGAACGGCAGCATGCCCTTGGCCACCCGCATCCGCCGCGACTTCTTCGACCGAAACTTCAGCTTTGGACTCATGTCTTAAACCACGATTGTCGTGACCCTAAGTGATTGAGCATAAGTTACGACATCAACGACCACAGGTCCACGAACTTCCCGACAATCCCCTGGCCACTCCAACAAAGACAGACGTATGTCCTGCATGAGACACTCGTGCTCGCCCGCTCCCGCTCCCCGCCGTACCGGATTGTCCACCCGTGCCCCGAGCCTCCAGCCTGCTCGGAGCTTTGGGAGGGAGCTGCGCCCAGACAGACAGGCGGCCTGTCTGCCACCTAGACCGCCGCACCACATCCGACTATGAACCCCCGCGTGTCGCCGCCCGCCACTCCCGCCGCCGCGCCGCCCCCCTGCAGCACACCGACCCTGCGCGTCGGTCTCGTCGGCCCCGCACGAACGCGCAACGGACTCGGCCCATTCCTCGCACGGCACCTGGCTGCCGCCGGCGCTCACGTGGTCGCGGTCGCCGGCCGCGAACCCACCCGCACCCGAGCCGCCGCCGCCGCCTTGGCGCTCCAACTCGAGCACGACGTCGCCGCCGCCCCCTCGGTCGACGCCCTCGTGCACGACCACAGGCTCGACGCCCTCGTGATCGCGAGCCCGATTCCTGCGCATCTCACCGCGCTGCGCCTTGCCCTCGCCGCCCGCCTCCCCACACTCTGCGAGAAGCCCCTGGTCGACGTGTCCGAACGCGCCGCCGCGCGCGATCTCGTCGCGGCCTTCGTCGCCGCGCAGGTCCCGCTCCTCGAGAACTGTCAGTGGCCGTTCGCCCTCGCCGCCCTACGCCGCGCCGGCGTCGTCCCAAGCGCAGCCGCCACCCCCACGCCCACCCGCTTCGCCATGCGCCTCTCGCCGACCGGCGTCGGTCGCGAGATGCTCACAGAATCGCTGTCTCACCTGCTCAGCCTGTTGCAGGCGACCCTGCCTCTCGATGACTCCACGCTCGTTGACGATGTGCGGTTCGAGTCAACCGTCACGACGGAGGCAACCCAAATGCGGCTCGACTTCCGCATGCGCACCGCAAGCCACACCTGCCAAGCAGGCCTCGAACTCGTGCATTGCCCGCAGCAACCGCGTCCGGCTTGGTTTGCCCTCGACGGCGCGCGCTTCGCGCGGGAACTCGAGCTGCCGCAGTATCACTGGCGTTTTCGTCATGCGCAGGGAACCGACTCGATCGGTGATCCGCAGGCCGACCTGGTCTACAGTTTTGTCCAGATCATCAAGGAGCCCGATCTTGACCTTGCCCGAACCCACGCCGCAGCCATCCAAACTCGCGCCCGGCTCTTCGCCGACCTCGTCGCCGCCTTCGACGGCCGACTCGTCGCGCCGCGCTGAGTTGATCCACGACTTCACCGGCAAGCTTCGCCAGCCGGCCATGTGGCCGCTCGTCGTCGACTACGTGAAGTGGCAGCGCGCGACGCGCCAGGCCCAGCGCAGCGGCGAACGTCTGCCCGCCCTGCCCGAGTTGGTGCCGCTGTCGATCAATCTCGACCTCACCACGGCGTGCAACTACAAGTGCGACCACTGCATCGACTGGGACATCCTCAATCAGCCGCAGAAGCATGAGGAACAGGAGCTGCGCGCGTCGATCCAGCGCATGGCCGAGCGCGGCCTCAAGAGCGTGATCTTGATTGGCGGCGGTGAACCGACTCTGTTCCCTTCGTTCCCGAGCTTCGTGCAGTTCTTGAAGGAGCTGAAGCTGCAGGTCGCGGTGGTGAGCAACGGCAGCCGCAACGACCGCATCTTGCAGGCCGCGCCGTACTTCACGCGGGGCGACTGGGTGCGCCTGTCGCTCGACTCGGGCAGCAACGCGACCTTCCAGCGCATGCACAACCCGGCGCGCGCCTCGCTCACGCTGGATGAGATCTGCGCCTGGATCAGCAAGATCAAGGCGACCAACGCTGAGGTCGAGTTGGGCTTCTCCTTCATCGTCACATGGAAAGGCGGCATGCGCGACGACGTGAAGGTCATCGAGAACATGCACGAGATCGTGCAGGCGGCGCAGCGCGCGCGCGACGCCGGCTTCGACTACATCGCGTTCAAGCCGTTCCTCGAGCGCTCGGAGAAGGGCTCCGAGGTGATGGACCCCAAGAAGACCGAAGAGCGCTTGCAGTCGGTCGTGGCGCGCATCGCGGCGTCGATCGACGAGGCCAAGAAACTGGAGCGGCCCGGCTTCCGAGTGATGGAGAGCACCAATCTGCGCATGTTGGTGCAGGGCAACTGGACCGAGTTCACGGCGCAGCCCAAGACCTGTCACATGCAGTCGCTGCGCCAGGTGCTGACGCCGCTCGGCCTCTACAACTGCCCCGCGTACCGCGGCGTGCCCTACGCGCGCATCGCCGAGAAGGACGGCTACAAGGATGCGACGGACCACGCGGCCACCGCCGCACGCACGTCGCACCTGCTGGAGACCTTCGATGCCAGCCGCAACTGCGCCGAGGTGACGTGCCTCTACAACGGCACCAACTGGTGGCTCGAGAAGCTGATCGAGTCGAGCGCCGACCCAGCGGCGATGGAACTGACCGCCGACCGGTCCGACTACTTCTTGTAGACGCGTTCCAGCGCGGCGACCCGCGCCTCCAGCGCCGCCAGTCGCTCAAGGAGGTCGGCCGCGGGCGGTGCCGCCTTGGGCGCAGCACTCGGCGCCGCGCTCGGTTGGGGGCCGTCGAGCACTGGCTCTTCGCGCGTCTCGTGCTCCTTGGCCATCGCGCCCAGCAAGTGCCGCCAGCGCGCCTCGCGCTCGCGTGGTTGGCGCGGCAACAGCTCGACCAACCCGCCGTCGGTCTTGCGGGACATCGCCGACAACAGCTCGCCGAGGGCGCCTACGTCGAGGTTGGCCCCCATGCGCTGCACGCGGGTCTTCAGCTCGATCGAGGTCTGCGGGCCGCGTAGCAGGAGTTCGGCGAGGATCGCCTTCTCGGGCGGCTTGAGGCCGAGCTTGGTCTCGACTCGATGCACGAACTTGGTGGCCCGGCTGCCCTCGCGGCGCGCCGCCCAGTCCTTGAGGCAAAGGCTCGTGAGCGCGCCCTCGATCTCGAATTCCTCCAGCTCCAGCAGCGGCTCGCGGTTGCTCTTTTGATTGCAGCCAGCAACCAGCGAGTTGAGAGTCAGCGGGTAGGTCTCGGGGACGGCCAGTTCCTTCTCGATGAGCACTCCGAGCACGCGTTGCTCGGTGCGATCCAGTTGCGCGCGCATGCGTGGCTATCATAGCCCGCCGTGCGCGACCTTCCCTTCTTGGTTCTCTCGCTCTCCTGTCTCGCTTCACTCCCGGCGCAGCCGCGCCCTTCCGAGCCCGCCGCGGCGGCCAACGCGCTCGAGGCGAGCGTCGATGCGGCAGTGGAGTTGGCCGAGTGGGGTGCGCAGCACGGATTCACCGCCGAAGCCGGCGCGCTGATCCGGCGCGTGCAGCGCGTGCAACCTGGTCATCACAGCGCGAGTTTGCTGCGCAAGATCGCTGAGGCGGCCTGCGACGAAGACGACGACACCGCGCAGATACTGCGTCGGCGGCATGCGGTCGAGCATGCGACGGGCCTGGCTGGCCTGCGGGCCGCCTTGACGCGCGCGCTCGCCGCCCGCACCGCCGACGAAGGGACGGAGTCGCTCGTCGCCGTCGCCACGCTGGATCCCGAGTTGCCCGGGATCGGTGACAAGCTCCGCCGCACAGGCTTCGAGTTGCTCGGTGGCTACGGTCCCGTGGCCGCGGCCGTGCTGCAGGCCGCGCGCGCCGACCTGAGCGAGCTGGGCGGCGCGGTGGCCTCAGCGCTCGACCTGAGCGCGGTGCGCGCGCAGTGGCCGGATGCCTTTGGCGTGCGCACCGCGCACTTCGCCATCTTCGCCAACGTCGATCTGTCGCTGGTCCTCGAGATCGCGCGCCACATCGAGGCGGTGCACGCCGTGTGGGAAAAGCTCGCCGCGGAGGCTGGCCTACAAGTGACTGCGCCAGGCAAGTTGCTCGAGGTGCGCATATTCGATGCGCGCACGACGTTCGACGCACTGATCGACGACCGCGTGTTGCGCGTGGCCTGTGCGCGTGAGACCGACACGGTGGGGGTGTATTCGTTCCGCGCCCGCCTCGCGTGCTCGTACCTCGCCGGCGATGGTGCCGCGGATCGCCGCCGCCTCATCGAGAACATCGGCCACGAGACGGTGCATCAGATGTTCCATCTGCGCGTGCGCGGACGCGTCGCGCTGCCGGTGGAGACGATCGCGTTCTCGTGGATCGAAGAAGCGGTGTGTCTCTACAGCGAGACCCTTGACGTCGGTGCCGGCACCGCGTTGGGCGCGCGCTGCGACGACGACCTGGCGCGCGGCGTGGCCTGCGCGCAAACCGACCACGACCCGCTCGCGCGCGTGCGCCGCGTGTGCAGCGGGCTGTTCCTCGACGCCGGCGACTACGGCTGCGCCGCGCTGCTCGCCAGCTGTTTGATGGAGGCTCCCGACCAGGCCTGGCGCGCCGCGTTCCTCGGCGCGCTGCGCGGCGACCTCGATCAGGCCGAATCAGGCCAGCGCCTGCTGCGCAGCCTCGGCGACGAGACCGCGTTCCGCGCGCATTTGGAAGGGCACGCGCAGGCGGTTGGCAAGCGTTGCAAGTGAGGCGGAGCGGGGCTCGGGGCGCCAGTCCACCCCTATGGCGAATGCCACAGGCAGACGCAAGGTGCGCCGCCCGGTAGCTTAGGCGCACCTGCGATGGCATCCGACTCCCCGCCGCCCGTCTCCGTCCTGTCAGCCGCCCTTCTCCCGCCGCGCAAGTTTGTTTGCCGGCCGGCGGACGGAGGAGTTGGTCACGCACTCCACTGGGTCGTCCTGACATCGTTGCTCGTTTGCCCGTCTGGTTGCGGCTTCGGCACCGCGGGAGTTGCCGCCGCGGTCGGCAAGAGTGGGGGCCGCACAACGACCTCGGTCACGACGCTGAGTGGAACGAGCGTCAAGGGGTTCCTGACTGAGGAGCCCAAGGTGTCGCCAGCCCGCATCCGCTTCACCCTGGCCGACGAGCAATCGGATCCCGCCAGCGTCGACTTATTCTACACGCTGCCCTCGGCGCCGGAGCAGGAGGTCCTGATGACCGCGTTGGAAGGGCTGACCGCGACGCTGGCAACCTCGCCCGGCGGGATCGATCACACGATCTCGTGGCGGTTCATCGAAGAGCCGGGCATCCCGAGCATCGGCAGTCTGTTCGTGGGAGTGACCCTCATCGCGCGCGTGCGCGGCGGCACGAGCCAGGTGGTCAACGTGCGACTTGGCAACGATGCACCGAGCCTCGACGTGCTGCCGCCCGCGCCCGAGATCGCCGGCGTCGCACCGATCCGGTTCGTGCTCACCGACTCGTCCGACGATGCGGTCGACGTGCGCGTCGAGTACTCGCTCGTGACCGAACCCGGCACCCGCCACATCGCCCGGCCCGCCGGACTCGACCCGGCTTTGCCGACACCCCCGCTGGCCTTCCGCGGCGTTCCCGCGCCGCGCGCGGGCGATGAGCTGGTGTTCTTCTGGGACACTGACTCTTCCCGCGGCGATCTCAAGGATCTCGAACGCGACGTTGTGTTGCACTTCACGGTGATCGATCCGGCAAGCGCCGAGGGTACCGACGACAGCCCGCGGTTCCGGATCGACAACAACGACACGCCGACCGTCCAGATCGGCGAAGGACTCGTCGCCAATCCCGACGACCGCCGAGGTATCCCGATCCCCTACACCGTGGTGGACGATGAGGGCGATCCGGTGCGGGTCCTGTTCCAATGGCGGCGACAGAGCGAGCCGAGTTTCCCGGCGTTGGGCACCACCGATCCGATCGCGTTGGCAAGACTGGTCAACGACCCGGCCTTCGTCCGCGAGAAGCACATCTGCAAACCATTCCCGGCCTATGCTACCGGACACGCGGTGCGGGTCGACGCGACGCACGTGCGGCTGCCCGAGATCCAGCAGAGCCAGTCGCGTTTGTTGGCGAACGGTGGCATGGAGTTCCGCACATTGGAGCTGATGCGGCCCACGCCGGTTGCCCGCCTCGCATCGACCTGGACTCAGAATCGACTCTCACGTCCGACGGCGGCGCTGCCGCTCGGCGATGGCATCACGGCATTGGTGCTCGACGGGGTCGCAAACACATCACGTCTGCTCGAGGTCGACCTGGCAACGGGCGCGGACCGCACGATCGCCGCCGGGCTCACTGGACTACCGACCGCGCTAGCCCTCGATGCGGACGGGAAGCGAGCGCTGGTGGCAACCGACTTCGGAGGCTCGTGGCAGTTGGTCGAGGTGGACCTCGAGAACGGCACACCGAAGGTGCTGACCGCAGCGGGCGCGACCGGACCGATCGGACCGTTGCGCGGCATTCTCTCGGTGGGCGACAAGGCAGCACTGGCGACCGCAGCGAATTCCCTCTGGCGCCTTGATTGGAGCGGAACGGGGGCCGCCGTTCGGGTGCGCGACAACCTGGCGACGCCGTGGGGTTTAGCCCACGATCCACTCCGGCCGGGACATGTCCTCATCGCCGAACGTGGTGCGAATCGTGTGGTGTCGTTCGACGTGAACACGCGTGCGGTCGCGCCAGTGCCGGCGAGAAGAACCGGGGAACCTGCGTTCGTTCAGCCGACATCGATCGCTACCTTCAGTACTGGGACCGGGCCGCGACTCGTCGCCCTGTGCAACGGTGCGACGTCCGCGCAGCGTGAGATCTTCGGCCTGAACCTCGGTAGCCAGGACATCACCGCCTTCTCGCTCGGTCCGGTCCCAGCCGATGCCGCGACTGTCGCCACCGGCCCGGCCGAGCTGCTCCTAGTCGCCTTGCCCGTATCGACCGATCTGGCGGGCGGCGGAGGGATCGAGCAGAAACGCGAAGTGGTGGCGTTCGACGCTGCCACCGGGACGGCCACGGTTGCCACGGAGTTAGCGCCCGCCATCAGGGAGGCCCAAACTTGGCGGATTGCGTTAGCGCGGTCGTTTTTCGATATCATCCGCGGTAGCCCCGAGGGAGCGCGAGATTACTTCAATTGGGACAGTCGGCAGGGTGGCTTTGGCCTCGACGCGCTGGTCAGGGCAACCTCGATGGACACAGAGTTCGGAGGTTCGGCGCAAACGTCGTTGGCCCACGCCATTGAGAATGTGAACTCGATGGCGATCGCCGCAGGGGACTCCACCCGTTCGGTAACCCCCGGGGACCTCGACGGCGACGGCGATCTCGACTTCGTCTGCGCCACTACTGGAAGTCTGACGGTTTTCTTCCAGGACGCGCCGCGAACGTTCACGCCCCAGCCGCCGCTCCTCCTCACCGGTTTTGCTGATTCAGTAGCCGTGGCGGACCTGGACGGCGACGGCGATCTCGACCTCGTCTGCGCGCTCGGCGTCAGCGACATCCTGTCGGTGTTCTTCCAGGACGCCCCGCGAAGGTTCACGGCCCAACCGCCTCTCACCGCCGAAGGGAATCCTGTGTCGGTCGCCGCCGCGGATCTAGACTGCGATGGCGATCTTGACCTCGTTTGTGCCAACGAGCGAAGCGACACCCTAACGGTATTCTTCCAGGATGCGCCGCGAACGTTTACGGCCCACCCGCCCATCGCCACGGAGAGCTTTCCTGATTCAGTGGCCGTGGCAGACCTCGACGGCGACGGCGATCTCGACCTCGTCTGCTCCAATCGCTTAAGCCGCACCCTGAAGGTGTTCTTCCAGGACGCGCCGCGAGCGTTCATGGCAGGGCCGTCGCTCGCCAGCGGGGGCTCTCCTAATTCGGTAACGGTCGCGGACTTGGACGGCGACGGCGACCCCGATCTCGTCTGCTCCAACATTGGTAGCGACACGCTGACGGTGTTCTTCCAGGACGCACCGCGGACGTTCACGCCTCAGGCGCCGCTCGTTACGGGGAGTCTTCCTGATTCAGTAGTCGCGGCGGACTTAGACGGCGACGGTGATCTCGACCTCGTCTGCGCCAACGAGCGAAGCGACACCCTTTCGGTGTTCTACCAGGACGCGCCGCGAAGGTTCACGGTCCAGGCGCCGCTCGCCACGGGCGGTCTACCTGATTCTGTAGCCGCCGCTGACCTGGACGGCGACGGCGATCTCGATCTCGTCTGCGCCAACAGAATCAGCCTCGGCAACCTGACGGTGTTCTACCAGGACGCGCCGCGAACGTTCACGGCCCGGGCGCCGCTCGCTACGCGCTTTCCTGATTCAGTAGCCGCGTCGGATTTGGACAGCGATGGCGATCTCGATCTCGTCTGCTCCAACATTGGTAGCGATACCCTGACGGTGTTCTTCCAGGACGCACCGCGGACGTTCACGCCTCAGGCGCCGCTCCCTGCGGGGCATTTTCCTGGTTCAGTAGTCGCGGCGGACCTGGACCGCGATGGCGATATCGACCTTGTCAGCGCCAACGAGGGGAGCGACGACCTGACGGTGTTCTTTCAGGACGCCCTGGGAACGTTCACGGCCCAGCCGCCGCTCGCCGCCGGGGGGAGCCCCTTCTCGGTATCCGCCGCGGACCTGGACGGCGATGGCGATCTCGATCTCGTCTGCTCCAACTTTGGTAGCGTTACCCTGACGGTGTTCTTCCAGGACGTGCCGCGAACGTTCGCGGAACGGCTGACGCTTGCCGCCGGAGCCAGCCCCAGGTCGGTAGCCGCGGCGGACCTGGACGGCGACGGCGATCTCGACCTCGTCTGCACCAGCGGTTTTTCCAGCGGCAACTTGACAGTGTTCTTCCAGGACGCGCCGCGAAGGTTCACGGCCCAGCCGCCGCTGGCCGCCGGGGACACCCCCGGGTCGGTAGCCGCAGCGGACTTGGACGGCGACGGCGATCTCGACCTCGTCTGCGCGAACCCCCCAAGCGGCAACTTGACAGTGTTCTTCCAGGACGCGCCGCGAAGGTTCACGGCCCAGCCGCCGCTGGCCGCCGGTGACAGCCCCACGTCTATAGCCGCGGCGGATCTGGACGGCGACGGCGATCTCGACCTCGTCTGCGCCAACAGTACTAGCAACGGCAACCTGACGGCGTTCTTCCAGGATGCGCCGCGAAGGTTCACGGCCCAGTCACCGGTTGCCGCCGGAGAAAGCCCCAGGTCGGTCGCCGCCGCGGACCTGGACGGCGATGGCGATCTCGACCTCGTCTGCACCAGCGGTTTTTCCAGCGGCAACCTGACGGTGTTCTTCGGGCGGAGTCGGTGACAGAGGCCGCATGACCAAGCCTCATACAAGTTCCTCTCAGGTTCTCGATAGGACGAAACAATGAGAACGTCGGACGAAGGAATGCGCTGCGCGCTGCGCTGGCTAGCCCTGGCAACGTTGCTGGTTTGCACGTCGAGCTGCGGCTTCGGGACCGCGGGAGTCGTCGCCGCTGCTGGCAAGAGTGGTCGCCGCACCACGACCTCGCTCACGACCCTGAGCGGGACGAGCGTCGGCGGATTCCTGACCGAGGAGCCCAAGGTGTCGCCGGCACGGATCCGCTTCACCCTGGCCGACGAGCAGTCGGATCCTGCGAGCGTCGACCTGTTCTACACGCTGCCGTCGGCGCCGGGGCAGGAGGTCTTGATGACCGCGCTCGAAGGATTGACCCCGACGCTGGCAACCTCGCCCGGCGGGATCGATCACACGATCTCGTGGCGGTTCATCGAGGAGGCGGGCATCCCGAGCAACGGCAGTCTGATCGAGGGAGTGACCCTCATCGCGCGCGTGCGCGGCGGCACCAGCCAGTTGGTCAACGTGCGGCTCGGCAACGATGCGCCGAGCGTCGAGGTGCTGCCGCCCGCGCCCGAGATCGCTGGCGTCGCACCGATCCGGTTCCGGCTCGTCGACTCGTCCGATGATGCGGTCGACGTGCGGGTCGAGTACGAGCTGGTCGCTGAGCCCGGCGTACGCCGCATCACTCGGCCGGCCGGGCTCGACCCGGTGTTGGAGACGCCGCCGCTGGCATTCCGCGGCGTTGCCGCGCCGCGCGCGGGTGATGAGCTGGTGTTCTTCTGGGACACCGACTCGTCGCGCGGCGACCTGAAGGATCTCGAACGCGACGTCGTGCTGCACTTCACGGTGATCGACCTGGCGGGTGCGGCGGGTGCCGCGATCAGCGCTCGCTTCCGGGTCGACAACAATGACGCGCCGATCATTCAGCTCGGGGAGGGCTCCCTAGTTGCCAATCCCGATGACCGACGTGGGATCCCGATCCCCTACACCGTGATCGACGATGAGGGCGATCCGGTCCGGGTGTTGTTTCAATGGCGCAGACAGAGCGAGCCAGGGTTCCCTGCGCTCGGCACGACCGATCCGATCGAGTTGGCGAGGCTGGTCGAGGACCCGAGCTTCGTGCGCGAGAAGCACATCTGCATGCCATTCCCGGCCTATTCGACTGGCCGCGCAATGCACATCGACGCGACGCACGTGCGCCTGCCAGAAGTCCAGCAAAGCGAGTCGCGTCTGTTGGCGAACGGTGGCATGGAGTTCCGCGTCCTGGAGCTCTTGCGCCCCGCGTCGGTTGCTCGGCTTGCCTCGACCTGGAGTCAGAATCGGCTCTCGCGACCGACAGCGGCGCTGCCCCTGGGCGATGGCATCACGGCGTTGGTGCTCGACGGGATTGGCAGCACCTCACGCTTGCTCGAGGTCGACCTGGCAACCGGGGCGGCGCGCACGATTGCCGCCGGGCTCGCCGGGCTCCCAACCGCTTTGGCCGTCGATGCCGACGAGAAGCGAGCGCTGGTAGCCACTGACTTTGGTGGCGAGTGGCAATTGTTCGCGGTGGACCTCGAGAGCGGAACGCCTACATCGTTGATCACCCGGGGCGCGACCGGTCCGGTCGGGCCCCTGCGCGGCCTTCTGCTTGTTGGCGACAAGGCAGCGCTGGCGACTGCGGCGAACTCACTTTGGCGGCTCGATTGGAGCGGTGCGGGGACCATTGTCCGGATGCGGGACAACCTGGCGACGCCCTGGGGCCTCGCCCTCGATCCGCTGCGTCCAGGACACGTCCTCATCGCCGAACGCGAGGCCGACCGCATCGTGTCGTTCGATGTGAACACACGTGCGGTCGAGCCAGTGCCGGCGAGCAGAAAGGGCGGGCCGGCTTTCGAGCAACCGACTTCGATCGCCACCACGCGTACCGGTGCCCAAACGCGTCTGATTGTTCTGTGCAACTCGGCCACGCCCACGCAGCGGGAGGTCTTCGGCTTGAACCTCGGCAGTCATCAGCACACCACCTATTCCCTCGGACAGGTGCCATCCGATGCTGCGACCGTCGCGACCGGCGTGGCCGACCTACTCGTAGTCGCTCTGCCGCTATCAACAGATCTGGCGGTCGGCGGTGGGATCGAGCAGGAGCGCGAAGTGGTATCGTTTGACCCGGTAACCGCGACGGCCACTGTTGCGAATGCGTTCATGCCTGCTGTTCGGGCGGCCCAGTCTTGGCGGATATCAGTGGGGCGGTCTCTCCTCGGCCCCATCCGTGGTATCCCCGGGGGTACGCAGGGCGTCTTTGTCTGGGACAGTCGACAGGCTGGCTTGCGCGACGGAACGCTGGTCAAAGGAACTTCGATGGACACGGAGTTCGGAAGCTTGGCGCAGTCGGCGATCCAACGCCCGATCGACCAGTTAGATTCGTTGGCGATTGCCAGCACCTTTCGTTGCAACTCGGTGGTCGCCGTGGATCTGGACGGTGACGGCGGTCTCGACCTCGTGTGCACAAACAGGCTGAGCGACCAATTGACGCTGTTGTACCAGGATGCGCCGCGAGGCTTCACGGCTGGCACTCTTGCTGCCGGACGCGGGCCTGAGTCGGTAGCCGTGGGGGACCTGGACGGGGACGGCGACCTCGACCTCGTCTGCGCCAACAACATCAGTGACGACCTGACCGTGTTGTTCCAAGAACAGCCGCGCACCTTTGGGGCGCAGCTAACTCTGCGCGGGGTTGACAGCCCCAGTTCGGTAACCACAGCGGACTTGGACCACAATGGCGCGCTCGACCTAGTCTGCACGACTTTCTACGGCGTGACTGTGTTCTTCCAGGACGCACCCGGGGACTTCCGGGTACAGCCGCCGCTCATTGCTGGGAGTTATCCCACTTCAATAGTAGCCGCGGACCTGGACAGCGACGGCGCTCTCGACCTCGTCTGCGCGAACCGACTTGACTCGAACTTGAGTGTGTTCTTTCAGGACCGGCCACGAGGTTTCAACGCACAGGTAACACTCCAGACCGGGTCCGAGCCGAGTTCTGTGGCCGCCGCGGACCTGGACGGCGACGGTGCGCTCGACCTCGTGTGCGCGAACAGGCTCAGCGCGAACCTGACGCTGTTCTTCCAAGACGCACCGCGAAGTTTCACTGCCCAGCAGCCACGTCTTGCCACAGGAGAGGGACCCGCTTCAGTAGCCGTCGCGGACTTGAATGACGATGGGGTGCTGGACCTGGTCTGCGCCAACGAATTGAGCGCGGGCGTGTCTGTGTTCATCCAGGGTAGGCCGCGTGCTTTCACGGCCCAGCCGCCGCTACGACCTGGCATCGGGGCGGCCCCCACCTCGGTAGCCGTCGCCGATCTCGACGGGGACGGCGTTCTCGATTTCGCCTGCACCAAGGGACTAGGCGGCAATCTGACGGTGTTCTTCCAGGACGCATCGCGAACGTTCGCGCCGCAGCCGCCTCTCCGCGTCCGAGATGGGCCGGGAGCGGTAGCTCTGTCTGTGGCCACCGTGGACCTGGACGGCGACGGCCGTCTCGACTTGGTCTGCCCCAATTACGACTCTCTCTTGCGCTACACCCTGACAGTGTTCAGCCAGGATGCCCCGCGAGCGTTCACGGCCCAACTCTCGCTGCCGACCCTAGAGGAGCCCATGTCGGTAGCTGCGGCGGACCTGGATGGTGACAGCTACGTCGACCTCGTGTGCGCCAACGGCCCCGGCCTCACCGTTTTCTTCCAGGATGCGCTACGAACTTTCACGGCCCAGCCGCGGCTTGCTGCCGGGGGCCGGCCTGTGTCGGTAGCAATCGCGGACCTGGACAGCGACGGCGCTCTCGATTTGGTGTGCGCTAACAGATCCAGCGACAACCTGACCGTGTTCTTTCAGGACGCGTCCCGAGTTTTCCGAGCACAGCCTTCGCTCGTGGCCGGAGACGGACCTGTGTCGGTAACCGCCGCGGACCTGGACCGCGACGGCGATCTCGACGTGGTCTGCGCCAACGAGGACAGCAACAACCTGACCGTGTTCTTTCAGGACGCGCCGAGATCGTTCTCGGCGCGGTCACTTGCGGCAGGAGGAGTGGGGCCGGCTTCGGTAGCCGTCGCAGACCTGGACGGCGACGGCGACCTCGACATCGTCTGCGCCAACGAGTTGAGCAACGACCTGACCGTGTTTTTTCAGGACGCGCCGAGATTGTTCTCGGCGCGGTCACTTGCGGCAGGAGGAGTGGGGCCGGCTTCGGTAGCCGCCGCAGACCTTGACGGTGACGGCGATGTCGACCTCGTCTGCGCCAACTTCTCCAGCAACGACCTGACGACGTTCTTCCAAGACTCGCCGCGGGTGTGGATCCCGTATTGAGCAAATGGGTCGCGCTCACGCCGCGGTCCTTACTGCCGAGCGGCGAGTTGCGTGAAGCTTGGCCATAGCAAGTTCCCATCGATCGCTGAGCGCGAGTGCGCGCATGCGCAAGACATGCTCT
>JANPER010000071.1:0-25564 GCA_031423015.1 Planctomycetota bacterium | reverse complement strand
TGCGGTGCGGGGCCCGACAACGGGCGCTGCTTGTTTGCGATCTTGGTCTGCTTGGTCATCTCGGTCTGCCTACGCCCTCTACACTAAACTTAACCTGGGGCGTGTCTCACTCACGTTGGCACAGAGGGTTGCTCGCACTGTACTTCAAGGGCGATCGGGACGACCTCGCAGCCAGCGACTACGCGGCACTCCGCGCAGACGCGACTCGCATCCTAGGAAACGTGATCGGCCACGAGTGGACAGACCACGGCGGTGAAGGGTGATCGACCAGTAGGTGGTCGCAGCTTCACGCGGTAGTCGTGTGGTCGTACGACACCGCGTTCTCCGAGTGGGGCCTGCCGGCGGTGGCGATGACGAGGATCTACGCCGAGAAGGATGGCGACAAAGAGACGGCTGCGCGCGAGCCAGAGTGCGCGGTTGCCGGAGTGGACTGCGTGAAGTAGCCGGTGCGGTCTCTGCGTGCGCAGCTGCGCACGCGCACACCTTCACCGCTACCGCTTCGCCCGCGCGTTCAGCTCCCTCACGCGGTCATCCCAGCACACTGCGTCCCACACGCGAATCGCGCCGTCGTCGTAGCCGGCGACGAGGCGTTCGCCGTCGGGCGTCATCATCAGGCAGGTCGGCATGCCGGCGATATGCAGGCATGTGGGCATGCCGGCGATGTGCGGCGTACCGAGGTCGTGCAACTGTTTGCCGGTGGTGGGGTGCCACACGCGCACGGTGCGATCGGCACCGGTCGTGAAGACACGCTTGCTGTCGGGGCTGAATGCGATGGCGCGCGTGGCGCCACTGTGCCCTTCGAGTGCAGTGACGATCTCGTCGTACGCCGGCGCCCGACGCAGCTCGACGACGCCGTCATCGTTGCCGATCGCGAGCAACGCCCGATCGGGCGAGAACAGCAGCGCAGTCACCGCGCCGCGACCGACGACCATACGGCGCGTGGCAGCCGCGGGGCTCGCGAGATCGATGAGCCGCAGAGTGCCGTCGGCGTCGCCGAGCGCGACGAGGTGACCGGCGAGGGCAAGGGTCGGGGGCGGGGCCGAAGTGGTCGCCACGCGCACGGCGTGCGAGGCCATGGCCGTGCCTGTCCTGGCATTCCACAGCCGCAGCTCGCAGTCGCGTTCGCCGTTGGCAAGCAGGGCGACCACGTAGGCGCCGTCGTGAGTGAGAGCGATCGCGCGAACGCGCGCCGAATCGTCCAGCGGCACCGGGTTGCTGCCGTTGGCGGTCAACACGCGTACGCTTGTGTCGGTGGCGAGGGCGAGATACGCGCCGTCAGCACTCGACGCGGCAGCGACGAAGTTGTCTTGGTCGTCGCCCAGGAGAAGGCGATCTCCCGTCAGCGGGTCGTAGGTGACGAGGCAGTCCGAGTACGCGGCGACGATCTGCTTGGTGCCTTGGTCGAACGCGAGTGTTCGAGAGCAAGCGCCGTCGATGGCCGGGGCGTAGTCAGGGGGGCGTGCGGCGAAGAGAACCAGGTCGGCGAAGGGCCGGACGGCGACAAGGCGGTTGTCGGGCGATGGTGTGCGACGTTGCTTCTGGAACCAACGAGGCTCACCGAGGTGGTCCCAACTCTGGGTAGAGAACTGATGGTGTGGGTCTTCGCGGTCGCGATCAATGGCGATGGAAGGGACGAAAGGGTGATTGCCTTCCAGAAGCCATGTCACGGGTTGCTGCAGACACGCCGAATGGAGAACGCCAGTTCGACGACGCTCGCCATCGACAGGGAACCTCGAACGGCGCTGGGCTAGTCGCGTGCTGACCCGTCTGTCACCCGGAAGGCCGCCGCGTTCCTCATCGATCGCCTCAGCGACAAACTCCACCGCCCAATCGGTCCAGTCTCGAAGGTTCAAGACGAAGAGCTCTTTCTCACCCACACGCTTGCCTGACGCGGTGTCGATCAGGACGCCCGTGCCCCGATCCATGGTGCCTCCATCGGCCGCCTCAACATCGATGTCGGTTACAGCAAGCATGCTTCCCGACGGGCTCAGTAGCATCCGAGTCTCTTCGACGTCCGTTTCGTACCGCAACTCGCCCGTCGCCAACTGCCACGCTCGCAGCTTCGCGTCCGAGCACAACGCCAGAAGCAGCTCCCCATCAAGCGACATCAAGAGCGAGGTTACCTGGCCGGAGGCGACCTTCGTATTCCACACTTGAGTCGCGGTGGTGGTGTCATGGACCACCACGGCGCCGTCGTTGCCCGCAACTGCTACAAGCCGCACATCCGGGCTGAACTCGACCTTGGCGTCCAGCGCTATCGCAAGCGTTGGCGCCCACTTGCCGGTCGGCAGCTCTAGGGTCCTGATCTCAGGCCGCTTTGGATCAGTTTCTTTCTCTCTTTTCTTGGTGCTAACGCGCAGCACACCCGCGAACCGCGTGCCCGTTTTGTCCGAGACGATCTTCCATATCGGCTCCTCGTGGAGTTTCAGGTTGAGAGACACCTTGTGCGTTGCCAGCACCGTCCGCGACCGCACGTCCCAGACTCGCAAGCCCTCGCGTGTCCCATCCACGATCCGATTGCCGTCCGGCGTGAACACCCAGGAACCTCGAATCGGCAACGCCCGTGGCGCATCTGCGGCGAACGCCTGCGCGTACCGCCACTCCCAGCCGCGTTGCTCAACCACGCAACTGTCAAGTGTCACGCGAGCCGCGTCTCCACTCCCCGCCTCGGCCTGCACCAACCCTGATTGAAGGTTCTTGACGTAAGTCGCCAGCTCGGCGCGCTCGCCCTGCACGGCGCCGTTTTTACGCGCCCGGAATGCGTCGCGACCTGCGAGCACCGCGGCGGTCAGCCCGATCGACAGCGCCGCAGTCACCGCCGTCACCCCAACCACCAATCCGCGATTCCGCCGCGCAAACTTCCGCACCCGATACCACCGACCCGGCGGCGCCGCCACCACCGCCTCCCCTGCCAGAAACCGCTCGACATCCTCCGCGAACCCAGTCGGCGTCGCATACCTCCGCCCACGATCCTTGTCGAGCGCCTTCATCACGATCCAGTCCAGGTCGCCGCGCAGCATGCCGGGCAGCTCCCGCGCCTCAGCGTGGCGCGCGCTCGCGATCCGTGCCGCCGACTTCGCCGCCTCGCTGCCTGCCGGCGCGCTCCACGCCGCTTGCGCCGTTCCACTCACACGCGCGCTCGGTCTCGGTGGCTCGACCTCGCGGATGATCCGGCAAATCTCGGCGTAGCCCTTGGCGATCAGCTCGCGTGCGTCGAATGGCGTACCGCCGGTCAACAGTTCGTAGAGCAACGTGCCCAACGAGTACACGTCCGTGCGCGTGTCGATGTCGAGCGCGCCATCCACCTGCTCCGGGCTCATGTATTCGAGCGTCCCGATCATCGCGTGGTGCTCGGTGAACAGCGTCTTCTCCGTGAGCCTCGGGCCGGTCGCCTTGGCGATCCCAAAGTCGATCACCTTCGCCAGCGGCTGGCCGTCGTGCGTGGCGACCAGCACGTTGCGCGGCTTGATGTCGCGGTGGATCACGCCCTTGCTGTGCGCGTGCTGCACGGCGTAGCACACCTGCGTGAACAGATCGAGCCGCGCGCGGATCGACAGGCCGTGGCGGTCGCAGTAGTCGGTGATCGGCTGGCCCTTCACCAGCTCCATCACGAAGAACGGTCGCCCGCGCTCGGTCGCGCCGGCGTCGAACACGCGCGCGATGTTCGGATGGTCCATCAGCGCCAGCGCTTGCCGTTCTTGCTCGAAGCGCGCGACGACCTGCCGCGTGTCCATGCCGAGCTTCAGCAGCTTGAGCGCGACCATGCGCCGCACCGGCTCCTGCTGCTCGGCCATCCACACCGTGCCGAAGCCGCCATCGCCGATCGGCTGCAAGAGTTTGTAGGCACCGATGCGCTGGCCGGACTGTTCGGGCGGTGGCTCGCCCTCCTTCGCAGTAGCAGCCACCGCTGCGCGGACTTCGGCCGAGGGCTCGCATAAGAAGTCTCCTGCAGCGGCGTGAGCCGCGAGCAGCTTCATCACGTGGTCAGCGAGCTCGCAGTCGCCGCCGCACATCTTTGCGACCAAGGCTTCTCGCTCAGCTACCGGCACGGCAAGCGCGCCCGCGAAGATCTGCTTCGCTCTCGAGTTTGGATTCGGCATCGGTTCGGACATCAAGGCTACCTCGTCCCCTCAGCGCGCCGTTTGGCCACGCCACCGGCCACCGATTCTCACGGAATCACTCGGCCTCACGCAATGCCGCGAACAACCACGCCCGCGCATACTGCCAATCCCGCCGGACCGCCCGCGTCGACACCTCGAGCGCTGCGGCGATCTCTTCCTCACCCAGGCCTGCGTAGATCCGGAGCTTGACCACCTGCGCCGCCCGCGGATCGTCGGCTTCCAAACGGGTGACCGCCTCATCCAACGCCTGCACCTGGCTTGGGTCGTGGTCGTCGGCGAGGTCGAGACCTGTCAACGGCAGGCGTGCCCGATCGCCCCCGCGACGCGCGCGGCCGCGCTCACGCGCCTTCTCGATCAAGATCCGCCGCATGGCTTCGGCAGCCGCCGCGAAGAACTGCGCCTTGCTCTTCCAGCCATCGGCGCGATCACCGGCGATGCGCAGGTAGGCTTCGTGCACGAGCGCGGTGGCGGTGAGGGTATGGCCCACGCGCTCGTGCGCCATGCGTTGGCCGGCCAGGCGGCGCAGTTCGCCGTAGAGGGCTGCCAACAGTTCGTCCTTGCTTGCCGGATCCGAGGAGCGCACGGCAGGCGATCATGTCGCGGACAGGTGGTCCAGGTCGAGTGGGTCGCTGAAGAGCTCGCTTCACACCCGCGATCGCGTCACGATCTCGACATGCCGCGCTTGCTCGCCGCTGCCCTCATCGCGGTCGCCGCCTTCGTCGTCGTTGCCGTCTTGCACTGGCTGGGCGCCGTCACCCGCCTCGAGTTGCTCACCCACGATGCGCGCATCCTCAGCGACGTCGGGCGCAAGCCGCCGCGCGACGACATCGTGATCGCCTGGCTCGACCAGGACGCGATCGACTACATGCGTCGAGCCGGCACGCCGTTCCCGTGGCCGCGCTCGGTGTATGGCGATGTCATCGATTACCTGAACGAGGGCGGCGCCAAGGCGGTCGTGTTCGACGTGCTCTACAACGAGCCCGGCCTCGTGGCGGCCGACGACACCGCGTTTGGTGAAGCGCTCGGCAAGACCAAGGGCAGCGTCATGGCGTTCAAGTTCGTTGGCTACCGCGAAGGTGGTTTCACGCCAGCCGAGAGCGAACGCATGCTGCCGCGCGGGCTCGCGATCGAGGGTCTGGGTGGCTGGCCCGTGGAGAAGGGCTTCTCGCTGCCCATCCCGGAGATCGAGCAACCGAGCGACCTGCTGGGCTTTGTGAACGTGCGCACCGATACCGACAAGGTGCATCGCGGCTACGACCTGCTGCGGGTATGGAGCGGTAAGGCCTACCCGTCGCTCGCCCTCGCTGCGGCCATGGCGACGACCGGCGATCGTGTTGCCTTCGATGACGCGATCCTGCGTCTCGGTGAACGCACGATCGCGACCGACGCGCATGGGCGCATGCAGATGGCCTTCCGCGGCGGCCCATTGACGTTCCCGCACGTGCAGCTCATCAACATCTTCGAGTCCATGTTGCAGGTGGGCGAAGGCAAGGAGCCGATCTACCCCGCGGCGCGCTTCAAGGACAAGGTCGTGCTCGTAGGCATCAACGCCGAGGGCTACGCCGACGTGGTGCCGACGCCGCTGTCGACCAATTTCCCCGGTGTCGAGCTGCACGCCACTGCGCTCGACAATCTGCTCAGCGGCGACCCGCTGCGCCGAATCGACCGCGACCTCGTGTTTGCCGCAGCGGGGGCGCTCGCCGGCACCGTGATGGTCTTCGCTCTGTCAGGCGCGCTCTGGCCGGCGCTCGGGCTCCTCGCCTTGCTGGCGCTGATCAGCGCCAGCTCGTTCTGGCTGTTCGCCGGCGGCGTTCTCCTGCCGACGGCTGCGCCCATGCTCGGCACTCTGCTCGCCGGCGGCGGCGCGTTCCTGTGGCGACTCACCTTCGAAGGCCGAAAGCGTCGCGAGATGAAGCGCGCGTTCACCTCGTACATGGCGCCCGAGGTGGTGGCCGAGGTGCTGAAGAACCCCGACAGCATCCAACTCGGCGGTGAGGTGCGGCAGGTGACCCTGCTGTTCACCGACCTCGCGGGTTTCACCGGCTTGGCCGAGCACATGCAGCCGCAAGAACTCGTCGCCTTCCTCAACGACTACTTCACGCGCATGTGCGACCGCGTGCTCGAACAGCGCGGCGTCATCGACAAGTTCATCGGCGACGCGATCATGGCGATGTTCGGGGCGCCGGTGCCGCAAGCCGATCACAGCACGCGCGCGGTGCATGCCGCGCTCGGCATGCTCACCGAGATGACGCGCATCAACGCCGATCTGCGCGCGCTCGGTCGCCCCGAGGTGTTGACGCGCATCGGCATCCACACCGGCGAAGCGGTGGTGGGCAACATGGGTTCGAGCAAGCGCTTCGACTACACGGCGATCGGCGACACCGTGAACCTCGCCTCGCGCCTGGAAGGCGCCAACAAGTCGTTTGGCACGCTGTGTCTGGTGAGCGAGGCCGCGTGGCAACCCGCGTGCAAAGGCGTGCTCGGCCGCGAGGTGGGTCTGGTGCGCGTAAAGGGCCGCGAGCAGCCGATCCGCGTGTACGAACCGCTGGCTCTCGGTGCCGGCGACGACGACACGCGGTCGCTTGTAACGCGCCACCAGGACGGGCTGCGCGCCCTGCGCGAGGGCCGACCAGCCGACGCGCAGCGCGCGTTCTCGACTCTGGCGCGCGAGCGACCCGATGATGCGCTGATCGCGCTGTACTGCGACAGGCTCGCCGCGGCGGGTTGGGATGGCGTGTTCACGCTCGACGCCAAGTGAGGCCTGGCGCGACGAATTCTGCGTCGTGACGAAACCTCGACCTCGTAGAGTCCGCGCGCGCTGCGAGGCTCCGCGGCGCGTACCGCCATGTTCAAATCGCTACCCATCCTGTGTCTCACCGCGGCGGCCTACGTTTGCCTCGCCGCCGGCACGACTCCACAGAGTCAGGGCGACACGCTCACCGTCACCAAGAAGACCACCAAGCTGCGCGCACAGAAGAAGCTGTTTGCGCCCGGCGTCGCCGATCTGAAGGAAGGCGACCGCGTCACGCTGGTGAGCAAGGACGGCGCGTGGCTGAGCGTCACGTGGACGAGCAACGGCAAGAACATCACCGGTTGGTTGCACGAGAGCGACGCCACCACCAAGAAGGACGTGCGCTTGTCGGGCCAAGGCGTCCGCGAGAAGTATTCGGTGAGCGAGGCCGAGGCCGCGCGCAAGGGCTTCAACCCGCAGGTCGAGAAGGCGTATCGCGACCGCAACCCCAGTCTCGACGCGGCCTATCAGATCGTCGATCGCATCCAGGCGCAGACCGTGCCCGAGGCCGACGTCGAGCGCTTCTTGCGCGAGGGCCGGCTGCTGAAGGAGGCAGGTCGATGAACGCTATCGCACGCCGCGTGCCGCTCACGTTGGCACTGTTCGCCGCGCCGTTGCTGATCCTGGTGGCGTGCGCTGGCATGCTGGATGCGCTCGAAGGCGCGACGGATCCGGACAGCGCCGAGGGCAAGCTCATTCGCGGCACCAATCGCCTGCGCAAGTCGGCCCAAGACCTCGACCCATCCGAGGAGCACTACATCGGACGGACGGTGGCGGCGCAGATCGTGGCGATGCCGCAGTACAAGCTGTCGACCGACCAGGCGGTGCTCGACTACGTCAACCGCGTGGGGCTTGGCATCAGCATGACCAACGACGGCGTGCGGCAAACCTTCGCCGGCTATCACTTCGCGGTGCTCGACACCGACGAGGTGAACGCGCTGGCGTGCCCGGGCGGCACGATCTTCATCAGCAAGGGTCTGCTGAGCAAAGCCGCCAGCGAGGACGAAGTGGCGGCGATCCTGGCGCACGAGATCGCGCACGTGACGCTGCGGCACGGCCTCAACCAGATCAAGAAGAGCAACTTGGCCTCGGCCTTCCAGTACTTGGGCTCGGGCGCGCTGCAGGCCGCCGGCACGAACAGCGAGGACCTGCAGAAGCTCGCGACCGTGTTCGACGACTCGGTGAAGGACGTGGTCGGCGCGATGATCACCAGCGGCTACTCGCGCGAGGCCGAAGAAGAAGCCGACCGCTCGGGGCGCGAGTTCTTGGCTGGCGCTGGCTACGACCCGCAAGCGCTCAGCCGCGTGCTCGCCAAGATGGGCGAAGTCGGCGGCGAGGGCGGGATGTTCGCCACCCACCCGGCGCCCAAGGACCGCCAGGCCACGCTCAGCACGAAGGTGGCGTTCACGCCCGATCCGCAAGGCGAGGCGGCGCGCAGCACGCGCTTTGCCGCGGCGATGAAGCCGTGAAGCGCGCGCGATGAACTGGCTCCACGCGTTGTGGATCGTCGCCGGCACGGTCGGCGCATTCACGCTGTGCCACCTGGCGATGCGCGCGCTCGAACGCCGCGGCCATCCGCTGGCAAGTCCGACGCGCGGGTTACGCAACCTGCTAGTGCCGCTGCTCGGCCTGGTTCTCCTGTGGCACTCGGTGATCGGCTGGTCGAGGGACAGCGCGAGCAAGGTGCTCGACACGTTGCTGTGGATCACGGTGATCCACTTGGCGCTGTCGTTCGTCAACCGCGGGTTCTTCGTGCACCGCGAGGGCACCGAGTACCGCACCCGCATTCCCAAGCTGTTCCTCGACATCGCGCGCGGTTTCCTGGTGCTGGTCGGCGCGTGCTTCGTGCTCGCGTCGGTGTGGGGTTACGAGCTGGGCAATCTGATCACCGCGCTGGGCGTGACGTCGATCGTGCTCGGGCTTGCTCTGCAAAACACGCTCGACAACGTGATGGCCGGCATCGCGCTGCTGTTCGAGCGGCCGTTCGAGACCGGCGATTGGATCATGGTCGGCGACAAGGTCGGATGCGTGCTCGAGGTCAATTGGCGCAGCGTGCGCGTGCGCACGCGCAACAACGACATCCTCGTCATCCCGAACTCAGTGCTCGGCAAAGAGATCCTCATCAACTACTCGCGGCCCACGCGAGCGCACGCCGAGCGCGTGATGTTGGGGTTCAGCTACGACGATCCGCCCAACAAGGTGAAGCGTCTGCTGCTGAAGGCCGCGCTCGCGACGCGCGGCGTGCTCGCCGACCCGCCGCCGCGCGTGCGCACCAAGAACTACGCCGCCTCCTCCATCGAGTACCAGGTGAAGGTCTTCATCGACGATCACGTGCGCATGGACGACATCCTCGACGAGTTCATGACGCAGGTGTGGTACGTCGCCAAACGCAACGGCCTGACCATCCCGTTCCCGACGCAGACCAGCTACCACATCGAGGTGCCGCACGTGGTCGTGCCGGCGTCGCGCGAATCGACGCGCACCGCGCTGTCGAGCGTGCCGTTCCTGGTACCGATGAGTCCCGAAGAGATCGACGCGCTGGCCAACGACGCGGTGGTGTTCAGCTACGGCCGTGGCGAGCGCATGGTGCATCAAGGCGATCCCGGCGACGCGCTCTACGTGATCCGCGAGGGCACCGCGATCGTCACGCTGGCCGACGATCAAGGCGGCGAGCGCGAAGTCGCGCGCCTCAGCCGCGGCGAGTTCTTTGGCGAGATGGCGCTCCTCACCGGCGAACCGCGCACCGCCAACGTCACTGCCGTCGACGACCTGGAGGCGATCGTGATCTACAAGGAGGCGTTGCAGGGCGTGCTCGCGCGGCGGCCCGGGCTGGCGCAAGAGATGGCCGAGATCGTGGAGGCGCGTCGGCAGGGCTTGCGCGCGATCGCCGAGATCAAAGCGATGGCGCCGGAGAAGAAGGCAGCGGTGCGCGCCGCGAGCGGCGAGTTGGTGGCGAAGATCAAACGGTTCTTGGGGCTGTAGGTGTCGCGGTGTTCAACCGGCGACGGTGACTGCGCGTGCGAGCTTGTCGATTGCCGGCCCCATGGCAACCTCACAACGGCATGCCGCGCTTGGGATGCAACGCCCGCAAGAACTCGTCGACTGGCTGGCACAGCACGCCGTCCTGTTTGAGGCGTTCCTTGCCCGCATACAGCAGCGTGGCCTTGGCTTCGGGATAGTCGCTCAGGAACGCGCGCAACCCGCGCAGGTCTTCGGGCCGCACGCGCTCGCGGCTCTTGACTTCGATCGCGAACAACCCGTCGCCGCCGTAGAGCACGAAGTCGACCTCGTTGCCCGACCGCGTTCGCCAGTAGAACAGGCGTAGGTCGGCGCCACGGTAGTCCACATAAGCGCGCAGGTGCTGGGCGACGAGACCTTCGAGGGCTGCACCACCGACCTCGCTGTTCGCGTCGAGGGGACCGCGCGGGCGTAGGTTGACGAACACACCGGCGTCGAAGAAGAAAAACTTCGGGTGCGCTGCCAGTTGGCGTTGCGCGCGTTTGGCGAAGACCTCGATGCGGAATCCGAGCATCAGATCCTCGACGATCTCGACGTAACCCTCGACGGTCTTGCGGCTGACCTCGCAGTCGCGCGCGACGTTGGCCAGGTTCAGCGCCGCGCCGTGCGACAAGCTGATCGCTTCGAGGAAACGGCCAAACCCACCGACGTCGCGCACCAGGCCTTCGTCCTGCACCTCTTGTTTGATGTAGAGCGATACGTAGGCCGACATGGCGTCGGCGATTTGGGCTCGGGGTCGTGCCCACACGGCTGGCACCAAGCCGTGGGTGAGCGCACGCCGTAGATCAAACGCGTCGCCCAACTCAGCCGCCATGAACGGGTGCATCGCGCGCCGGATGGCGCGGCCACCCAGCAAGTTGACGCCGGTGCGCTTGAGCTTGCGCGCGCTGGAGCCCGTCAGCACGAAGCGAATGCGGCCGCGGCGTTCCTCGATGAGGGCATGCACCACGTCGAGCAACGCTGGCACCTTTTGGATCTCGTCGATGACGACGACGCGCGGGGCGCGTCGGGCGCCTTCGATCGTGGTGCGCAAGCGTTCTGGGCGGGCCAGGTAGCTGCGCGTGACGTCGGGCTCCAACAAGTCGATCCACAGCGCGCTCGGAAACGCCGAGCGAAGCCACGTCGACTTGCCAATTCCACGCGGTCCGAATAGGAAGAAGTGGTCGGACGGCGGCTGCAGAAAGCGCGACAGAGTCGCCATATTGCGTCGCAATATGGCGACACAACCGCCCAAATGCAACATGCCGAAACGATAGCCGGTCGCGCCCTAATCGACCGGCCGCACTACTTCACGCTCGCGTAGCGCCCGCCTGAATCCTCGGCGATGCCCTTCAACATGTCGCTATCCGTCCCCACCGAGATCGCGTGGATACGGATGCGGCGGGTGCGGTTCCATTGCGCGATCGCGGCGCGCAGTTCTCCCGGGTCGGTGATCGGACCGACGCTCGGGGCGCCGTCGGTTAGCAGATAGATGGTGTCGACCTCGGGATCGGCGAACGCGGCGAGCATGCCGTCGTGCACGTTGGTGCCGCCGCCGATGCGCAGCATCTCGACGCGAACCGTCAACGGCGCGCGCGACTTGTCGTCGATGCGGATCAGCTTGTCCTGCAGCGCTTCTGCTTCGCTAGCGAACGCGACCACGCCAACCCGATGACCAATCGGCGAGCCGCCGATCACGCGCACGATCTGGCGCTTGGCTTCTTCGAGGCGCGTGCTGCCGCCGGTGCCGATCTTCTCTGCCATGCTGCCCGAACGGTCGACCACGAACATCACCGCGGCACTCACCACGGGGATCGAGTAGTAGGTGTGCGTCGCGTTGGCGTCGGCGGCGGCGCGCTTGCTGCGAGCGCCGGCGATCGCCGCAGGCACGATGAAGCCCACGGCGTGGTCGTGCCACCAGTCGTTCCATTGGCGCTCGGTGCGCAGGTCTTGACCGGTCAACGACACCAGCGTCTCGACGACGTCTTGCCGCATGCGGTCCAACTCGAGCGACAGGCGTTGCAGGAGCGGCGGGATCGACGACGCGGCGCGCACGCGGCGACAGAAGTCGTACGCGGCGGCGCGCACGCGCCAATCGGGATCGGCGAACAGCCTCTGCACCTGCGCCAGGGAATCCTGGTCGCGAACATCCGCGAGCAAGTCGATCGCCAGCACGCGCAACGCCAGGTCAGCAGCGAGGGTGCGCAGCTCGGCGTGCCATGCTGCATCGCCGCGCAAGATCGCGTGCAGCGCGAACAACGCACCGCGTCGGCGATCATCGCCGGCGGACAAGAGCAGCTTGCGCAGGGCGGGGATGGCGTCGCCATTGCGGCGTTCCCCCAGCGTGGCGATGGCCGCGTCGGCCACCACGGGTTCGCGCGCCTGGCTCAACTCGACGAGGGCCGCCGTGGCCTCGGGTCCGGGCACCGCGCCAACCAAGCGCGCCGCCAGGGCGCGCTCGCCGGTGGTTTGCAAACTCGCCAAGCGCGACAACACGAAGCGGCCAAGCGCGGCGTCGGCGCGCAGTTTGGCGGCGTGCTTGTGCAGGCTGCGCGACAACGTCGAGTCGCTCGCTGCCGCGGCGCGAAAGAACACGGCGTGCAGTTCTGGACGGAGCTTCTCGGCGGTGATCTCCGCCAAGCCCTGCAGCAGCGGACCCTGCAGCGGGCCATCAGCGCGTTGCGCGACCGCCGTCGCCGCGCTCGCGAGTTGTCCCTCCGCGTGGGCCGCCACTTGACGAAGGCCTTCGAGCACCAGCGGGGCGTGGTCGGTACTGAGCGCGTCGAGTCGCGCCTCGGCCACGCCGTGTTCACCACTCGCGGACGCGAGCTTGGCCAACACGTGCGCGCGGTCGGCGACGTGGCCCTTGCGCGCAAGATCGGCGGTGACGGCGAGCGCCCCCGCGGTCGACAGCTTGCCGAGCGAGTTCACCAGGCTCGTGTGCACGCCGGCGCGTTCACGATGGTTGCTGCGCCCGGTGCCGAAGCGCGCAATCAGCTCGGCCAAAGGCGGCGCGCCTGCATCGCCCATCGCGGCGAGAGACTGGCCCACCGCGTCGGCGAGTTCGCGGTCGGGGGTGCTCGGCCGCAGCATCTCGGCTACCGCCGCTGCGAGTTCGGGGCGCGCGTGCTTGCCGAGACCCGAGAGCAGCGCCAGCTGCAAGCGTTTGCTGTTCGCGTTCTGCAGCTCTTGGCGCAACACCGCAGTCGCGCGCGCGCCCGGCACCGCGGCCAACTCCGCGGCGAGCGTCACGCGCTGCGCCTCGGGCTCGCGCTGCAGCTTCTGATAGCGCCCGACGATGTCTTCGCCTTGCGCAGGCAGACCCATGGTCACGCCGAGCGCGAAGACGGCGGCGGTGACAGTCGAGAGGTGACGAAGGTGGTGCAGGGGAACCCAGCCCGGGCAGGCGGATGCCAAGGTTCTACAGTCGCGGCCAGGCGGTGTCAGGTGTGCGATGCCGGCAGGTGGGAGCTAAGATTGCCGACATGAACCGCGTCGAAGACCTGATCTACGATTGGAACCAGCAGCACGGCGCGTTTCGGCCGCTGCGACCGATCGAATTCGACGACGAGACCCTGCGCGACGGCTTGCAATCGCCTTCCGCCCACGACCCGACCATCGAAGCCAAACTCGAACTCGTGCACCTGATGGACGCGCTCGGCATCCACTCGGTGAACCTGGGCCTCCCCGGCGCCGGCGGCCGGCCGCGCGTCGACATCCTGCGCCTCGCCAAAGAGATCGCCGATCAGAAGCTGCGCATCGGCGCCAACGTCGCCTGCCGCACCGTGGTATCCGACATCGAGCCGGTGGTCGAGATCACCCAGAAGGCCGGCATCCCGATCGAGGTGTCGGCGTTCATCGGCAGCAGTTCGATTCGGCAGTACGCGGAGGACTGGACCTTGCCGCAGATGCTCGACCACACGCGCAAGGCGTTGACGTTCGCGCGCGACCACGACCTGCCGGTGATGTATGTCACCGAAGACACCACGCGCGCTCATCCAGACACGGTGAAGGCGCTGTATTCGCTGGCGATGGAACTCGGCGCCAAGCGGCTGTGCGTGTGCGACACGGTGGGCCACGCGACGCCCGCCGGCACGCGCGCGCTGGTGACCTTCGTGCGCGAACTCGCCGATGCCCACGACAAGACGATCAAGGTCGATTGGCACGGCCACCGCGACCGCGACCTCGGCATCGCCAACTGCCTGGCGGCGATCGAGGCCGGCGCCAACCGCGTGCACGGCACCGCACTCGGCGTCGGCGAGCGCGCCGGCAACGCGCCGATGGATCTGCTGCTGGTCAACTGCAAGCTGCAGGGCTGGATCGACAACGACCTGCGCCGCCTGCCCGAGTACGTAGCCAAGGCCGCCAAGGCGATCGGCGTGGCGATCCCGCACAACTATCCGGTGCTGGGCACCGACGCGTTCGAGACCGGCACCGGCGTGCACGCCGCCGCGGTGATCAAGGCCTTCCGCAAGGGCGACGTGGCGCTGGCCGACAGCGTGTACTCCGGCGTGCCCGCGCACATGGTCGGCCTCGAACAGAAGATCAGCGTCGGGCCGATGAGCGGCAAGAGCAACGTGGTGTGGGTCCTGGAGAAGCTCGGGATCGAGGCGAACGACGCGCGCGTGCAGCGCGTGCTGGACGCCGGCAAGTCGAGCAAGCAACTGCTGACCGAAGAGCAGGTGCGGCAGATCGCGACCTGAACGAATGTGTCAGACACAATCGTCCTGGTCGTAGCCAGCACATCCTGCCGGCCCGGCCGGAGGTTCCGAGCCGACCAACAAACACCGTCAAGCCCGCCGGCAGATGGCGTCGATAGCCGCGCAAGGAGACCAAATGACGGGGACACTGAACATGGAGGTCATCGACGAGCTTCTCGCCTTGAGCGACGAAGGCGACCCCGAACTGCTTGTCGATCTGATCCAGATGTATCTTGCGGATGCGCCGACCAAGCTGGACTCGATCCAGACTGGCATCGAGACCGGCGATTGGGAACGCGTCGAGCGCGCCGCCCATTCGCTGAAGGGTTCGGCCGGCAACCTTGGCGCGATTCACGTGCAGGAGGATTGCGATCGGATCCAGAACGCGTGTCGCGGCCACCAAGTGAGCGAAGTGCCGAGCGACGCGAAAGTGCTCACGCAGCACCTGAAGGACGCCGAGGACGCCCTGCGCGGCGTCATGGGTCGACTGAAGTAGGAACTCACTGCCACGCGGCGCGACATCGGCGCAGCATGTCCGGCGCGGCATGCGACGAACGCGATAGCTCGAAGCAAACCGCGCCGCGGTAGCCAGCAGCTTGCAGCGCACGCCAAACCGCAGGGAAGTCGACATCGCCGTCGCCGGGCGGTAGATGCTCGTGCTGCCCGCGGCGCATGTCCTCCAGGTGAACCTGCCGCAACCGCGTGGCGTGTCGCGCGATGATCGCACCGGGTTCGCCTTCGCCGGTGACATACAGATGGCCCACGTCGAGGCAGAGGGCCGGCGCCTCGGTGCCGAGCGCGGTCGCGATCGCCTCGTATTGCGCGCAGGTCTCGACCGCCATGCCGGGCTCGGGTTCGAGGGCCGGTACCAGGCCGCACGCGCGCACGACTTCACACGTGCGCACGACGCCATCGGCGAGCCACGCGTCGGCATCGGGCGCGCGCGTGTGGTCGACGCCAGCCCAGAACGACAGCACTTCGGCGCCGAGGTCGCGACCGATGCGCGCGCAGCGGGCGTAGAAGTCGAGCCGCCGCGCCCGCCCGGCGGGGTCGCGCGTCATCAGCGTCGGCTCGTGCTTGCGGGCCGCATCGAGCACGAAGCGCGCGCCGGTCTCGATCGTCACCCGTAGGTTCAGCTTGCCGAGCAGCGCCGCGATCGCGTTCACCTGCGACGGCGTGCACTGCAACGGATCGAGATGCGTCACGTCCGGCGTCAGCGCCACGGCTGCATAGCCGTGATCGGCGAGCAGGCGCAGCGCGTCGTCGAGGCGGTGGTTCTGCAGGCCGTTGGTGTTGTAGCCGAGGTGCATGCGTTGCATCCGCGACGCTACCCGCAACCCCTAGCCAATGGCAGGCCGGCGGACGATCACGGCGAAGTAACCGCCGTCGTGCGCACCCGCCTGGGGCAGCGTGAGCTGCTCGCGCTGCACCTGCGCGTCGGGGCAGCTACGCAGCGCCGCGTCGACCACGCCGCGGTTCTCTTCTGCCTCCAAACTGCACGTGCTGTAGACCACGCGCCCACCAGGCCGCACGCGCGCGAGCGCCACGCGCAGCAGGCCGATCTGCGCCGGCACGAGCGCGGCGAGGCTGTCGCGGATCGGACGCCGCCGGACTTCCACGCGGCGCGACAGCACGCCCGTATTCGAGCACGGCACGTCGGCCAGCACGGCGTCGCACTCCGCCGGCACGGAGGCGAGGTCGCTGACGACGGTCACCACGGCGCCGAGCTGCATGCGCTGCGTGATCTCGCGCACGCGTTGCAGGCGTTCCCCGTCGATGTCGTACGCGAACACCTTGCCGCGGCCCAAAAGAGCCTCGGCGATGACCGCCGTCTTGCCGCCGGGTGCCGCGCACAGGTCGAGGATCGTCTCGCCCGGCTGGGCATCGAGCGCCTGGGCGGCGGCGGCAGCGGTTGGGTCTTGCGCGGTGAACAGGCCCTCGCGGTGCGCGCGCGTGGTGAACGGCGAACCTGCCTCGACGTGCTGCAAGAACAAGAAGCCAGCCTCGGCGCCGGCCCGCGTGGCAATGCCTTCTTCGCGCAGCGACGCCTGCAGGAGCGCGACCTCGGTGCGCGCGCGCTGCACGCGCAGGCTCACGCCCGGCACCGACGCCGACGCGTGCGCGATCGCTTTGGTACGCTCGAGACCATAGGCCTCGAGCCAACGCGCCAATAGATCGGCCGGCACGCCATGCACCACGCTGAGGTACTCCGCTGGCGTCGCGTGCGGATCGGGCAACGCGTCGTGGTCGAACACCACCGCGCGCGGCGCGTCATCGGTGGCCGGCAGCTCGAACTCGGCGCGCGGCCGGCTCGGGTCCGCGGCCCGCAAAACGATGCGGCGCGTCAGCCCACGCAGCAGGGCGTTGGCGAAGCTGCGCTGCGCCTGCAGTAACTCCACCGCCGTGTGCACCGCGGCGTGCGCCGGCATGCGCGGCAGATACAGCAGTTGGTACGCGCCGATCCGCAGCGCGGTGCGCACGAAGGTGTCGGTCGTGAGCTGGCCGCGCGTGGTCAGCGCCACCAAGAGCGCATCCAAGGTGATGCGGCGGCGCTCGACGCCGACGCTCAACTCCAACGCCAGGCCACGCTCGCGCGCCGGCAGGTCGTCGACGCGCAACGCCTCGCGTACCCGCCCCACCTTGCCGCGCTCCAGGGCAGCCAGCGCCGTGAACGCGCGCCAACGCGCGGGCGCCTGGGACGGGTCGGACACCAGCCTTCTCAGCCGAACCGCGCGTCCGGCGGAATCACATGCCCGCGCACGAACTCGCCGGCGGTCATGTTGCGACCGTTCTCTGGCTTGATGCGAATGATGCGATACAGCTCCTTGCCGGTACAGACGCGGATGCCCTCTTCGCCCGCCGACTGCACGAGGCCCGGCACGCCGGAGCCGTAGAGATCCTGCTCGGTCACGCCCTCCATGACGATGTATCGCTTGGACCCAAGCCGAGTCTGCGCCCCAGGCTTGGGGGTCATCGCCCGCACCAACAGACCGATCTCGTGCGCTGTCTTGCGCCAATTGATGACGCCGTCAGGCTTCTGCACCGATGGCGCGCGCGTCGCCAGGCTGACGTCCTGCGGCTTGAACTTGGCCTTGCCGGCCGCGAGCAGCTTCACCGCCTGCACCATCGTCTTGCCGGCCAGCTCGGCCAGCCGCGCGCGCAGCTGGCCCGCGGTTTCGGTCGCGTCGATGGGCGTCTCCTCGATCAGCATCACGTCCCCCGCGTCGAGTTCCTCGTTCATGCGCATGATCGAGATGCCCGTCTTGGCTTGGCCGTCGCGAATCGCGTGCTGAATCGGCGCGGCGCCGCGATACAGCGGCAGCAAAGACGCGTGCGCGTTGATGCAGCCGAGCTTGGGCACCGCCAACAGCTCGGGCACGAACTTGCAGCCATAGCTCACGACAATCGCGACGTCGGGCTTCAGCTTCTCGAGCAGCGCGCGAAACTCCTCGGAGTTAGGGTCCGCGGGTTGCTCCAGCTCGAGCTTCAGCTCCTTGGCTTCCTCGCCCACCTCGGCCGCATAGATCTTGCGGCCGCGGCCGCGCGGCGCGTCGGGCTTGGTCACGACCATCTCGGGAGCGTGTCCCGACTCCTTGAGCGCCCGCAGGGTAGGAAGGGCGAAATCGCTGCTACCGAAGAAGACGATCTTCAAGGCGAGGTGTCAGAGAGAAGGTGCAGGGCCGGCTCGATGTGAGCGAGCCGGTGGGGCCGCAAACGGTAGCGACCAGAGGGCCGCGCTGCAAACGCGCGGCTTGCCGCCGGCCAATCACTGCTCACAATCCCGCGAGTGAACGCGCTAGACCAATGGTCGCTGCCGTCGGCCACCCCAGCGGCGCGGCGCTCGCTGCTCCTCTACGGCAGCTCGGTCGAACTTTGGTGGTTGCCCGAGCGCGCGACGCGGCCACGAGCCTCGGCCACCTTGCTGCTCGCCGACCGCGCCACGCGCATCGTCGACGAAGAGGCTCTATGGCGCAGCGACGAGCCCCCGGCGGCGTTGACACCCAACCGATATCCGTTCGCCAAGTCGGCGGCGATCTTGTGGAACGGGCGGCCCGAGCGCGAGGCCAGCGAGTCCCTGCTCGACTTGGCGTTCTCACTTGTGGAGGCCGCGGGTGGCAGCGCGCTGATGAACACGCTCGGCGCCGCCGCCACGCAACCGCGCGCGCACATCCACCTCGTGGCCGAGCGCCTGACGTTCTTGGACTCGCTGCCGACGGTGCCGGTGCGGCCAGAGAACCTGGGCGATGGCGATTGGTCCGCGGTCGAGTTCGTGCGCCTCGGCGCGCCGTTCCCTGGTCTGGTGCTCGGCGTGCGCGGCGAGCGCCCCGCGCGCGCCAAGGCCGCGGCGCGCTTGTTAGCGTTACGAGTCAGCCCAGCCGCAAACCTGGTGAGCGTCGGCGCGACCACGTGGTTCGTGCCGCGCCGCTGCGAAACCCCCGCGCCGCACTTCCCACTGCCGCTCGGCTGTGCCGAGCTATGGGGCAGGTTCTGCTACGAGGACGAGGCGGCATTTGCCAAGGCGGATGCCAAAGCGCTAGACGCCGCTTTGGCGATGGCGACGTGGCCGGCGCAGAGTCTCTAGCCGCGCCCTCAGTTCATCTCGGGCGTCGGCGGCTGAATCAGGGCCGGCGCACCCATGTCGATTTCTGGCGGCAGGATGTCATCGACCGTGGCGTCTGGCTCGCCGACGAACACGACCACGATGGCGCCGAAGCACCGTTCTTGGTGCGCGCGCAGGTAGCCCTGCTTCATCAGCTCCAGCATGGCCGAGAACGTGCCGATCAGGCCCATACGGCCCTCGCGCTTGTCGAACAGCGTTTCGAACGCGACCTCGCCCTTGCCCTGGGTGAGCTGGATGAGCTGGCCGGCGTAGTAGCGGATGTCCTTGCGCTCGACGCTGAAGTGCAGCGTGAAGTCTTGGCCGGTGTCTTCGAGCAGCTTGGCAAAGGCCGCGGTCAGCGTCCAAATGTCGATCGAGCCCAGATCGATGCCGTCGTCGTCTTCGACCTGACCCCTGCTGGCTTCGGGCGTGATCGGCACGAACGGATTGAGCTGACGCGCGCGGCGTTGCGCCAGGCGATCGAGGCGGCGTGACAGGTCGCGGTACTGCTTGTATTCGAGCAACTGCCGGATGAGGTCGTCCTTGGGATCGAACTCCGCCTCGATCGACACCTCTTCGCGCGGCAGCAGCTCGCGCGACTTGATCTCCATCAGCGTGCTCGCCATGACCACGAAGTCACCGACATCGGTGAGGTCGAGCGCCTGGATCACCGCCAACTGCTGGAGGTAGTCGCGGAGGATCGGGGCGATCGCGATCTCGTGGATGTCGACCTCGCGCTCCTTGATGAGGTGCAGGAGCAGGTCCATCGGCCCAGAGAAGACAGGGAGGTCGACTCGGAAAGTCATACGGTGCCGGAGCTTAGCGCTGACCTGTGGAGAGAACGTGGAGAGAAATACGGAATACCGTCGACAAGCGGCGCTGGGTGCGACCGATCGGCAGGGAGCGTCGCCCTCGCCATGGTCTGCGCGTCCCAGTTGTTGAAGAAGAAGAAGTGCGCCGACCTCGCGCCGCTGCGGGCTTCATCTATGTTCCGCCGCATGAACCCCCGGCTGCAGCGGGCGCGTGAGATCCTCGAGCAAGAGGCGGCGGCCGTGCGCAGCGTGGCCGACCGGCTGGGCGACGACTTCTTGCGCGCCGTCGATGCGATCCTCGCCTTGCGCGGCCGCGTGGTGACCGCGGGGATGGGCAAGGCCGGCAAGGTGGCCGAGAAGATCTCGGTGACGCTCGCGTCGACCGGCACGCCGTCGATCTTCTTACACCCAGCCGAGGCGATCCACGGTGACCTCGGCCGCGTCGTCGAGGGCGATCTGTTGCTGGCCCTGTCGAAGTCTGGCGAGACCGAAGAACTGCTGCGCCTGCTCGGGCCCGTCAAGGCCGTGGGCGTGCCCATCGTGGCGCTCACGCAGACCCGCACCTCGAGCCTCGGCCGGCACTCGCATCTGGTGCTGGAGACTGGCGAGATCGCCGAGGCCGGGTGGTTCAAGTTGGCGCCGTCGGCCTCGACCACCGCCATGCTCGCGCTGGGCGACGCGCTCGCGCTCGTGGTGCAAGAGGGTCGCAACTTCGGCCCCGCCGACTTCGCGCGCTTTCATCCCGGTGGCGACCTCGGGCGCAAGCTGATGAAGGTGGAAGAGCTGATGCGGGTGGGCGAGCGCAATCCGGTGCTGCGCGCCGGGCCGCAGGTGACTGTGCTGCACGCGCTGCAGGTCATGACCAAGACGGCGGGCCGGCCGGGTGCCGTCAGCGTGGTGGACGAGCAGGGCCGGCTGATTGGGTTCTTCACCGACGGCGACTTGCGCCGGCTGATCGAGAGCGGACGCCAGCAGATGACGACGATCTCGATCGAAGACGTGATGACGCGCAACCCGCGCTCGATCAGCCCGGACACCTACGCGCTGGAAGCCTTGGCGTCGTTGCACCAGGCGCATATCGATCAACTTCCCGTCGTCGACGGCAATGGTGTGGTGCGCGGGCTGCTCGACGTGCAGGATCTGCTGAACTTGAAGATCGGCTGATCTGATGATGGCGAACGGCAGGGCTCGCGCCGACCTCAGCGCGATTCGATTGTTGCTGACCGATGTCGACGGCGTGCTCACCGATGGCCGCCTGCAGTTCGATGGCGACGGCCGCGAGCTGAAGGTGTTCCACGTGCACGACGGCGCGGGCCTGGTGTATTGGCACCGTTGCGGCGGCTTGTCGGGCTTCGTGTCGGGCCGCGGCAGCAAGATCGTGGAGGATCGCGCCCGCGAGCTGGGCGTGCACGAAGTGTGGCTGCGCTGCATGGACAAGCGCGCGGCGCTCGATGACATCCTGAGCCGGCGCGGCCTGCCGCCATCGGCCGTGGCCTACCTGGGTGACGACCTGCTCGACTTGCCCGTCTTGCAGGTGGTTGGCTTTGCCGTGAGCGTGCCGAATGGCCGCGAAGAAGTGCGCGCCGCGGCGCACCACGTAACCGCCGCCCGCGGCGGCGAAGGCGCCTTGCGCGAAGTGATCGAGATGTTGCTGCGCGCGCAGCACAAGTGGGAGCAAGTCGTCAACAAGGGTGGGCTGCCATGACCCGGCGCATCCTGCTGTTCATCGTCTTGCTGGGACTCGGCTTCCTGGCGCTGCGCCTGGCGCTCGGCAGCAGCGCGTTCTCGGCGCGCCGTGGGCCGGCCACCGAAGACGTTCAGAGTGGCCGCCAACGACCACCGCCGACCGGCGGCATCGACGTGCCGTCGAAGGAAGGCGACGGCAGGCTGACCTTTTCGATCCAGGGCGAGTTCGAAGTGCAGCCGACGCGCGCGATCCCGCTCGCCGACGGCACCAAGCTGTTGCTGCCAAAGTACCGACTGCACGCCGACGACACGCGCCCGCGGCCTGAGGGCGACAACCTGATGGAATTGCGCGGCGTGACCGTCGAGCTGTTCCGCCTACAACGTGAGGGCGCCGAGCCCAAAGCCGTGCAAGCCGGTGTACTCACGGCCGCGATGGTGTTGGTCGAGATCGAGCGTGATGCGCATGGGCGCCCCACGGTCCACGAAGATCGCGAGATGGACTTCCACGACGCGCACTTTCGCACCCTGCCGAGTGCTGGATCGACACTGATGTCACTGCGTGTCGCGCGCGCCCGCCTACGCACCACCGATCAAGGCGCGGTGTTGCGTACCGTGGAGCGCGAGCCGTTCACGCTGCGGCTCGAGGGTAGCGAACCGGCGACGATCACCGGCCTTGGGTTGCACGCCACGATGCCGACGGGCGACACCGTGGGGCCCGTGGAAATGCGCGTACTCGCCGAGCCGCGCTTGACGTCTGACGACGGTCGGTCGACCCTGACGGCGCGCGGCGAGCTGCTGTTCACCGAGCAGCCCGACGGGACGGCCCGACTCAACTTGCACGACGACGTCAGCGCCAGCTTCGTGCAACGGCCTGGAAGTGCGCCGCTGACCGCGCGCGGCGACCATCTCATCGCTGGCCTGCGCCGCACCCGCGAGGCCGGCAAGCAGGGCGCGCTGTGGCAATGGCTCGTACTGCACGGCGCGCCGGCGCAGATCGATGCCGGGCAGGCGCGCGTCGAGTGCGAGCGCATCGACGTGTTGCCGAGTGCCACCGGTAGCGCTGGGTTGATCGCGGCGACCGGAGCCCCCGCGCGCTTGACGCTGACGCCGGCTGACGGCGCACCCTCGGTGTTCACCTCGGAGCGTCGCATCTGCATGGTGCCGATCGCCGATTCGCTGCACGAGTGGCTCGGGCCGCTCGGCTTTCCGCGCACCGCGTTCGCCACGAACTTCTCGCACATGATCACCTTCGCCGGGCGTTCGCACGTCGAGGCCGAGCAGCCGGGCGGGCGGTTGACGCTGGATGCGAGTCGCGGCCTGGTGATGCTGCGCGGCGACAAGGACGGCGGCGCCACCTCGTTGCGCGGACTCGGCGACGTGCAGGCGGCATTGCCCGGCGGCGAAGCCACGCTGAGCGGCGACGACGGTCTGCTGCTGCACGACGCGCCGACCAAGACCGGACGCATCGCGTGGTTGACGCTCGGCGTCGGCGGCGTCGCCGCCCCGCGCTTCGAGCTGCGCCGCGGCGACGCGTTCACCCTGCAAGGCCATGGCCGCTGCGCGCTGCGGCAGACGACCGACGGTGCGCAACAGACCACACACATCGAGGTCACCAGCGAGGGCCAGGACGCGGTGGTGCGCGTGCCCGAGGGCAGCCTGCTCGCGCTGCACAAGCTCGACGCCACGCTGGTCGCGGGCGCGATCACCCAACTCGACGCCACGGGCACGCACTGCATCTTCGAGGGGCAGACGCGCGATGGCCTGGTGCGCGGCGAGGCAACCGCCGTGCACAGCACCGATGGGCGCACGTTTAGGCTGCGCGGCGCGCCGGCACACGTGGTGCGCGGCAAGCAAGGCGAAGTGTTCGGCGACGTCATCGACCTGATCCGAACCGACGACGGCGCCGGCCTGCGGGCGCACGGCAACGCCCGCATCGCCGCGCGCGTGGCCCGCAAGAACGGCACGTTCCAGGATCTGGACCTGTACGGCGACTTCGCCGAGGTGTTGCCCTGGCGCGTGCCTCCTACCGCCTTGCGTTGGCAAGCGAGGTTCCTGCCACCGAGCGCGCGCGCGGTGTTCGCGGCCAGTTGGTTGACGCCACACGTCCACGTGCGCGGCGCGGTGCGCTTCACCCTCGACGACCCCGCTGACCTTGCGGCGAAGAACGCGGGCGATGGCGACGAGCTGTGGCTGGCGCTTGGCGACAACGGCGGGCGCGGGCGGCTGCTCGGTCAGCCGGCGCACGTTCGCGTCGCCGCCAGCGGCCAAGACGCTCTCGGCGGCGCCCAGACGATCTCCTTCCTGCTGGCTGAAGAGAAGCCGCTGGTCACGCTGTCGCCCTCGCTCGGCCACGAGTCGTCGATGCGCCTCGCCACAGCTGACGATCAGGCGCAAGGCCGCACCAAGGTGGGCGTGCGCGAACTGACGGTCTATTGCCGCGGCGACATTCGCATCGAAGACAGGCAGATCCGTTTCCTTGGTCCGGTGCGCGTGCTCGGCGACGAGACGGCGGGGCAAGCGCCGACGCTCGCGCTCACCGCCGACGGCATGGTGATGCAACGAGATGCCAAGGGTGCGGTCACCGAGATCGTCGCTACCGGTCTGGTGACGTTGACGTCGCCGCGGGTGCGAGGTGAAGCCGACGTGCTGACCCTCGACATCAAGAAAGGCATCGCGGTGCTGAGTTCGCGCACGCCCCGCGGCCTCGCCAGCATCACGCTCGACAACGGGCTGTTCTTCCAAAACAGCCACCTCGAGTTCGACTACACGACCTACGCGGTTGCCGCGTGGTACGGCAGCGTCGCACCGCGGGAGGGGCAATGACCAAGCGGGGGGCGGTCCGGGGGAAGTGCGCAGTGCTGCTGGCCGCGTCGTTCGCCGGGCTCGCCACCGCGCAAGAGCCGCGTGCAACAGGCACCGGCGAAGCGCCGTGGCAGGTCGACTTCGGTTTCTTCACCAGCAACCCCGACCAGGACATGGATGTGTGGTTCTTGGCGGCGGGGCTGAAGCTGCGGCGCGGTACTGCCGAGATCTTTGCCCAGCAGGGTGTCATCCAACTCGACATCGATGCCTCGCGCGCAGCGATCGGCAGCGACGAGGCCCGCTTTCCGCGCCGTTCGGTGCCGACACCCTACCCGCGGCGCGTGGCCGACGAAGCCGAACTCGAGCGTCGGCTGTCGTCGTTCTTGTCGTCGTCTGGTCAACGGCCCCCACAGCTTGCCGACGTGCGCGCGCCGACCGGCCGCGAGCTGTTCGTGCGGCTCATGCGCACGCTGTATCTCGAAGGCGACGTGAGCGTGCTCAACGACGGCGTCGAGGTGTTGCGCGCCAGCTCCCTGTTCTTGTCGGCGATCGACGACCGCTTGGTGATGCGCGACGTCGAGTTGCGCCTGCCGAGCCGCGATCCCGACACCGGCGCGATGCGCTTCGTGATCCTGCGCGGCGCGCACCTGGTGCGACAAGGCACGCGCATCACCGGCCGCGACGTATCGGTGACGACGTCGATCGCCGCCGACCCACACTTCGAGTTCGTCGCCGGCGAAGTCGAGCTGATCGAGCGCGGCGACGAGTTCGAGGTGCGCGGCCGCGACAATCACCTCGTGGTGCACGGCAGCACGATCACGGCGCTGCCCGACATGAACTTCTTCACCACCCAACAGCCGCCGTTCCCGCTCAAGGGCATCGGCGGCGGCTACGGCAGCAAGGAAGGTGTGCGCGCCGAAGTGAAGCTTGGCGGCACCTGGAATCGAGTCGGCGGCGCGCTGCACGAGAAGCTCACGGGCGACGCGGCCGAGGAGTTCCGCGGCGAGTGGCGCACGAGCATTGGCTACAACCAGGAGCGCGGCTTGCCGCTGGAA
>JANPER010000070.1:0-30228 GCA_031423015.1 Planctomycetota bacterium | reverse complement strand
GCCGAGATCTGCGCAGGTCTGCGCGGTCCGGTCGCGGTGCATGGTGATGTGCGCGTCGCCGAGGACGTGGTGGCGGCCATCGAGACGTACGCGAAGTCGCACGGCGCGCGCTTCCTGGTGACCGCCGCTTCGGGCAAGACTGGTTGGCAACATCTGCGCTTGGGCAGCGTCAGCGAAGCCCTGGTGCATCGGGCGAAGCAGCCGGTGGTCGTGGTCCCGAGCCGTGGGGTGGCAGCGACCGCGCCAGCAGCCAACGCGGTCGCAGTGGCCACGGATCTGTCCGAGGTCGCGGGTCGTGCGGTGCCGGTGGGGCTCGAGTTGGCGCGCGCCCTGCGCGTGCCGATCATCTTGATCGGCGTCCATCGCGGTGACCAGGAAGGCCTCGCGCGGCTGCGCGACGACCTCGCGCGGTCGGCAGCGTCGTTGCAGAGTGGTGGCGTCAAAGTCACGAGTGTTGCCCTTGCCGGCCAAGATGTCGCCGCGACCATCGCCGAGTGGTCGGCACAGCACGCCGCGTTCGTCTGCGTGGCGCCACACCAGTCTGGCCTGCGCCGACTCTTCTTCGGCAGCACCGTCGATGCAATCCTGCATCGCCTGTCCGTTCCGGGCATCGTCGTGCCTCCGGCGCCCGGGGCATCAGGAAGTTGATGCAAGGGTGGCCCGATTGCTCGTGAGAGGCGGCGCCGCACCGCGCGATCACGGTCGAGCGAACGTAGGAACGCGTTCGGCCCGGGCGTTCCCACGCTAGGATTTGGCCCGCCATGCTGACCACAACCTTGTTGGCGCTCGTTGCGGCGACCCCGCAACAGACTGACGCCACGCTCTCTACGACCACGCGGACCCTGCCGACCCTTGGCGTGACCTTCGCCGACGAACGCGTCCTCGATTCGGCCACCGGCCGAATCCTGCGCCGCACGCACGCCGCCGGTGTGCCGGTCGACGGCGATGCGCTCGTGCGCGCCGAAGCACGCGCGCGCGACGCGGTGAGCGGCAAGATCTCGCCCGACTTGGAGCCGCGGCTGTTGGCAGGCGACGACCTCCGCGTGGTGTTCTGGTTGGCGCGCACGGCCGAGCAAGTCGATCCGCGCACCGTCCTCGACGCGGGCGCCGCGCTTGCGTCGGCCGACGCTCGTCGGCAGGCACTGGCGTTGGCGGAGGCGCAGACGACGCGCTTGACCGCGCCGTTCGTGGCGCTGGTGCGCGCGCAGGGCCACGTCGTCGCCTACGTCGACCCTTACGTGCCGATCGTGTTCGTTGACTTGCCGGCCGCAGCGGTGCGCGCGCTTGCCGCTCGCCCCGAGGTCGATCAGGCGTACTACTCGTTCCCGCAGCTCTTCTTGGAAGGCACGCTCACGCCGATCAACGATCGCGCTTCGCCCACCGCGCGCACCGACGCCGTGCACCGCCGGGGCATCACCGGGGCGGGCGTGAAGGTGCTGGTCAACGACGCGGGCGACTCGATCGTGAACGGCAATCCGTACCTACCTCCGGTCACGCGCAACGGCACGTATGCCGCGGGCGCGCACGCCACCGCGGTGGCCGGGATGATCGGCGCCAACCACCCGACGTACGGCGGCGCGGCGCCGGGCTTGACGCAGATCTTCGACAGCAGCGCCTTCGACGACATCGGCGCGCCGGCGAGCTGGAGCTGGGGCATGTCGCAGGGCATCGCGTTCGGCAACTGCTCGTGGTGGAACGGCAACCGCGGCTCGATCGTCTTCCTCGACCGCTACTTCGACTACATCATCCGCGCGTTCGGCGTGATGCTGTTCAAGTCGGCCGGCAACCAAGGCCTGGCCAACGGCACGACCTCGCCGGGCAACGGCTACAACTGCATCGCCAGCGGCTCCTTCCACGACCGGGACACGCATGATTGGAACGACGACATCATGTCGTCCTACTCGAGCGCTCTGAACCCGACCCCCGGCCACGAGAAGCCCGAGGTCGCCGCCCCCGGCGACGTCATCACCTCGACGACGACGGCGAGCCCTTGGACTGGGGCATCGGGCAGCGGCACGTCGTACGCCTCGCCGGTGACCTGCGGCATCGCCGCGCTGCTGGGCGCCACGCGCCCGGAGCTGCTGGTCAAGCCCGAGGCCACCAAGGCACTGATCATGGCGGGCGCCTGGCACAACATCGAAGGTGCCGCCGCGCTGTCGGGTCAAGACGGCGCCGGCGGCGTCGACGCCGCCGCGTCGCAGGACGCGACCGCGCTGCAGCAGTACCACCTCGCCACGCTCACGCCAGCCTCGTTCACCGCCGGGGTGTACACGATCACGGTGCCGCTCATCGCGCGCGACGAGGCGCGGATCTGCGCCGTGTGGTTCTCCGAGGCCGACTCCGCCTACGCGACGACCACGCTCAAGATGGATCTCGACCTCAGCGTCGAGCGACCCGGTGGGGGCATCGTCGCCACCAGCGCGTCGGCGCTGAACGCCTTCGAGATCGTGCAGTTCGTGCCGCCGGTGACCGGCGTGTACACCGTCAAGCTCACCAACCAGCGCTTCAATGGCACCAGCGAACCGTTCGCACTCGCCTGGACCACGCGGCGCAACGCCGCCACCGACCTCGTCACGGTGCAGGGCGCACCGGCGATCGGCACCACCGCGCAGATCGAGTTCTTCGACCGCTATCACCCCGGGGCCGCGTACGTCGGTCTGGCGTCGGTGACGCCGTTCCCGGCCACGTTGCCCGTCGCGCCCAACAAGATCATCCCGCTCGGCTACGACGGCCTCACTGCGATGGCGATCAGCGGTTCGCTGCCGGGCTTCATCGGCGTGCTCGGCACCAACGGCCGGGCGATGGGTCAGATCCAGATCCCGAACCTGCCGCTGCTCCGCGGCCTGCAGGTGTTCTTGGCGATGGCGAGTCTCGACGTGACGTTGCCCGAGCTGGTGGAAGAGACGTCGGCGGCCACGAGCTTCACGATCCAGTGAGCGCGGCGGTGCGATGGGCCATTGCGAACCATCGCGACCGCCGCTGTCCAAAGGGCAGTTCGCGGCTTCAGCTCCGGCGGGACCGGTTTCTGCACATGACCCGCACATGAACCGTGGATTGGTTCAACATGCAAGTGGCTAGGGCAGAGCTACTTGTGGTGCCTCGTTGATCGTCAGCGGCACTGCCCGGGCCCAGGGTGCACATGACCAGCACATAAGGCTCACGCCCAGAACGGGACGTATCGCGCGTACTTGCGCGAGCGACTCGTGGGGTCGGCCGGCTTGATCAGCCCACCTCCTACGGTCTCGCGGATCACACGCGACGCCACCGGATAGTCGGCCTCCGCCAACCCGAGTCGATCGCGCAGCGACGTGTTTGTCATGACCTCACTCGACACGTAGCGCAGGCAGCAGTGTTGGTAGCAGGCCCTGACCCGGTTGGCCTTGTCCATTCTGGCGAGATCCCGGTGCGCGAACAGCACCACGTGCGTGTGGGTCTCATCGAGCCGGATGTCGGGCGCCGGCAGCTGGAAAACCTCGATCTCGAAGACCACCTTGTCGAAGCCGCTGCCACGCTCTTCGCAGATGTGCAGCCGGCGCATCAGGTCCGCGAGGCGCTCGTTGCGGGACCGTGGCGCGTGATCGATGAAGCGCAACGGGTCGATCACCGGCAAACCGGGATTGCTCACCTCCAACCGGTCGTCGAACATCTCGATCATCGGCCCGGTGCCGGACAGCGCGAAGTCTTGGTGGATCAGCGCGTTCGCCACGAGTTCACGGACCGCGCGCGGCGGGTACATGCGTACCTCGCCGCGCAGGGCCGCGCCGAGAACCTCGTTTCTGGGGCTCTGATCGTTGACGTATTGGACCAGGTCCTCGAAGCCGGCGGCATAGCCCTTGGCCGGCTGGTTCAGTTCGGGCCATTCGTGGAGCGTCTCGACACGACTCTTGCCGCGGTAGCGGACGAAGCGGACGGCCTTGCGCCGCAGGCTGTCGAACTGGCGCAGATCTCTGGCAAAGAGGAGTGCCCCGAGGTTCGTGATGTCGAAGCGGTCGCCGCCGAGCCCAACGAGCAAAAGCTCGACACACAGCCGATCGAGGATGCCCGAGCGATTGCTCGGGAGCGCCATCTTGGCGAGTTCGAAGAACTTGGGGTAGTCGAGCAGCGCGAGCGTACGATCGCCGTCGACCGCGCTAGCCGCGATGCCGCCTTCGAAGCTGCGCCGCGCCAGAACCTGCCAGAGCTGTTTCTCGGTGCCGGGGTGATCGCTGAGCTTCTTCTTGGCGCTGCCGATTCGAATCCACTCGGTGCCGTGGAACGCAACCGGGTAGGAGTCGGCTGGCTGAACTCGAAGGAGGACGACGCGCTGACCGTCGATCTCGCCTTCATCGAAACGAAACTCGATGCGTGGGCGGAGGAGGTGCGCCCACCAAGTCTCGGCCGGCTCGTTCCCGACCTTGCGCGCACGAGGATCGACCTGCGTACCGACGATCTGACGCGCCGCGTCTGCGACACCCCACACGATGTAGCCGGCGTCCTTGCCCAAGAGCGCTGCCGCGTTCGCCAGCGCTGAAATGTACTCGCCCACCTCCTTTGGTTCGTCGTCGTTGAGCTTGAACTCCACGCATTCCGACTCCGGCTTGGCAAGGAGGCGGCGAACGATGGGCTCGACGGTCACCGAAGTCTCGCAACTGGCCGCTGTCCGAAGAGCGGCCAAACCCGGACCCGAGGCGCCGCATGGCGCCGTGACCCGTAATGCGGGGACCAAGGACCTGCGCCGGTCATGGACTTGCGACAACCTGGCTGCGTCGATGCTCCGAGTCTGATGGCGGAGAGCGGCGTGACCCATCCGCCACCATCGGGGGCATGCCGTCCCATGTCTGGCCATCCAAACTGCGCCCGGTGCGCTTCTTCCAGACGCCACCCCACTGCTTGAAGAAGAACGCGACGCCAGCGGCGACGCACTGGTCACGGATGTCGCGGACCCATTCGGTGGCCATCGGTCGCGCACCGGGGCCGGACTCGCCGCCGACGATCACCCAGTCGATACCGTGCAGGTCGAGCGCTGGTAGCGGCCCGAGCAACGGTTCGAGGGAGAGAAACTTCACCGCGGCGTCGGTCGCGCGGAGGTGATCGATGCGGAACGCGTACTCCGCGGACTCGACGCTGACCCCCATCCACACGTTCGGCGACCACGGCAGTTGTCGGCTCAAACGTTCCAGGCGTGCGGCGCGCTTGGTCAGGATCTGGAACTGGTGGTGCTTGGCGCGTTGCATGACGTCGAACACCCGGCGCAAGAAAGCGAGGGGGACGTCGTCGTGGAAGAGGTCGCTCATCGAGTTGACGAAAACCCGCTGCGGTCGTCGCCACGAGAGAGGCGCATCGAGGGCGTGCTCGTGCGTCGTCAGCCGGAAGCCGTTCGCATAGTTCGGCTGCCCCATCGCCTGAAGACGCTTGGCCATCCGCTCGGCGTAGCAGTGCTTGCATCCTGGACTGATCTTGGTGCAGCCGGTGACGGGGTTCCAGGTTGCCTCGGTCCACTCGATCGACGACTTGGCCATGGCGTCAGAGTGTACGGTCGCGGTGCTTCTTGAAGATCGCCTTGATGATCTTGTCCGCGACAGCCTTCTGGCTGGCGAAGAACAAGTAATAGACGACGGCGTGCCGCTTGTTGCGCATCGGCAGCGGCTCCGCCACGTGCGCGAAGCCGCCAACCTCCTTCAGGCGCTTGCCGAACGCGGCCGCGACCGTGTCGTTGTCACGCTTGATGTCGTCGTCACCAAACAGTCCCTTCTGCTTGCGGTAGGCGACCTGTCGCCACGAGTCGTCACCCCAGAAGGCGCTCATGCGCGACAGTCCTTCCTTCGGGACCGCGTCCGGATTCCGCCACAGCGCGTTCCGGTTCATGTCCATCACGGGGAAGTTGAGGAACATGTCGATTGCCTTCGACTTGCCCGCCGCCTCAATCACCCGCCAGTCCAGGTTCATGCCGTACGGATCGAGGATGCACAGGCCGCGCTGGTAGTCCTTGAACCTCACCTTCGGGAACACTTCGTTGAGGAGGATCTTGTTGCAGTCGCCGTGAAGGATCTCGACGTCGGAGCGGTCGCCGACGAGTGACCGCAGGTGCTCGACCTTGCTGCCGTCGAGGTCGATGAGGAAGTGATGGCGAAACGGAGGTGAGATCCTGAGCGCGTTCAGTGGGCTGCCGGCGACGACCTCACCTGTGTCCTTCGCGATGTGCTGACCGGCACCGGCGAAGCCGTCGATGTAGACATGCGTCAGCTTCGGATGCTGCTGCTTGCTCAGGATGGTCGAGTAGGCCGCCGCGTAGTCCTTGATGATGTCGAGCTTGATCTCCGACCAGTAGCCGATCTCGTCGAACTTGAGTGTGCGCTTGCGGGTCACCATGCGACTCTCCTTGCTCTGCGGATGAACGTCAGATGGTAGCGACTTCCCCTTCACCCCCAGACTTGGGCCGACCCGGCGTGAAAGAAACGAACATCGAGCCCCCGCCCAGGGCGCCCGTCCCGCTTCGCGCGCTGGTCCGCGAGGCGCGTGGCCCTGGTGATGATGGCCTTGTTCTGTTGGGAGCCTACATCGCCGAAGATCGACACCCACAACGCCGAGACCTTGCTTCGCACGATCGCGGTCAAGACGTGCTCGTCGCTCGTGCTCATCGAGTGGCCATAGGTGAACAGCACTCCCCCGATGTTGGCGAGCGATTTGAGCGCGCGGCTTAGGTAGGGTTCGCGACCCCGCAGGCGCGAAGCGCGGCGCCACTCTTTGCCGCGCTCGGCGACCAGACCAGGTTGCAGCTGGTGGCGCGACTGTCGGCTGGGGGACCGGAGTCCATCACCGCGCTATGCGCGAAAGCAGCGGTCTCGCGTCAGGCGATCACGAAGCACCTCGCGGTGCTCTCCCGCGCCGGCCTGGCACGGGTGCACCGCCGCGGGCGCGAGCGCATCTGGCAGCTGGAGCCGCGACGGCTCGCGCAGGCGCGCGAGTTCCTCGACCAGATCTCGCAGCAGTGGGACGTTGCGCTCGATCGGCTCGAGGCCTTTGTCGACGGGTGAGCCACGGCGCTTGGTGCGCCAAACAAGGCGCGGGCGGGGCAGAGTTGGGCGCAAGACAGCGGGCCAGTCACGCTCAGCGCGTATCCTGCCGCGCCGGGCCGATGCTCGGTCCAGGAGCAGACGATGAACGATCAGACTCGGCGGCGCTTTCTACACAACGCGATGGTCGGTGCGGCTGGCGTGGCCGGCTTTGGCTGTGCGCAGCCCGCGGCGGAAGGGGCAGCGACGCAGAAGCAGGGCGGCGTTGAGCGTCGGCGGCTCGGCAAGACCGACATGGACGTCTCGGCGCTCGGGTTCGGCGGCTCCGAGATCGGCTACGAGCGCACGGAGCAAGCCACCGTCGACAAGCTGTTGAACACCGCGCTCGACGCCGGCTTGAACGTGATCGACACCGCCGAGTGCTACGGAGACTCCGAGGGTGCGATCGGTCGCGCGGTCGCGCACCGGCGCAAGGACTACTGGCTGTTCACCAAAGTCGGGCACTGGCCCAAGGATGGTTGGACGAGTGCGGGGATCGCCGCGTCGATCGAGCGCAGCTTGCAGCGTCTCGCCACCGACCACGTGGACCTCGTGCACCTGCACTCGTGCGGCAAAGACGTGCTCGAGCGCGGCGAGGTGATCGACGCGCTCGAGCAGGCCAAGAAGGCAGGCAAGACTCGCTACATCGGCTACAGCGGTGATCGCGGCGACGCGGTGGTTGCCGTGGAGAGCGGGCGCTTCGACACGCTGCAGACGTCGATCAACATCTTCGACCAGGAGGCCGTCGACCTGTTCTTGCAGAAGGCGCGCGCGCAGAACATGGGCGTGATCTGCAAGCGACCGATCGGCAATGCCGTGTGGCGTCACGACGCGGTGCCCCAGAATGGCTACGTCGTCGAGTACTGGAAGCGCATGCAGAAGCTCGGCTACGACTTCTGCATGGGAGAGTCGAAGAACGACCCCGGCCCCGACGGCGCCGGCGGCGTCGCCCTGCGCTTTGCGCTGAGTCTGCCGGGCGTGCACACCGCGATCGTCGGCACCACCAACCCCGACCGCTTCGCGCAGAATGCCAAGCTCGTTGCGGCGGGCGCGTTGCCGGCCGCGACGATGGCATCGATCCGCGCGCGCTGGAAGGAAGTCGCACAAGCCGATTGGGTTGGACAGACCTGAGGCCCCAGTTGACCGCGCGTGCCTTCCCGCATAGCAATCTGCGCATGTTGCATCGCCTCGCCGCCCTGATCGCCCTCGGGACCCATGCGGTTGTCAGCGCGCAGTGTCTGACCTTCGGCCCGTTCGTCACCCGTGGCGCGCTGCCGCAGAACTTGCAGCCGCCGCGTACCGCGACTGAAATCTCGGGCATGGCGGCCAGCCGGCACAACCCGGGAGTCTTGTGGATTCATGACGACGGTGCGGCCGGCGGGGCGCAAGCGCTCGCGATCCGGACGGACGGCACGCTGGCGCAGCAATACACGCTCGCCGGGATCACCAATCGCGATTGGGAAGAGGTCGCACTCGGGCCCGGTCCGACCCCTGGGCGCGAGTACCTGTACTTCGCGGACACCGGCAACAACGCGCTCGGCTACATCTCTTTCAACCTCATTCGTGTCGCTGAGCCCGACGTGCCCGCGACGCCGGGCAGTTCGATCCCGCTCGCGGCCGAGTCGTTCGCCTTCCGGTATCCCAGCGGCACCTTCAATACCGAAACCCTCTGGCTCGACCCGGTCGACGGCACGCCTTACGTGCTGACCAAGGAGAACTCGTCGACGTGCCGGTTGTTCCGCTACCCGCTGCCGCTCGATGCGGGGGTCGAGAAGGCGCTCGTACTCGCGGCGACGCTGACCAACATGCCGGTGCTGTGTACGGGCGGCACGGTGAGCGCCGACGGACGGTGGATCTTCGTTCGCTCCAACACGACCATCCGGGCTTGGCCGCGCGCCGTGGGCACGACCTTCGCGAGCGCGCTTGCGGGCACGCCCTGTTCGCTGGCGCACAGCCTGGGTCTCGCCGAGGCGATTGCGATCGACCCCGACGGTCGCTCGCTGTGGGCGATCAGCGAGGGCAGCGGGGCTCTGGTCGAGAACGCCCCGCTCACCTTCCCAGCCGGCGTGCCCGTGCAGTACGCGTTTGGCACTGGGCTGGCCGGAGTGGTCGGCACGCCGGGGCTTGCCGCGACGCACGCCCCGCGGCTCGGTGGGCCGCCGCTCACGTTCGCCGGCTGGCAGGCTGCACCCAGCGCGTTGGCGTTGCTCCTGCTGTCGCCAATCGGGTACCCCGACGGGGTCGTGGCGTTCGCCGGCGGATGGTTGCACGCGGCGCCCGACACGATCCTGATCGGCGCGACCAGCGTCGGCGGCACGGTGGCGTTCCCGCTCGGGTCCTTGCCCGACGCGCCGTTCTTCTACGGCCTTTCGGTGTTCGCGCAGTTGCTCGTCGACGATCCGGCCGCCCTGCGTGGCATCGCGCTCTCCGCCGGCCTGCGACTCACGTTGGATCGGTGAGCGCGGCCGGCTCGAAGTGAGCCTACCTCCCGCTGCGCTTCGTCAGGGTACGCGGGCTATGCTTGCGTCACGATGCTCGATGCGCGTCAACTGGAAACGATCCGCAAGATGAGTCCCGCGGAACGCTGGGACATGGGTTTCGAATTGGCGCGTCTCGGTATGGACCTATGGGAAGCCAACCTGACTCGCGAGGAGATCGATCGTCGTTGGGAGATCTGGCGACGCGAACACGAGCTGTCGAACCAGAACTTGCTACGCGGCCTCAGGCGCGCCGAGGCGCGATGAACTTCGCCGACAGTGTGCGCGCCGGGCTCACTCGACCACGCCGAATGGGCGCAAGGCATGGCTCGTGCCCGCGGCGGTTGTCGCCAAAGTACGAACTGCGTGTCAGCTAGTCCCGGGATGCTTGCTGCGGAACTCCCGGAGTCGAGCCTCCAAGATCCTGTGGTCGATCCAGAAGTCTGTGCGCCGAAGACGGTCGAATGCCGCCTCGAGGTCAAGGAGCCGTTGCTCCGCGGCGCGCTCGAGCACGCCGACCGTACCGGTGACGTTCAGCTTGCGAGCCCGGGCCGCGCAGCGACCATGCTGCTCATCGATGAGCAGGAGGTCAGCGCCGAGCTCACCTGCCAGAGCGATTGCCTCGCACTCCCCGGGATGGAGGTCTGGAATCGACTCAACGGCAACAGGCGTTCGGACGACGATCCATGGCGGAGGGGCGTTGATAAAGCTGCGCACGGCTGCCGGCCTCTTGGGTCGCTCGAGTTCTTCGACGACAGCGGGGGGAACGACGACCTGCTGGAAGAGCGCGGGCAGAACGCGTACGCACTCGATGTTGACGAGCGCCAAGAGCGGTGAGCTGTCCGCGATGACGATCAACGCGCGACTGGCCCGAGTAGTCGGTCAAGCGTCGCACGATCCGCCTCGAGTTCCTCGCCCGAGAGGGATCGCTCCGTCACCCCGAGTTGCTGGAGTAGTGCGTCGGTCTCGAAGCGGTCGAGTCCCAACCCTCGAGACAGCTCGTAATGGCTGATCTCGCCCCTGCGGAAGGCTTCGACGAGCAAGGCTTGGCGTGCCGCCTTGGCCACGTCACCGAGTCGCGCTTGCAGAGTCACCACGAGATCCTCTGGCAGTTGGAAGGTGACGGTGGCACGGCCCGGCTGCGGTCGAGAAGTCTCGAGTTTGGTCATGAGTGCAGTGTATTCCCCTCGTCCATCGCCGTCAGCACCATGCACATCTCTCGTGGTAACCTCTGCGCGATCGCGGTCTGGCCCTTCTTTGACAGGCCGGCGCCGCGCGGGTAGCTCCACACCAGGTTGGTTGCACGCGGCGCCCGACACGATCCTGATCGGCGCGACCAGCGTCGGCGGCACGGTGGCGTTCCCGCTCGGGTCCTTGCCCGACGCGCCGTTCTTCTACGGCCTGCCGGTGTTCGCGCAGTTGCTCGTCGACGATCCGGCCGCCCTGCGTGGCATCGCGCTCTCCGCCGGCCTGCGACTCACGTTGGATCGGTGAGCCGCGCAGCCGGCTCGAAGTGAGTCCCTTCCTCCCGCTGCGCTGTGTCAGGGTATGCGGACGCGGAGCTGTCCGCTCTGACCCAACCGAGTGCCCGCACGGACCTTGCTGGTCGAAGCGATCGTGTCCGCGACCGCCCGCAACAGGGCGTCGGGATCGAAGGGCTTGTGCAGCAGGCGGATGCTCGCGGGGTCGAGCCTAGCCTGCTCGAGTACCTGATCGGCGTAGCCGGAGATGAAGAGCACAGGCACGCCCGGTCGACGCGTCTCGAGTTCGCGCGCCAGTTCGACGCCGCTTCGGTCCTTGGTGACGACATCAGTGACGACGGCCGCGAGCTGCCCCCGAGTTCCGGCTTCTTGGTCGAGGGCGCCCTGCACCGTGGAGCTGGCGAGTACCCGGTAGCCTGCGGCCTCGAGGATGCGGACCGAGAGCTGGAGAACGGCGGGTTCGTCTTCGCACAGAAGCAGGGTGCGGCCATCGCCGCGGGGCAGTTCGCCAGGTAGCGTCATGACGCGGGGCTGGTCCTTCTCGGCGACCGGGAAGAACGCGCGCACGCTGGTGCCCAGTCCCGCAACGCTGTCCAACTCGACGAAGCCGTCGACGCGCTTCAACACGCCATGCACGATCGCGAGGCCGAGGCCGGTGCCGCGTTCGCGCGTCTTGGTCGTGAAGTAGGGGTCGAACGCGCGCGCTTTGACCGCATCGGTCATGCCGCAACCCTCGTCGCGCACCTCAACTCGTGCGAACGCTCGTGGCTCGAGGCCACCCGATGTCGTGGTGAGACACTGTCTGACGGACACCGTGATCGGCCCGCCGTTTGGCATGGCGTCGGCAGCGTTCACCACCAGGTTGCTGAGCACCTGCTCGATCTCGGCGCGTCCGCTGCGCACGATGAGGGGCTGATCCTGCAGCTCGAGGCGAAGGTCGATCTTGCCGGAGATCATGCGGCGGAGCAGGCCGCAGAGGGCGCGCACGCTTGCGACGACGTCGACGTTTGGGGAGTTCAGCGTCTCCTGCCGGCTGAACGTCAAGAGCTGGCGGGTCAGATCGCTGGCTCGGCGCGACGCATCCTCGATCTCGTTCAGGGTCGCGGCCGCGTCCGCGTCCGTACCTGGCCCGCGCATGCTGCGCATGAGGTCGACATTGCCCAGGATGACGGTCAGCAGGTTGTTGAAGTCGTGCGCCACTCCGCCCGCGAGGCGGCCCACGGCCTCCATCTTCTTGGCATGGAGGGAGACCTCGTCCCGCGCGCGCAGATCGTTGGTCCGCTGCTCCACCGTCTCTGTCAGGCTGCGGGTCTGCGCCGCGAGCCGCCGGCCGACCAGGAACGAGTATGCGGCCAGCATCATCAACACTGACATCAGCGCCGCGACCACGACCCAGAACCACGGTCGCTCCTGCAGCGGCCGCGTCGAGACCGTCACGTCAACCTCGACCGCAGTTGTGCAGGGTGTGCCGCTGTCATCCTCGATATGCGCCGTGATTTTGTGCATGCCGGTCGCGAGTCCGCTGAGCAGGAACGGCCGCTGCGCCTGTGTGAACGTCTGCGTCGGCACCCCGTCGACGGCCACGAACACGCGGGCATCCCTCGATGCTGCCCGCGGCTTGTTGTGCTCGCGGATCTCGAGGTCGAGCACCACGCGCTCGTTCTCGGTGCGCGCCGAGTCCAGCCATGTGACGTGCGCCTTGGGCGCCTTTGCGTCGGGTACGTAGCGGAGCACCTGGTCGGAGCCGCCGCCGCTGAGCCACAGTTCATTGCCCTTGCCGGGCACCGCCATGCGGAGCGCCTGCGCCATCGGCAGGCGGGTGGAGCTGACCCTGCCGTGGCCGTCGACGCGATAAAGGGCCTGGTTGTCGCAGAGCAGCAGGCGGCCCCTTGCGTCACTGCCCAGCGCCGTCTCGGCGGTCACGTCGACTCGTTGCCAAACGCGCTCGCCGGCCTGGACCCTGGTCAGGCTCAGCCCACCGACGCCTCCCGCGGTGCTCCGCGTCACGAAGGCGAGGCTGTCGCCGACGCGTCGTCCGGCGTGCACGTGCTGGCTGGGGAGCGTGGTGATCCTCTCCCATGACCCTTCGCGCCGCTCGAACAGCCCGAACAGACCGTGCACCCATGGCTGGCCTTGGGAATCGATCGTGACCCTCACCGCCTGCGGTTCGAGGAGAGTGGCGGGCAGGGAGACCTCTTCCAGCCGCTCGTCAGTGAGGTGGAACAGGCGGCGGCGCTCGCTGCTCCCGTGCGTCAGCACCCAAAGCCGAGGGCCGACATCGCCGGACAACCAGGTCACGGCAGTGCCGTCGAAGTCAGCGGGCACGGTGACGCGCCGCCAAGGTTCGATTCCTCCCGCGATCAGCGCCGGATGACCGGCGGCGTCACGCCCCATGATCACGACCGTCGAACGGCTGGTGTCGACGCGGGTGGCGTGCGCGACTTCGGTCGCCACCTCTTGGCGCGCAGCGAGCGAGCCACCTGCCCAGCGCACTGCGCGACCACCCTGGATGCCCCACACGCTCCCGTGGTGGTCGACGCAGAGCGAACGCGTCACTGGGCCCGCGTTGTGCCAGGTGTCATCAGTGAAGACGAGCGTTCCGCCTCGACCGACGAACCAGACACCTCCGTTCGCATCCGTGAGCACCGGAGATGGGCAATTTGAGTAGAGCCGCCACTCGCCGCCTCGGCGCCACCTGAGCAGCTCGTTGTGTCCCACCAACCAGACGGCCCCGTCTGGCGCTTCCATGGCACACTCGATTCCATTCGAGCTTGTGCCCCACTCCGCCGAGACCGGGACGGCGTTGTCCTGGTCGACGCGAAAAATGCGCCGCTGATCCGATTTGATGCTGAGCGTGCCGTTCCGACTCGCGAGCACCAGCGGGCGCAGGGCGGGGACCACGAACGGAAGGCGCGTCCAGCGCGAGTCGACGAGGCGGTGCAGGTTGAACCCGATCGCGACCAGGATCGTGCCGTTCGCTTCCTCGGTGATCGACCAGACGGTCGAGCCAGCGCTCTCGGCGGTCAAAGGCACGCCCACCGTGTCGTCGCGCAGCTCGACGAGTCCGCGCGTGGTCCCCACGAAGTGGCGTCCGCGCGAGTCGATCAGCATCGTCTGGACATAGTCGCTCGGCAGACCCTGCGCCGAGGTCCAGCTCTGCCATCGCCCCTGCGCCATGCGAGTCAGGCCGGCAGAGACGGTCGGGTCTGGCCACTGGTCGCAGCAGAACCAAACCGCATCCGAGCGCGGGTCGGTGACGATGCGTCGGACGCTGGGGCCCGCGAGGTGGGTCTCGGTCGGGATGGCTCTGCCCAGATCGGTGTCGAACCGAACGGCGCCCCGGTCGGTGCCAACCCAACAGTGGCCCGACGGCGCGAACGCCACGCAGCGCACGTAGTCGCTCGGCAAGCCATGTTCGGTTCTGAACCGCGTCCAGTCGTACCCGTCGTAGCAGGCGAGCCCTGCCGACGTGGCGAACCAGATCCGGCCGTCGGGCGCTGTGGCGCAGTGCAGGATCGAGCAGCCTTCGAGGTCCGCGTCGGCGATGAAGGAGTCGAACTGCCACGGCTGCGCCTCCGTGATGTCTTGCTGCGCATGCAACGCCGTGGCCAGCACGCCGCCGCGGATCAGGTTGCGCAGGAGTCGGGTGAGTCGCGACCGTCGCACCGGGGCAGCATAGTCTGCAGTTGGAGCGCCCGATGGGCTGTGCGTCGCAACTCCTTCAGCGCCGCCTCTCGATCGGTCGCGACGGAAAGCTGCCGCCCGCCCTCGCCGCCGGCCCGGCCTTCGGCTACACGATGGCCATGACCCAGGCGGGCGACCCCATCGAGCCGAGCCAGCCGCATTCGGCGGCGACTCTCTTGGTGTCGGGCGACTATGTGCTGCGTGAAGAACTCGGCACCGGCTCGATGGGCACCGTGTTCCGCGCCGAGTTGCGTCGCGCCGCGCATGGCCTGCCGGCGGGCGCCGAGGTGGCGATCAAGTTCTTGCGGCGCGAACTGGCCAACGACGCGGGCGCCGCCAACCGCCTGCGTGCCGAGGGGGAACTCGGCATGCGCGTCGACAGCCCGTTCATCGCCAAGATGCACGGCGTCATCCACGAGCAGGTGCTCGGCCTCTCGGTGGTGGGGCTGGTGATGGAACTCGTGCGCGGACCGACCCTGCGGCGCTTCCTGCACGAACGCGGGCCGGCGGTGGCTGACCTCGTGCGTCGCATCGGTGAAGACGCCGCGCGCGGGCTGCAGGCGCTGCACGACGACGGCCTGGTGCACCGCGACGTGAAGCCCGAGAACATGGCGCTGACGCCGGAAGGTCGCGTCAAGCTGATGGACCTTGGCCTTGCGTGGGCGACCGACGCACGGCCTGGCACCGGTGGGTTCTTTGGCAGCATCGCCTACGCGGCGCCGGAGATCCTGCGCAATCGTCCCGCCGGCAAGGCCAGCGACCTCTACTCGCTCGGGGTCGTGCTGTACGAGCTGCTCACGGGTCAGCATCCGTTCGCCGACGTGTTGAACGATCCCGACGGTCTGCTCGCGGCGCACCTCGAACGCGATCCGGCGCGACCCTCCCACGTGAGCGCGCGGGTGTCGCCGTTCCTCGAGGCCGTCGTGCTCGACCTGCTGCGCAAGGAACCCCTGGTGCGCCGCTTCGACGCGGCGACGCTGGCCAGCACGCTGGCCGACGGCGAGCAGTCGATCTTCTGGCAGGAACGCCTGCAGCAGGCGCCGGTGCAGGCCGCCGAGCGCCGCCTGCGCGCGGTGCGCCGCTTCGCGCCGACCGGTTTCTTTGGCCGGCGCGCCGAACTGGCGCAGCTGCATCGCCGCCTCGCGTCAGTGATCACGTCGGGTCATGGCAGCGCGGTGTGCGTCACCGGTCCTGAAGGCATCGGTCGGCGGCGCCTGTTGGATGAGTGGATCGAGCAGGCGCTCGCCAAGCACGGCGCTCGCATCGAGTTCGTCGTCGGCGCGGGGGACCATGATCCGGCGCTCGCGCGCGGCGCGCCGTTTCCCAGCATGCTCGCCGACCTGCTGCTGGATGGCGATCACGTCGACTCACCGAACGCGAGCGAGCGCGCAGCTGCACGCTTGCGGACCTTGGCGTCCGACCTGAAGGACGCTGAGATCGAAGCGTTGGCGGCGCCGCTCGCGGGTCACGCCACGCCGCTCTTGCCGCAGGCGCAGGCCGATCTGTTGGTGCGCGCCTTGCTCGCGTGGAAGCGTGCGCACCGGCCGCCGCGCACGCTGATCGTGCGCGTGGATCGCGCGGATCGCTTGGACACGACGGCGCGCGCCGTGGTCGGCGCGTTGCTCGCCGCCGCGCCCCACAGTCGCTTGCTCGTGGTGTTGGTGATGCACCTGCGGCACGCGCAGGAGCCGTTCGCCTTCCATCAACTGCCGATCAAGGGTCTCGACCGCGCGGCCTTCTTGCAGTTGGGCCAGGCGCTGTTCGAGCCAAACAACGCGCCGGCGGACGCCCAGCTCGAAGCCGGGTGCGCGGCCCTCGGTGGTAGTCCCGGTGCGCTGATCGAGGCGTTCGACGACCTCGTGCAGCAAGGCGTGTTGCACGGGCGGCAAGGCGCGTTGCGCGGGCTGCCCGCTGACGTGGAGATCCGGCCGGCGCCGCCGTTGCTGTTGCGCGTGCGGCAGCGGGTGAAGGAACTCGCGCCCGAGCAGCGCCACGTCTTGCAGGCGGCGGCCGTGCTCGGCGCGCGCTTCCCGCTGGCTGAGCTGATCGCGCTCGTCGGCCAGCCCGAGCTGCAGGTGTTGACCGCGCTGTCGGTGTTCCAGGGCCGAGTGATCCGCGCCGATGGCGACGAAGTCGCGTTCCGTCACCGCGACTTTCGCATGGCGCTGCTCGACTTGGTGCCGCGCGGCGCGCGTCGCGCGATGCACCGCGACGCGGCGTGGGTGCTGGAGCAGCGCGGGGCTCCCCCGCTCGAAGTCGGCATGCACATGTCGCGCGCCATGCAGCACGAAGAAGCCTTGCCGCGTTTGCTCGAGGGCCTCGAAGGCCTGGTGGCCGCGGGCTCGCGCCGCGCTGCCGGTCGCGTGTTGGCGCGCCTGCGCGTGCACCTTGCGGCGTTGCCCGACGACGTTGTGAGCGCGCCGGCGCGCATGCGTATGCATGGGCTGGCGGCGCGGGTGAGCTTGCACGCGGGTGATCTGGACGACGCCGGCGACCAAGCACAGCAGCTGCTGACGCGCGCGCAGGCCGGCGATGACCACGGTGCGCGTGCCGATGCGCTGTTGACGCTGGCGCGCGTGGCCGCACGCCGCGAGCAGACCATGGCGGCGTTGAGCATGCTGGACGCGGCCGAGACTGCGGCCGGCCTGCTGGGCGAGTCTGGCACCGCGCGCCGAGCGGAAGTGAACGTGAAGCGCGCCGCGATCCAGCTCGAACACGGCGACTCCGAGGCCGCGTTGCAGGCGCTGCGGCAGGCGCGACAAGCGCTGGGCGATGCGGCGCGCGATCACGTGGCGCTGCATGTGGTGGAGGCGCACACCGAATTGCTGCGGACCCGCTTGGCGAGCGCGCGCAAGACGGCGGGATACGCGATCGACCTTGCGCACGCGGCCGGCGACGCCGAGGGCGAACTGCACGCGCGCGCCGCCAGCGTCGCCGCGTTGGCGGCGGCTGGCGACGGCGAGCTCGCCAAGCGCCAGCATCGCCGGGTCGTCGAGTTGCTCCATCGCGTCACGGCACCGCGCGCGGCCACACGTGCCACGCTCGCGCTCGGCGAGTTGCTCGCTTGGCTCGACGACGTGGCGGGGGCGCGGCCGCACCTGCTCGACGCCTTGGCCAGCGCGCACGCCGACCACGACATCGTCGCGCGCGACATCGCCGCGCTGTGGTTGCGTCTGCTCGGAATTCCGGTGCCGCGCTTGCCGCGCGAGGAGACTCCCTCGACGCATCCCGTGGTGCGGGCCCTGCGCTGTCTCGCCGACGTCAAGGACGCTCGCGGTCGCCGTGACGAAGCGCGTGCGCTGCAGTGGATCGACAACGCCGCCGACATCGAGCGGGCGCTCGACCTGCCATTGCACGTGCGCTTGCTCGTGCTGCGCGCTGCGCGGTTCGAAGGTCGCGCCAACGACCTCGCCGCTGAGGTGGCGCAGCGTCTGCCCGTCACGCAGCGGCGACGGTTCCAGCGCTTGGTGGCGAGTGCGGCGCGGCTCGGGCCGCAGCCGCTCGACTGACTACCGCGGTCCGAGCCACCGGCGCAGCGCGATCTGCCGCCGCAACCGCGCTCCGATGGCGCGCGCGTACGCGTGCCGGCGACTGCGGTCGAGGCCCATGCCCAAAAGGAAGCGCAGCGCGTCGGTGCGGCTTGGCTGGGTGGGCAGATCGGCGCGATGCCGCACCAGGTAGCGGGCCATGCGCGTCAGCATCGCGAGCTGCATCGCCAGGGTGATCGGCGCCGCCACCAGGGCGCGATCGAGGACGAGCATCAAGACGCGCGGCAGGGCGTCGCCTCCTGCCGGCGCGGTCGCGATCAAGTTGTCGGGGTGCAAGTCGCGATGGCGAAGGCCGGCGGCGAACGCGGCGGCGACCACTTGGCCGGCGCGCGTCACCGCCAAGGCGCGCAAGTGCGCGTGTTGCGCGACGAACGCGGGCAACGGCAACGCCCCGTCTTCGAGGCGCGTCACCAAACGCAGCCGCCAGAAGCTGGCGTCGCGCTGGGCCAGCGCCGCCAGCGGTTCCACGGTCGGCACCCCCGCGGCGCGCAGCGCCAGCAGGGCCTCGACTTCGCGCAACGGCCGGTCAGGGTCGAGGAAGTGCTCGCGCAACACACCGCCGAGCACACCGCCGCGGCGATAGGTGCGGGCGACCGCGCGCAGGTCAGGTCGCAACTGCAAAACGACGACGCCGTCGCCGCGCCCGCGTGCATTCGCGAGACGTTCGCCCGCGCCCCAGAAGGTCGCGGACGGCACCTCGGCGAGGTCGGCGCGGCAGGCGCCGATGACGCCCGCGCCCCGGCATTCGACAAACCCGCTTGGCACGCGCACCCGCGCACTATCGCCGACGCGGTCGCGGAGACCAAGTCGCCGATTCGTTTGTGCCAAGGTGCCAGATCGCGCCGGCATGAGGGCGTGACATGCGAGGCCAGCGGGAGTTCGATACAGGCTGAGGCGTGACCAGGTGCCGTCCCGCCGGAGAACCCGTCCCGTCGGAGAACACTGTCATGCCGAGAACTCGCGCGCTCACCCTCCCGCTGTTTGCGCTGGTCCTGGGCGGTGGCGCGTGGTGGTTGCTGCGGGGAGGCGAGGGTCAGGGGGAAGCGGAGAGTCAAGGGACAGCGCTACCCGAAACCGAGCACACGGTGGCGTCCCTGCAAGCAGACGCTGGTGCCGCTGGCATCGACGCGAATCTGGTCGCGACCGCGGGCGAGCGCGACGCGATCGCGGCGCCGCGCCAGGCGGTGACCGAGGACGGCGCCGCGATCGTCGGCCGCGTGGTCGATGGCGGGGGCAAGGCGATCGCGCAGGTTGCCGTGCAGTGCACGCCGAGCAGCCACCTCGACGGCGTCGACTTCGACGTCGAGAAGTGGGTGGCGCGCGCACGCGATATGCGCAGTCAGCGCACCGAGACCAAGACCGACGGTGACGGCCGCTTCCGCCTTGCCCTGCCCGCGACGGGCACGAGCTTGTGGTTGCGCGTCGTGGCGCGTGGACTGTCAATCCACACCCAGGGCGTGCGTCGTCCGGAGAAGGGCAACTTCGACGTCGGCACGCTGACGTTGAAGCCAGCGACGATCGTGTCCGGGCGCGTGGTGGATCGCGCGGGCAAGTCCATGGCCAGGGTCACGGTGCGCTGCGACCGCAGCGGGGCGTCGGACTTCGACATGGACAACCCTTTCGCGGAGGCGTTCACCGAGCTGGCGCCAGACGATGCGTCGGTGCTGACCGACCGCGAGGGTCGCTTCGAGCTGGCACACGTGGAGCCTGGCGCGAGCGTGCTCAGCGCGCGGGATGCGGACCACCCGACCACGCGGCGCAAGGACCTCCAGGTCGAGCCGGGCACGACGCTGTCGGACGTGGTCATCACGCTCGAGCCTGGTGCGACGATCCGCGGCAAGGTGGTGGGGGTGCCCGACGGGGCCACGGGCTTGCGGGTGCTGGCGGCCAGACGCGAGGGCACGGAGGGCGCGGCGCAGACCGGCGTGATCTTGGGTGGCGGCGATGCCGACGCGGACTTCGGCGAGCGCGGCACCAATCCGGCCGGCGACGGCACCTTCACGCTCCGCGGTTTGGCCCTCGCCAAGAGCTACCGCGTCTTCCTGACGCAGCGCGCGGGAGACTTCGGCGCCAACGGCACGTGCAGCCAGAGGGTCGAGGTTCTGGCCGGCGCCGAGGGTGTGGAACTGCGCTACGAACCGGGCATCACCGTGACCTTCCGCGTGGTCGACGCCCGTTCGGGGGCGCCCGTCGAGCGGCTGTGGGTCGGCAACCGCATGAAGGGCGGCGGCGGCTTCGCGGGTTTCATCGCCAACCAAGGCAGGCGGGCGAGCGACTACCGGGCCGGCGCTGTGACGCTCGCCAACCTGCGCCCCAAGAAGAAGCAGACGCTGGCGCTCACCGTGGAGGCGACCGGCTTCAAGAAGTTCGAGCGCGAAGGCATCGAGCTGCCGCTGCGCGGCGCGATCGACCTGGGCACGGTGCAGTTGCAGCCGCTGCCGGTGGTGCGCGTGCAGGTGATGTCGGCGCTCGATGGGCAACCAGTCGCCGGCGCGCTGGTGCGCGTCACCGCCAAGGAGAAGCCGCGGCGCGAGGCGAACGTGTTGGCGGATCTCGGCATGGGCACCGGGGGAGGCAGCCCGCCGTCGGCGAAGACCGATGTCGATGGACGCTGCAGCCTGAACGCCATCCCGGGGGCAGAGGCCGTGGTGTCGGTGACGAGTGACGAGTTCGCGCCCTACGCCAGCGCTCCGTTCGCGGTGCCCGAGACGACGGATGCCGAGCACAACGCGCGCCTCTTGCGTGGCGGCAGCGTGGTTGTCGAGGTGGTGGGTGCCGATGGCAACCCAGCGCTGAAGGTGAGCGTGGTGCATCGACCCGCCGTCGGTGAACCGGGCCAGGCTACGACCGACGCCCTGGGGCGGGCCACCTTCCAGCGCCTGGCGCCGGGCGAGCATCGCTTCCGCATCGGGCGCGGCGACGGTGACCAGCCAGGGTTCACGATGGACCCGGGTGGGGCCGAGATCCGCTCGCATGTGGCCGAAGCGACCCCGCCGCGTACCGACGACTGGCAGCAGGTCGAGGTCGTCGACGCTGTCGAGACGGCGCTGCGGCTGACGCTCGCGGCGCCACCGCTGCCGGGACACGCGCACAGGTAATCTAGTTGGCGCAGCATGCGCTGCGCGCGTCGAGGCTGACGAGTCCGACAAATTGCCGCCGAGGCCCTCGCCGCCATCGCTCTGCGACCTCAGCGCGGCCGAGCCGCAACCAGCGAGACGCGAAGTGAGCCAATCGGCGGCTCTGCCGCGAGTCATGAGCCGTAAGACGTAAGCCGTAAGTTGAGAGAGGCGGGAGCGGAGTCACGGGTTGGCTTCGACCTTGCGTCGAAGCGCGTGCAGCATGTCGAGCACCAGCTTCAAGAACTCGCGGTACTCGTCGGATAGCCGCTGGTAGATCTCTTCCTCCTCGTTCTTGCGCTCGCGCTGCTGCTCGTAGAAGAACACCAGGATGGCGAATGGCAGGGCGATGATCGTCACCAGGTAGCTGCCGAACTCGAACCACTCGAGCCAACTCATCGCCGCCGCGCCTTCGTCGCGTCGTCGAGCGCTGGCGCCTGGGTGGTAGAGAAGTCTCGAAACGTCACGTCGAGGATGTGGATTGGCGCCTGGTTTTGGATTGTGCCGTGAGGGATGAAGAAAGTCGTGCTCCCGACTAGCGTCGCTGGTCGGCCACGATCTTGCCATCGAGCATGCGCACCACGCGACGAGCGCGCGCGGCGAGGCGATCGTCGTGCGTCACCACGATCACGGTGCGGCCCTGCTGCCACAGCGACTCCAGCAGGTCGATGACCTCGCCGCCGGACTTGGTGTCGAGGTTGCCCGTGGGCTCGTCGGCGAGTACGAGCTTGGGGTCGGCAACCAGCGCGCGCGCCACGGCGACCCGCTGTTGTTGGCCGCCCGATAGTTCGCTCGGGCGGTGCTCAGCTCGCTCGCCGAGGCCAACCTGCCGCAGCACGGCCGTCGCGCGCGCGACTCGTTGAGGCGCCGCAACGCCGCAGTAGCGCAGCGGCAACGCCACGTTGTCGACGGCGCTCAGCCCGGGCAGCAGGTGGAACGACTGGAACACAAAGCCGACGAGGCGCCGGTGCTCGGCGAGCTGAGTCGGCGACAGATCGCCGACGTCGACGCCAGCAAAACGGAATCGACCCTGCGTCGGCTGATCGAGGCAGCCGATCACGTTCATCAGCGTCGACTTGCCGGAGCCCGAAGGGCCGAGCAGCGCCAGATACTCGCCTTCTTCGACGTCGAGATCGACGCCGTCGAGCGCACGCACCGCGGCGCCCGCCTTCGCATACACCTTGCTCACGTTGCGCAGTTGCAGCAGGAGTTCACCATGACCCGACTTACTCATGATGCAGCGCCTCCACCGGTTGCACGGCGGCTGCCCGCGCCGCCGGATGCCAGCCCGCGACGCCGGCCGCGAGACCGAGCAGGCCGGCGATGGTGACACACGTCGCGATCGACAGCAACGGCTCGCCGAGGTAGAGCTTGGCGTCGGGCGGCACCGGCAGGCGATTGGCGACGAACAGCAGCAGCGCGGCGAGCAGCAGACCGAGGCCGCCGCCGATACCGACCACGCACGCCGTTTCCACCAACTGGCGCCGGCGAATCTGCATCGGCGTGGCGCCCAAGGCCATGCGCAAGCCGATCTCGTGCACGCGCTCTTCGACCATCGCGAACATCATGTTGGCGACACCGAGCGCCGCCACCAACAAGCCGAGGACGCCGACGATGAACAGGAACCATCTGGTGCCGGCGATGATGTCGCTGATCTGGCTGGCGGTGGTTACGTTGTTGGCGCACCACACCGCCGCGAGGTCGTTTGGGTCGAAGCGCAGTCGCTCGCCCAACGCGCGGCGCACCGCGGCCTCGCGCGCGCGGCCAGCAGCCGCCGTGGTAGCGTCGGTCTGCGCCAGCAAGCAGCTCAACTGGCGCGGCCCGCGCATCGCGCGCAGCACGGTCCACGGCACGAAGGCCTTCATGTTGTCGTCGCCGCTGTAGTTCATCAGCGTGGTGCGAGTGGCCATCACGCCGACGATGGTGAACGGCGTGTCCCACAGCCGCAGCGTCTGCCCCACGACATCGCGCCGCCCATACAGCGCGTCGGCCAAGGCATAGCCGACGAACACCACGCGCCGGCGCTCGAGCACATCGACTGGCGACAGGAAGCGACCACCACAACGCCAGTTGATACCGCGGATCGTGAGGTACTCCGCCGCACAGCCCGACACCGTCACGTTCTGGCTGGTGCCGACGTCGGCGACCAAGCGCACGTTGGCCAGGTACTCCGGGCTCACCGCGCGCACCCCGGCGACGCGGGCGACTACCTCGGCGTGCTCGGGCTGCAAGCGGATCACGCGTCCCGGCGGCAAACCCGCGAACGTGCGCGCCGTAGCGCCGCCACCAAAGCGCAGCATGTCTTCTCCCGACTGCGCCAAGGCGCCGTGCATCGCGGTGCGGAAACCATCGCCAAACGCGATCAGCAGCGACAGGCCGACCGTACCCCAGAGCAACCCGAGGACCACCGGCAGCAGGCGCCTTCGCGCGGACCATAACTCGGCCCAAAGCTCGCGTAGCTCGTGCATCGTCAGCTCCGCAACGCCACCACGGGATCGAGGCGTGCCGCGGCACGCGCCGGAAAGAAACCAGCCAGCAAGCCGACCAGCGCCAGCAAGAGCACGGTGACCAGCGCCAGCACCGGCGGCACGTGCGGCGTGCCGATCTCTTTGACCAGCGAGCTGTGCGCCACCGCCGCGATCAGTGCGAACGCCGCGCCGGCCCCGAGCGCGGCCCCTACCGCCACCAAGAGCAGCGTCTGCGTCAACCACTCGCGCAGGATCTGCCGCGGCTGCGCGCCGACCGCGAGCTTCAAACCGATCTCGCGCGTGCGTCGCCGCACCAGCAGATACATCAGGTTGGCAATGCCGACGCCGCCCACCAGGAGCGTGAACGCGCCCGACAACCCGAGCATCACGTGGAAACCCAGGAAGATGAAGAACAGCACGCGCAGCGACTCGGTGGTGTCCCACACGTTGAGCGCGTCGCGGTCGCTGGGGTCGAACGCGAGGCGACGCGACAGCGCGGCGACCACCGCGCGCGAGCAGTCCTCTTGCCGCCGCGGCTCCTTGGCGCGGAACACCAGATTGGACACGTGGCGCGCGCCAAACAGGGCCTGGAACGTCGTGGCCGGGATCCACGCGCGGTTGCGATCGAGGCCGTTGTAGTCGCTGTCTTGTTCTTTGGTCTGCAGCACGCCGACCACGGTGAACGGCGCGTTGCGCAACACCAACGTCTTGCCGACCGCGCTCTCGCCACCGAACAGGTTGCTGGCCAAGCCATCGCCGAGAAAGATCACGCGCCGGCGCTCGCGAGCATCGACGTCATTGAGGAAGCGGCTGCCGGCGCGCGGCGACAGCAGGCGCAGTTCGGCAAACGTCGGGTCGACGCCCGACAACGGCACGCGGTGCAAGCTGGCACCGACGCGCACGCGTTCACTGGTGACGAATTCGCCACTGATGGCGTGCAACTCTGGCACCAAAGCGGGCAGCGCCAACACGTCGTCGCGCGCGATCAACAAGGGCCGCCCCGACGGGTAACCCTGCCACGGCTTCGTGGTGCGCAACGGCCAGGCGATCGCCACGCTGTCGCCCATACCCTTGCTGCGCGTCACGAACAGGTCTTCGAAGCCGAACGAGAACGCCAGCAGCAGCAATACCGAGAGTGTGCCCCACGCGATGCTCAGCAGCGACAAGCCGGCGCGCACTTTCTGCGGGCGCAGCTCGCGGTACAACTCGACGCAGTGCTCGCGCAGGGCGAAGGCAAGGCGAAGTCGCGGCACGCTCAGCGACTCGACGTGCGCTCGATCACGCGTTCGCCGTCCTTCAAGCCCGACTTGATCTCCACCACCAAGCCGTCGCTGACGCCGGTCTCGATCGCGCGCTCCTCGCTGGTTCCCTTGTCGCCGGGCACCAGCACGAAGGCCTTGTCGGCGCGGAACTGCACGCAACGTTCCGGCAACGTCAGCGCATGGTCGACGCGGGTGATCTCCACCTCGGCCACCGCCGAGTAGCCCGCGCGCAGCGCGACCTGGGCAGACGGAGTGAGCGCAACGCGCACGTCGAACTGCGCCGCGTTGTCGAGCCGGCGCGCGCGCAGGCCGATCTCCGACACGGTGCCGCTGAGCTCCACGCCCGGCAGCGCGCCCAAGGTGACGCGCGCCTGCATGCCCACCTGCAAGCGACCGACGTCGATCTCGTCGGCGGTGCCGCGGAATACCGGCACGTCGAGGTCGCCGAGGATCGCCACCACGGTGCCGACGCCGAAGTTGCTCGCTGGCGTCACCGGGTCGCCGAGTCGCGCCAGTTGCAGCACGTGGCCGGCGACCGGCGCGCGCACCACGAAGTCGATGGTGCGGCCGTCGATCTCGACCTTGCCCTCGCGCAGCAAGCGCAGCGTCTCCTCGGCCGAGCGCTTGCCGCGCTGCGCCGAACGCTCCATGCGCTCGAGGTTGTGCTCGCCCTGCATGAAGCGCGTCATGCGGGCCAGCAGGTGCTCGCCTTGCACGAATTCCTGCGCCGCCTCCTGGCCCTCGGTCGCCGCTTGCACCGAACGCTCGGCGCCCAACAGATCACGTTCGGAGAGCGACGGCCACACTTCGCACAGCGCGTCGCCGGCCACGACCCTCTGGCCGAGCTTGACGTGCACCTTGCGCACGAAGCCCGCGAGCTGCGTGTTCACTTGGCTCTCTTGCTCGGGGTCGACCTGGCCGGTGGCCACCGCCTTGCGCACCACGCTGCCGCGGGTCACCGCGACCGTCGGCAGCTCGGAGGCCTGAGACCCTTGGTTCAACAGCGTGAAGCCACCGAAGCCGAGCAGGGCGAGCACCAGGATGGTGAACAGGATGCGGAGGGTGACGGACATGGGCAGGGCGGCGCGGATGCGCGCGACGAGCAGAAGATTCGCGGTCGAAGCGGCCGTGGGCAAGCGCGACACCAACCTTGCGAGGCTTGAACCGAGCGCCGATCATGCGGCGCCGTCACCCTGCCGGCCGCGCTCCTGCGCTTCATGGGCCTCTCCGCGTTCCCCGCCAAAGCGAATCCGGTCGCGCCGCCGCCAACCGTCGGCGCGACCGGAACGCGAGGCTCGGGGGCGAGCCTCCAGGCAGAGTGACGAGCGGGCCACGGTGCGAGCGTGGCCTTGACGCGACCTACTGGAAGATCGTCGCCGTCTCGTCGATCGACTTGAGGAACTCGATCAGGTTGGTGCGCTGAGTCGCGTCGGCAACGCGGTGCACGCCCTTCAGCGGACTGGCGCCGTTCTGGTCGTGCGCGCCGTTCAGCACTTCATCCAAGGTCTGCGCAGCGCCGTGGTGGAAGTAGGGCGGCGTCTGGTGCACGCTCAGCAGCGAGGGGATGTTGAAGCCGTTGCCGCCAAGTGCGTTCACGCGCACGCCGACGTCGGTGGGGTTGAACTGCGCTTCGATGTTGCGGCCAGCGGCGAACGGCAAGAACGTGCCGACGTCGAACAGCGTGGCGGGTTGCGAGCGCGTGCGGCGCAGCTCGGCGCCGCGCACTTCTTCGAAGCCGCGCGCGAGATCGGGCGACGGCGCCGGGGCGAAGTCGACGATGGAGCGCGTCCACTTGGAGCCACCGTGACACGTCGCGCAGCTCGAGCCAGCGACGCCAGTCAGGCCGGTTTGGGCGAACAGCGCTGCGCCGGCGGTGATGGCGGCGTTGGTCTTGCCACGGTTGGGAGCCACGCTGCTGCGCACGGCACGCTTGATCCACTCGGCGATCGCGTCTTGCCGCGGATCGAGGCCGGCGCTGCGGATGGCGAGGAAGTTCGTCACCGGTTGCGGCGTGCTCGCCTGCGCCGAACGCAGCGCGCTCGGCAGCGCGGCGCGTGCCACCCACACACCCGATGGCGTGCCCGGTGCACCCGCGACTCCACCCGCCGGATTCGCGGCGGCGTTGTATTCGAACGTGGTCGTGGTGTCGGCGCCCGCGGCGTCGACGCCGCCGAACACGAAGACGCGATTCACAGCGGTGCCGATCGCGAACGAGTGCCGCGGCTGCGGCAGGTTGGTGAGCGGGGTGACCGCGGCCGTCGGATCGGTCGGCGCGTTCTGGCTGGTGGTGGCGGCGAACGACTCCACCGTCGCGAGCGCTACGCCGGCCGCGTCGCGGCCACCGATGGCGAACACGTGGCTCGGGAACACGCCGCGCACGATCGATGCACCGCCAAGGTTGCGCCGCGGCGTGAACGCGAACGTCAGCGTGCGCCAAGCGCCGCTGCCCGCCGGATCGGGCGTGTAGCGGAAGATCGCGCCGGACACGTTCGGCGCCTGGATCGAGCCGCGGTTGCCGCACATCACGTTGACCTCGGCGACCGGCTCACCGACGTTGAGCGGACCGTTGTTGGCGATGGCGAACTCGGCGGTCGCAACTGGCAGTGGTGCCACCGTGCGCCAACTGTCGGTCACGGGGTTGTATTCCTCGACGATGGCGATGGGTGCCGAGTTGGCCGCTACCGCGGCGTAACCGCCGACCGCCAGCACGCGCGGGCCGCCGCTGGTCTCGACGGCTGCCAGGCCAAACGAGTGCCGCGGCGTGAAGCCCGTCACGTTGCGGCGCACCACGGTGTTGGTTTTGGGGTTGAACAGGAGCACGGTGTCGGCGCCGCTGATCAGTGTGCCGTTGCCAGCGCCCGAACGTCCGCCCACGATGACGATGCGGCCATCCCACAGCGTCGCCATGCCGAAGTCGCGGCGCGCGCCGAGCAGTGCCGGCAGCGCGTTGTTGCTGGCGAGGATGTTGTTGTTGCCGAAGGCGTTGAGCACCTGGTGAAACTGCGTCACGGCTGCGCTGTCGGTGGGGCCGTTGCCCGTCGCACCGCCGGCCAGGAACACCACGCGGTCATCTTCGATCAAGCCGCGGCCACCGAACACGCCGCGCGTGTTCAGCTCGAAGTCCTGGTTCTCGTCGCGCAGCGCGCTCCAGTTGAGAATGCGCTGATCGCCGGTGTGGAAGCGGTTGAACATGCCGTCGAGCGGGATCGTCTGGCGGGGGCCCGCGGGGAACATCCACGTCACGCCGTCAGCCAGGCCATCTGGGTGGCACACGATGCAGCCACCCCAGCTCTCGCTCGACATGCGTTCCTCGGGACCGCGCCCGGTGAAGAACAACTCCGCGCCGAGCTGCACGGCAGCGCCGGGCGTGCCTTCCGCCGGCAGCGGCGAGGTGAACTCGGTGGCGAGCACTGTGCGTTGCACGGTGTCGACCACGCTGATCGAGCGCGACACGTAGTTGTGCACGAAGGCGCGCGTGCCGGTGCTGTTGAGCACGAGGCCGCGTGGCGCCTTGGCCTTGATGAGCGGGCTCGCGACTTCGTGCAGATCGATGCGCGTGATCGACGCCCCGCCGGCCGCGACCGGCGCGTTGATGGTGGGGATGCCGTTGGCATCGACGGTCATGCGCACCAGCAGGTCGGAGTTCTGGATCGCGATCCAGGCTTCGCTGCCGTCGGCCTTCCAAGCGATGGCGACGGGGTTCGACTGGAAGATCACCGGCAGCGTCGCCGTGTCCTGCTTGAGGCCTTGGTTCAGGTTGAGCGGCGCCTTTTGGTGCACGGTCGCACTCGCGTCGGCGGTGACTTCGGCGTTGCTGCCGAGATCCAACACCGACACCAAACCCTGCACGTTGAAGTTGAAGCCGAACGGGCCGTTGGGCGACGCCGCGGTCGACATCGCGTACGCCTTGCCATTCGTCGGATGGATGCCGATCGCCGCGATCTGGTTGGGATACGCGCCGGTGCCGAAGGTGTTGGTCGCGGGGTTGGTCGGATCGGGCGCGTTCACGCCGCCGACGCCGTTGCTCGTGCCGATCAAGTCGAGTACCGACCCGTTGGAGTTGAAGCCGCTGTTGGCGATCGGGCCCAGCGCCGTCGCCGCCACGAAGGTGAGCGTTGCGCCGGCGTTGAACACCGCCACGCGACCTTCCTTGCCGTCGTCTTGCGGCTCGTCGAGGCCGGTCTTGCCGGGTCGCAGCTGGCCAAAGAACATCGCCGCCAGCAAGCGCTCGCCGCTGCTGTCCTTGCGATACGCCAGCGCGCGCGGCTGACTGCCGACACCAGCATCGATGGGCAGGGTCTGCACCACGACGTCGGTGGCGGTATCGATCACCGAGATGTCGCTGGTGCCGGAGTTGGCGACGAAGGCGCGGGTATCGCCGTCGTTGACCAGCACGGCGCGCGGCTCGGTGCCGACGGTGATGGTCTTCAATACGCGCGGCTCGCTGCCGAGGGACAGCACCGACACGGTGCCATCGCCGGCGTTCGCGACGTAGGCCTTGTCGCCTTTGCTGGTCACGGCGACGCTGCGGGGATCGGCGCCGACGGCGAGTTCGCAGGCCTTCACCGGCTTCTCGAGGGTGACGTCGAGGATCGAGACGGTGTCGGTGTCGGGGTTGACCGCGAGCAGGCGCTTGTCGTCGGAGGTCAGTACGACCGACGACGAGCCGCGCGGCCCGAACGCCTTGGGCGGCGGCGCGACCACGTTGCTACCGCCGCCACCGCCACCCCCGCCACCACAGGCAGCGAGGGTCGCAAGGGCGACGGTCAGACCGAGCGGAACCAAGAACGGCGAGAAGTAACGGTGTTGGGGTTGGTTGGCGGGATGCATGTTTCTCGCACCCCAGACGACAAATGGGCGTGGCGACCGACAGGAATGTCGGGGTGGCATCCGGCGATTGCGGCAGGTTCCGGCGGCAAAGTGCGAGGCGGGCACCGTGACTGGGGCCGATCCGCGCGCTGCGGCACAAACCGAAGGCGGGTAGGCGCGGGGCATGTCGATCGGACACGCCGCGATCCATCTCAGCGCGGCGGAGCCGCAACCAACGAGCTGAGCGGCGTCGCGCAGGAACGGGCGGCGCCAGGGGAAAGCAACCGCCGGCTCCGCCGCGAGTTGTGAGTCATAAGACGTAAGCCATAAGTTCCAGAACGGCCATCACGGG
>JANPER010000069.1:0-39855 GCA_031423015.1 Planctomycetota bacterium | reverse complement strand
GTCGTGCGCACCTTCTTCGATCCGCTCTCGCAGGTCGCCAAACAACTCCTCAAGTTCCTTCGCGTCTCTGCGGCCCACTACGGAATATGAGCCCCGAAAACGCCAGTCGCGTGAGCGCGTCTATTCTGCGGAAAGTAGGATCAACAGCATCCTGAGCGCGCTGGATCAGACCAACTACGACGACCCTTCCTGGGGACCGTGACGCGCAACGACGGCCAGGCGGAGTATGCGTTCTTCATGAGTCACGGCGACGTCGACGTGCCGAGCAGTAGCGACATGGCCATGCGCGAGCGCTGCCGCGTCGTGGGTAACAAGGCGGCGGGCACTGGTCGAGCGTTCACCGAAGCGACGCGCGCCGGTGACTTTGGCGGCGGCGCCGGCGTCGAAGTGCAAAGTGAGCAGTTCCACGTGCAGTTCAATACCACGCGCCTGGTGCGGAAGCGGGTCGCGAACAGCACCGACTTCAAGGCGTTCGATCGCCAGGCGTTCACCACGTACGTGCACCGCTACGGGCTCTACGACGTCGATGGCGCACGCGTGAATCGCATGTCGGGATTCCCGGTCGACACCGCGGACGGCAAGCACGGTTGGGTCGGGTTCCACGGCATGTGGTTTCCGCCGGACGTCAACGTCGTGAATGGCCAAGCCCTCGTCCGTCGCAGCTTCGAACCAGGGCAAGAGCCCCAGACTTACACCGCGATCGTGGTGCCAGGCCGACTCGAGAAGCACACCAAGCGCGCGATCACCCTCCGTGACATCATCGACGAAGACTTCCAGACGTTCGACCACGTGGCACGCGTAGAGCTGCTCGTGAAGTGGACGGGCAGCGACTTCGTCAAGACCGCGCACCGGCAGGGCAGCAACTGGAACCCGATCGACCCGCCGGTCTCGATCGTCAGCTCCTACACCGCGGGGCAATTCGTGCACCTGTTCGCGCAGCACCGCGGCGGCATCGAGTTCCAGTGGCCCTCTGGCGCACTGTCGAACACGACCGAGGCCAAGACGCGGGTCACCGACGTGATCACCGCCAGCTCGCCCGAACTAGCCGGTGGAGACCTCGCGGTGCTCGGCTACGTGCGCCGCCTCAAGGCCGCGATCTCGCAGCCCGAGGCCAACTACGCCTCCAGCCAGTCGCCGCACTTCCTCGACGCGATCAACGTCATGGACGTGAAGAACTACGTGTTCGACAAGGCGACCCTGTTGCTCGAGCTCGACAACGTCACCGTCGGACTCGCACCCGGCGTCACCGTGACTCAGGGCCCAGGCCTCAACGGCTTCGAGTGCGGTCCCATGGTGACGAGTGCGCTGAACTCGCTCAACGAGCTGCAGCAACAGAACACGACGTTCGTGTGGATGACCGGCCCCAACCAGTGGAACCAACTTCGCACGGTGCGAGACGCCAACAACGCCGTCGTCAACTTCGATCCGCCGCTGTCGTTCGAATACACACACGTCGAAACCGGCAGTCCGTTCGACGGTCGACGGTTCATGCTCAGCTGGGACGGCAACCACATGGGTGGCATCCCGTACGTCGAGAGCGCGAACCACCGCTTCTACCCGCAGTTCAACCTCGCGACCGGCACGACGCTCACCGCGGACGGTGCGACGTATCGTCTCAAGCAACTCCAGGGCGAGCAGGTGATGAATCAGATCTCGGACGTCAACGGCGTGATCGCCGCGAACGGCTTCGACCTGACCACGAATCTGCTGGTGCCACCGGCGCCGAGCTACGTCGACCCAGCGATCGGCGCGCGGCCCGTGCTGAACGACGTGGCGCCACGGTTCGTCGGCGGCGTAGCGCAGTAGGTTCGTTCTGCGATCGCCGCCGCGTCGAGAGCGGCGCCCCGGCAGTATGCTCCCGCGCCATGCGCAGAAACCTCGCCACGTGCCTGAGTCTCGCCGCTTCGATCACCGCGCAGGCACCCACGCCGGTCGAGCACGGCCTGATCGGCTGGGAACGCGACTTCGCCGCGGCGCAGGCGCGCGCCAAGAGCAGCGGGCGACCGATGCTCGTGCTGTTCCAAGAAGTGCCCGGTTGAAAGACCTGCCGCGACTATGGGGCTCACGTGCTGAGTCACCCGCTGATCGTCGAGGCCGCCGAGACGCTGTTCGTGCCGGTGTGCGTGCACAACAACACCAAGGATGACGACGACGCGCGCGTGTTGGCGGCGTTCAAGGAGCCGGCGTGGAACAACCCGGTCGTGCGCGTGCTCAGCCACGAACGGCAGGACCTGGCGGCGCGCGTCACCGACGATTGGTCGACCGCCGCGCTGGTTGACGCCATGGTCGACGCGTTGGCGGCCAGCAAGCTCGACGTGCCGGCTTGGTTGCGCTTGCTGCACCAACAAGAACAAGCGCGACGCGCCGGCGTCGAGCGCGCTGTCTTCACGATGACTTGATTCTGGGTTGGCGAGGCCGAGTTCGGCCTCCTCGACGGCGTCGTGGCGACGCGCGCGGGCTTCCTCGGCCAGGCCGAAGTCGTCGACGTGACGTTCGATCCACGGGTGTTGCCGTTCAAGAAGCTGTTGGCGCACGCGCACGAGCGCACGTGCGCGGATGCCGTACACACGACGACCGCGGCGCAGCTCGAGGTCGCGCGCACGCTGCTCGGCGACCGCGCCCGCGCACTGAGCGGCGACGTGCGTGGAGACAAGGAGCCGAAGTACTACCTCTTGCAGACACCCTTTCGGGCGGTGCCCATGACCGAGCTGCAAGCGACGCGCGTCAACGCCCGTGTGCGCACCGGTGGCTTCGATGCCTTGTTGTCGCCGCGCCAGCACGCTGCATGGCAGACGGTCAAGAGCCAGCCACAAACGAACTGGCCGGTCGCCGTCGACCGACCGATCGCCGAGGCTTGGTCGATGTGGCAGGCGGCCGGCGCAGCGACCGCACGTGGTTCGCGGTGAGCTCCTAACGCTGAAGCGCCGCCAGCAACTGCGCGCGCCGACGCGCACCGACCTTCTCCCAAGTGAACTCCGCCGCGCGCGCGCGCGCCGAGTCGCCCAGGCGCTGGCGCAAGTCATGGTCGCTCGCCAAGCGGCGCAGCTCGCCGATCAACGCGTCGCGGTCATGCGGTTGCCGCACCAACCCGTCGACACCGTCGCGCAGCACTTCACCGGCTCCCATCGGTGAGGTCAGAATCGCGAGGCCGTGCGCCATCGCCTCGTACACGACCAGCGGCGATCCCTCCTCGAGGGTGGGCATCACGAACGCATGCGCGCGGGCAAACGCGCCGTTCACGTCGCTCAACAGACCGAGGCACTCGACGTCGGGTCGACGCAGATGCTCGCTCGATACAACCTCCAGATCCTTCTCGACGCGCCCGGCCAACAGCAGGCGACCCGCAATCCCGGCCGCCGCCCACGCGTCGAGCAGCAGGTGCGTGCCTTTGCGGATGCCGAGCGAACCGACGAAGAGCACGGTGAAAGGAGTCTCGGGGGAGGGTGCCTGCGCCCGCGGTCGAATCCGCTGCGGCGACCACCCGTAGCTCGAGGGGAGGATCTTGTGCGGCTCGACGCCAGCCTCGATCAGCGACTCGCTGACCAGCGGGCTGGGAGAGAACACGAACTCCGCGCGCCGCAGCTTGTCGTCCTCTTGCGCCACGGTGCGATCGTCGTTGCCGTGACTCGCGGGCAGGCCAGCCCGAGCAAACGCGTCGTCGAGGATGCGCATCGAGGTGCGCCGATGGCAGTTGATCCGCTCGATGACGAGCGGGATTCCACGGCCGGCCACGGCATCGAAGAACGCCAACGGCACCGCGGCCCAAAGGTAGGCGGCGTCGGCCTCCGCCAGCGAGCGCCGAAACTTCGGCAACGCGAACATGCGCGACAGACGCTCCGTCTTGTCCACCCGATACACCGGGCGCCGCAACCAAGCCGGTACCGCGTCGCGAACGAATGTGCGGCGCGCCGACGGATCCGACGCTGGCACCAACAAGTCGATCGCCAACGACGGCCCCAGCATGAACTCGCACAGCGACACACAGATGTGGCTCACCCACGCGTCGTTGTTGTAGTTGGGGTAGAACGCCAAGAGGCGCGTGGCGGCGCGCTGGCCACCGACCACCGGCATCGAGTTGGCGCTGGTGTTCACGCGGTAGCGATGACCGTCTTTCGCGGTCGCGCCGGGGCGCGATCGCCCGGAGGAATCGGCGGCGACGCTCATGACGGGCGACGCAGAATCCACGCACTTTGGCACGAACCACGACCCCGCAGGGCATGCATACGATCTGGGCAGCGGGGCGGCACGGGATAGGGTACTTCCTGACCATACCAGGACGACGGGGCGCGTTGGAACGAGGACCCGCAGTTCTGGTCACCTGCCGTGGCTCTTGCCGCGCTCGCATCGGATCGCTAGATGCACGTCGCGGGCACATCTTCACGCGAAGAACCGCTCGGTGCATGCGTCGCGCCGGGCCCCTAGACTCCCGCGCCGCATGACAGAGCTGCCGAAGACCTACGAGCCGCAGACCATCGAAGGGCCAATCACGCGCCGCTGGCTAGAAGCCAAGGCGTTCCACGCGACTCCTGATTCCCGCCGGCAGCGCTACGTCATCATGATGCCGCTGCCCAACGTGACCGGCGCGCTCCACATGGGGCACGCGATGGACAACGTGATGCAGGACCTGCTCACGCGCTGGCACCGCATGCAGGGCGACAACACCCTGTGGATGGCCGGCACCGACCACGCCGGCATCGCCACGCAGGCGGTGGTCGAGAAGCGCCTCAAGGAACTCGAGGGCAAGACCCGGCACGACCTTGGGCGCGACGGCCTCACGAAGCGCATCTGGCAGTGGAAGGACCAATACCAGCAGCGCATCGTACGCCAGCAGCAGGCGATGGGGTGCTCGTGCGATTGGGATCGCGCGCGCTTCACCATGGACGCGGTGTGTACACGCGCGGTGCGGCACGCGTTCTTCAAGCTGTTCCGCGACGGCCTGATCTTCCAGGGCTACCGCATGGTGAACTGGGACTGCGACCTGCAGACCGCGGTGGCCGACGACGAGCTGTATCGCGCCGCCGTGCAGGGCCACTTCTACTACCTGCGCTACCCGGTGATCGATCCGCAGCCCGGCGAGCCGACGCAGGTGATCGTGGCGACGACCCGGCCGGAGACGATGCTCGGCGACACCGCGGTGGCGGTGCACCCGACGCCGCGGCAGGCTTTGAACGAAGCCATCGCGGCGCAGAAGCGCGCCATCGACGAAGCGCCGGACAAGGAGCGCGCCGCCGCGCAGGCCGAACTCGATCGGCTGCTGCAGCGCGAGTTCGAGGTCTTGCCGACGCTGGAGAAGCTGGCGACCATGGCGCGCGCCGGCCGGCAGTTGCGCCTGCCGCTGCAAGACAAGCCGATCCCCATCATCCTCGACGAGTGGGCCAAGCCCGATCTCGGCAGCGGCTGCGTGAAGATCACGCCGGCGCACGACCCCAACGACTACGCGGTGTGGCAGCGGCACAAGGACAAGATCAGCACGGTCGCGATCCTCAACCCTGACGGCACGCTGAATGACAACGCGCCGCCGGCGTTCCGCGGCATGGATCGCTTTGTGGCGCGGCAAGCGGTGCTCGACGCGCTGCGCGGCAAGGGTCTGCTCGAACGCATCGAAGATCGCGAGATCGAACTCGATCACAGCGACCGCAGCAAGAGCATCATCGAGCCGCTGCTGTCGCAGCAGTGGTTCGTGCACATGGCCGATGTGGAAGGCGGCATCGTGCTCGGCCGCGGCACCAAGAACGAGCATCGCGCCCGCGGCTTGGCGCAGGCGGCGATCGACGCCGCGAGTCCCGGCTACAAGTCCCCCACCGGCCGCGCGGTCGCGTTCCATCCCGACGGCGACCGCTACGCCAAGATGTACACCAGCTGGCTCGGCGAGAAGCGCGACTGGTGCATCAGCCGGCAGTTGTGGTGGGGCCACCGCATCCCGGTGTGGCGCGGCACGGTACCGCGGCAGAACCTCCTGAACCTCGAAGGCATCCTGCAAGCGCAGGACGAGCGCGACGACATCTGGGCCTGGGTCATGCTGGCCGACGGCACGCGTCTGCTGCCAATGGAGGCTATCGCGCGCTTGAAGACCGACGACGCGATGCGACACGTCGACGTGCTGGTGTGCCTGCGCGACGAGGCCACAGAGTCGACACTCGGCCCGGCACTCACCGCGTTCGGCCTCAAACAGGATCCTGACGTGCTCGATACCTGGTTCAGCTCGGCGCTGTGGCCGCACAGCACGCTCGGTTGGCCCAACCCGGAAAGCGCGCAAGTCGACGCCGGGCAGGCGTTCCTCGGTGCGCGCAACGGCAACGAGGACGCGCTCACCTACTACTACCCGGGTTCCTGCCTGGTGACCGCGCGGGACATCATCACGTTGTGGGTCGCCCGCATGGTGATCGCCGGCCTCTACAACCTGGGCGACGTGCCGTTCACCGACGTGTTCTTGCACGCCAACATCCAAGATGGCAAGGGCGAGCGCATGTCGAAGAGCAAGGGCAACGGCATCGACCCGGTCGACATCATCGAGAAGTACGGCGCCGACGCGATGCGCTACGTGCTCTGCGAGATGCAGACCGGCACGCAAGACATCCGCCTGCCGGTGCAGGCGATCTCACCGTTCACCGGCAACACCATCGACCTCGCCACCGCCAAGCACGGGCGCACGATCTTCACCTACCTCGATCCCGAGAGCGGCAAGGAGTTCGACGTGCTCGGCAGCATGCCGGGGGTGCCGGCAGCGAAGCTGGTGTCGGAACGGTTCGAGATCGGCCGCGCGTTCTGCAACAAGCTGTGGAACGCCGCGCGCTTCGCGCTGATGAACTTGGAAGGCGCCCCGTGCCGGCCGCTCGGCGTGGCCGATCTGGCCATCGAGGATCGCTGGATCCTGTCGCGCCTCAACAGCGCGATCGCCAGCGTGCACGGCGGACTCGCGAACTACAACCCGAGCGTCGCGATCGGCGCCGCGCGCGAGTTCTTCTGGAACGACCTGTGCGACTGGTACCTCGAGATGGCCAAGCCGCGCATGCGCGACCCGGCGCAAGCTGGCGTCGCCAAGCAAGTGCTCGCCGCCACCCTCGACCAGGTGCTTCGCTTGCTGCACCCGTTCGTGCCGTTCATCAGCGAAGCGCTGTGGGAGAAGCTCGCCGAGCTAGCGCCAGAGCGCGGCATCGATCGACCGTTGTCCGGCTCCGCCATGCTGGTGCATGCGAACTGGCCCAAGGTGCGTCCTGACTGGCAAGACGATCCCACGGAGGCCCGCGTGGCCGCCGCGCAGAAGGTCGTATCCGCTCTGCGCGAAGTGCGCGCGCGCTACGGCACTCCACCCAGCCAGCGCGTCACCGTGCTGCTCAAGGGCAGCGCCGCCGCGGCTGCAACGCTGACCCCGTGCATGCACCTGATCACACACATGGCCGGCGCACAGACAGTCGACTTCGTGGAAGCCGCAACTCCGAAGCAAAGGGGCGCGGCGGCGACGCACATTGGCGAACTGGAGGCCTGGGTGCTCGGCGTGGTCGACCTCGACAAGGAGCGCGGCAAGCTGCAGAAGGAGGCCGACAAGCTGCGCGGCCAAGTCGAGGGCCTCGATCGGCGGCTGAGCAACGCGGGCTTCGTGGCCAAGGCGCCCGCCGAAGTGGTGGCGCGCGAGCGCCAGAACCTGGAGACGATGCGGACGCAGCTCGCGGCAGTCGAGAACAGCCTGCGCGATCTCTAGGAGTCCGCGCCTACGGCTGGTCGTGCGAGCTGCCCGACATCGCGCCCTGGCGCGCGGCTGTCGGCGGCACAACGGCCGCTGGCACATCATCGACCGACAGCGCTTTCGTGACCGCGTTCGCCGGCTGATCGACCGTCTTGCGCGTGAAGTGCTCCACCAGCCGGTTGATGTCGTCGGCCGCCGGCATCATGAAGTCGCCCTTGCGCAGGCGCACGCGCGCGTCGTGCTCGCCTGCGATCACACGATTGATCACGTGACGCATGTTCACCTGCGGCCCGATGACGCGGTTGCTGATGCGGACCGCTTGGTAGACGATGGCGAAGGCAGACGCGATCGTGAACGCGACGAATGACACCAGCAGCGGCACCAGGCTGCTGAGTTCAGCATCGGTCTGCTCGGCTTCGAGCCGAAGCCGGTGACAGAACGCGGCGACGATGACCGTGGTGACGCCGAGCGCCATGGCGGGAATCATCGCAACGTCGACGACGAACGCACGCTGCAGGGGCGCGTCGACGATCAGAGTCCGCCGGCGCTTGGTCAGATCCGTCTTGCCACTCATCACACTCGAACTTCGGTAGGGCCGGGCCGCTGAGTTGAGCCGCAAGGTCGCGAATTGGCCGGACAACGCTTCACCGAGGTGCGAGCGCCCCCGCTGGCAAGATCCCTGGCGGCAGTGTCGAAGTTCTCGACACCACCCGCATAGCATGCGGCGTGTGCCGGAGTTGCCTGAGGTCGAAACCGTGCGGCGCGGCCTCGCGCGCGCGCTGCTGGGCCAGCGCGTGCAGAGCGTCGAGCTACACCGCGGCGATCTGCGTTGGCCGATTCCTTTGGCGCGCGTGCGCGCCCTCGAGGGTCACCGCCTGGTCGACGTCGAGCGTCGTTCGAAATACCTGCTGCTGCACTTCGCCGGGTCGGGTTCGCCGTGCGCCTTGGTCCACCTGGGCATGAGTGGCCGGCTGTTCGTGAGCCGCACCGACGACGACCTGGCCTTGCAGGCGCACGAACATTGGCGTCTGGGGTTCGGCAAGCGCGTGCTGCGGTACGTCGACCCGCGACGCTTCGGCGTGCTCGACGTGCTGCACGGCGACGAGCAGAAGACGCATCGCCTGCTCGCGCGCTTGGGGCCGGAGCCACTCGCGCCCGCGTTCGACGGCGCCTACCTGCACGCCGCGACGCGTCGCCGCCGCACGCCGATCAAGAGCTTCTTGATGGACAGCAAGAACGTCGTGGGCATCGGCAACATCTATGCAGTCGAAGCGCTGTTTCGCGCCGGCGTCCGCCCCACGAGAAGCGCCCACCGCTTGCAGCGACGCGAGTGCGACGCGCTCGCCATCGCGGTGCAGGCGACGCTCGCCGCCGCGCTCGATGCCGGCGGCACCACGATCCGCGACTACATCGGCGCCGACCAGGACACCGGGTCCTTCCAGCGAGAGCTGGCGGTCTACGGGCGCGCCGGCCAACCGTGTCCGCAGTGTGCCGCGCCGATCGCTTGCGTCGTTCTCAGCGGGCGCTCGACCTACTACTGCCGGCGCTGCCAGACCTGAGCGAGGTTGCCGTCCCGTGCGACTCGGTCACGAGTCAGCACGACGAGCCAAACCAAAGGCCCGAGCACACAACATCTGGTCACCGCTCAGGCGCTGCGCACAACCAGCAGCGTGGCCGCGATGAACATCGCGCCGACACTCGTCATCACCAACCCCCAAAACACACCGAGCAAGAGGGACCCGTGCGTCGCCGTAGGATGGTCGTAGGTTCGCATCGAACGCGTTACGCAGCCGTTGCGATGGGCGGCTCGACAGGGTTGAAATTCTCGCAACGAAGTTGCACGACCGTCCGACTTCCGGGGACTCTGCTCGCGAACGGGCTCGTAAGTTGGTCAGAGAAAACTGGTTGTGTCACGGAACTGGCGCGGAGTTGACCGACCTCCGGGCGTCGTCTCGGCGCGCCGGTCGAGTGCGTCCGCGTCGCAGAGACGCTTTGCTGTCTCGCGGATGCGGAATGTGGTCCGCTACAGTCGCCCTCGCCATGACCGGCCCCTCGCCGTCGCCGTCGCCTGACGATGCCCTGCAGAGCGTCGTCGCCGCCTGCATCGAGGCACGGGCTCGAGGTGGCGAGGCGAACGTCGCCGCCGTCTTGCTCGGTCACCCCCACCTGGCCGCGTCGGCGCGCGCCCAGTTGGCGCAACTGCAGCGTGCCGGGTTGCTCGACGAGACCCCGACGCCAACCGGCGAGAGCGCCCCCGCCTTCCCCGCCACGATCGGCCCGTATCGCTTGCTCGAACCTCTCGGCCAAGGCGGGATGGGGACCGTCTACCTCGCTGAGCAGCGCGAGGGCGTGCGCCGACGCGTGGCGCTCAAGCTGATCAAGCTCGGCATGGACACGCGCGACGTGGTGGCGCGCTTCGGCGCCGAACGCCAGGCGCTGGCGATGATGAACCATGCGCACATCGCCAAGGTGCTGGACGCCGGCAGCACCAGCGAGGGCCGCCCGTACTTCGTCATGGAATACGTCGCCGGCTTGCCGATCACCGACTACTGCGATCGGCAGAAGTTGGCCAATCGGCAACGCCTGGCGCTGTTCTTGGCGGTGTGCGACGGCGTCCAGCACGCGCACCTCAAGGGTGTGATCCACCGCGACCTCAAGCCGTCGAACGTGCTGGTCGCCGAGCAAGATGGTGTGCCGCTGCCCAAGATCATCGACTTTGGCGTCGCTAAAGCGATCGGCCCACGGCTCACCGACGCGACGTTGCACACCAGCGTTGGCGTGATGGTGGGCACGCCGGAGTACATGAGTCCCGAGCAGGCCGGCCGCGACGCGCTCGACATCGACACGCGCACCGACGTGTACTCGCTCGGCGTGCTGCTCTACCAGTTGCTGACCGGCCATCTGCCATTCGAGTCGGCACGGCTCCGCAAGGACTTGGGCGAGATGCAGCGCATCTTGCGCGAGGAAGACCCCAGCACCCCGAGCAAGCGCGTGCGCACCGAGTTGAAGACGGCAACGGATGCCGCCAGCCGGCGCTCGACCGACATCGCGGCGTTGCAGCGCGAGTTGCGCGGCGATCTCGACTGGATCTGTCTCAAGGCCCTGGAGAAGGAACGCGACCGCCGCTACGCCACGGTGAACGACCTGGCGGCTGACATCCGCCGGCACCTAGCGAACGAACCGGTGCTCGCCTGTCCGCCGAGCGGCGTGTACCGCCTGCGCAAGTTCGTGCGCCGCAACCGGCTGCAGGTGGCGGCGGTGACGGTCGTAACCGTCGCGCTGGTAGCGGGCCTCGGGACGAGCCTCGTGTACTGGACGCGCGCTCGTGACGCCGCGCGCACTGCACAGGAAGCGTTGCTCGGCGAGTCGGCTGCGCGCTCCTCGGCCGAGGCCAACTTCGAACGTGCGCTCGCGGCCGTCGATCAGCTGTTGCTGCGCGTCGCCGAGAGCGATCTGGCGGAGGTGCCGCAGATGGAAGCGACGCGCAAGGCGTTGTTGACCGATGCGCTGCGCTTTTACACCGACCTACTGCGCGAACGACAGGGCGACCCACGCGCACGCTTCGAGATCGCTCGCGCCAGAATCGCGATCGCCAAGCTGTCGAACCTGCTAGGCGACACGGCCGCCGCCGCGACCTCCGCCGTGGCGGCAGTCAACGAGCTGCAAGTCCTGGCGCAGGAAGACCCACAACGCGTGGCCGTGCGCACCCAACTGGCCACAGCCCAACTAGAACAAGCCGAAGCGCTGCTCGGCCGAGGCGACACCAGCGGTGCAAGCGGTCTCTTCGACCGCGCGGTCGCAGGGCTGGAACTGGCTACGCACCAAGGTCCCGACATCACCTCGCTGCACCTGGAGCTGGCGCTCGCGCTGCAAAAGCGTGCGATGTACCTCGAGAAGCGCGACCGACAACGGGCGTTAGCCGACTACCAGGCCGCGGTCGAGCACGCGACACGCGCTGCGACCACCGGCGTCGCGGGTGCTGCCGAATCCGCAGCGCGCTGCAGACTGAGCCTGTTCGCAGCCCTTCGGGCGGTGGGCCAAGTCGCCGAAGCCGAGAAAGAACTCATCGCCCTACGCGACGCGCTCAGCGCGTCGGCAGACAGTGCGAAGCTCAGCCAAGCGACGCGCGAGACCCTGGTCTACACGCTGGCGTATCTGTCCCAGATCTACATCGGACGTGGAGAGTTCGCGGCAGCCGAGGCCACCACGCGCCAAGAGCTGGAGCTTCGGCAGGAGGTACTCGCCGAGCAGGCAAACACGCCGCGTCGACGCGCCGACTTGGCAGCGTGTCACGCCCACCTCGGCATCGCCTTGTCCGGAGCCGAGAGGGCAGGAGCTGAGCGCGAGTTTGCCGAGGGCGTGCGCTTGCTCGATGCACTGGTTGCCGAGATACCGCTGTCGCAGTACCGCAGCGCCTTGGCAGCGCAAAGCCAGAACTTTGCCATTCACTTGATACAGCAGGGTGACTTGGAGGACCTGCACCAAGCGCGAGTGCTCGTCGAGCGCGCGGTCGAACTGTCCTCCGGGTTGTCCACCCAGGATCCGTCATCGCTCGCCCATGCCGCGCGATTGGCACGCGGACGCTCTCTGCTGGCCAGCATCCTTCGCCAGCTCGGCGACCGGCGCGCCGCCGCACCCATCGCCGCGGGGGCACTGCGTGACGCGCAGAGAGTCGCCGGCCTCGACACCACCCCTGATGCACTTGGCGACGTGGCCGAGGCCGCGGCGACGGCGACCGAGCTGGCGATCGAGATGGGCGATTACGCCGTCGCCCGCACGCACGTCGACACTGGACTGGTGGCGATCCATCGTGCCCGCGCACAGAGTGACGACCCTGCCGTGCAGCGACGGACTCACTTCGTCCTGCACCGTCAGTCAGGTGTGATCTATGGACTCAGCGGCGATCACGCCGCGGCGGCTGGGAGCGTCCCTGAGTTGCTCGCCCTCGGCGCAGGCGACCGCCGGATCGAGATCGCCGCCGGGGACATGCTGCGCCTGGCGTGGCTGGCCGCGGGCAAGCACGGCGATCTGGCCGACGCCTACGCGGCGCGCGCGCGGACGCACTACGAGTCGGCCATCGACAACCTCGATCTCGAACTCGATGCGACGCCCGACGACTCGGTGGTGCGCTACCACCGAGCGTGCGCCCGGCTCGGGCGCGTCGAGTTCGACGTCGGCGCTCGCCCGGCACGCGAGGTTGCAGAAGCGCTCGAAGAGGCGCTCGGTGTGCTCCGCAGCGAGTTCGAGCACAGCAGCGTCTCGCCCATGCTGGCAGCGCAGGTGCGCAACGGCTACGTGGGTCTCGCGGAGGCGCAGCTCGCGGAGCGCAACCCAGCACGCGCGCAAGCGGCGGCCGAGAATCTGATCGCCATCAGCGACCGCGAAGCAGAGGCGATCTTCCGGGGGGCGTGTCTGCTCGGACGCTGCGCCGAGGCCGCCACCGACGACACACGTCGACAAGCGTGCTTGGCCGGCGCAGTGACCGCCTTGCAAGCGAGCGTCGCCGCGGGTCTCGTCGATCCTGGTCGCATCGCCCGCGAACCAACGCTGCAGGCCGTGCGCCAGACCCCCGCCGGTCGCGCGATCGTCGAGCGTCTGGCCCGCTGACGACCGCCACCTCAACGCAACGACACGAGCCAGGCCCAGATCGCATCGAACTGCTTCTCGGCGTCGCCGTCCAGGATCTGCGCGAACGCCGTCTTGCCCTGCGCGTCGCCATAGCGCGGCATCTTCGACGACGGGTCGACGCGTTGCGGGTTGCGCATCCAGCGCAGGAAGTAATCGGCGCGCAGGCGCTGGGCGGCGAGTGCGAAGTTGATGCCCTGCACTTCGAACACCTGGGTCGGCGCCCTGTCGCCAACCCCGTGGCACGTGACGCAGGCGAACCCCTTCTCCATCGACACCAGGCCGGCGCCGATCGCGGCCAGGCCAGCGGCCGCGTCGGAATGCGCCGTCGAATCGCGCGGCACTCCATGACTGCACGCGAGACCCTGCGCCAGCACGTCGGCGTGCGCCGGAAATGCTGGCATGCGGGCCTGCAGCCACGGCCGCGCGAGCGACGTGAGGCTGCCCGCGAACAAGCCGTGCGACCAGGTCGACCGCATTTTCTCACCGGCCCAGGTGAGACTCGGCCGCGACTGATCGCCCAACGGGTGCGCCGCTTGCGACGGCTCACTCGGCATCAGATCGGCAACCTCGCCTTCGTGCCTCGCCCACGCATCCGGAACCCCATCGCGTGCGTGACACGCCGCGCAGGCGAGTGCGACCACGGCGCGCTCCGCGGCTTCGGCCAACGCCGGTTGCCCCAACACGCGCGTCGCGTCAGCGAACGACACCGAAGGCGCCGGCGCGTAGCGCGGTGGCCCACCGCAGAGATCAGTCGTCGCGTCGATCTTGGGTGCGACGGCCGACCACGCAGGCGCGCGCACGACCTCGACCTCGGGCAAGTCATGACACGCAGCGCAACCCAGGGCACTCACCAACTGCCGACCTCGCGCGGTGTCGCCTGGCGGTGGCGGCGCCAGCGCCGGGCGATCGCCGAGGAGGAATCGCGCCAGCGCGGCAGCTTCCCCGCCCGTCAAGCGAAAGTCGGGCATCGCCGTGCCTGGATCGACAGCCTGCGGCGAGGCCAAGTAGGCGGCCAGCTCCGTGGTCCGCCACTTGTGCGGAACGTGATCGAGGTCCACGCGCGCAGCGTCAGCGGCCGCGCCCGGACGGGTGTGACAGGCGACGCAGCCGAGCTGCGCAAACAGCTGACCGCCGCCGTCGCTCGACCCATTCGCTGCGTCCACCTCACTCGGCTTGCTCAGCGACGCGAGGTACGCGGTGACGTCAGCCGCCTGCTGGCGCCCGCTCGCATCCTCGGCAAAGAAGTGCGGCATCTGACGCGAGGCAAAGCCACGCCGCACCGGACGCAGCAACCACTCGAACACGTACCCCGCGTGCAGGCGGCTACCCACGGTGCGCAGGTCAGGTGCTGATGCCCCGCGCACCGCTCCCTCGGCCGCATGGCAGCGCAAGCACTGCAAGCGCTCGATCTCGTCGCGTGCGCGCCGAGCACGCACACCCGCGATCATCTCTGGGCCAACGTCCCCCGGCGACAGCGCCGTCGGTGGGATCGGTTCAGACTTGAACTCCGATGTCGACCACAGCACGCGCAAGCGCGCGTCGCCGAGGACAGGACTCGTGTACGTCGCGACCAACCGGTTCTTGCCCTTGCTCAAACGAATCGGCGCGCCAACCACCGGCGCGCCCTCGCGCGCCACGCCCTGCAAGGCGACCTTGTCGCCGAGCCGTAGTTCCAGTTCGCCAGCCCCCTCGAACGAGAAGGTGTAGCGCTCGCGCACGTCGACCTCGACCTCGCCGGTGAAGGCCGCGCGAAACGGTCCCGGCGCAAAGCACGGCGAGAACGAGGTGCCGGCCGGCACGGTCAGGGCGAGCATACGGATGATGCGCACATCGGCAGCTCCGGCGTCGGCGTAGGGCGTGAACGCAACGACGAGGCCCGTCACGGCGAGAGCCTCGGTCGCGGGTGCTGCGCGCGGCGCCAACACAGGAGGGCGCACCACGCCGCTAGCCGCGTCCTCGGGGCCCGACGCCGTCGGCTCGGCAGGCACTCGATCAGGCCCGGGGACCGGGCGTTGGTCGACGGCGGCCGCCGACCATTCGGTCCCCCGAGCGGTCCCTGGCGCGCTCGAGCGCACCGCCGATACCCCGCTCCACCACAGCAGCACGACACTCGAAACAGCCGCGAAGATGAGCCCGACCACGCAGCCGGTACGGACCACCCCGACAAACGGCGGGCGACTGGCCGGATGGCTGGCCGCACGCGCGGATCCTTCCTGGGCGGGCTGAGACGGCGACATGCGGCTAATGCGGTTACTTTTCTTACAGTCTGCAAACCTCGAGTCCAGGCGCGCGCAACAACCTAGCTCGTCGCCTCGCATCCTAACGACAGCGCATGTTCCACCTGACGCTATTCAGCAGTGCCGAAGCCGGCCTGGTTCCCGACGGCAGCACGAGCTTGACCCTGTTCGGCTCCACCATCCTGCGCGCGCCCACCGTCGCCCAACGCATCATGCGCATGGCGCGGCACAAGCAACAACCCACGACCCGCCTGAGTCGTCTGTTCGGTGGCGGCCAAGTGATGCTGTTCACCCTGTTCGGCTACACGGAGATCGCCCTGCCCACCTTGGTCGAGGAGTTCACGGCTTTGCGAGAACTGGCCCAGCGCACCGAAGTGCCGCGTGACCAGGTGCGCAGCCTCTGCGACACGCTGCGGGGGCACGAGCGCTGCGGCCTCGACGTGGCGACGCTGACGCTGTTCGGTTATTGCGAAATCGGGCGCCCGTCGAACAAGCGCGAACTGGCGGCCATCGAACGCGCGCGCAAGCTCGGCGACATCGACGGCGCGGTGAGCAACGCGCTCGAACGCTTGGTGGGTCGCACCGAGCCCGCGATCATCGGCGGGCTGGCGCAGACCGCCTTGGCGTGATGTAGGGACCGGCCGACCAGCAAAGGCGCGACCCGCGCCTTGTCTCGGTCCCGTCCGGTCAACCGTCAGGCCAACAGGAAGGCCGCACGGCACCCACGCGTTGCATGCGCGCGGAACGTAGGGGCACGCCGGCACAGCACGGCCAACACCGCAAGCATTCGCGGCTCACGCAGCGATCGCGGCTATGCTGAGATTGTCGCTCTCGTGATGATGTCGGTTCGCCTCTTCGCCTTCCTCGCTATCGCGGCGCCCATCGCCGCTCCCATCGTCGGTCAAGCCCGTGTAGCACATTGGGCCTTCGTGCCGCCCGTCCGCCCGAGCCTACCCACGGTGCAGAAGCAGAACTGGCCGCACAACGCGATCGATTACTTCGTGCTTCAGGGTCTCGAGGCGCGAGGCCTGGCCCCGTCGGCGGCGGCCGATCGAGTGACGCTCGTGCGACGCCTCACACTCGATCTGACTGGCCTGCCACCCACGCCTGCCGAGGTCGACGCCTTCGTCGGCGATGCCACGGCTGGTTCGGTCGAACGCCTCGTGCAGCGATTACTCCAGTCGCCACACTTCGGCGAGCGCATGGCACTGTGGTGGCTCGACCTCGCGCGCTACGCCGACACGCACGGCTTTCACGTCGATGCAGGCCGCGAGATGTGGCCGTGGCGAGACTGGGTGATCGCGGCGTTCAATCGCAATCAGCCGTTCGACGCGATGACGATTGAGCAGATCGCGGGCGACCTGCTGCCCGGCGCGACGCCGGAACAAGTCGTCGCCTCCGGCTTCAACCGCAACCACATGATCAACGTGGAGGGCGGCGCGGATGCCGAGGAGTACGCGGTGCGCTACGTCACCGATCGAGTGAACACGACCAGCACGACGTGGCTAGGGCTCACCGTCGCGTGTGCCGAGTGCCATGACCACAAGCACGACCCGATCAGCCAGCGCGAGTACTACCAGCTCTTCGCGTTTTTCGACGACGTGCCCGAGAAGGGGCTGGATGGCTTTTTTGGCAATGCGTTCCCGATGGTGAAGGTGCCGACGGCAGCGCACTTCACCGAGCTCGCGCGCCTGCAGAGGGAAACGACAGCTCAGCAAACGCGGATCGACGCTCTCGCGGGCGAACTCGACCGCGCGCGGGCGGCGTGGGAGCGCGAAGTCGCGCCCGTCCCAGAGGGCATCCATCCAGCCGACGGACTCGCAGTGCATTTGTCGCTCGACGGCGCCGATGACAGCGCAACGGCCAGCTCGCTGCCAGGCGGCCCCGGCGGGCTCATCGTCGGCACCGCGCCCACTTTCGAGCCGGGTCGATTCGGCCGGGCGATGGTGTTTCATGGGGCAGGAACCCACGTGCAGGTCGCCGCCACCGAGGTCGGGCGACGCCGGGCGGATCCATTCACGGTCAGCGCTTGGATCAACCCGCAACTTGGCGGGGTGATCGCCGCGCGCTGGCGGCCCGCTGCGACTGCTGGCTGGGTGTTCACGGCGCGCGCCGGTGCGGTCAGCCTGCTGCTAAGCGCAGGTGGGCCGACCGAGATCGCCTCAGCCGAAGCGAATGAACTGCTGTGGCCAGGCTGGAATCACGTAGTCGCAGCCCACGACGGCAGCGGTCGGGCCGCCGGTCTATCGCTCTGGATCAACGGCGAACGAGCTGAAGCTGTCACCATCGACCGATTGAGATTGGGGAACCCCGCCGAAGTCGACGAGCCGCTGCGCGTCGGTGCCCACGAGGGCGAGCCAGGGTTCCAAGGCTCGATCGACGAAGTGCAGGTGTACGGGCGGGTGCTCAGCGATGACGAAGTCACCGCCCTCACCCTGGCACCCGTGCGCGCGATCTTGAGCCGCGACGCCGCAACCCGCAGCCCGGCGGACCTCGAACTCGTTCGCGATCACTTTCGCCGTCACGTCTCGCCGACGACCCGCAGCATCTTCGCCAACGTGCGAAGCCTCTATCGCGACATGCAGCGTTTGGTGGACTCTGTCCCGAGCACGATGGTGATGGGCGAGCTACCAGAGCCTCGCACGGCACACGTGCGTGTGCGCGGCGACTACCGACGGCTAGGAGTCTGCGTCACGGGAAGGCAATCAGACAAAACGGCAGCCACCAAGTGTCGCATCTCGTGTTTCAGGCCGGCCTCGCGCGATGAGATTCGGTGTTCGGTGATGCACGTTTCGTCCCGTGGCGCGGACTCCTAGGCGAAGCTGTCGCACCCGACGTTCCCGCGGTGTTGCCCAGATTGCCCGAGGACACCCCGCGCAATCGGCTGACGCTGGCACGGTGGATGGTCGACAAGAGCAATCCCCTGACGGCCCGAGTCGTGGTCAATCGACTGTGGGAGCTACTGTTCGGCGCTGGCCTCGCGCGCACGAGCGACGACTTCGGCGTCCGCGGCGCACGGCCCACCCACCCCGAGCTACTCGACTATCTGGCGGTGGAATTGGTGAGCGCCGGCTGGAATCTCCAGCACGTGATCAAGCTCATGGTGACGTCCGCGACGTACGGGCAGGCGAGCAACAAGACCTCAGCACAGGACACCGCCGACCCCGAGGCGAGCTGGCTATCGCGCATGCGTCGGCGGCGGCTGCCGGCCGAACTCGTGCGCGACGTTGCGCTGTTCTCGGCCGGCACGCTCGACTTGCGGATCGGCGGGCCAGGCGTGTATCCCGTGCAGCCGCCCGGCTTGTGGGAAGAGGTCGCGTTCGGCGCGGGCTACAGCGCACAAGCCTACGAGACCAGCCCGCTCGAGGATCGGGCGCGGCGCGGCTTGTACGTCTACGTCAAGCGATCCGCGCCGTACGCGTCCTTCCGCGCGTTCGACATGCCGACGCGTGAGACGTGCGTCGTCAGCCGCGACGCAACGACGACGCCGCTGCAGGCTTTGGTGCTGCAGAACGACCCGGTGTTCGTCGAGGCGGCACGCGCTCTGGCGCAGCGCATGCTCGCATCCGCAACCGACGACGACGCGCGGATCGAGCACGGCTTCCGTTTGTGTGTAGCCCGCACGCCAACCGCCAACGAACGCGCCGTGCTACACCGAGCCTTGGCCAAACACCGCGCGCGGTTCATGGCCGATGCCGCCGCAGCGACAGCGCTGATCGCCGGCAGCGACATGCCAGTGCCGAGTGCTTTCCCGGCCGCCGACCTTGCCGCCTGGACGATGCTTGGCAGCGCGCTCATCAACAAGAGCGAAACGATCACGGTTCCATGAACACTGTTGGCCTCGAGACCCTCGGACGTCAACAGCTCGCGCTGTCGCGCCGCTCGTTCTTGTCGGGCGCCGGGCTGTCGCTCGGCAGCATGGCACTAGCTTCGCTGGAGCGCGCGGCGGGACTGCGCGTGCCGCACGTGCCGCGCGCCAAGCGCGTGATCTTCCTGTTCATGGCGGGTGGACCCTCGCAGCTCGACTTGTTCGACCACAAGCCGGCCCTGGTGGCGATGAACGGACAACCGATGCCCGAAAGCCTGACGCGCGGCAACCGCGTAGCCCAGCTGCAAGGGCGTCGGCTCATCGCCGCCGGCTCGCGCTACGCCTTCAAGCGCCACGGCCAGAGTGGCACGTGGTTGTCGGAGCTGCTGCCACACACCGCAACCGTCGTCGACAAGCTGTGCATCGTGCAGTCGATGTGGACGCCGTCGATCAACCACGATCCCGGGATGACCATGATGCAGACCGGGCACGAGCTGCCGGGGCGGCCGGCGATGGGTGCCTGGTTGAGCTACGGTCTCGGGGCGCTCAATCGCGACCTGCCTGCCTTCGTGGTGATGATCTCAGGTGCGATCAGCGGGGCGCAACCGCTCTACGCGCGACTGTGGGGCGCGGGCTTTCTGCCAGGTCGTCACCAAGGAGTGACCCTGCGCACCGGTCGCGATCCTGTGCTGTTCTTGCACGATCCCCCCGGTGTCGATCCGGCGACGCGACGCACCATGTTGGATACCGTGCGTGAGTTGAACGAGCTGGAGCTGGGCGCGGTCGGTGACCGCGAAGTCCGCACGCGCATCGAAGCGTACGAGCTGGCCTTCCGCATGCAGACGAGCGTCCCAGACCTCGTCGATCTGAGCAACGAACCGCGCCACGTCCTCGACCTCTACGGTGTCGAGCCGGGCGAGAGCTCATTCGCCATGAACTGCCTGCGCGCGCGCCGACTGATCGAGCGCGACGTACGCTTCGTGCAACTCTGCGATCGCGGCTGGGATCATCACCAGATCCTCGAGCCAAGCCTCGAGGGCAAGTGCCGACAGACCGACCGCGCGATCGCGGCGCTGCTCGTTGATCTCGATCGGCGCGGGCTCCTCGAAGACACGCTCGTCATCTGGGGCGGAGAGTTCGGCCGCTCGCCGATGCTCCAAGGTGACACCGCGCCACGCGCCTTCGGCCGCGACCACCATGGGCGAGCGTTCACGATGTGGATGGCCGGGGCCGGCGTGCGGGCCGGCACCGTGCATGGTTCGACTGACGATCTGGGCTACGACATCGTGAAGAACAAGGTCGACGTGCACGACCTGCACGCAACAGCGCTGCACCTGCTTGGCCTCGACCACGAGAAGCTCACCGTGCCACACCAGGGACGCGACATGCGGCTGACGGACGTCGCCGGCAAGGTCGTGCGCGAGTTGCTGGCGTAGACTCCTACGCGTCGATGGTCAGGCGCAGACCATTGGAGAAGTCGACGCCAGTTGCCGTGGGTCCGGTGATCGCTTGCGTCATCAGGCGCGCGCGCAACAGGCTGAACGACAGCGGAATCGGCAGCGACAACGTGTTCGCGCCGCTCGGCAACGGCAGCCAACTGAGCGGGCGCGCGGCGTCGACATAGACCGTGCAACCGACGATCGAGATCGGCAGCGGCGTGGGTGTCACCGGCGGCGTTCCCAGGACGAGCGCTGACACCTGGGCGGCGCCGCTGAGCGTGAACGTCACACTCCGACCGACCCGCGGCGCGTTCGCGCTGAGGTCGAGGATGCCCGCGCCGCAGCCGAGGCCTTCCCGCTGCGCCGTAGCGCCAGGCGACAAGTGCCAAAGTTCCAGGCCATGCAGCGGGTCGGTCGCCGGGAACAGCAAATCGCCGCCGGCGAGCATGGGCGCGACCTGGATGCCCAGGGGCAACGACACCGTGCCGAGCGACACGACGCGCGCCGCCGCATCCTCCACCAAGTACAGCCGTGCCGGAGTGACCCCGTCGGTGACAAAGAACACCGCGTGCTCGGTGCTGATCGAACTGACGCCGACTGGCTCACCTCGGGGCAGCGCTACCACGAGGCGCGCGGTGCCGGCGGCAGTACCGTCAGTGATGAACGCTTCAGGCGTGGTTTGGGAGTGGAACCCCGCCACCACGAGCGCCCGTTGGCCGACGCTTGCCAGCCCGCGATAGGACAGGCCCAGACCTGTTTGGATCGACAGGCGCACGACGGTTTGTCCATCCGTCGAGAACACCGCCGCGTTCGAACCAGCCGTGTTGGCGACGAACACCACCCGCTGACCAGTGTCGACAGCCGTGGCGAAACTCGTCGGCGCAGGCCCGGGCGACAGATCGGCAAGCAGCCGCGTGCCCGCCGCAGACCCGTCGGAACTCCACAGCTCGTAGCCGGCAACTCCATCGTCGGCGGCGAAGATCGCGCGATCGCCGATCGCGCCAAGCACACGCACGGTCGCCGTGCTGCCGGGGGGTTGGATATCGAGCACGATCGCGGTGCCGGCCGTCGTGCCGTCGGTTTGCCAAAGCTCCGCACCTGTCACGCCGTCTTCGGCGACGAAGAACGCCCGCCGCCCCACACGCACCATGCCGAACGGATTCGAGCCGGCGGTGGGATGGATGTCCCGCACCAACGTGGTACCCGCGTCGGTGCCGTTCGTGATCCAAAGCTCGGGGTTCGTCGACGACGCACCCGGTCGCGCCGCGCTGATCAACACCCGGCCGTCCAAGGCGACGGCGCCGTTGGCTCGAGCGATCGCTGGTGGCACCGCAACCGTCAGTCGTCGCGTGCCCTCGGGAGTCGCGTCAGTCACGACGAAGACTGGTTGACTAGACTGCTCCCGCAGGAGGGCAAAGCCGCCCGCCGTGGCGAGCGGCGTCATCGGCCCGCTGCTGGCGATCAGCGGCACGGTGCCTAACGCCGTCCCGTCGGAGGCAAGAACCGCCCGCGACGAGCCGGCGCCAAGACTCGCCGTCAACAACGCGCGCCCGGCCACCGTGGTCAGGAGCACCGGCGACGAGCCCGCCGTGGGACTCGTTGGATCGAGATCGGCAAACAACCGCGTGCCGGCGATGGTGCCGTCGCTGATCCAGACCTCCGAACCATCCGCAACGCTCTCGCCACGGAAGTAAGCGCGGTTGGTGGGAACGACCAACGCATCGGTCACGATTTGGAGAAACGTGCTCGCCGGGCTCACCGCGAAGGTGCCAGCCAAGGTCCCGTCGCTGCGATGGAGGCTAGTCCCCGCCCCAAAAAAGGCCAAGCCGCCATTTGCTCTGATGGCGGCCGGGATGGTCGAGCGTGCCCCGGGCGTGTAGTCGAGCATCACGGTGCCGGCACTGGTGCCGTCCGATACCCAGATCTCCGTGCCCGCCTGTGGTGTAGTCGCGCTGAAGAACAGCCGGCCCGCACCGTCGGCCACCAGTTGAGTCGGCGCACTGCTGCTCACGCCGGGGGCGAGATCCAGCAGTCGTGTGCCAACGGTTGTCCCGTCGGTGATCCACAGCTCGGTGCCCACGGTGCTCGGACCGTCGGCTACGAATGCCACGTCGTCATTGCTGCTGGCAAACGCCACGAAGTCGCGCGGCGTCGACCCGCCGGCGCCAGGGACCAGGTCGCGAACCAGCACAGTACCGGCCAGACCGCTCGATCAACCAAGGCTCGCGCCCGATCGCGATCGTGGACGCGGCGAAGTAAACGTCCCCGGACGAGGTTGAACCAAAGTCAGTCGGGTTCGACGACGACGGGGGCATGCTCAGTCGGTTGAGGTCGACCACCATCTGAGGTTGTGCGACGGCGGTGATGGCCAGCTGGAAGGCGAAAGAGGCGCTGATCACTGCGCAAACGCGCATTTGGGTCTTCTCCTGGGTCGAGGGCAGTTCGGGGGCAGTCGGGCAGTCCCCTAGTCGAAGGACTACCCGAAGTCACATGGCGCAGCGTAGCCAACCGGCGCATTGGCTACTGGCTCGCCCTCAACACACCCGTTGCGTCGCCAGACCAAAAGACAGCCTCGACCCCAGGTCGAGAACTGTCGAGAACGGGGGAAGTGACTTGCTCACCTGAGGGAACGGCGGCACGCACCTTGGCGGCCACCCACAGCTGCTGCTGCGCGAGCGAAGTGACAGAAGGCCACCTCGCCCGCCGCGCTGCTACTTGGCGCCGCCCGAGCCTTTGCTCGTCGACTTGCGCTTCAGCCCGAGCTCAGCGACCTTGGCCTCGGTCTTCTCGACCTCGGCGCGTTCGCGCTTACGGCCGTCGACCTTCTTGCGCAGGTCGCGCACCTTGGGCGAGTCAGCGCCGCGCTTCTCGATCTCGAGCGCCAACTGGTTGTTGTGCTCCTGCTCCATGCTGTCGAGGTGATCGTACTTCGACAGGAGTTTCAGGATCTCCTTGGCGGCGTCCTCGGGATCGCGGTCGTACTCCTCGCGCAGCACCGAGACCATGGCTTGCCAGAGTTCGCCCTGGCCAGGCCGGCCGCCGAACGGCTGGAGGTTCGAGCCGTCGACGCTGCACACGAACAGGTGCGGCGCGACCTTGCCTTCGAACAACTTGGCAAACGTATGGTCGGCTTGCAGCACCGCGCTCGGCAGACGCACGCAGTGGAACCAACGCGCGTACATCGCGGTGAGGTCGTTGTCGACCCGCGCCGCCAAGATCGCGTCGTCAGAACCCTTGCAGTGCTCGCAGTCGCGCAGCACGAGCAGCGGTCGCGGGTCGTTGCCCGCGACGTTGGCCAGCGCTTCTTCTTTGGCGAGCGCGATCATGCGCGCGCGCGTGATGGTGTCACCCTCGCCCACTTGCGGCGTGGTGGTGACCTTCATGATCTCTGGGTAGTCCCATTTGATCTTGAGCCGGTCTTTGCTGGTCTTCTGTCGCGTGAAGAAGACCTGTGCGCCACGCGGACCCGTAGCCGCTGCGGGTCCAGCAGCCGTGCCGCCGCCCGAGCCGGTGCGCGGTCCACTGCCGCCACCACCGCCGCCGCCGAATCCACCGCCACCACCAGCATCACCAGGCGACCATGCAGGAGCCGAACTGGCTCCAGAGGGCGGCCCTCATCACTGGGGGGCGGCGCCAGCCGGCGCACCCATCACGAAGAACGCGGCTAACACTGCGCCGCACAGAGTCCACGACTTGGCCACGGAAGGTTCCTTTTGGTTCTGACGAGACGTTGCAGGAATCGACCCCAGGAGTAGAGCGAGGCCGTCTGGAGCCGTCAACCAGCCCGCCACAATCATCACAATCACCCACCATCGCCGCCGCCGTCATTTCTTCGGGTACTCGCTCTTCACGTAGGCCACCCAGGCCGCGTCGAAGGCCGCGTAGTCGAAGCCGAACGCCGCCTGCAGCGCCGAAACCTGACGCTCCAGCACCTCGGCGGTCGTGGGCAGCCGGGCCTGTGTGGTCATCGGTGCCTTCATCCTGGCCATGAACGCCGCGAACTTGTCCGGCGCCGTGGCGAGCAGGAAGTCGACGCGCGACCACACCATCATGTGCGCCACGAAGTCGAGGCCGCTGGCGTCCATCAGCGTGCACACGTCTTCAGCCTTGGGCCAAACGTCGTGGTCCACGCGCAGCCGCACGCGGCGCGGCCACTCGTGCGCCTTGAGCACCGTGCTCCCCGCATCGTCCTTGCCGGAGAAGTTCAAGAACTCGTCGTCGATCGTCCGGCTGAACCACAGCGGCAAACCCTCGGTCAGCCACGACGGCAGCGGCTGCCAGTAGAACTTGTAGCCGTCGACCAAGTTGTGCACGACCGAGTACACGACGTGGCTGTGCAGCTTGCGATCGTCGGCCAGCGCCTTCTCGGCAAACTCCGTCGAGGTCACGATCGCGAGGCTGCCCTCCGCGACGTGGTTGTGCCGCGTGGTGTCGGTGGCCGCCACGCCCTGGAATGACCGCGTGTAGGTGCCAGCGCTCAGCGCCTTGTGCGCCAGCACCACCAAGAACTTGCCCGGCTGCCCGAGGTACGGCCCCTCGCCCATGTAGTCGGGCGTGCGCTTGCTGCCGCGATCCTTGGGAAACTCAGTCGCGTCGATGCCGAGCTTGGCCTGGAAGTCGGCGTAGAGCGCCTCGAGCCGATGCGCATACAGGTGCGCCCGCAGCCAAGGGCTCACGTACTTCGGTTTGATCTTGAACTCAGGACACCGCGCCGCGAGACGATCGATCTCGACGGTGAGCGACTCGCGCCATTCCTTCTCCTTGGGCCACGCGAAGGAGCGCAGCGTCGAAGCCAGCTTGAAGTGCGCCGTCTCGATGAAGATCGCGGTGTCGTCGCCGAGGATCTGCTGCACCTGCGCGGTGCTCACTTCGCCCAGCCACAAGAACTGGCCCACGCGCTCGTAGCCCAGCTTCTTCAGCTTGTCGGGGTCATCCTTGGTGAACGGATCCGTCGACGCGTCGATCTTCTCTGCCTTGGGCGGTTTCTGCGCCGAGAGCGGCGCGCTGCACATCAGGGCAAACACCACCGCCAGGCCGGCGGTTTGACAGGTGTCGCTTCGCTTGGAGGTAAGCATCGTTGGTCAGGAACGCGCGTGTCCAACGTAGCCGACGACCCGCTGCCTGGCCACCGAGTCGCAACGAGCGCTTGCGCGCGGGCCGGCGCCGTGTTCTCTTGCCGCTGGATGGCACGCCGAGCGGCCGCAGTCACTTCGTTCGATGCCGCGTACTACGCGCGCTTCTACGGCGACCGACGCACGCGCGTCGCCGACGCCGCGAGCACGCGCCGGCTCGGCGAGTTCGTGTGCGCCTACCTGCGCTTCCTGCGCGTGTCGGTCACCGACGTGCTCGACCTCGGCTGCGGCATGGGTCACTGGCAGAAGGTCATCGCCGCGCACTTCCCGCGCGCGCGCTACACCGGCGTCGAACACAGCGAGTACCTCTGCCGGCGCAAGGGCTGGCAGCTCGGCTCGGTCGTCGACTACCGACACCCGATCAGCGTCGACCTCGTGGTCTGCCAAGGGGTCTTGCAATACCTCGACGAAGACGACGCACGCAAGGCGATCGCGAACTTGGCCGACCTCACGCACTGCGCGCTCTACCTCGAAGCGCTCACCGCCGCCGACTGGCAGGACAACTGCGACCGCGCGCGCACCGACGGCAACGTGCACCTGCGCCCCGCCACCTTCTACCGGCGCCTGCTGCGGCGCACCTTCCAGAGCTTCGGCGGTGGCTTGTTCGTGCGGCACGACGCCGGCATCAGTCTGTTCGAACTGGAGCGCGGCGCATGAGCATGGACTTCTTCGGCGCGCAGGATCGCGCCAAGCGCAACACCGGGTTGCTGGTGTTCCTCTTCGTGCTGGCCGTGCTCGGCATCATCGGCGCGGTCTACTTCGCGGTGGCGTTCGCGCTGAGCGTCGGCGCCGACCAGAGCATGTGGAACCAAGACGCCTTCTTGGTGATCGCCGGCTTCACGCTGCTGGTGGTCGGCGCCGGCTCGCTGTTCCGCACGTTGCAGCTGCGCGGCGGTGGCCCAGCGATCGCCGAGATGCTCGGCGGCACGCGCGTGCAGCCTGGCACCACCGACCTGGCCGAGAAGACGCTCTACAACGTGGTCGAGGAGATGTCGATCGCCGCTGGCGTGCCGATGCCGCAGGTGTACGTGATGGCGAACGAGTCGAGCATCAACGCGTTCGCCGCCGGCCGAACCTACGCCGACGCAGCAATCGCGGTGACGCGCGGCACGCTCGACGCGCTGACGCGCGACGAGCTGCAGGGCGTGATCGCGCACGAGTTCAGCCACGTGCTGAACACCGACATGCGCCTCAACGTGCGCCTGATGTCGGTGCTGTTCGGCATCACCTGCATTGCCACCGGTGGCTATCTGTTGATGCGGGTCGCCGGGCGATCGTCGGGGTCGAGCCGCAAGGGCGGCGGCGCGCAGTTGGTGTTCGTCGGCATAGCGCTCTACGTCGTGGGTTCGCTCGGCAAGCTGTTCGCCACGCTCATCCAGGCCGCGGTGTCGCGCCAACGCGAGTTCTTGGCCGACGCGTCGGCGGTGCAGTTCACTCGCAACCCGTTCGGCATCGCCGGGGCGCTGCACAAGATCAAGCGCCTGGCGTCGGGCAGCCACGTGCACAACCCGCAGGCGACCGAGGCGAGCCACCTGTTCTTCGCCGACGCGCTCACGCACAAGTTCACCTCGTGGTTCGCGTCGCACCCGCCACTCGACCTGCGCATCAAGGCGATCGAGCCGCTGTTCGCGCGCTATCAGCCCGAACTCGACGCGGTGCGCGAGAAGGTGCGGGCAGCGACGCCCGCGCGCGGCGCCCGCGACCAGAAGACGCCGGGCGGCCCGTTGCCCAAGATCCCCGGCATGCCAACGCTGCCCGGTGGCCTGGACCTGGGCGGCGTGTTGGCGCTGTCGCCCGAGCAGATCGTCGGCTCGATCGGCACGCTCGACGGCGAGCGCTTGGCGGCGTCGCACGACTGGCTCGAAGCCCTGCCCGCGCCAGTGCGCATGGCCACCAACGACGCGATGGGCGCGGGCGCGTTGGTGTTCGCGCTGTTGCTGGATACGCGCGAGGACGTGCGCAAGACCCAACTCGCCGCGCTCGCCAGGGCCAGCGACGCGTCGACCTACGCCGAGACGCTCAGCCTGCGGCGCCACACGCCCGCCCTTGCCGTGGAGGCGCGCCTGCCGCTGATCGACCTGGCGATCCCGTCGCTGCGCGCCATGTCGAAGGCACAGTACCAGCGCTTCAAGACATGCGTCGATGCACTGGTGCAGGCCGACGGCGCCGTGTCACTCTTCGAGTTCGCGCTCGGCCGCGTGCTGCAACGCCATCTTGCGCGCACCTACGAGCACATCAAGGCGCCGCGCGCCGAGTTCAACACGCTGCTGCCGGTGTTGCCCGAGTGCACGCTCGTGTTGTCGGCGCTGGCGCGCGCCGGCAGCGACGAGGCACAGACGCAGCGCGCGTTCGCCGCCGGCGCCGAGCAGCTACCGCAATCGCCCGGCGCGCCCGCGTTCATGCTGCGGTCCCCCACCGAGTGCTCGATGCCTGCGATCGCCGCCGCGCTCGATCGGCTCGCCCGCCTGGCCCCGCGCGCCAAGCATCAGTTGGTGCGCGCCGCGGCGCGCGTGGTCGCCAGCGACGGCCGCGCGCAGATCGCGGAGCTCGAATTGCTACGCGCCGTCGCCGACAGCATCGACGTGCCGGTGCCGCCGCTCGGGCTTGCGGGGTAGGGCGCTCTACTTCGCGACAAACCGATGCGTGCGTCCCTGCCAGTCGCCGGCAAAGACGGTCTTGCCGTCGGCACCGAACACGACCGAGTACAGCCACTCGCCCATCGGCGGTGACGCGCCGCGCTCACCGCCCTGCGCCGAGAAGAGCTTGATGCGCCCGTCGCTGCCGCAGGTGGCGACGGCGTCCTCGGGACCCACCGCGACTGCGAGCGCCTCGCCTTGGTGCGCGGTCTGCCGCCACTTCTCCTTGCCGTCGGCGACGTCACCCATGCGCACCGTGCCGTCGGCGCCGACGCTCACGAGCAGCTTGCCGCTGCGGAGGAAGGCGACGGCGTGCACCGCGCCGCGGTGGCCAGAGAGCGTCTGCTCGACGCGGCCGGTGGCGGTGTCCCATACCTTGACCACGCCGCTGCGATCGGCGGCGGCGAGCCACTCGCCATTGCGTGAGAAGTCGAGGCCGAGCACGAAGTCGTCGTGCTTGCCGGCGAAGGCGAGCGTGCCGTCCGACGTGCGGTGCACGCGCACCTGCTTGCTCGATCCGCCGAGCGCCACGAGACCGCGGTGCGCGTCGACTGCGGCCGCGAGTGGCACGTCTTGCTCCTTGCCGAACTCGCCGAGCTGGTTGCCGGTGCGTACGTCGTAGAGCACCGCGCGGCCGGCGCGGCCGGGGTCGCCGCCGGCCGCCAACAACAGCTTGCCGTCGGCCGAGAACGCGACGGCGTCGACGCGCGCCAACGGACACGGCAACACGCCAACCGGATGCAACTCCGCGTCGACCAGGCGCACCTGCTGCAGGCCGGGCAGCGCGAGCAGCGGCGCGCGCGGGCTGCGCGCGAGACTCTTCAGCGCGGCGGCCCGCGCCGGCGTGCGCAATTCGACTTCCGGCAGCGAGGCTGGCATCGGCGCATCACCGTCGTCGGCGTCGCCCTCGGCGCTGGCCGCGGCAAGCTTCGCGGCCGCGTCCTTCTTGGCGAGGAACGCGCGCGCACTGTTCGCATCCTCGGCCGCACCCTGCTCGATCCACAGCTTCACCTTGGCGAGCGTCGCGGCCGCCAGAGGGTCAGCGTTGCGCGGCATGAACGGTCGCTCCTGGCGCGTGACCAGGCGATACAGCCGGCTCTGCTCGGGCTCGCCAGGCTCGATGGTCTGACCCGATCCGCCGCCCTGTCGCGCCGCCGCGAACGAAGTGAGGTCGAGGCCGCCCTCTTTGTCGTCGGGGTCGTGACAGCTCGCACAGTGCTCCGAGAAGATCGGCGCGACGTGCACCCAGGTGACGAGTTCACTCGGCGCCGGCTCGGCTACGGCCATGGCGGGCGGTGTGTCTTTGCCCGGCGTCTCGGCCTTCGGTTCGGCCTTCGGCGCCGCCTTTGGTGCCGCATCGGCCGGCACCTTCGGCAGTCCCGTCGCCAACGCCTGCAGTTGCTTCAAGCGCTCGATCTCGGCGCGCACGGTCTTCGCCGCCGCCGCCGCGGCGTCGGCCTCTTGCTGCAGCTTCGCGGCCTGCGCGCGTAGCTCGTCGGCGCGCGCGTCGTGACCCTTGGCCTGTTGTTCCAGTTCCGCCAAACGCGCGCTCCACGCCTTGGCGTCCACGCCGGCCAGCTCCGCGAGCAGCGCGCGCAATCGCTCGGCCGACCCCGTCGCCTCCTGCGCCGAGGCCGCGCTAGCCAGCAACAGCGCCACGCCGAGGCCAACCGTCCGTGTCATGCACATCTTCATGTCGTCCTCAGTGCTGGAAGGTGAACTCCTTCGAGTTCAACACGGCCCAGTAAACATCGTGCCACGCCGCGACCTTGTCTTGCGACGCGGCGACGGCGGCGAGCAGGCGCTCGCGCTCGGTGGTCGTCGGCAGCCGTGAGTACGCCCGCAAGAAAAGCTCGTCGAGCATCGCGTCGGGCACTTGCTTGGCGCCCAGCCCCTGCCGCATGCGGCCGTTCTTGTCGCCCACTTTCTGCGCGATCGTGTCGCCGTTGATGAGGTGCAGGGTCTGTCCCAGCGTCGGCTCCTCGCGACGATCGCACGTGCAGGCGCTCGTGCGCGCCGGCCGACCGAACACTTCGAGGAAGCGCACGTTGGCGCCGCTGCCGTCGAGACCGGTGACCGGGTCGCCGAGCGCGACGCCTTGGTACTTGGTCGGCACGCCGGTCACCGCGCCGATCGCGTCGAGCAGTTGCTCGGCGGAGAGTCGCCGCACCTGGTTGCCCGCGAACAGCGCCGCCGGCGGCGAGCCTGTATGCCGCGCCAGCTGGTAGGTCCGGCTCTTGCAGATCGTGGCGACCACCGGCCGCACGTCGAAGCCACTGTCGACGAACAGCTTCGCCAACTGATCGAGGAGCCTTGGGTGCGACGGCGGATTGCTCACGCGCACATCGTCGACCGGATCGACGATCCCGCGGCCGAACAGGCGCGCCCACAGTCGGTTGACCACGTTGGCGGCGAAGAACGGGTTGTCGGCCGCGGTCAACCACTGCGCGAGCACCGCGCGACGATCGGTACCTGGTGGGACCTTCACCACACCACCGCCAAGCAAACGCGGCGCAGCGACCTCACCGTTGCGCTTGTTGCGCACGTCGCCGTTGCGTCGATCCCAGATCACCCACTCGTATGGATCGTCGCCGCGCTTGCGGCCCAGCTGGCCGAAGAACGCGGCGAAGCCGTAGTAGTCGTCCATCGACCACTTCTCGAAGGGATGGTTGTGGCACTGCGCGCACTGCATGCGCACGCCGAGCAGGTTCTGCGCCACCTTCTCGGCCAGCAAGTGCGGCTCAGCCGCGACGAGGTGGAAGTTGGCGGGCGCGGCGCTGAAGGTCGAGCCCTCGGCGGTGAGCAGTTCGCGCACCGCGGCGTCCAGCGGCCGATGCTGCGCGAACACGTCGCGCAACCATTGGCCCAGCAGCGACGCGCCTTTGCCTTCCATGGTCGCCGCGTCGACCTGCATCACCTCGGCCCACGCCATCGCTTGGGTGGCCGCAAACTCGGGGCGAGTGAGCAACGCGTCCATCAGCGCGCCGCGCTTGTCGGCGTCACCGTCGGCGAGGAACGCGCGCGTCTCGTCCGGCGTGGGCAACAGCCCCAGCAGGTCGAGATGCACACGCCGCACGAACACCGCGTCGCTGCACACGTCGGCCGGCGCGACGCGCGCGGCGCGCAGCTTCAAGTGCACGACCTCGTCGACGAAGTTGCGCGCCTGCGCCGACTCCGGCCAGGCGAGCGGCGCATCGTCGGCGAGCACGAGCACCTGCGCAGCGGCAGCCAGCCCGCCAAAACGCGCGAGCACGCAGGTCTCGCCGGGCGTCTTCGCCGCGACGCGACCTTCCGCGGTGACCGTCGCTGCCCCTTCGTTGCTCGAACTCCACAGCGCCAACGCCGTGACGTCGCGCTCGGTGCCGTCGGCATAGCGCGCCCGCACCTGCTGCACCACGTCAGCCTCGGCGCCGATCAGCACCGAGTCACCGGGCACGATTTCGATCGCTGCGAGCGCCGGCGCCTTTTTGCCATCGTCGGGTGAACCACCGGCGATCCAAGCGCGCAGCGTCGCGTAGAATGGTCCGTTCGGATCGAGGCGCGTGCCCCCCTGATGCACCGCGCCCGTGGTGGCCTTCACGAGCATCAGGCTCTGCTCAGGCTGCGCCGGGTCGACGCGGCGCCCGCGCAGCTCGCGCGTGAGCGCACGGAAGTCGGCGTCGGGGTCGTAGCCGAAGAGCGAGAGTGCGAACCCGTTCTTGCCCGAAGCCGCACCGTGGCACGAACCGGCGTTGCAGCCGGCGCGGGTGAGGATCGGGATGACGTCGTTACGAAAGCTGACGTCGGCAGTCTGTGCGGTGAGGCAAGGCACCGCAGCGAGCGCCGCGAGCAACAGAGATCGGAACGTCATCGCACCCCCCTCGCCGTGGTTCCCGGCGCGACCGCGGCAGGCGCTTCGCTGGGGTCGATGCGGATCTCGCCGCCGCCGAAGCGATGCAGCGCGATGCCTTCGCCCGCCGGCACGCGCAGCTCGACGACGAAGTTGCGATGCCGCTCAGGCGCAGCGTCGGTGGCGAGCGTGAGCGCGAACACCGCGCCCTCGGCGTCGGCCGCGACCTCGGTCTCGGTCGCCGTCACGCCGCGCGGCAGGTTGAGGAGCACGGCGCGATACGGTACTTCGAGCGCGTGCTTGCGCGCGAGCTGCACGCGCAGCTCCAGGCTCGTACCTTGCTTGCCGCGCGCTTTGCCCACCGTCGCCGTCACCCATGGCTCCTCGACGTGCACCTCAGTGAAGCCAGACGCCAACTCGAGGTTGCCGCCGCCACGCGCGCACGCGGCGACGATCGCCAGCGGGAACGTCCCCAACATCGCCGTCGCGGTTGCCTCGATCGGCAACACGATCTCGCCGCTCGTGCCCGGGATGACCACCTGTCCCGCGTTCACGCCCGGCGGAGTCCAAAGCGCGCGAACACGGATGTTCTCGGCGAAGCCGGCCTCGCGTTGCACGCGCACGCGCACGCTCATGGGCGCACCGCGGATGAGCGGCGCCGTGAGAGGTTCGATCTCCACCGTGAACGGCGCGGCCTTGGTGACCGCGATCGGCAGGCGGCGCTGCGCGGTGACCAGGATCGGCTGGTCGTTGCGCACGGTGACCAACGGCAGGACCTGCAGGTAGCCCGGGTCGCGTTCGTGCGGGGCTTTCGCGGCGCGCGCAGCAAACCCGAGGTGCGCGCCGACGCACGGCGTGTCCGCGGCTGCATGCAAGACCAGCGGCACGAGGTTGCTGCCGCGCAGGATCGGACCGAAGCTCGCCGTCACGCCGGCGGGCAGACTCTGCGCCAACAACTCGAGGCCGGCGTCTACGTCGGCGTTCGTGGTCTGCAGCACGCACGCGCCGCGCCCACCCTGCGGCACGGCGATCACCGGCTGCTCCAGTCGGCCCACGACCATGCGCAGGTTCATCGGCGCGCTGCGTTCGCTGCCCTCCAGGCGAAAGAAATGCGCCGGCGAGCCGCGACGCAGAAGGTCGCGCACCTCGATCGAGAACTCACCGTCGGCGGGCGCCGTGAAGGTGAGCAAGCTGTCGGCGCTGCCACCGCCGCCGTCATCGTTGTAGGCGATGAAGCGGCCGCCCGCCTCGCGCGCGATGAGCGCTGGATCGAGCGGCGAGCGCAGGCTCCGCGCCAGCGCGCGGAACTCGAGGACCTGACCCTTCTTCGCCGAGAAGAAGTAGCGCACGGCTTGATCGGGCTCGGCGATCACGCCGTGCAGGCTCGCGGGGAACTCGACCATCGCGCGACCCTTGCCATCGACCACGGGCGTGACGTTCGGCGGGCCACCCACGCGCAACAGGATCGGCGAGGGCGCGAGGCCGCTGTCGTTCTCCGGGTAGTAGCGAAAGATCTGCGTGCCGTCGGTCGGCAGCGTCACGCGCGCGCGCGTCGCCGCGCCGTCGCCCAGCAGGTCGAACTCGATCGTCTCGCCAGGCTGACCACCGGCGGGCAGCGCTCCGGTCGGGCGCGGGAAGGTACCCACGTGCAGGCGATACGGCCCGCTGTTGGCTGCGTCGGGGAAGCCGGCCTCGACCGCGACGAGGTACGTGCCACTCTCGTCGGCAGTGAACGTCACCCACGGATCCTTCTGGCCGAGCGCAGTGTCATCGACGCGCGCGAGGCTGCGACCATCGGGGCCGACGACCGCCAGCGCCAGATCGACCGGCGAGAAGCCCAGCCGCATCGCCGTCACTTCGCAGTGCACGCGCGCGCCGGCTTGCAGCTCGAGTGCGTAGCGGTCGATCTCTTCGCCGCGCAGGCTGGCGTTGATCGTGTGTTCGAGCGCGATCGACATCGCCGCGTCGCCCGCGCGCTTCTCGTCCAACTCAGCGAGCGCGCCGACCTGAAACCACACGAGGTTCGAGATCCCGAACGCCGTGCGCACGCGCAGCGCATGCGGGCCGAGCGGGCAGTCGGGCAGGATGCGCAGTGTCGCCTCGCACCGCTCGGGCTTGTCGGCGCGCAGGCCGATGACCGCAATGCCCGCGTCGGTGAACATCAACTCCTGCGGCTCGGCGAGACGTTGGCCGACGAACGCAACCACGACCTCAATGCCGCGTTGGCCGCCAGCAGGGGCGACCTGCTCGACCCGCGGCGAGTAGAGCGTGCCACCGATAGGCGGGGCGGCGAGCCCGGCGGCGAGTGCGCAGGCGGCAACGATCATGCGCCAAGCACCTCGCGCAACACGCGCCCGTCGCGCACCACGTCGATCGGGCGACCACCGGGAGCGAGCAGCTTCTTCGCGCAGTCGATACCGAGCTGGTTGAACACCGTCGCGGTGAGATCCGCCGGATGCACGGGGTCGGCTTCGGGTTCGGCACCCGTCGCGTTGCTGCTGCCGTGTACGTGCCCGCGCTTGACCCCGCCGCCGGCGAGCGCCACCGAGAACACGCGCGGCCAATGGTCGCGGCCGGCGTCGCCGTTGATGCGCGGCGTGCGGCCGAACTCGGTGGTGAGCAGCACCATCGTGGTCGCCAGCAGGCCCGAGGCGTCGAGGTCGGCGATCAACGCCGCGAACGCTTGATCGACGTCGGCCATGCGCGGCGGCAGGTCGCGCGCGATCTGCTGGTGGTGATCGAAGCCGGCGGTGTTGACCACCACGATGCGCGTACCGGCCTGCACGAGGCGCCGCGCCAACAGACAGCTCATACCGAGGCCGCGGCGGCCGTAGCGTTCCTTCATCGCGTCCGGCTCGGCGGCGAGATCGAACGCCGCGCGCGCGTTCGCTGAATCGATCAGCGCCCACGCCTGCTGGTAGAACGCTTCGCTGGCGTGCACCGCGTCGGCATCACCCAACGCCGCGAAGTCGGCGTCGAGGTCAGCCAGCATCTGCCGGCGGTGCGCGCGCCGCGCCTCGTCGACGTTCTGCGGCGCCGCGAGATCGCGCACGCGGAAGCGGTCTTGCGCCGGATTCCCACCCACCGAGAACGGTCCGTGCGCCGCGCCGAGGTAGCCGGTGCCCAAGAACTGCGTGCCCGCATTCGGCACGCAGATGTAGGGCGGCAGATCGTTGCGCACCCCGAGTTCGTGCGCGACCACCGCACCGACGCTCGGATACAGGATCGCCGGACTCGGCTGGAAGCCGGTGAGCATCGTGTGCGTGCCGCGGTCGTGGTCCGCCTCGGTGTGCGTCATCGAGCGGATCAAGGTGATCTTGTCGGCGATGTCCGCCGTGCGGCGCAGCGTCTCGCTCAACAACTCGCCGCCGAGCTTGGAGACCACCGTGTTGAGCCCGCCGCGCACTTCCACCGGCGCCTCGGGCTTGGGATCGAAGGTGTCGAGGTGCGACAGCCCGCCGCCGAGGTGGATCTGAATCACCGCCTGCGCCGGCGCGTCGGCGCGCAACGCGACGCCTTTGCCCACGCGCAGCGCACCGGCGAAGCCGAGCATGGAATGACCGAGGAACGCGCGGCGCGAGACGGGCATGGGTGCGGCGATTGTAGGCACGCCGCGGGGAACCGTGCGCAACAGACTCGCGAGCCTTCGCCACGCGGACAGAGCCACGGTGTGGCGAACACCACGTTCTCGGTGATCTCCTTTGGTTCGCCCCGAACCCTCACCCGCGCCCCCTCAACCGCCGGTGATACGTTCCCCGTAGAGCCCGCAGCGCGTCGAGATTCCCGCGCCTCGCATCAAATTGGTCAACTACCACGGAGTCTTCGCCTCCGCCTTCCCGCTGCGACACACCGTCGTACCGCCGCCACCGCAGGCCGAACAGCAGCACGCGTCCGACCACGCACAGCGTCCCGCCCTCGATCTCGACTGCCGCGCACGACACACCACATCCGCACTGGGTGTGTGTGGCACAGAGAGCGACACTCCCACCAAACCAAAACCCACGCCTCGACCCCGCTATTCGTGGGCTGAGCTTCTGCGACGCGTGTAACTTGATCGATGTCCTCACCTGCCCCCACTGCAACGGACGCCGTCGACTCCTCGCTTTCATCACCGACCCGCAGTCCATCACTCGCATCCTCGCCCACCTCGGTTGCCGACCGAGCTGCCGGCCATCGCGCCCGCAAGGGCCCCGCCCAGGTCGGCGCTGCCCTTCGCGTGAGTTCGCGATCCACGCACCGACCGTCCACAGTCCTGCACACCCACGGTGACGGTCCGAGGTCCCATGGACTGCCGCCACCAACACCCAAAACGTCGCGGAACACCGCCCGAACTTGACACCAAGCTGGGCACTCCACTGCCACTCACCTCAGGCATCCGCTCGCGCCGCAACTCGGCTCCGGCCGAGGACACGCACGTTGCTTGCCTTATCTCGCGAGCGCCAGCTACGATCACGCGGCCCAGCCATCACGTCTCGGCCGACGAAGAAGAGGCATGGGTGCGTCTGGGGATCGAGTTCCTCGCCCCGCAGGATCGCGAAGTGCTGCGGCTGCGGGAATGGGTCCAGGAAAGTAGTGCAGTGGACAAGGCCGATCATTCCCGCGAGACCGCGTGACGCCAACTTCTAGACTCGACCCGTGGTGAACATCGCAAGTGCCGCGTGGCGCAGCCGCAGAGCGCTGTTCATCGGACTCGGGATCGGGGCTGCGCTCGCAACAGCCGAGCTGATCATGATCGCATTCGACCTGCCCGCGGGGACGCAGCAATGGCGCTTTCTCGGCGGCGAGATCGGACTCGATCGTTCCTTCGTCGCAGACGAGGTGCTGTTCTGGAAGCTGCGGTCAGGCGCCCCCGACCTCGAGGTGAACGAGCTCGGCCTGCGCGGTCACCTACCACGTGGGCCGAAGCATCCGAGCGACATGCGCATCGTGTGCGTCGGCGACTCGTGCACGTTCGGCAGCGAGGTGGAGCTCGCGGCTGCCTACGGTCCGCGGCTCGAACGCGCGCTGCAGGATCGCTGGCCCGACCGGCGCGTCGAGGTCGTTCTCGCCGCATTGCCTGGCTACTCCACCTGGCAGAACCGCCGCTTGCTCGAGCAGCATGCGACACGCCTGCTCCCCGACTACGCCGTGCTGTACTGCGGCGCCTGGAACGACTACGTCGCCGCCATCGCGGAGAGCGATAGGGCGCGCGCCCAGGCGTCCTGGCTGGCACGAACGCGCCTCGCGCGACTGTGGGGCGCCCCGCGCGCGCATGAGCACGCGCAGGTGTTGGCCGCGTTCAGTCGCGACGAGGCACCCAACGGTCGGCGCGTGCCGCTGCCCGATTTTGCGGCCAACCTGCGCGCGATGATCGAGCTGCTCCGCGCCACCGGCGCTCGGGTCTGCGTGGTGGTGCCACCGTTGCCAGCCGCTACCCGGGTGCTGCATCCAGTCGCGGCCGACTACCACGCCGTGGTCACCAAGGTGGCGCGCGAGCTGAACACCGACCTCGTCGACGGCGCAGCGCTGCTGTCGGCAGCGGAGTCCGCCCATGCCTCGGCGACACCCGCGCCGGGCGACGCATCGCTGTGCTTCCACGACTGGGTACACCCTTCCGCCTATGGCCACCGCTTGCTGGCCGAGGCGTTGGTACCCCTCGCGACACAAAGGGTAACCGCGTCGCCAGCGACGGATCCGCAACCGCGCGTCACGGACGTCGAGCCGCGCCGCGTCGATGCGCTCGCCGGTGGACAAGTGAACATCGTGGGCAGCGGACTCGCCGCCGTGCAGCGGGTTCGCCTCGGTGGGCGCGGCGTGCGCATGCGCGCCACTGCCGATCGACTCGTACTCGAAGTACCGCCGCTGTGTGCGCCGGGCCAGCTAGAGATCGTTCTGCTCGGCGGCTTCGGTCGCGCGAGCGCAGGCCCGCTCGATGTCGAAGGGCCGGCGTTGACGGCAATGTGCACGCAGACCGGCGACCTGGGGACGCTGACCGTGCACGGAATCGGTCCGCCGGGATGGCGCGGGTCGGTGTGGTTGTCACCAAAACAACGCAAAGAACCCGTAACGACCCCGCTCGGCCCATTCGCACTCGCTGGCGATCCCGATGGCTGGGAGCCAGCCTCGGCCCTGCCGTTTCCCTTCGCGCGGCTCACGTTGCCGCGGGTCGAAGTGACCGTCGGCGCGCAAGGCACTTTCGCGGCGACGCGCGCGGTGACCGCGCAGGAGATGCGCCATCTGCCAGCAACCTGGTGGGCGCAAGCGCTGCTCTACGACGTGGCGGGACCAGTACGCGGCTGCCTGTCGCAGCCGGTCCGCGGGACGACATCGCGCCCGTAAGCCGGCAGCCAGCGGATTTGTAGCGCCGGCCGCCTCCGCTTCGCGCGACCGCAGCGCTGTAGCGCACGCCTCGTCCGCGGCCCCCGGCACGGTGTAGCGCACGCCTCGTCTGAGTGATCTCCCAGTGCCGCTGTAACCATTCTCCACTTCGCTGCCACTCAGCCATGTGGCAACACTCACCAGCACGTGGCGCCGTAGGCAACCCGAGGCCACCGCTCTGTACCGAGTCCTCGCCGACCACCTCGCCACCTTCCTCGCCCAAACCTTCGACGACGAGACGCGCAACTCGCTGCCGCGCTTCGTGGTGCGCGAACTCCGCGACTTCCTCGACTGCGGTCAGCTCAGCCGCGGCTTCTGCCGCGTGTATTGCGAGGCGTGTGGCCCTACCTCTGGACTTGGGACGAGCTCGTCGCGTTTTCGTGCAAACGTCGCGGGATTTGCCCATCGTGTGGCGCGCGCCGCATGGCCGACACCGCTGCTTGGCTGGTCGATCGCGTCATCCCTGACGTCCCGGTCCGCCAGTGGGTGTTGTCGCTGCCGCTTCCTCACGCTCGCCGAGATCACTGCGCTGCTCGACACGTGGCGGCAGCAGTATCCCAACTTGATCACGGCCCGCCGCTCGATCGGCCAGAGCATCGAGGGGCGCGAACAGTGGCTGGTGAAGATCTCGGCCAACGCCGACATCGACGAGAACGAGCCCGAGATCTACATGGAGACGCTGATCCACGCGCGTGAGGCCAGCGCGATGATGGCGACGATGCGCTGCATGGAGTACCTCCTGTCGCGCTACGGCGTGGACGCGGTGATCACCGACCTGCTCGACCACCGCGAGATCTGGTACGTGCCGGTGATGAACGTCGACGGCTACGAGTACAACCGGCAGATCGCGCCGAACGGCGGCGGCGCGTGGCGCAAGAACCGACGGCTGGTGACCGGCACGACGTACGGCATCGACCTCAACCGCAACTTTGGCTACCAGTGGGGCTTCGACGACGTCGGCAGCTCGCCGACGCCGAGCAGCGGCACCTACCGCGGCGCCAGCGCGTTCAGCGAACCAGAAGCCGCCAACGTGCGCGACTTCATCACCTCGCGCTTGGCGCTCGGCCTCACCACGGCTTGGGACATCCACAACTCGGGCGGCCTG
>JANPER010000068.1:0-4912 GCA_031423015.1 Planctomycetota bacterium | reverse complement strand
TCGTCCGCGCGTAGCGGTGCGGTGCCCGACAACGGGCGCTGCTTGTTTGCGATCTTGGTCTGCTTGGTCATCTCGGTCTGCCTACGCCCTCTACACTAAACTTAACCTGGGGCGTGTCTCACTCACGTTGGCACAGAGGGCCGCGGACGATGCGGGCGTCGGACCCCGACGGATCTCCTTGCAGTCCATCAACAGGTCTAGGCTGCGTCCGAGGCCAGAAGCTGCCGTCTTGCGTCCACTCCCCCACGTTGCCGTGCATGTCGTACAACCCGAATCCATTGGGCAAGAAGGTCCCTGCCGGCGCGTGCACCAGGTGTCCGTCATCCCACTCTTCGCAGGTCCAGCTTGGCACCGCGCGCTTCGCCGTGGCGTCGGCCAGGTTCGCGAAGTCTGCCAGTCTCTCGCGCGGGCAAACCCAAGGTGTAGTCGTTGCGGCACGACATCCGTACTCCCATTGTGCCTCCGTGGGAAGTGCGAGTCCGTGTCGAGACAGCAGAGCGATGGTCGTGTTCCAAGTCACCTGTTCCACCGGGTTCGTCCACCTGATCGTCGGTCCACCATGCACGGACGCTCCGACCGGGTTGTTGCTTGGGGTCTCCCCTCTCGACAGCCGCTTCCATTGCCCTTGCGTGAGTTCGTGCCGAGCGAGGAAGAACGGCGCCAGGGTCACCTCGTACAAGGTTTCGTGGTCGAGACACTCGGGATCATAGTTGGCGCTGCTCGGATCGACACTCTGCGCACCCATCTGGAACGTCCCACCCGGCAACAACACGAACACGATGCCCGTGTCGTCCTGCATATCGATGTGGCCGGCGCGCTCGCCACCCTCGACTTGCCGGGGAATCTCAATCGACGCGGGGTCGAGCGCGCCATCCCACGCAGAACGTAGCTCGTAGAACTCCCACAGCCGCGTGCTCGGGTTCATCCCAATCGGGATGAGTCCCATCTGCGGCTTCAGGTCGATCGGTATCTCCCGATAGCGCTCGCTCGCGACCGCGCCGTCGGCTCGTACGATCGCCTCGCTCGCCTGTTGCCACGTGACGCGCGCCTTGGGATGACCAAGTGTCAACGCCTCAATCCGGCGCGCCCACGCGAGCGACTGTTCGACCGCTTTGCGCTCCTTGCCGGTCAGCGATGCCAATCTGCGTAGCAAGTCGCTCAACGCGTCGTGCAGGAACGTCTCCGCCTCCAAGGCCGAGTCCACCGGAGCCTCCGGCATCGTCGGTACGACGCGCGCGCGTAACCCAGCCACCGTCCGCTCGATCTCTGGCTGCATGGCGAGCAGGCGTCCCGCGTCCACATCGAGCCAGCGTTGCATCGCATCGATCTGCTCTGGCCACGGCGGATACAGCTTCTTCTCGGCTTCAAGCGCACGCTCCAAATACACCACGCCCGCGAGTTGGTCGAACTCGCGTTTGCGCGACAGCGCCTCGGTCGCACTCCTCTGCGCGTTCACCGCGTGCTCTGCCGATTCCTTCGCCTTCGCTGCCTCGCCTACGCGCGCGATCTCCGCACCCCGGGCCTGCGCGCGCGCGTCCAGCCAGAAGTACGTCGCCAAGCCGAGACCTGCGACCAGCGCCACCAGGACAAGCACCGCCGCCGCGAGCTGCCCGCGGTACCGACGCGCGAACTTCGCCAGGCGGTACCCCACGCTCGGGGCGCGCGCCAACACCGTCTCGTCGTCCAAGTGCCGTTGCACGTCCTCGGCGAGCTGGCTCACCGTTTCGTAGCGCCGCGTCCTGTCCTTCTCCAAGCACTTCAGCACGACCCAGTCGAGATCGCCGCGCAGCCGGCGCACGAGCTTGTCGCTGTCGGTGCGACGGAGCTGGGCAACCAGCTGAGTATCCTTGCGCACCTTCGTGATCTTCGTGCTCGGCCTCTCCGGCTCCTGCGTCCGGATGATGGCGCACATCTTGTCGTAGCCCGCTTGCCGGAGCTGATCGCGCGAGAACGGCAGGGACCCCGTGAGCAGCTCGTACAGCAGCACGCCGAGTGTGTAGACGTCGCTGCGCATGTCGATGTCGAGCGCATTCAGCCCCGCCTGCTCGGGCGACATGTACTCCGGCGTGCCGAGGATCACGCCCTGCTCGGTGAACAGCGTCTTCTCGGTGAGCTTGTGGTCGGTGGCGCGCGCGAGGCCGAAGTCGATGATCTTCGCCACAGGCCTGCCGTCTTGCACGCTGACCAACACGTTGTTCGGCGTGAGGTCGCGGTGGATCACGCCCTTGGTGTGCGCATGCTGCACGCCGCTGCACACCTGCCGGAACAACGCAAGCCGGTCCTCGATCGACAGCTTGTTGTCGTCGCAGTAGCGCGTGATCGGCACACCCTTGACGTACTCCATGGCGAAGTACGGCCGGCCCTGGGGCGTGACGCCGACGTCGAACACTTTGGCGATGCTGGTGTGGTCCATCATCGCCAGCGCCTGGCGCTCGGCTTCGAAGCGCGCGAGCACGGCCTTGGTGTCCATGCCGAGCTTGATGACCTTGAGCGCGACGCGGCGCTTGATGGGCGCGCGCTGCTCGGCGAGGTAGACGGTGCCCATGCCGCCCGAACCGAGTTCGCTGAGGATGTGGTAGGGCGGGATCTGGAGACCGGCGGAAGCGGTCGGCGTGGGCTCTTCCCGCGCGCGCACGCGAGCGAGCAGGCGGCGGGCTGCGGGCCGTAGATCGGGGCGACCTTGGGTGCGGCGATCGAGCTCGGCGTCGGGATCTTCAGCCTCGAGGCACGCGAAAACCAGACTCTCCAGTTCCGGTGGCGGGTTGGGTACCGCGTCGTCGGGCTGCGTAGCGGCCATGCCGCGGATTCTACAGCCGTCGCTCAGCGTGGCGTCCTACGGCGTGGTGACCTGCACGCGATTGCCCATCGACCACAGCGTTCCCGACGAACCGACGACAGCCGTCAGGTATTGAACGTAGAAGATGCCCGGAGGAACTGGCGCAGCAAGCGTGCCGGTCAAGGTTGCAGTACCAAACGGCGACACCGCCACGGGAACCGCGATGAGGACGTCCGTGCCAAGCACGCAGCCCACGGGCGGCACGACGATGTTCTGTTGCGTCAGGCCGAGCACGAAGAAGCCGAAGGGAGTGATCGGCGCGCGGCTGGCATCGAAGCGCAAGCGCAATCCGCCGCCGGGCTCGACGGCCCGATAGCCACCGAGCTCGGAACCACACGGCGCGAGTTGCGGGACCAAGCCGTTGTCGCCAGCCGTGAACATGACCCTCACGTACGCATTGTCATGGCTGTTCATGACGAGTGCTGACGACCGGCAAGACATCTCGATCTCGAGCCCGGCACTGGTGACGATCACCGGCACCGACACGGCCGCGCCGTTCCTCCACTCGGAGGTCCCATCCCGACCGACATCAGCCGCGCCGCTGCTGCCGAGCCCAGACAGGTTTAGGACGCCTGCCACCGGCGAACTGGCACGGAGGCGCACGGTCAAGCGAGCCTGTGCGTCGGCGCTGATCGGACAGGGCGGCCAGAGGCCGAACACGTCGGCGGTGGTCGACACGGAGGCTGTCAGACCCTGGACGTCGCCGGCAGCCACCGCGCTGCCGACACATGCTCCCACGCTATCACTTGCAGAGGCACGTCCGCCCTCGCTCCAAGTCGCGTACTGACTCTGGCGGCCCGCCGCGATGGCGCGGAAGCTGCCAGAGACCACCTCGAGGGTGACCTGTTGGGCGGTCGCGGAAGCGGCCAGGAAGAGAACTGTCATGGGTAAGCGCATGTTTTGACTCCATCTCTGCGGAAGCGGATTCTGGTGGCGTGAACACGCCATTGAAGTGATGGGCACGGCAGCGACGGTCGTGACGGCAATCGTCACGGATTCCGTTGCGAGATCTGCGACGCGCTGAGTTCCACAGCCGAAGCATCTTCGCGAAGCGCGAAGATGCTTCGGCTGTGGAAAGACGTAAGTCGTTAGCCGTAAGACGTAAGCTCGGAACTCGGACAGCGGATGCGGTCAGACCGCGATCTGGACTTAGGGCTTACGTCTTGCGGCTCATGACTCGCGGCAGAGCCGCCGTAGCGCCCACTTCGCCTCTCGTTGGTTGCGGCTCTGCCGCGCTGAGGAAGTGAGGGGAGACCTGACTCGCCAACTAGGCTTGCTCGCCCTGGCGTGGATTCAGAAGCTCCCCCGCAGAAGGTCGAACACCTGGCCGCCGAGCAGCAGCTGCGCGATCAGCGTCGCCCCGGCGAACGCGCGGTCGATACGACCCACGACGGCACCCTGGCGCAGCAACTCGCCGCGGGCGACCCAGCTGTCCGGCTCGATCGGTTGGTCATTGGCCAGGATGCGGTAGAGGTCGGCACCGCGGAACTCGAATCGGCTGCCGTTGACCGTGAAGCTGCTCGCGCTCAGCCGACGAAAGGTCGTGACTGTCCGCGGATTGACGGGTCTTGGCGCGGACACCGATCGGAACTCGCCGTCGTCTTGCACTTGCACGTCGATCCCGGGCGCGCGCAGCGCCCCGCGCACCGTGTCTTGCGTCCGGTAGTCGCCAGCCAAGTCGCTCACGATGCGCTCGTTCGCGTTCAGATCGACCTCGAAGCTGTTGTCGGCTACGGAGATCGTGCCGGTCATTTGGTGCACGAGATCGACGCCGCGGCGCTGCGACACGAAGCGCAGGTCGTAGTCCATCACCACCACCACGCGCACGTCGAGGTCGTAGTCGGTCTCGAAGAAGAGGCCCGGGGCGGCGAGGTTGCCATTGGCGCCGAGGTAGTAAAACTCGCGGCGGCTGCCGTCGAGCAACGCCACCACGAGGCGGTCCGTGGGCTGCGGTTCGTAGACCAGCACCGGCCCGCCCACGGCGCGAATGGTACCGAAGGTGACCAAGCCGCCCTGGCCCGACAGGGTCCCCGCCTCGGCCCACCACATGAAGGCCTGCTGGCTCTGCCGCCGACG
>JANPER010000067.1:0-8992 GCA_031423015.1 Planctomycetota bacterium | reverse complement strand
CGTAAGCTCGGAACTCGGACAGCGGATGCGGTCAGACCGCGATCTGGACTTAGGGCTTACGTCTTACGGCTCATGACTCGCGGCAGAGCCGCCGTAGCGCCCACTTCGCCTCTCGTTGGTTGCGGCTCTGCCGCGCTGAGTCGGGCCAGCCGTCATGGGCGTTGTCTGCTCGGCGCCCCGCCGAGTCGACAAGGGCATTGCACGGTGTGGTCGCTGAGGGCAAGGGCCCGCTACTCGCCGTCGATGCGCGCCTTCAGCTTGCGCAACGCGCGGCTCAGCACCAGCGCCACCGCGTTGCGCGTGCGGCCGGTGCGTTCGGCGATCTCGGCCAGCGGTAGACCGTCGATGCGCGCCATGGTGATGATCTCGCGGTCGCTGTCGCTCAGCTCACGCAGGGCGGCGAACAGTTGCTCGATGCCCTCGTCGCTGGCGACCAGCGTGCGTGGCCCGGGCCCGAGCTGACCGGGCTCGGCGATGCGGCTGCTGGTCAGCTCGCTGCCCGGACCGCCGATGCGCTGCTCGCGCTGCGGGTCGCGCTTGTCGGCCTGCGCGGTGCGTCGCAGGTTCTGCAGGCGGTGCACGGCGAGCGTTGACAGCCAATGGAAGAACGAGTCCTTGCCTTGGTACTCGAAGGTGGGCAGCAGGCGCACCGCCTCGATGCACGCCTCCTGCACCAGGTCGTCGAGTTCGTTCTGCCGCAGCAAGAGCGCGCCGGCGCGGGCCGCGAGCAGGCGCGCAAGGCGCGGGCGGACGCGCTGGAACAGGGCGTCGAGGGCGACGCGGTCGCCGCGTCGGCTGTCGTCGAGGAGTTGGAGGGTGTCGAGCGGAGACATCGGTGGCGCGCGAGTACTTGTAGCTGGGTCAACCGCGGGCGTCTAAGGCAGGCGTTGCAGCAGCCAGATCACGCCGCAGAACAGGACACCGCTGGAGACCGCGAGCGACACGCGGCCAGCGTAGCGCGCCGAGCGGCGGCGCAGCAAAAGGAGCAGGGGCAACACCAGCACCACGAGCCCGAGCTGACCAAGCTCGACGCCCAGATTGAAGCCGAACAGGGGACGCACCGCGGCGAGGCCTGTGCCGATGCCGACGTCGCTCAGGCACGAAGCGAAGCCGAAGCCGTGCAGCAGGCCGAACGCGAAGGTCCAGCCGGCGCGCGCCTTTGGCCGGGCGCGCAGCAGGTTCTCGGCGGCGACGAACGCGACCGACGCGGCGATCGCGCATTCCACGAGCGTGCTCGGCAGGTGCGCCACGTCGAGCACTGCGAGCGCGAGCGTGAGCGAGTGCGATACGGTGAAGGCGGTCACGATGGCGAGCGCCTGGGTCAACGACGCGACCGAGAGCAGCAGCGCCAGAAGGAAGAGAATGTGGTCGTAGCCGGTGAGCACGTGCTCGATGCCCAGCGCGATGTAGCTGCCGACACCGCCGTTGGACCCCGCGACGGCGGCCGGCGCATCAGGGCGGCTCGCGAGCTGCTCGGCGGTCCAGCTCACGCGCGGCACTTGCGCCGACAGCAGCGCCTCGCCGATGGGGCGATGGTTGCGCATCAGTGTGGCGAACTGCCGGTGGCCGCGCGGCAAAAACGCGAGCGCCGGCACGTGCACCTCGACCGCGCCCGATGGGCAGTCAACCGCCGAGAGCCGGGTCACCACGTCGCCGTCGACTTCGACCCACGCGTCGATCGTCGTCCACACCAGCGCCTGGTCGCCGACCGTGGTCTGCACCCACGCTGGGGCCAACTCGCGCATCGCATCGACGTTGAGTTCGTCGGCCATGATCTTCGCATCGCCGTTGCGATCGAACACGCGGCCGAACGACTGGACGAAGTCGGCGCCCGAGCAGGTGAGCGTGGCGGTAGCCCGGTGGCCGACGATCTCGACACACAGACTGCTGAGTCCGGGATCGTGCGCGGCGACGGGCACTGAAGCGCCGAGAACGAGACAAGCGAAGAGGGTGCGCATGGATGTGGGGCGGGCGGCCTGCGCCGCCCGCCGAGTTGGCCCGCTGCCGGGCATGGTCTCGCTCTCAGCGATCGTGCACGTGGTTGCGGCCGTTGAGCGGCGTCGCCGCGTACGGCAACACCTTGCTGTAGGCGACGTCGTTGCGGTTCACGTTGTCGCCGGCGGTGCGGATCACCGGCGGGTTGGTGCGCAGGTCGCTGATGATGGCCGACACGCCGATGTCGACCACGTCATCGCCGAAGCGCCGACCGTTTGGCCAGCCGCCGGACACCATGGTGTTCTGCAATCGGCTGAACAGCAGATCGCCGCCGAAGATCGACAGGCGCGAGAACCCCGGATCGTCGGGGTTGGTGGGGTGGTTGGCGCCGCCACCGGCGAGGCGCGCTGGGCCGGTCGACAAGTCGACCTTGATCAGGTCGGGGATGAAGATGCCGGCGAGGTCGGTGCGGTTGGTCTCGATGCCTGGAATCGGGTTGCCGCGGAACACGATGGCGTTCAGCAGGCGGGCCAGCTCGGGCTGCACCGCGTACTGCCGGAACAGCGCCGTGTCGGTTGCGGGCGTGGTGCGGTTGTAGACGTCCTTGTCGGCGATGGCGACGAAGCCCTCGCAGAACAGCGGGTTGCCTTGCCGCCCTACCTGCACGAAGTCGCCCAGGCGCAGGGGGTCGGCGTTGTTGAACCGGACTTCGATCTGCTGGCGATAGGTGCAGGCGTGTACGCCGGCCACTTGCATGTCGCCGCCGAGATCCGACAACGGGATCTCGAGGCTGATGGTGTGCACGTTGAAGCCGGCTTGGCTGTCCTTGGCTTGGCCGGGGCCACGCAGGCTGAGCAGGTCGAAGATCGCCTGGATGTCGCCGTAGAACCCGTCTTCGCGCTGGCCAGCGAACGCTCGGTAGCCGTTGCTCAGCGTGGCGATGCCCTGGCGCGTGAAGCGATCGAGCTGACTCTCGCTGGCGACGCCCTCGAAGGCGGGGCCTTCACCACTGTTGTTGTTGTAGTGCGGCGTGGCGTTGCCCTGGTTGTTGGGCGGCACGACGCCGCTGCCGAGCAAGCGCACGCCGGTGCCTTGCGGGCGCGTGTCCAGCGAGAACACCGAGTAGCGCTGCACCAGGTTCTGGGCCGCGTCGGCGACATCGTTCACCACGCCGGTGTACGACTGCAGAATGGTGTTGCGGTTGCGCGTCTCGGTGCGGAACTGGAAGAAGTAGCTCAGCGTGGCGCGCCCGGCGGCCAGGTCGTTGCCCAGCGACACGTGCAGCGCATACAGCACGTTGTCGTCGAAGTTGTACCGGTTGGGGCCGATGCCAGGATCCTCGAACGGATACACGGCAACCGACGCGCTGAGGTACTTGGTGTTGTTGCGGCTCGTCACGAACGCATACACGTCGGTGGTGTTGGCGGCGTCGTCGAGCGTGATCAGCGGCGCATCCATGTGGCTCGATGCCAACAGACTGGTTGCGGTGAGTGCGCCGACGGCGGCGGCGCGTAGAGAGTGAAATCGCATAAGGGCTCCAGAGAGAGTGTGCGGGTGCACCCGTTCGCCAACATGGCGCGCGAGCGCACTGGCGCGGGTCAACGGCTGGCGACGAGCGTTCTGCGGGCGCGCAGGTCGGTACGCTCGGACGGCCACAGCGTCTGCTCGCGACGCTGTGCGGCTGCGAAGTGGGTACGCGCGGCAGCCAAGTCTTTGCGCGCGTGTGCAATCGCCCCGGCGTGGTAGTGAATGCGCGCGTCGTCGGTGTCGAGCGCCAGGGCCTGCGTGATCGCGGCGTAGGCGGCCTCGTTCCTGCCAGCGTGCAGCAGGGCCCAGGCGTGCAAATCGTGGGTGAAGATGTCCTGACGCTCGGCGAGTTCGCGTTCGGCCAGCTGCAGCGCGGTGTCGACGTGCGCGTGCCGCGACAGCAGGAACAGCGCGTAGTGGCGCGGGTCGTCCTGCGCGCCGGTCTGATGCAACGCGGCCTCGGTCGCCGTCAGCAGCGTGGCGTCGCCCTGCTGCCTCGCCAAGTCTGCCAGCAACCAGCGGTGCTCGGGCAAGGGGCAGAGCTCGGCCGCGCGGGTCGCGCACACCAGCGCCTGCGCCGTGTCGTTGCGCGCGGCCAGCAGACGCGCCTGCGCCAGCAGCGCGGGTACCGAGTCCTGGTCGATTTGCAGGGCTTGCGTGCAGGCCGCTGCCGCCGCACCGAGATCACCGGCGCACAGCTCGAGCGTGGCCAGGCGCGCGTGCGCCCAGCACAGCGCCTCGGGATCGCGCTGACTGCCGGCGCCGACCGCCAGGCGCAGCAGTTGCCGGCTGCTGTCGAGATCGCCGCGCAGGAAGCGCACCTGCGCCGCGCGCGCGTAGCTCTGCAGGCACGGCTTGAGGTCGAGCATGCGCTGATACTGTTCGAGCGCCTCGCGCACCTGGCCGCGGTCGTACAGCACGTCGCCGAGCAGGCCATGCGCAGTGAAGTCGGGGCGGTCGACGATGAGCGCGCGCGCGATCGTCTCGGCTTGCGCGAAGCGGTGCAGGCTGTGCAACACGTGCCCGCGCAGCAGCCGACCGCCGGTGTGACTTGGCGCGCGGACCGCGATGCCGTCGGCGCACAGTTCCGCCAGCTTGTAGAACCCCGGATCGGTGGTGACGCGCGCCTTGGCGACGTAGAGACGCCCGAGTTTCTCCAGGTCGTCGGCCGGCGACCGGCCGGTGCGAAGGTCGGCTTGCGCCGCAATGATCTTCTGGTCGAGGGCGTGGTCCCCCGCGGGGGCCACGAGCACGACGCGGAGATCATCGAGGGCAGGGGCCGGCGCGGCGCGGTCGCAGGCCACGAGCAACCAGGGGGTCAGGCACAGAAGACGCTGCATGTCTCCCTAGGTGCAGGACCCCGCCTGCATGTCAGGCTCTCGCTAGAGGCGAAGTGGATGTGGATGAGCCAAGTTCTGAGTTGCTCTCCCTCTCCCTCTCCCTCTCCCTCTCCCTCGCCCGTTCCCGCTCCCGCGCCCGCTCCCGTTCCCGCTCCCGCTCCCGATTCACTCTCTGTTCCTGCCCCTCCCTGTTCTTCGGGAGCGGGAGCGGGAGCGGGAGCGGGAGAGCCAGCAACGTCGGGCTGGGGCGAAGCCCCGCTACCGCTCGACGATCACCCGCTGCCCCGACACCAATCCCTCCGGCTCGCGGACCACTTGGGTGCCGGCGGTCAGACCTTCGACGATCTCGATCGACTCGTCGAGCCGCCGGCCGGTCTTGACCAGGCGCTCGCTGGTGGCGTCGCCCTCGACCACGAACACCTTTTCGACGCCGGCAAAGGCCACCACGGCGCTGCGCGGCAACGTCACCCTGGGCGTCGCCTGGCCGATCTCCACGGCGGTGCGCGCGAACAAGCCCGGCCGCAGGATGCCTTTCTCGTTGCTCACCGTCGCCTCGATCAGCAGCGTGCGCGTCTCGACGTCGATGCGCGGACTGAGGCGTTGCACGAGACCCGTGTGCTCGCCGGCAATCCCTTCGGCGGTGAAGCGCACACGCTGCCCGACGGCGAGGCGGGCGGCGTCACGCTCGGGGATGCGCAGACGCAAGCGCAGCGGGTCGGTGCGCAGCAGGGTCAACACCGCGTCGCCGGCGCGCACGTATTCCGGCGCACTCAGTAGCCGCGCGGCGACCACCCCGGTGAACGGCGCCAACAGGCGCGACTGCGCGATCCGCCGGCGCGCGACGTCGACCTCGACGCGGCGCTGCGCCAGGGTGACCATGTGGTCGCGCACGTCGTTGTAGGCGCCCGCGAGCCGGCTCTCGGCGACCTCATGCGCGGCGCGCGCCGACTCCAGGTTGGCGTCTGCCATCAGGTTCTGCTGCGTGAGTTCCTGCATGCGGGCCAGGGCCAAGCGGGTCTCGGTGCGCGTTGCCTGGGCTTGGCGCACCTGCGGCGTCTGCTCGGGGTCGATGTCGTCGCCGTCGCCCTCGGGGGACAGGCCAAGCCGGGCTCGCGCTTGCCGTACTGCAGCCTCGGCGACGCGCACTTGCAGCTCGGCGTCGGTGGTGTCGAGGGTGGCGAGCGTGTCGCCTGCGGTCACTTGGCTGCCGAGATCGACCGGCAACGAGGCCAGCGTGCCGGAGTATTCGAAGCCGAGGTCGACGTCGTCGTCGGCGGCGAGCGTGCCGTGCGCGGTGACCTCTTCGGCCAGCGGTGTCAACGCGGCCGCCACGAGTTCCACGGCGCGCGCGGGAGTCGCGGCCGGCGACGCGGTGGTCGACGCGGGTCGACAGCCCGCAGCAAGCAGCGCCACTGCGGCGAGAAGCGCGACACGAGTGCCAGACATGCGGCGGTGAGTGTAGGCCGCGACTGGGCCGATCCAGCGACACTGTGCGGCAAAGTCGCGTGCCAGAAGTCGAGCGTGGCGATGGCCCGACACTGCCGCGGTTTTCTTTCCCCCCGCATGGCACGTTCCGGGGTCCGACGTCGCACTGGTAAGCGTCTGCAAACGTCTGACGAGAATGGAGCCGATGGCCACGTGTCCCCTGAGCGCGAAAGAAGTGTTCGACGAGGCGGTCGAGATCGTCTCGCCGGATGAGTGCTCGCGAAAAAGGACAAGGCGGGCGGGAAGGAAGGCGGGAGATGAAACGGCCCACCACCAACCTGCTCTGGCTAGCCATAACTCGATCGGTTGATTCAACGCGCGCCGTGATCGGGCCGTCGCGCAAGCCGCTGCGAACAGCGGCTCCAAAGCCCCGAAGCACCTTCACACGCAAGGAGTACGCATCATGTTCACACGTTCCAAGCACATCGCACCAAGCGCGATCGCCCTTCTGGCCGCGATCCTGTCAACCGTAGGTGCTCAGCCGGTGTCAGCCCAGATCAGCGCGGTTGCCGACCCCGTCGGCGACGCCCTTTTCAATGCTTCAGCATTCCAAGACATCCTTACTGGCCAGATGACTAAGACGGCAAGTGGAGACTTCGAGCTGCTCATGGAAATGGCGAGTCCCGTACCCGTCGCTCCACCCCTGTCACCACCTGGGACCTCAGGAATGTGGTGGTTCTGGCTCTTCGACTTAGACCCCACTGCATCTCCTCAGGGTTATCCCGTCGCACCGGGCTTGGCTCAATTCCCGGAATTCCTTGTTGTCGTTAGCTGGGATGGCACCGCATTCGCAGGAACCGCAGTAGACAGGAGACCTCTTCTTACTGGCGGAGCGGCAATCATTACCCCTGTCCCATTCAGCATCAACGGCACGATAGTCGTAGCAGTTCTGGCTTCCACGCTGATCGGCGTGGTCCCCCCAAGCTTCGGTTGGGGCCCTCGTGCAATAGACTGGTCAGGTCCAGTTGGGTCAGCAGGCTATCATTTCGTTGATGGCGCTAACTCAATCTTTAACCCCTCTCAGCCTGAGTCGGCCCAGATCAGCACGGTCTTCGACCCCGTCGGCGACACCCTTTTCCCTTTCAACGCTCCATTCCAAGATGTCGTTCGTGGCCAGATGACGAAGATGGGAAGTAGAAACTACGATTTGCTCATGGAAATGGCAGGTCCCGTACCCGTCAATCCACGCCTGCCACCACAGGCAAATCATCAGATGTGGTGGTTCTGGGTCTTCGACTTAGATCCCACCACACGTCCTAGCGGTTATCCTTGGCAGGCGGTGAGCAACGGAAGGCCGCCGGAATTCCTTGTTGTCGTTAGCTGGGATGGTACCGCATTTGCCGGAACCGCAATAGACAGGAGGCCTCTTCTTACTGGCGGAGAGGCAATCATTACCCCTGTCCCATGCCGCATCAACGGCACGATAGTTGAAGCAGACCTGGCTTCCGAGCTGATCGGCGCTGTCCCCACCTTCAATTGGGGCCCCTTTACAATGTCCTGGTCAGGTCCAGTTGGGTCAGAGGGCGCTAATTTTGCTGATTACGTCCCCGAGTTCGGGACAATCCTTAACCCCTGACCACCATCGCTGTATGGCTGGTGGCACTGGTGGCACTCGTTGTCGTGAGCCGCGCTCTTTGCCGAACGTCTGAGGCGCGCCGCCAGCGCCGGTGTTTGGCATTGCGGCTCTTTGTCCACCGCGTTCACTGTCATGGGCCTTGACGGCATGGCCGAGTGGTGTCAGATGCTGAATGGTGCGTTCCTCGTTCCGGGACTCTCGCAGGCCAACTGCCCCGACGCCGTGCAAGCCGCAGGGCTTCTCGGCTTCGAGCGCGCTCGACTTCACGATCCAACCCTGAGTCCGCTGAATGAGAACAACAACGAAGACCGGCGCCTGACCGCCGTGCGTCCCGGCCGCGCAGCTCCTGCCGCGGCTTTCTTTCCCCCGCATGGCACGCTCCGGTGTCCGACATCGCACTGGTGAGTGTCTGCAGCACTGGTGAGATTGGAACCAAATGGCCACGTTTCCCCTGAGCGCGAAAGCGGTGTTCGACGAGGCGGTCGAGATGACCTCGCCGGATGAGCGTCGCGCGTACCTGGAACGGGCCTGTGCCGATGCGCCGCTCCTGCGACAGAAGGTCGAAGCGCTGCTTTCCGCCTACGCGGACGCTGGCAGCTTCCTGGAATCGCCCCCGGTCCCACCTCGCGACAGCATGGACCTGCGGCCGGCCGCTGAGCGGCCCGGCACGATGATCGGTCCCTTCAAGCTGCTGCAGCAGATCGGCGAAGGCGGCATGGGCGTCGTCTGGATGGCCGAGCAAACCCACCCGGTGCAGCGCAGAGTTGCGCTCAAGGTCATCAAGCCGGGCATGGACTCCAAACAGGTCGTCGCCCGCTTTGAAGCCGAACGGCAGGCGCTGGCCGTGATGGACCACGTCAACATCGCTCGCGTCTTGGATGGCGGAGCCACGGCAGCCGGCCTGCCATACTTCGTCATGGAGCTGGTCGATGGCGTGCCTATCACCAAGTACTGTGACGCCAACCACCTCACGCCGCGCGAACGGCTGGAGCTGTTCGTGCCGGTCTGCCAGGCGATCCAGCACGCCCACCAGAAAGGCATCATTCACCGCGACATCAAGCCGTCGAACGTGATGGTCACGCTCTACGACGGCAGGCCGGTGCCCAAGGTGATCGACTTCGGCGTGGCC
>JANPER010000066.1:0-2232 GCA_031423015.1 Planctomycetota bacterium | reverse complement strand
CGGTCCGGCGCCGGAGATCGTGGCGGCGGCGGCGCCGGCTTCGCGCGCCGCGTGCATGCATTGCGCCATGCCGGGCACCACCTGCCGGCGATAGGGCACGTGCACTTCGTCTTCGATGCACTCCGACAGCAGTTCTTGATCGCCGAGCGCCAAGGCCCGCAGCACGCCGAGCGCGCGGCCCGTGGTGCGCGCCGTGGCGCCGTGCGGCAACGACGCGGGCAAGAGGCGCGCCAGGTCGGCCACTCCAACCTGCAACGCCGGGCACACGATCACGAAGCGCCACGTGTCGAGCAGGGCGTGCGGGAACACGCGGTAGCGCGCCTCGCCGCTTTGGGCCCGCAGCTCGGCACAGGTCACCAAGCCGCCGACCAGCGATGCCGCGCCGTGCGCTGGATCGCCGCCCAGGTCGACCAGTTCGGTGAGCAGCCGTTCGAAAGCGATCGGCTCCTTGGCAAAGTGCGCCGCTGCAGCCAGGCCACAGGCGTAGCTCGCCGAGGTCGTGCCCAGGCCGCATGCCGGTGGCACGCTGCTCTGCACGATCAGGTGCACCGCCGGCGGGAGCTTGATGGCGAACTTGCTCGCGCCAACGTGCAGGCCACGCAGGATCGGATCGTGGCGCGGGTCGTCGAACTTTTCGACGAAGCCGGCGCGCCGCTCGATGGTGTGCGTGTCGCCCTTCTTCCTGGGCTCCACGCGCACCCGCATGGTGAGGTCGAGGGCGACGCCGAGCACGCGAAACCCCGGGCCCAGGTTGGCCGATGAGGCAGGCACTTCGAATTCGAACGGGTCGAGAACGTTCACGCGGGTTCGCTTGCAGCCGCTGCCCGTTTCGGGGTGCGCCGCCCCTTGCATCGGCGGCAGGGGCAGGGCGGCCTGAGGGTCCGTGCACTTCGCCGCGCGTGCGAGTCCCGTGGCCGCGGCTGCGCGTCAGGCGCGGCTACTCGCCGCCGCCGAGGAACATGCCGCCGCTGCCCCGGTTGTTCTCGAAGCAGACGAAGTCCACCAACAGTGTCGCGAAGATCAACAGTGGCCGTACCGCTTCGAGTTCGGGCAGGTCGTCATACTCGAGGCCAAACACGTCGGCGTCGGAGAACATTTCCTTCAGCAGGCCGCCCCACTTCTTCTTGATCACGCCGACCTCCTGGCCCTTGAACAGCAGCTTGAAGGTCCAGATCTGCAGGAAACGGCTCTCGATGGTGAACAGCTCGCGGCCGTCGGCGGTCTCCACGGTGAAGCGCCGGTGCAGCAGCGTGAAGCGCCGGTGGATGGCGCCGAGCTTGCGACCGTCGGCGAACACCTCGACGCGGTGGAAGAACCAGGTGAAGGGCTTGTCGCCGCGCGCCACTTCTTTGCCATGCGCGTCGAGCACGTGGATCGTCGCCTTGCGGCCCGAGCCGAACAGTTGCCGGCCGACGGCGCGGCCAAAGCCACCGCCCTCCTCCGCGGCATAACCGATCAGCGCGCCGCTTTCGTCCTTCAGCTCGTAGCGGTTGCGCGCCTCGAAGCCGACCAGGATCTCGCCCCATTCCTTGAGTTGGTGTACGAGGATGCGCTTGCGGTTGGTCATTCTGCGGGCACGCTACTCGGTCGATGGCTGGCGATTCAGCACGCGACCGTGGATCGGCCGCCGCGCACCCCCGTAGCATCGTTGGCCTCTTCGCAATGGCAGACTCTCCTTCCATGTCCTCTCCGTCCCTCGATCACGAAGCCGCCGTGCGCGAGCGCTACGGCGCCGCGGCGCAGCGCCTCGAGCCAGCCCTGTGTTGTCCGACGCAGTACGACCCGACCTTCCTCGCGAAGCTGCCGGCCGAGATCTTGGAGCGTGACTACGGCTGTGGCGATCCGTCGGCCTGGGCGCGCGAGGGCGACACCGTTGTGGACCTGGGTTCCGGCTCGGGCAAGATCTGCTACATCTTGTCGCAGAAGGTGGGGGCCATGGGGCGAGTGATCGGCGTCGATGTGAACGACGACATGTTGGCGCTTTCGCGCAAGCATCAAGCCGAAATGGCGCGCACCATCGGTTGGGGCAACGTGCGCTTCGCCAAGGCGCGCATCCAGGACATGGGCCTCGACCTCGACGCCTTGGCCGGTTGGTTGAAGGCCAACCCGGTCAGCGACGTGGCGGGTCTCGTTCGACTCGAAGCGGAGCAGGCGCGCCAGCGCGCGCACGCGCCGGCGGTGGCTGACGACTCAGCCGCCCTCGTGGTGTCGAACAGCGTGCTCAATCTGGTG
>JANPER010000065.1:0-61486 GCA_031423015.1 Planctomycetota bacterium | reverse complement strand
CGCTCGCACGGGCGCGGCGGCTTCCTTCAAGAGGATGCTAGCTTCCGCATCCCCGCTAACTCATCAACCGCTGCCGCCGCGCGCGGGCGACCGACCGGGGCGGCGGGCAGGCTGGCCTGCTCGGAGCTTTGGGAGGGAGCTGCAGTCAGTCAGTCAGTCAGTCAGTCACTTGCAGCGGATCGTCACGCACGCCTCGGCATGTCGCTTGCTATCCTTCTCCAGCGGCGGCGAGGCACAACAGCCCCGACGTGCGCGATGGTTCGATGCGATGGTCGCAAGGAGGTTACGAATGACACGATTCTCTCGGATGCCGGTGTTGATGTTGGCGACAGCGATGGTTCTTGGCGGCAGCCTGACCGCGCAGGATGACCCCCCGGGCGCGCCCAAGACACCGGACCCGCAGGTGGCGAAGGACGTCGCTGAGTTCATGCGCTTGGTGAACGACAAGCAGATGAGCAAGGACGTCGAGGCGCGCACCTACTTGAGCAAGTGGGTGCTGGCCTACGAGACGATGCATCCGAAGGACCAGGCTTCGGTGGCGACTGCACTCGAGGCGGTGTTCAGCAAGGCCAAGGTGCGGTTGCCGGAGAAGATCGAGCTGTACGAGGCGTCGACGGTGGTGTTGTCGCGCATGGGCAAGACGGGCGCCAAGGTGTTGAAGAATGCGTTCAGCAACGCGCGCTACAGCAAGTCGGAGTGGGTGGCTTTGCGTGGACGGTTGATCGCGGGCCTGGGCCAGACGCAGGATCTCGGCGTGTGTGACTTCATCGTCGACACCGCGCTGCGTGACACCGAGGACCAGATCATGGCCAAGGCCGGCGAGGCACTCGGGCACTACGAGAAAACCGACCTCAAAGTGCGGCGCGAGATCGTCAAGAAGCTGCTCAAGCGCTTTGTCGAGATCCACAACCAATCGCGCACCGAGACGCTGGGCGACCCGGTGGCAGAAACGCGCAAGCGCACCTACGCCGCGATCAACGACCCGTGGAATACGACGCTCGCCAAACTGACGGGCCAGGCGTTCCGCTCGCCGCAGGACTGGGAGAAGTGGTGGAACAACCACAAGGATGAGAACTGGGACGCCAAGGGCTGAGCGCGGGTGCTGCGGGCCTTGGCGGTGACGGTTTGCAGCGCGGCCACGATCGGGTTCGTCTGGTACGCAGCGCAGGCCGCTGAGCACGCGCGTGTGCGTGGTGCAGCGCACGCGCGCCTCGCGACGCTGCGGCAGGCGCGCATCGAGACCCTCGAGGCAGAGCTGGCGTCGGTGCTGGTCGCGCGCGACGGCATCCGCGCCTTCGTGAGTGAGCGCGCCGCCACCGAGGCCGCCGACCGAGACGCGCGGCAGATGCGCCTGCAGGCGGCGACCAAATCGATGCCGGAAGGCCTGCGTCTGGCCGTCGAGACGCTGCACGAACTGTTACGCCGCAACGGTCACGCGCGCCTGCGCGTGCTCGCGCTGCAGGCGATCGAGAACAAGGAACTGCGCGGGTTGGAGTTGTTCGAGGCCCAAGATCGGGTCGGCAGCGGCAACACGCTGTGGCAGGCGGCGCGGGTCACCGTTCGTCTCGAGCGCAGTACCGGCACGCTGACTCTGACGTTGCACGATGGCTGGGTGGTGCGTGACGGTATCAAGTCCGACCTGCCCGGCGCCGGCGAGCCTCTCGTGCTGCTCGGCGTCGACGGCCGCGCGTTCGAAGCGCGGCTGCCCTTCCTCATCGAAGCCGATGGCGACTACCCGCAGGCCGTGCCGCGCGTGCCGCCTGCCGCCAAGCTGGATCCGTTCACCGTGCAAAACTGGCTCGCCCGGCTCAACGAAGTGTTGGCCCATAGCACCGCTTCGGTGCGCTGGCGCGTGACCCAGATCGAGGGGCTTGCCGACGGCGAGTTCCTCGGCGTGGTCATGCTGGGGGCCGTGGGCAAGCGTGTCGAACAGATGGCCGAAGTCGACCGCATGGCGATCGTCGTCGACGACGCGGCCGGCACCGTGGAGGTCGAGATGATCGGTGGCGTGCTGCGGCGCACGGTGGGCGAGACGACGCTGCCGGCGAGCGCGCCCGGCCAGCGAATTCTGCTGACGGGGGTCACGCCGCAGGCGGCTTCACACGCCCTCACCGGTATGGTTTTGCGCCGATGAGCGTGTCCGTGTCGCCGACCCCCGTGGGCGTTCTGTTTGCCGCGTTCGCCCGCGCGGAGTTGCCTGCGGTTGAAGCCGCGCTCGACGCCATGTTGCCACAGCCGGCGCACGACACGTCTCAGGCCCTGGCGGCCGACCTCGCCGCGGCGATGCGCTACGCGATGTTCCCCGGCGGCAAGCGGCTACGCCCGCTGCTCGGGTTGCTCGCGTGTGCGGCGACCGGCGGCGACCGCGCGCGCGCGCTGCGCCCCGCGGCGGCGATCGAGTTCTTGCACACCTACAGCTTGGTGCACGACGACTTGCCATGCATGGACGACGACGACTTGCGCCGCGGCCGGCCGACGGTGCACAAAGCGTTCGATGAAGCGACCGCGGTGCTCGCGGGTGACGCGCTCTTGACCTTGGCGTTCGAGATCGTGGCCGAGGCTGGTGCTGACGCGGTTTTGGTGCTGGCGCGGGCCGCCGGCGTCGCCGGCATGGTCGGCGGGCAGCAGGCTGACATGGCAGCCGAGCGCGGGCGCGGGGCGCGTTCGGCAGCAGAAGTGCAGTGGATCCACGACCACAAGACCGCGGCCTTGATCGGTGCGGCGCTCGAAGTGGGGGCCCTCTCGGGCGGCGGCGACCTGCGCGCGTTGCCGGCGCTGCGCGAGTTTGGCGCCCTTGTGGGTCGCGCCTTTCAGATCGCCGACGATTGTCTCGACGTCGAAGGGACGTCGGTGGCGCTGGGCAAGAACACCGGAAAGGACGCTGCCGCTGGCAAGTTGACGTATCCGGCCGTGCTCGGACTGGCGGCGGGGCGGGCCGAGGCGCGACGCTTGGCAGAGGCGGCATCGGCGCTGGCGCCTAGCGCGTGCGCCGCACTCGTGGGCCAGGCAATGCTGGACTCGACAGTCCGTCTGTTGCAAGATGTCGCCTTATTCTCGGTCTCCAGAGAGGCTTAGCCTTGGACAGCGCTGACAGTCTGCCGCGCACACCCCTGTTCGACACGATCGACTCGCCCGTCGACCTCAAGCGCCTGACGCAGGAACAACTGCCGGCGCTGGCTGATGAGCTGCGTGCGCACATCATGCACACGATCCAGAGCACCGGCGGCCACTTGGGCTCGGGCATGGGGGTGGTAGAGCTGACGATCGCGCTGCACTACCTGTTCGACTTCAAGCAGGATCGCTTGGTGTTCGACGTCGGTCACCAGGCCTACCCGCACAAGCTGCTCACCGGCCGCAAGGATCGCTTTCACACGATCCGGCAGAAGGGCGGGTTGTCGGGGTTTACCAACCGGTTCGAGTCCGAGTACGACGTGTACCTGATGGGGCACGCGGGCACTGCCGCGTCGGCGGCGCTGGGCATCTCGGTGGGTGATCGGCTGCTCGGCCACAAGCGCAACGTGGTCGCCGTGGTGGGCGACGCGGCGATGGGCTGCGGCGTGGCGTTCGAGGCGCTCAATCATGCGGGCTCGCTCGACAACGATCGCTTGCTCGTGGTGTTGAACGACAACCGCTGGTCGATCGCGCAGACCGTCGGTGCGCTGTCGCGCCACCTCAACCGCATTCGCAGCGGGCCGCTGTACAACCAGGCCAAAAAGACGCTGCACGGCTTGCTGCAGTCGATCCCATTGATCGGCAAGGAGCTCGACGAGAAGGTCGAGTCGGGCGTGCAGAGCCTGCGCAACATCCTGGCGCCTGGCTCGGTGTTCGACGAACTCGGTTGCCGCTACTTCGGCCCGATCGACGGCCATAGCTTGCCGGAGCTGCTCGACGTTCTGCACCGCGTGAAAGACATGAATGGCGTGGTGCTGCTGCACGTGCGCACCGAGAAGGGGCGCGGCGTGCCCGGCTCCGAGACCAGGTACGACCGCGCGCATGCGGCCAAGCCGAAGCCCAAGCCGATGCCGGTGCCGGTGGAGCCGGAGGTGATCTTGCCCGCCAAGGCCAAGAAGACGGCGGCGGCGTGGACCGATTGGTTTGGCGAAGCCGTCGAGGAGCTGGTGGGGCGCGATCCGCGCGTGCTGGCGATCACCGCGGCGATGCCCGATGGCACCGGCTTGCTGCGCTTCCGCGACAAGTTCCCCGACCGCTTCGTGGATGCCGGCATCGCCGAGCAGCACGCGGTCGCGTTCGCGTCGGGCCTGGCCACCGCCGGCATGCGCCCGATCGTCGCGATCTATTCGACGTTCCTGCAGCGCGGCTACGACCAGGTGTTCCAGGAAGTGCTCATCCAGAACGTGCCGGTCATGTTCTGCATGGACCGCGCCGGCATCGCTGGCGAGGACGGCTGCACGCACAACGGCCTGTTCGACATCGCCTTCTTGCGCACGATGCCGAACATCGTGTTGATGGCGCCCAAGGACGGGCCGGAGCTGCGCGCGATGATGGACTTCGCGCTGACCCTGGATGGTCCGTCGGGCATCCGCTACGCGCGTGGCGCGGCGCCCGACTCCGAAGACCTGCGCGCGCTGGGCTGGAACCTGCCGACGAGCAAGATCGAACTTGGCAAGCTCGAAGTGCTGCGCAAGGGTCGCGACGGTGCGATCTTGGTGTATGGGCACATGGCCAAGACGGCGCTCGAAGCGGCCCGCCTGTTGGAAGCGCGCGGCATCAACATCGAGGTGGTGAACGCGCGCTTCGTCAAGCCGCTCGACGCCGAGGGTGTGGTGGCGCTGGCCAATCGTCACGACATCGTCATGACGTTGGAGGACCACGCCGTGATGGGGGGCTTTGGGTCGGCTGTGTTGGAAGCGCTGGCGGCGCACGGCACGGTGCGCGCCCGCATGCAACTGTTGGGCGTCCCCGACAAGTTCCTCGAGCATGGCAGCCGCGAAGAGATGTTGGCTGAGTTGGGGCTCGACACCAAGTCGGTCGTGCAGCGATTCCTGGCATTCACGACGGCGCCGACGCGCTGAGCCGGCATGGCGCGCGCGCCTCGCGGCAAATCGGTCAAACGTGCGGTCGCCGCGCGCAGCAAGCCTGCGGCCCCACCGCGCAAGCTCGACCTCTCGGTCTTGGTGCTCGGCGACGAACGCAAGGGCGATGCCGCGGCATTGGTCGAGCGCTTCCGTGTGTTCTTGGAGGCGCGCGTCGCGCGCGTGCGCGTGGTCATGCAGCGCGATCGTTCGCTGCGTGAGATCGGCGCTGACCTCGTGGTTGTCTTGGGTGGCGACGGCTCACTCCTGGCGGCGGCGCGACGGATGGGCACCAACCAGCGGCCGACGCTCGGCGTCAACTTCGGTCGCCTTGGCTTCCTGACGGCGTGTGGTCTCGAGGATGCCGAGCCCACGCTCGAGATGGCGTTGCGCGGCGAGTTGCACGAAGAGCCGCGGCTGATGATCGCGTGTCATGTGCAGCGCAAGAACGGTGAGCTGACCCCGCCCATCCTGGGCATCAACGACGGCGTGCTCGCGCGCGGCGCTGGGTGCGGCATCGTCACCCTGCGCGCGGAGCGAGCCGGCGCTGAACTCGCGACCTACGGCGGCGACGGGCTGATCGTGGCCACGCCGATCGGTTCGACGGCGTACGGCCTCGCGGCCGGTGGGCCGGTAGTGGCACCGGGCATCGATGCGTTCGTCTTGGTCCCACTGGCGCCGCACACGCTGACCGTGCGCCCCTTGGTGATGCCGCCCTGCGACCTGGATTTGATCGTCGACGAAGCGATGGGCGATGGCATCTGCGACTTCACAGTTGATGGTCAGGTGCACACGCAAGTGCGCGTCGGCGATCGCGTGTGCTTGCGGCCGTCGCCGTTGCGCTTCCGGCATCTCACGCGCGGCCGCGACAGCTACTTCGACGTGTTGCGCGAGAAGTTCCGTTGGGCGCACTTGCCGCGCGCCGGCAGCGAGTAGCCGTTGCTCTCAGCGCAGCCGGCGGCCGCAACCCATGAGGGGTTGAGGTCGGCGCAGCGCCGACCGGGAGGGCCGCCGGCGCTGTTGTCTCTGGAGTGCGATCTACTACTGCCGCTGCCGCCTAGCGAATTTGCGCGCCATGCGAAGAATCGCGGCAGTAGTAGATCAGGCGCTGGCAGCGATCGGCGCCAAGAGTTCGGCGGCCACTGTGATGTCGTCGACGATGTCGAACGGAGCGGCGCCCGCGGCGATCAGCTTGTCGCGCTCCGCTTGCCAGGGCTTGCCGGAGCGCACGAGGATGGTGCGCATGGTGTGACCCTGCGCCATGAGCAGATCGCGTGCGCTGTCGCCGATCACGACCGAGCCGTCGAGCGCGAGATCGAGCACGGCGGCTGCCTGGCGGAGCAAGCCGTCCTGCGGCTTGCGGCAGGCGCAGGGGCCCTCGTAGCCGCTGCCGGCTTGCCCCTCGGGGTGGTGCGGGCAATGGAAGTAGCCGCGCGGAAGGGTGTCGAGGGCGGCGTGCAGCTTGTCGTGTACGCGAGCCAACGCCGCGTGCGAGTAGAGGCCCTTGGCGATACCGCCCTGGTTGGTGATCACCACCAGCGCCCAGCCAGCGCGATCCAAGCGGACCACCGCGTCGCGGGCGCCGGGCACCACTTCCAACTGCCTAGGCTCCGCGACGTAGCCGCGCTCGCGATTCAGCGTCCCATCGCGATCCAGGAAGACCGCTCGCCGCATCAGCGTGCGACCGGCTCCGCTTCGGTCACCGGCCCTTCGCCCTGCTTGTAGAGCTTGACGTGCAGCTCGTGCGGCACGTAACGCCATCGCACCGCGAAGGGCATGATCACGTCCCCCATCGTCCACCACAGAGGCAGGGTCCAGAGGCCGGGGTCCTGTGCGCCCTGAATCCAGGCCGAGGTGTAGGCGGTGGTGTAGTGCAACACCTGGCGCGTCTCTTGGTCGAAGCCGCGCTTGCGCACGGTGATCTCGTGATTGCTGCCGGCAATGCCGCCGAGGTCGACCATGCTGGGGGTGGTTTGCCCGCTGTCCGCGCCGTCGACCGTGATGCTGGCACCCGCCGGCGTGCTCGTCACCAGCACGCGAGAATCGCCGCGGAAAAAGGTGCACGCGTTGCAGAAGGCGGTGGCGACCAGGGTAATCGCCAGCTGCGAGGAGCCTGTTGACCACCGGCGCGCGGCGGTCGAGTTGGTGGCTGGGCTGCGTGCCATTGCATGCATCTTATCGGTCAGCCGGGTTGGTCAACTGGGTTGGGCGACTTTGGTAGATGCAGCGCGGCGCTGGGCCTGGTCGATCGCACCGCGCGAAAACCACGCCCTGTTGTGGTGTCGCCGCGCGCCGACCACTAGCATCCCCGGCGGTTCCGCGCCCGGTCAGGCGCGTGAACTCGGTCTACTCAGGGAGGTGATATGCAACTTAGAGACTCACACGGCGACGCGCCGATCACTCGGCGGTCGATCCGCCTCAGCGGCGTGCGCGCATTCCTGCCCTTGGTCATGCTTGCTGCGGCTGATGTCGCCGCGCAGGCGACCGGCAACGAGGCGCCGCCACCCGCGACCTTGCGCCAAGCGACGGATGCCGCCGCGCCCGTGCCACCGCCCGCCGCGGTCACTCGCTACGCGCGTGTCGATGTCGAGCAGCAGCCGGTGCGCTGCTTCGACAGCGACAACTCACCGGTGTATCTCGACCAACTGGCGCGCGGCGACGTCGTGCAGCTAGGCGAGGAACGCAACGGGTTCGTGGCAGTGACCCTGCCGCTGGGCGTCACCGGCTACGTGCACAAGAAGTTCGCCACGCCGCCCGACGATCAGGGCTTTGTGCGCACCAACGGTAAGCGCGTGTCGTTCCGCTATCGGCCGCGCTCCACTGAAGCGCCCGCCGACGCGCTCGATGATGGCGTGCCCTTGCACTTCATGGCGGAGGAGAATGAGTGGTACGCGGTGCGCAACCCGCGCGCCCAAGGCTTCGTGCCGCGCGCGGCGCTGTCAGCCGAGATCGATGCGGGAGTCGCGTTGGTGGAATGGAGCAAGCTCGAGGAAGCACGGCGCAGCCAATGGCAGAAGATCACCAAGGATCGTTTGGAGGCCTTGCGACGTACCGAGGTTCTGCGTGGACAGCGCGCCGAACTGCAAGAAGTCGTCGGCCGGTTCCGCAGCGAGATCGGCAAGCCCTGGGCGCAGCAGAACCGGGATGCCTACTCCGGTCTCGAGGGCGCGGTGAGCAAGCTCGCTTCTAGCTTCGACGCGGGGTCCAGCGATCAACTCACGGCCACCAGTCTGATGCAAGAGATCCGCAAGCAAGTGCTGGTGTTGGATGCACAGGTCGTCGCGGCCGAGACGCTGCCGCCGCCGAACCTCGAGGTGACCGTCGCCAAGGCGACGGTCGAGGATCCGCTGTCGAGGTTCGACCTGGTGGGTTGGGTGCGCGTCGTCAGCAGCTCGATTCCCAGTCGCACCGTGCGGCTGGTACGAGGTGGTCGGGTTCTCGGCTACCTCACTTGCACGAATGACCGCTACGACTTCTCGGTGTTCGAGGGTGTCGAGGTCGGCGTGCTCGGTCCCAAGGAAGCAGCCGCCGATGGGACCTGGCTGCTTGACGTCCAACGCATGGACATCCTCGGCACGCAAGCGCGCTGAGTTCCACAGCCGAAGCATCTTCGCGAAGCGCGAAGATGTTTCGGCTGTGGAAAGACGTAAGTCATTAGACGTAAGACGTAAGCCCAGAACGCGGACAGGCGGCGATGGTGAGGCGGTCAGGCAGCGGTCTGGGACTTATGGCTTACGTCTTACGGCTCATGACTCGCGGCGGAGCCGCCGATTGGCTCACTCCGCGTCTCGTTGGTTGCGGCTCTGCTGCGCTGAGGTAGCGGTCGCACCGTTGATTGGCGACTGAGGTCAACGCCGGGCCACGCGCTGTTCGAAAAAGCAGCAGGCCAGATGTTGTTTCCCTTGGCGACGCGGAGGCAGGCGAACGAAACCCGCGCCGCGGCGAACAGCTTGCGGGCCGGGCTCGGTCTGATCGCTTGGTTGGCCGTCTTGCCGGCGCAGGGGCCGTCGGCGCCGTTGCCAGCGGCCCCGTTGCATGCTGCGGGCGAAGAGCAAGTGTTGCGCGTCGGCCGCGAGCTGCTGGAGCGCAACGACCCGGTGGAGGCGCTCGCGTGCTTTCGTCGCGCTCAGGTGCTGGTCGGCGACAGCGACCGCGTCTGGCCCTGGCTGTCGCGGTGCCATCTCGAACTCGGGGTCGCCGGGATGGCGCTGCGCTACGTGCTCGCGTGTGTGGCAAAGGAGCCCTCGGCCGAACACGCGGCACTCGAGGTGAGAGCGCGGCTGCGCGCCCGTGACTTCGACGGAGCATTGACGCGCGCCGAGGCGGCTCTGCGCCAGCCACACGCGCCCGAGTGCAGCGAGCTGCTGGCCGCCTACGCGTCGGCGCTGTTTCGCCAACAACGCAACGACGAGGCGGCGGCGGCTTACCACGACACGTTGCGGCTCGATCCCCTGTACGTGGAGGCACACATTCGCTTGGGCTCCGGCTTGACGCCGCCACGCGGCGCCGAGACCACGCCGGAGCTGCAGGAAGCCGTGCGCCTGGCGCGGCTGGGCGAGCATGGCGCTGCGGCCGAGGCGTTCGCGCGTGTGTTGCAGAAGGCTCCGGGGCATCCGGTCGCCCATCGCTTGCTGGGCGAGGCGCTGCTGAATCAGCGCTACTCGTTGTCGATGCCGGCGAACGTGCCGGAGTTCGAGCGTCTGCGCGCAGCGCTGCAGCAGCCGCCGATCGACGAGGAGGTGGCGGCGCAGTTCGTGCCCGCGCTAGCTACTTTGACACCGGAGCGCCGCATGGCCGCGCTCCGTGCGTTGGCGCTGTTTCATCGCCGATTGCCACGCTTGGTCGCCATGGGCGGCTGCCACGACATGCTCGACGAGCTGGAGCGCACGACCGACGCTCCCTCACGCGCCTGTCTGCGTGGGCGACGGACCTTCGATGGCCGCGTCTGGGACGACGTGCGCGGCATGGGCGGGCTGCGCGCCGCCACTGGGATCGAAAGCCTCGACGACGCGCTGCAGTTCGGCTTCGACACCCTGGCGCATGAGCTGGCGCATCAGGTGCACCTCTACGCCTTCTCCCAGGCGCAGCGCCGTCGTGTGCGCGACCTGTTTCAGGCGGCGCGAGCGCGCGGCGAGTTCCTCGACTTCTACGCGGCCAGCAACGAAGCCGAGTACTTCGGTCAGGGCGTGGAGGCCTTCGCCTGCTTCGCCAAGCGGCCGGGACGCGAGGTGACGCATGGCCATACCCGTTTCGAACTGCTGCGCGTCGACCCCGACCTACACACCTTCATCGCGGAAGTCGTCGACCACGATCCGCTGCGCGATGCCGCCACGCGGGGCACGCTCCTTTCGGCCGCCGTCGCCGCCGCCCTGCGCTGCGGGCGTTGGGAGGACGCCACGACCGCCGTCGAGCTGATGGACCAGGGAGTCGAGAAAGTCACTTGGCAGGGGCTCGCCGACAAAGCTGTCCTTCTCGGCTTCACGCGCTGACCGGTCGTCGGGGTAGCATCGCCCCACCGATGCGCCGAACCCTGCTCCCGCTCGTCTTTCTCGCGTTCTTGTCTGGCGTCGCCATCGCGCAAGAACGGCTCAGCCCCGAACTGCTCTGGCAGCTCAGGCGGGTGAGCGAGCCGCAGCTCAGCCCCGATGGCAGCAAGCTGCTGTACGCGGTGCGCAGCACCGACCTCGCCGCCAACAAGGGGACCTCGCAGCTCTACTTGTCAGACGTGGCGACGAACGAGCGGCGACAGCTCACCACGACGGGCAGCAACACCAACGGCTGCTTCGCGCCGGATGGCCAGCGGGTTGCGTTCATCAGCACGCGCAACGGATCGCCGCAGATCTTCGTGATCGCGCTCGATGGCGGCGAAGCGCGCCAGGTGACCCAGCACGAGGGTGGGGTCGCGAACATGGCGTGGTCGCCGAGCGGCAAGCACTTCTCGTTCACCGCCGAGGTCAAGCTCGAGCCCAGTGTCATCGACCGACATCCCGACCTCCCCAAGGCCGAGGCCAAGGTTTACGACGATCTCTTGGTGCGGCACTGGGACGCCTGGAACGAAGGCTCCTACAGCCATCTGTTCGTGGTGGCGAGCGAAGGTGGGGCGGGCGTCGACCTGATGGAAGGCATGCGGGCCGACACGCCTTTGAAGCCGTTTGGCGGCGGCGAGCAGATCGCGTGGTCGCCCGACGGTACCGAACTCTGCTACACGGCGAAGCCGGTGCAGAATCCCGAGAGTAGCACCGACAGCAGCTTGTTCTTGGTGTCGCTCGCGCAGCCAAAGACGCACCAGAATCTCACTCCCGGCTTGCCGGGCTACGACACGGAGCCGCGCTTCTCCCCCGACGGCAAGCAGATCGCCTTCCTGTCGATGGGGCGCGACGGCTACGAGGCGGACAAGAACCGCTTGATGCTGCACGACCGCGCGAGCGGCAGCGTGCGCGACCTCACCGCGGGCTTCGATCAGAACGCGCTGGAGCCGATCTGGAGCCGCGATGGTCTGCGGCTGGTGTTCGCCAGCGAGACGCTCGGCACGACGCAGATCTACCGGGTAGAAGCCGGCGGTGGCGCGCCGCAGCCGCTGACACAGGGTCGCTGGGAGTTTTCGCACGCGCAGTTGTCGCCGGATGGCAGCACGCTGTACGCGTTGCGACAGCACACCGAGCGACCGCACGAGATCGTGCGACTCAAGCTGGTCGGCGGCGCGAGCGAGGGCGTCGCGATCACCGACGAGAATCGCGAGGTGTTCAGCAAGCTGGCCCTACCAGAGGTGAAGGAGCGGTGGACCAAGGCCACCGACGGCAAGCGCATCCTGTCGTGGGTCGTGTATCCGCCGGGCTTCGACCAGAAGAAGAAGTATCCGATGCTGCTCTATTGCCAGGGCGGTCCGCAGTCGCAGGTGGGGCAATGGTTCAGCACCCGCTGGAACTTCCACCTGATGGCGGCCAAGGGCTACGTGGTGATGGCGGTGAACCGGCGCGGGTTGCCTGGCTTCGGCAGCGCCTGGAACGAACAGATCAGCGGCGATTGGGGCGGCCAGGCCATGCAAGACTTGCTGTCAGCGTGCGACGATTTGCGGCAGGAGCCCTACATCGATCCGGCGCGCGTGGCGGCGATCGGCGCGAGCTTCGGTGGCTACACCGTCTACTGGCTCATGGGCAACGGCGGCGATCGCTTCTGCACGATGGTCGCGCACTGCGGCGTGTTCAACCTGGAGGCGATGGTTCACGCGACCGAAGAGCTGTTCTTCGTCAACTGGGATCTAGGCGGGCCGTACTGGAAGAGCCCGCAGGTCAAGCAGGCGTACGACAAGTTCTCACCGCATCGCTTCGTACAGAACTGGAAGACGCCCTTGCTCGTGATCCACGGCGAGAAGGACTTCCGCGTGCCGATGACTGAGGGCTTGCAGGCGTTCACCGCGGCGCAGGTGCGCAAAGTGCCGTCGCGGTTCTTGTACTTCCCGGGCGAGGGGCACTGGGTCTCGTCACCGCAGAACAGCGTGCTGTGGTACCGCGAGTTGTTCCGCTGGTTGGACGACTGGTGCAAGCCCAAGGAAGCGACCAAGACGGGGCAAGCACCGGCGATGGCGCCGCGCGACAACGTCGTCGAGCGCGTCGACGACGTGCAGGTGTTGCAACTCTTTGCCGACGGCTTCGAGGAGTTGGAGCTGCACGACAAGCTCCTCTGTTATCACCTGAGCCAAGCCGCAATTGCGGGCCGCGACATCTGCTTCGATCAGCGCTACGCGCACAACCTGGCGATCAAAGACCTGCTCGAGGGGCTGTACGGGCCGCGCGGCAAGATGCCCTACAAGGTGCGCGCCGAGGTCGAGCGCTACACCAAGGCGTTCTGGATCCACAACGGCATCCACCACAACTACTCGACCGACAAGATGCTGCTCAAGCTGTCGCGCGACGAGTTGCGTTTGGCCGCGCGCCTGGCTGCGGCGCAGGGCGCCAAGGTCCCGGTCGAGAGCGAGGTCGACCGGCTGCATGCAATCCTGACCGATCCGCAGCGCGATCGCTCGATCACCGACAAGTCGCCTGGCGACGGGGGCGACGCGCTCGCCGCCAGCTGCAACAACCTCTACGTCGGCGTGAACACCGCTGACCTTGCGACCTTCACCGAGCGTTACCCCCTCAACAGTCGTCTCGTCAAGCGCGACGGCAAGCTCATCGAGGAGGTATATCGGGCGGGCGACGGCTCCCAGATTCCACCCGGCCTGTACGCGCGCTCGATCGAGAACATCGTGGCGCACTTGACGGCGGCGCGTGGCTACGCGCCGGAGAAGACCAAGCGCGCGCTCGATCTGTTGATCCGCTACTACCGCACGGGCGAGCCAGCTGATTGGCAGGCGTTCAACATCGCGTGGGTGCACGACAACGACTCCGTCGTCGATCATGTGAACGGCTTCGTCGAGGTCTACGTCGACGTGCGTGGACACAAGGGTGCTTGGCAGGGGTTGGTCAGCTTCAAGAACAAGAGCAAGACCAGGCCGATGGAGGTGCTCGCCGAGAATGCGCCCTGGTTCGAAGATCGCATGCCTTGGGCCAACGAGTTCAAGAAGAAGGAAGTCAAGGGCATCTCGGCGCGCGCGATCTCGGTGATCTGCGCCACCGGCGACGTCGGACCCGTCATGCCGATCGGCGTGAACTTGCCGAACGAGGCGGACATCCGCCAAGACCACGGCAGCAAGTCGGTGAACCTGGCCAACGTGGTCGAGGGCTACGCGCTCGCGAGCAAGGGCGAGGGCGCCACCACCGAGTTCGCCAACGACGCGGCGGAAGTAGAACGCGCCAAACGCTGGCTCGGGATCGTCGACGACATTCACACCAACCTGCACGAAGTCGTGGGGCACGCGTCGGGGCAGCTACGCGCCGAGGTCGTGAATCCGGCGCAGCGCCTGGGCACCTACTACTCGACGCTGGAGGAGGCGCGCGCCGACCTCGTGGGCCTGTATTGGATCGGAGATGCCGAGGCGATCGCCAAGGGCTTCGCGCCCTCGACCGAGGCGGCGCTGGCACAGTACGAGGCGTACGCGCGCAATGGGCTGGTGCAGCTGCGCCGCGTGGCGCTCGGCAAGAAGATCGAGGAAGACCACATGCGCAACCGCCAGCTCATCGTGCACTGGCTGTTGGCAAACGCAGCCGACGCGTTGCGCGCCGAGAAGCGCGGCGGCAAGACGTACTACCGCGTGCTCGACGGTGAGAAGTTCCGCCTCGCCTGCGGCAAACTGCTCGGCGAGGTGATGCGCATCAAGGCGACCGGCGACTTCGCCGCGGGCAAGCACCTGGTCGAAACCTACGGCACGCAGATCGATCGCGCGCTGCACGAAGAAGTGCTGGCGCGCCTGAAGGCGCTCAACCTGCCGGCGCTGTCCGCGTTCCTCCAACCCGAGCTGCGCTTGGTGAAGGACGCGCGCGGCGAGGTGATCGACGTGAAGGCCCACTACCCGATGGACCTCGCGGCGCAGATGCTGGGGTGGGCGGGGCGATTGCCCGCCAGCCGCTGACCCGGGGCTCGCAGCGTCAGCGCGCGCGGCCCTGTGCGGCGAGGGCCGTCGGCGCGGCCAGGAGCGGCTCGTCGTTCACCGCCGCCGGCAGCCGCAAGATGGGCGCGGACCAGCGCAGCGCCAGGCGCCCGTTGCTCGGCTTGCCCGCCAGGCGTCGACCGGTTGCCCAGATCACCATCAGCGCAATCTCCAGCAGCTCGGTGGCAAACGCCACAGCGCGGCCGTGGTGCTTGCGCATGTAGTGGTAGCGGCTTCTGAAGTAGTGGTCGGCGATGCAGCCTTCCCACATCACGCGTTGGCTGGCCTTGGCGCTGCTGCCGCCGTAGTGGCCGGCGACGACGTCGCCGAGCACCCAGGTGGCAAAGCCCGCGCGCAGCGCGCGGCGACAGAGATCGGTCTCCTCGAAGTACAAGAAGAAGCGGGGGTCGAAGCCTTGCAGGGTTTGCAGCAGCGAACGGCGGATCAAGAGTGCCGCGCCGCACAACCAGTCGACCGGGTAGCGCCGGTTGGCGATCGGCTCCGCCACTCGACCGCCGTCGCCGCCGAGTCGACCGAGTGCCGCACGCAGCACCGAGCCGGGCGTCGGAAAGCGAAACGCCGGCTGATCGGGGTGGCCTGACTCGCGGATCGCCGGCCCGACGATGCCGACCTGCGGGTGCTGATCGAGGAAGGCGGTGAGTTCCCGCAGGGCGTCTGGTTGAAGTTCGGCGTCGGGGTTCAGCAGCAGCACGTACTCGGTGTGAGCGTGCGCGAAGCCACGGTTGTTGCCGCGACCGAAGCCGAGGTTCTGGCCGCTGGCGATCAGGTGCACGGCTTGGTGCTCGGCGCGCACGTAGTCCGCGGTGCCGTCCTTGCTGTCATTGTCGACGACGACGATCGAATCGCAGAGGCCACGCTCGATCGAAGTCTGCAAGCCCGCGAGCGCGCGCGGCAGCGTGGCCCTCGAGTTGTAGGTCACCATGACGGCGGTGACGCGCGGCGCAGGCGGTCGTACGGCGGGCACTTGCTAGGCTCGGCGGAACGTCGCGACCAACGGATCGGGCGCGCCAGTGCGACGCACGTCCTTGCGATTGGCGGCCATGTGCTGCAACAGGGCCCAGACCTTGCTCAGGTCGGCGCCGAGTTTTTTGGCCAGGTCGGTCGCCTTCTGCGGTTGCGGCGTCAGCAACGCCGCGAGCTTGGCTTGCAGGTCGATCACGTCCTGCGCCGCCTTCTTGCCGGCCTCGACGCCAGGTTGGTGATAGGCGTTCACGTCGACCAACTCGCCGTAGATGCCGACCGTACGTTCGAACAGCGCGATCAGTGCGCCGACGCTGCGCTCGTCGACCTGGTCGAGCGTGATGGTCGCGGAGCGCCGGCCGTTGTCGGACAGCGCGGCGCGCGTGCCGAGCAGGAAGCCATCGAGGTAGTCGCCGGCGGTGGGACCCGCGGCGTTCTTCTCGTCCATCGACGCCGACTCGCCGTTGCGGTCCTTCAGCACGCGCACGAAGAGCGCGAAGAAGTCGTGGCGCCCATCGCGCAGTTGCTGCACGTAGGCGTGCTGGTCGGTGGAGCCCTTGTTGCCGTACACCGCGATGCCCTGCTCAACCACCTGACCGCGCCGGTCGAGTTGTTTGCCGAGCGACTCCATCACCAGTTGTTGCAGGTAGCGCGACATCAACAGCAGGCGGTCCTTGTACGGCAGCACGACCATCGCGCGCTCACCCTTGCCGTTGCCCTCGTTCAGCCAGAACAGCGCCATCAGGGCCGCCGGGTTGCGCGCGGGATCGACGTTGCGCGTGGCTTCGTCCATCGCCGCCGCGCCCGCGAGGAAGCCGCGCACATCGTGGCCGAGCAGCGCCATCGGCAGCAGCCCGACCGCCGACGTGATGCTGGTGCGGCCGCCGATCCAGTCCCACATGGGAAACGTGGTCAGCCAGCGCTCGGCCGTGGCGCGCTGGAACAGCGCGCTGCCGTCGGTCGTCACGGCGATGGCGCGCGGCCCGAACGCGAGCTTCTGCGCCGCGCAGGCGCGCATGACTTCGAGCATGCCGTTGCGCGTCTCGGGGGTACCGCCCGACTTGCTGATCACGATCACCAGCGCGTCCTGCAGCGTGCCGAGGCTGTGCAGCGCGCGGTCGATGCCGTCGGGGTCGGTGTTGTCCAGCATGTGGAAGCTCATGGGTGCATCGGCGCGCGTGAGCGCGTCGGCGACCAACATGGGCCCCAGTGCGGAGCCGCCGATGCCCACGAGAACGACCTTCTTGAAGCGGCCTCCCTCGGGGGGCGCGATCTCGCCCTTGTGGATCTTGGCCGCGAACTCTTGGACCTGCCTCAAGGTGGCGGCGATCTCGTCGCCGATCTCGGGGTTCGGCGCGCGGGCCGGTGCGCGCAGCCAGTAGTGGCCGACCATGCGCTTCTCGTCGGCGTTGGCGATGCTGCCGGCCTCGAGGGTCTGCATCGCGCGCAACGCCGCCTCCAGTTTGCCGCGCTGCGCACGCAGCAGATCATCGTTGAGGGCGCTCAGTGCGAAGTCGATCTCGAGCGCGGGATCATCGAGAGTGCACCGCCAGCGCAGGAACTGCGAGGGATCGGATGCGACGGCGCGGTCACTGCCCATGCGTGGATCATCGTCTCCGCCGCTGCCAGATTCGAGCGCGGAGGCGCCGCGGGCCGGGCTCTTGTGGCCCGGAGCGGGCAGCAGTCCGAGCCCAGCGTTGCCGTGGCGCACCGCCGCGCTAAGCTCTTCCCGCTTTCCCCTCCTGGAGAAAGCCCTTGGGCAAGATCCTCGGCGAAGGCCTCACCTACGACGACGTCCTCCTCGTGCCGCGGTTGGCCTCCGCGCTGCCGCGTGACGTCTCGACAGCCACGCGGTTCTGCCGCGGGGTCAACCTGCAGGTGCCGATCGCGAGCGCGGCGATGGACACAGTCACCGACGCGCGCATGGCGGTGGCACTGGCGCAGCAGGGCGGCATTGGCGTCATCCACAAGAACCTGACCCGGCAAGCCCAGGTGCGCGAGGTCGAGAAGGTCAAGCGCAGCGCCAACGGCGTGATCCTTGGGCCGATCTCGCTCGGGCCTGATGCGACCGTGGGCGAGGCCAAGGACGTGATGAAGACCCACATGATCAGTGGGCTGCCGGTGATCGACGGCGAGCAGCGGGTGCTCGGCATCCTCACCAGCCGCGACCTGCGCTTCGTCGACAATCGCGACACCAAGGTGCGCGATGTCATGACCAAGACCGGCTTGGTCACCGCGCCGCCGGACACCAAGATCGGGGCGGCGCGCGACGTCTTGCAGCGCAACAAGGTCGAGAAGCTCATCCTGATCGACCAGCGTGGCCGCCTCGCCGGCCTCATCACCATGAAGGACGTGCGCATGCTGGAGGAGTATCCGTCGGCGGCGCGCGACCAACGCGGCCGGCTGCTGGTAGGTGCCGCGGTGGGCGTACACGATCCGGAGCGCGTCGAGCTTCTGGTTGCTGCCGGCTGCGATGTCGTGGTGGTCGACACCGCGCATGGCCACAGCAAGAACGTGCTCGACACGGTGCGCGACATCAAGAAGCGCCACGCCGTGCCGGTGGTCGCCGGCAACGTCGCCACCGCCGACGGCGCCAGCGCGCTGATCGACGCCGGGAGCGACGGGGTGAAGGTCGGCATCGGGCCCGGCAGCATCTGCACGACGCGGGTCGTCACCGGCGTGGGCGTGCCACAGCTCACGGCGGTGGCGCAGTGTGCGGAGGCTGCGGCGCCGCACGGCGTGCCGGTGATCGCCGACGGCGGCATTCGCTCGTCGGGCGACATCGCCAAGGCGTTGGCGGCAGGCGCGGAGAGCGTGATGCTCGGCAGCCTGCTCGCCGGCTTGGACGAGGCACCCGGCGAGTCGATCGTCTACCGCGGTCGCACGTTCAAGGCGATCCGCGGGATGGGCTCGCTCGGCGCGATGGAGGCAGGTTCCGCCGATCGATACGCCCAGGGCGAGGTGCAAGAGCGCATCAAGTACGTGCCCGAGGGGGTCGAGGGCATGGTGCCGACGAAGGGGCCGTTGGCCGACTACGTCTACCAACTGGTCGGCGGCATCCGGTCGGCCATGGGCTACTGCGGCGTGCGAACGATTCCCGAACTGCGCGAGCTGTCGTGTTTCATCCGCGTCAGCGCGGCCACGTTGCGCGAGTCACATCCGCACGACGTGACCATCACCAAGGAAGCGCCGAACTACAGCGCGGAGGGCATGTGAAGGCGGTGCACGAGAAGGCGCGGCAGGGCGGCGTGCTGATCGTCGACTTCGGGGCGCAGTACTGCCAACTCATCGCGCGTCGCGTACGCGAGATGGGCGTGTATTCGCGAATCACCACCCCGGCCCGGGCGATGGCCGAGTTCGCCGCGCAGAAGCCGCAGGCGGTGATCTTGTCGGGCGGACCACGGTCGGTGTACGACCACGACGCACCGCAACTCGACGTCGCGTTGGCCAAGCAAGGTGTGCCCGTCCTGGGCATTTGCTACGGCCTGCAGTGGCTCGCGCACAACCTCGGTGGGCAAGTGGAACCCGACCGCGGCAGCCATGAGTATGGCCGCACCGAGCTGAGCATCGAGGATGCCAGCGGTGTGTTGGAAGGCGTGCGCGAGGGCAGCGTGGTGTGGATGTCGCACGGCGACCGGGTGACCCGGTTGCCGCCGGGGTTTGTCGTGCTTGCCCGCTCCGGCCCATGCCCGGTGGCGGCGGCGGCGGATGAGCGGCGCAAGATCTATGGCTTCCAGTTTCACCCTGAGGTCATGCACACCGAGCAGGGCATGCTGATGCTGCGCAATTTCGTGCGCGGGGCCGCCGACTGCACGCCGGACTGGAACGCCGGCAACATCATCGAGAACAAGATCGCGGCGATCCGCGCGTTGGTGGGGGAGACCGGCGAAGTGGTGATGGGGTTGTCGGGCGGCGTCGACTCTTCGGTTGCCGCGGTGTTGATTCACCGGGCGATCGGCAATCGGCTGCACTGCGTCTTTGTCGACAACGGTCTGCTGCGGCAGGACGAGCGCGAGGGCGTGCAGCAGCTGTTCAAGGTCGAGTACCACATGGACGTGATCACGGTCGACGCCGTGGCGCGCTTCCTGCTGGCGTTGCAGGGCGTGACCGACCCCGAGCAGAAGCGCAAGATCATCGGCCGCGTGTTCGTGGATGTGTTTCGCGCCGAAGCCAAGCGCCTCACGGCGGCGCACTTCTTGGGACAGGGCACGCTCTACCCCGACGTGATCGAGTCGGTCCCGGCGCACGGCGGCGCGACGGCGACGATCAAGAGCCACCACAACGTCGGCGGCCTGCCCGAGGACCTCGACATGCAGTTGGTGGAGCCGCTGCGCGACTTGTTCAAGGATGAGGTGCGCACCCTCGGCCGCGAGCTAGGCCTGCCGCCCGCGTTGGTCGAGCGTCAGCCGTTTCCCGGGCCTGGGCTTGCCGTGCGTTGCCTGGGCGACATCACCGCGGAGAAGCTCCAGATCCTGCGCGAGGCCGACGCGATCGTGCGCGAGGAAGTCGAGGGGCAGGATCTGCACCGCACGCTGTGGCAGTACTTCGCCGTGTTCCTGCCGACTCGTTCGGTCGGCGTCATGGGCGATCAGCGCACGTACCAGAACGCGATCGCGCTGCGGATCGTCAGCAGCAAGGACGGCATGACCGCGGACTGGGAGTGCCTGCCGGTCGAACTGTTGCGAACCATCAGCAACCGCATCACCAACGAGGTGCGGGGCGTCAACCGGGTCGTGCTGGATATCACCAGCAAGCCGCCGGGCACCATCGAGTGGGAATAGCCGGGCGCTAGTTGCGCGGCCACGTCACGAGTGGACCCGACGTGATCACGGCGGTCGTCGTGTTGAAGCAGACGGCCTGCAACGTCAGGGTGTTGGGCTGGCCGCGCAGCACCGTCAGGTTCGGGAACTTGACGAACACGCGGCCATTGGGGCCGGCGAGACCCGTGGTCAGTAGGACGACCGCCGGCGAGACCAGAAGGATGCCGCCGACGTCTCCCGGTGGGCAGGTGGTGCACGCCTCGATGTCGATCGCGGCGCCAGACACGTACTGCGGCAGCACCGTCAGGCGCGTGGGAGGCGTGTCGTTGGCGTCGATGGCCGACGGGCTCCCGTTGAAGCCGTTGGGCGGCAGGGGCGCGATGAGCGTGTCGACGCCCGCGTGATCGAGCGACAGCACATTGTCAGGGTCGATGCCGGCGGTCAACACCCAGAATTGGTCGTCAGTGAGTGCGTCGTAGTCGATCCAGTTTGGCGCGCTGTCGTCGCCCAGCGTACCCACGGCGGTGGCGACGCCCGAAACCAAGTGACCAACCGCCGTGCCACCCGTGCTGAACGCCGTCCACCACAAGCGCTGCGGGCGGTTGCTGGTCGCGGGCGCCCATTCGATCGACGAGATGATGTTCGAAGAACTCGGTGGCGAAATGATGCCAACCGAGAGTGCCGTGCCGGCGTAGTCGCCGTTGGCGCCTGGGGAGAGCTGATACACCGTCGCCGAACCACCGGTCACCCCGAAATAGAGGTTGCCGACGTCATCGCTGCAGATGCAGTTGCAGGTCCCCGGTTGCCCGCCCCAGGTCGGTCCGCCGACGATGCGGGTGACCGCGTTGGTCTTGCGGTTGACGCGGAAGACTCCGCCGGTCGTGTTGATCACCCCGGACGCGCAAACCGCGTTGCCGTTGGCGTCGAATGCGATCCCCGCCACCGAGGAGGCGTTGCCCGTGGTGCCGACGGCCAGGAAGTTGGCGACCGCCGCCCCGTTCAGCGTGAACGTGTCGATGCGCGCCGCCGAGAGGTTGATGCCACCGATCCACACGCGGTTGTCGCAGGGATCGAGTTGGATCGAGTTGATGTCGGTGTTGGCGCGTGCGGTGGCCGCGAGACCGGTTACGGGCGTGATGGTGGCCGGACTACGCTTCACGAGGGCCAGCCCCGCAATGGGTGCGACGCCGTTGAAGACGCTGAGGATGGCGTCGCCATGGGGAACCTGTGCGACCAGGCTGCCGCAGAGACCGAGGAGGACGGGGAGCTTCATGGTGTGATGAGAGATAGTCCGAGTGCAGATAAGGGTATCTCGAAAGGCACGCTCTACCGTGGCGAACCTTCCCTGGGCAGGCCTGCGGGGAAAAGAGCGCGCGATACGCCGACGCCATCGGGGGTTTGGGCCGTGCCAAACCAGGAAACCGCCGGCGCGCTGGCGCGCCGGGCTAGAGCCCGTTGATCCAAGTGTCCAGCACCGCGATGGCGTCGGCGTCGAGGACGTGCGAACCCAAACGCGGCATGCGGGTGCCGTCCAGTCGACGCATTCGTTCCCACAGGACGCTCGAACCAGATACGCGGCGCTTGATGCGGTAAGCATCGGGCAGGCCGAGATCGCCGCGTGTGGGTCGAATGTCGATCACGTTCATCGCGGTGTCAGCGGTCGTGTAGCGCAGGTCGATGTCGCCGTTCATCGCGCCGCCAGGCAAGTGGCAGTTGGCGCAGTTGGCATCCAGATAACTTCGCGCTCGTTCGTGCACCGTCTGCGTCAGGTCGCGCGGATTGGCCAAGCGACCGTAGGTATTCGGGCTGTTGAGGACCTGGTCGAACAGGCGCATGGCGTTCCAGTTCTCCAGTTGGTGCACCACGCTGCCGTTGACCACGACGGAGCGGTTGGTTTGCAGGGTGCGCAGCCCGAGGACTTCCCCGCCGGCCGCGGTGTGGCATTGCAGGCAGTCGTTGCGGCTGGGATACGCCCACGTCTGCTGCCTGGTGCTGCCTGAACGCTCGCGCACGGCGAATGTCTCAGTCGTCCCGCTCGACAGCAGGTCGGCATCGGACTGTTGCGCGTTCCACTTGTAGGTGTAGCCCGCCCAGCCAGCCCGCTCACGCACCAGCACACGAGTCTCCAGGCGCTTGGTGCTGGTCGGTTGGCCTTGGATCAGCTCGATCTCAAAGTGCTTCGCGAGGACCGTGCCCACCGGGAAGCTCCAGGCGTTGGTGGGATGGAACGTGATGTAGCCCTCCGGCAGCACGAAGAAGCGGCTCTTGATCGCGTCGTCCGACCACAGGGGCGCGTTGACGTCGTAGGGCATCACGCCGGACGCCCACTGCATGGAGGCAGTGTCGGTGAACAGGCCGGTGGTCGAAAGCGTCGCGGGCACCGTACCGCCGCCGGTGCCGCCTTGCTCGACGATGCGGTGGATCTGTCCGCTGTTGACCGACAGCACGAACAGCTCGCCGCTCTGGTCTTCGCCGAACGAGCCGATGGATGCGGCGTAAGCGATGAGCTGGTTGCTCGTCATCTGCCCGCCAGATTCGCGCATCGCCCACACGTTGCCGGTTTGGAAGTCACCGTACACGTACGCGCCACGCAGGCTTTGCATCCCGGTGCCGCGGTAGACATACCCACCGATGATCGCGCTGGCTTCGGTGCGCGTCAGCACATGGATCGGCCGCGCGTTCTGCGGCCGGCTGCCGGGGTTGCGGAAGTTGGCGTTGCCCTCGTACACCGGCCAGTCGTAGTTGGCGCCGCGCTGGATGATGTCGATCTCTTCGAAGTTGTCCTGGCCGACGTCGCCGGCCCAGATGGTGCCGTTCAATCGATCGAACGAGAAGCGCCAGGGGTTGCGCAGCCCATACGCCCAGGTCTCCGCCCGCGTGTTGGGCTGACCCACGAACGGATTGTCGGGCGGGATCGTGTACGGCAGGCTGCCGCTCGGTTGACGCGGATCGATGCGCAGGATCTTGGCGAACACTGAGTTGAGGTTTTGCCCGTTGTTGTACGGGTCGCCCTGGCCGCCGCCGTCACCGAGCGCCAGGTAGAGCATGCGGTCGGGGCCAAACGCCAACATGCCGCCGTTGTGATTGCCCTCCGGCTGGTCGATGCGCATCAACTGGAATTCGGAGCCCGGATCAGCCTGGTTGGGGTTGCCCGTGCTGACGCGAAAGCGCGACACCACGGTGTCGTAGTTTGTGCTCTCGATGTAGTTCACGTAGAAGTAGCCGTTCGTCGCGTAGCTCGGATCGAAGGCTAGCCCGAGTAGGCCCTCCTCCCAAAAGCTCTGCACGCGCGAGCTGATGTCCAAGAACACGGTCGGCTGGGTCACCGCATTGTCGTTCGGAAACACGTACACGATGCCGTCGCGCGACGTCACGAAGATGCGATCGCTGTTGTCGGGCGCGTGTGTCAGGAACGTAGGGCTGCTGATGGTGAAGTTTGGAAACGCGCGTACCACGCGGATCTGGCCTGGCGTCCCGACATCGAGCGGAAAGTTCAGGCGTGGGGGTGGCACGCGCGGGATCTGGCCATTGCTCCCGTTGGCGCCGCCGCCGCCCGGGCCGACTGCGCCCGTCTCGTTGACGCCACCGCCGGAGCCGTTGCCTGGGCCGCCGCCTCCGCTGCCGATGAGCGAAGACGAGCGGCTGCATCCAAACGCGGTCAATGCGACCAGGGAGCCAGCTACCAAGCGAGTGACCGACGCAGTGTGCATTGCGAGGCTAGGTGCGAGAGAGACAGAGAGGTGCAACTGCCTTACGGGAGCAGTCTGCAGCGTGGACTAGATTTTTCCCGAACTCACGTGCGAGTGAAGGACAGGAAGCTGAGGCGGTGGATCCATGCGACCGCGTGTCGGCCGGCCACAGGGGTGAGTTGGCGCTCAGTCAGCCGAGCGTGAACCCAGAGGAGATTGATACTCCGCGATGCAGCCAGGCGCAACCGACCTGGCACACGTTGGCCGGTCCCAACTCGACACTCGCGTTACGATCGAGCGTTCGAGCCGGTGGTGGAGTCGCGCGGCGGCCGAATCAGCCAGCCGAGGATCTCACGCAGCTTGGGCGGCTTGCCGGTCATCAGCACGCCGACGCGGAAGATCCGTCCGGCGGACCAGATCGCAACCGTGATGGTCAAGAGGATCAGGATCGTGGTGGCGACGTACTCCCACATCGGCGGCGGCCCACCGGCCCGGTTCATCATCAGGAACGGTGTGTAGATCGGGATGTACGTGAGGATGCGGGACACCGTGCCGTTGGGATCCTGCACCACGAAGACCATGGCGATCACCGGCACCATCAACACCAGGATCACCGGCTGCATCAGGTTCTGCGCTTCCTTCAGCGAGTTGCAGACCGAGCCGATGGCGACCAACACCGCCGCGTAGATCATGTAGCCGGCCAGGAAGTAACCGACGAACGACGCCAAGTACAAGGGATTGCTGACCACCGAAGACCAGCGCACTTCGAGGTCGATGAGCTGCACGCCCAGCAAGGCGAACACCACCCAGGAGCCGATCATCGTCAGGCCCGTCGCGGCGATGCCCAGGATCTTGCCGGTCATCAGCTGGTGCGGTGACACCGACGACAGCAACACCTCGATGATGCGGTTGCTCTTCTCCTCGACGGTGTTGGTGAGCAGCATCTGCGAGATCGAGAACACCGCGATCCACAGCAGATAGACGAACACCATGGGCGCCCAGTCGCCGGCGAGCTTCTCGGCGCTGACGTCTTCTTCCGCCCCGGTGCTCGTCACCGTGCGCGGGCGGAAGCTGAAGTCGTCCTGCAGGGCCCGCGCCTGCTCCTTGCTGAGTTTCAGCGCGCCGACCCTCCGTTCGCGTACCACTTCGGCGGCGAGGCCAGCATACCAGCGGCGCAGGTCGGCGTCGGTGACGTTGGTGGAGACGTAGCGGCCCGCAAGTTTCGGCAGGCCGGTGCCGGCTTCCTCGACCGCTTGGTCTTCGCTGATCACGAAGTAAGCGAAGAGGTCCCCGCTGTTGACCTTGTCGCGCAGCTTCGCCTCCGTCGCCTCGTGGTCCGCCGCCGGGTCGAGGCCGAGCGACGCGAGCTCGACGCGGCGGTACTTGCCCATCGAGAGGTCGGCGAACACCTTGCCCATCTCCTTGGCGTCGAACTGCTGCATCGCGCCGCTCAGCTTGGGGAGGTGCTTGAGCATCACGCCCATCGGCGGCTTGCCGTCGGCGCCCGCATCGATGAGCTGCTGCACGTCGTCGTCGGGCATTGCCAGGAAGACGTCGAAGATCGCGCCTACTTTGGGGTTGCCGAGTTGGTCCTTGGCCTTCTCGAGCGCGCTGCGGAACTCGGCCGGCGTCTTGGGCCTGTCGCTCGGCTTGCCACGCGCCTGCAGGAACTGGCCGACGTCGCGGTTGAGGCTGCGTTTGCTGATCTCGTCGGACAACCACGCCCCCTGCGAATAGTCGAGCACCGCGTAGGCGCGCTGATCCTTGCTGCGCGCCAGGAGGCGGCTCACCAGCACGAAGGCGCCGATGATCACCGGGAACAGCAGGATGCCGATCCAGAACGTCTTGGTGCGCAGGTTCTCGACGTACTCGCGTCGCGCGACCAGCAGGGTCTTACTCATCAGTCTTGCCTCCGACCGTGCGCACGAAGATCTCGTGCAGCGACGGCTCGCGGATATCGAAACGCTGGATGCGCAGCTTGCCCACCAGGGCGCGCAGGATGTCCTGCGGGTCGACGCCGCGCTCCAAGAAGATCTCGGCGTGCTTGCCGGAATCGTTCAAACGGCGCACGCCGGGCAGGCTGCGCAACACCTCGCTGTCGCCGTCGTAGTCGATTTGGATGCCGAAGTCGCCGGTGGCGCGAATGTCGGCGACGCGGCCGTCGAGCACCTTTTGCCCCTTGTTGATGAGCACGATGTAGTCGCAGATGTCCTGCGCCTGCTGCATCACGTGGGTCGAGAAGATCACCGTGCGCCCCTGTCGCTTGATGTCCAAGATGGTGTCGCGCATCAGCTCCATGTTCACCGGATCCAAGCCGGAGAACGGCTCGTCGAGGATGACGAGCTCCGGGTCATGGATGATGCTGCCGAGCAGCTGGACCTTCTGGCCCATGCCTTTGCTCAGCACCTCGCAGCGTTTGTCGACCCAGTCGCCGAGGCCAAAGCGCTCGAGCAAGTCGTACGCGCGGCGCTTGGCGGTGGCGCGGTCGAGCCCCTTGAGCGTGCCGAAGTAGGCGACGATCTCGGCGGCGCGCATCTTCTTGTAGAGACCTTTCTCTTCCGGCAAGAAGCCCAGCCGATCTTTGATGGATTCCGAGTTGGGCCGCCCGAGCACCGTGATGCGCCCCTCGTCGGGGTAGAAGATGCTCATCACCATGCGGATCGTCGTGGTCTTGCCAGCCCCGTTGGGGCCCAGGAAGCCGTAGATCGATCCCGTCGGGATTCGCAGCGACAGGCGATCAACCGCCGTGTGCTTGCCGAAGCGCTTGGTGACGCTGTCGAGCATCAACGCATGTTCCATGGGCGCGGAACGTAGCGCCACGCGGAGCGGAAGCTTGCCGCTTTTCTGCGGCGTTGCGCGGCGTTGAATGCCCCGCATCCGCGCGTCTTTGCCGCGCTGCCCGCTTCGGTCACCGCGCCAGCAGGTTCACCAGCAACCGCGCGGCGCCGACATTGCCGACGCGCAACTGGCGATAGAGCACCAGCGAGCAGTAGACGAAGTCGCCGCGGCCGTACTGGGTGTAGAGCAACGCGCCATGGCTCGCCTTCTCGTCGCCGCTGTCCTTCAGTTCGAGCAGCGGCGTCCACGCCGGATCCCACTTGCTCGGGAAGTTGAGCCCACGCTCCTGCACCCAGCCCTCGAAGTCGGCGGGCCCAATCGTGTGCGGCTGGCGCCAGAGGCGGTGCTCTGGCTGCAGCATCGTCACCGGCGACGCCTCTTCCGTGATGCGGTCGCTGCCGACCACGAGCGAAAACGGTGCCAGCAGCGGGTGGCCGCGGCGCTCGTTCCATTCGCCGGGCTTGTGGTACATGGCCACCACGCGGCCGCCGGCGCGGCAGAACTGCAGGATGCGGTCGCGGTGTTCGGCGAGTTCGGGCACGTGGTGGTACGCGCGCATGTCGAGCAGCAGCGTCGCGAAGTCGTCGAGGCGCGCCGTCGCCAGCGCATCGCGCTCGAGCGGGACGTACGCGATGCCGAGATCGGCGAGCGCGCGTTCGAGGGTGTCGTCGGGGCCGCGCACGAGGCCAATGCGCAGGCCCGGCGGCACGAACACTTCGACCGGCACGATCCGCAGCGACGCCTCTTGGCCGCCGACTTCGAGGCGCAGCGAAGGTTCGTTACCGAGTTCGTCGGCCGTGAACGTCGCGCGCACCAGCAGCCGCGCCTCGGGGTGGTCGGGCGACAGCGACACCCGACCGGGGATCGCCTCGGCCTTGATGCCTCTGCCCATGCTGAGGCGGATCGGTTCTGCCAGCTCGGTCGCCCGCCACGATTTGACGCTGGCGCTGACGATGCGCTCGACGGTCTGGCCGCGCGGCACCATGACGACATCGCGGTCCCAGGCGAGCTGGATCGCATCGACTGGCGTGTACGGCAGGCGCGGGCGCAGGTGGATCGGCACGCCATCGAGCGTGAACGACACTTCGAGGTCGATCCACGCCGGCTCGGGACCAAGCTCTTTGGCGGCGGCGGCGGCGGGGTGTGCGAAGGTCAGCGCGAGACGACCGGGCAGTGTCGTTGGCGCGGCGGGCTCGGCTGTCGGCGTCGAGTTCGGCGTCGAGCTTGGCGTCGGCGAGTCGGCGGGGGTAGCGCCGGTCGGCACGGCGGGCATCGCGTCGAAGAACGTGCTGCGCACGCGTGGCGCAACCGCCGTGGCGTCCCTGCCGCGGCACTGGACTCTGAGATCTCTCAGCTTGTCGACACCATGCACGACGCAGAAGACCTTGCCCTCGCCGCCGCGCGGCACTTCATCGCGCTCGAGCCAGGTCTCGACGCGGACCCCGGCGATCGCCAGCAGCATCTGTTGGAGAGTGGCCACCCGAGCCAGGATCACGCCGATGCGCGGCGCGCGCGCGATCACCTCGCTGTCGCTGCTGGTAGCGGCTTGCTCCAACTGCCGGCGGGCTGCCGGCAGCAGCTGCTGCGCGAGCCGCGCCAACTCCGGGTGCGAAATCCAACCGCTGTCGAGCGGCGATGCCGGGTCCCGCTTCAGTGCCGGCACCGCCAACTGCTGCCGCACAAAGCGCCGCGGATCCGCTGCCTCCGCCGCCGACACTCCGTCGGGGAACACCATCTTCCAGTAGTCCTTGCCCACCTGCAGCGGCTCGTGTGCGCCCCAGGGGCCTTGGGTCACGTGTTGCGTCCACGCGCGGTGGGCGATGCGCGCGTAGGTCTCGCCGCGCACCGGATCGAGTTCGCCCGGGTCGAAGGTGACCTGCGCCGTGTCCAAGCTGCAGCGCGAGTACAGCGGCGGCACATACGCCTGCTTTGCCTGCCGTTCCTTCAACACCTCGCTGATCGCCCAGAACGACGCGCGGTGATGGCCGTGGCCGTGCGTGAGGTCGTGGTTGGTCATGACGAAGTCAGGATCGATCTCGTCGACGACTTTGCGCATCGCCGCGAGCAGCGTGTCCTTGCCCCAGACCGCGAGCGTCTCGTCGAGTGTCTTGCTGTAGCCGAAGTCGCGCATGCCGAGCCACCGCACTTCGACGTCCATCATCGACGACGCGCGCATCGTCTCGCGCACGCGCAGCCACGCCAGCTCTGGCCCGATCTCCTTACCGATCGCGTTCTGCCCGCCGTCGCCATACGTCGTGTAAACGGTCACCACGCGGAGACCGTACTTTCGGCGCAGCATGGTGTTGGTCCGCGAAGACTCGTCGTCGGGATGCGCCGCGACATTGAGCATGATGCCGTCGGTCGACGCGTCGAGGCACGCTTGGTGCAACGCCACCAACCCCGCCTCGGGCTCCGGGTTCTGCGCGTGCGCCGGGGCAATCGCGTACGTCAACACGGCACACGTCCACAAGAACTGCATCAGCTTCATTCGTACCCCAGGCCGCCGCCGGTTGCTACGCGCAGGAGCTCTGAGTTGGCGATGGACCCCATCGCAGCCTTGGGCCGCAACCAGCTGGGTTGCATGTCGGCGCAGCGCCGACCGCAAGGGCCCAAGGCCGCTTTACTCCTTGGGGCTTCCAGTGCCGCTGGGGCGTGGCCCATCGTCGTCAGCGTCAGCGGATGGTGACGTCTACGGTGTCTGACGTCACCAGCTCGCCGAGGTCGGCGCAGCCGCCGGGCGAGATCAGGGCGGCGCCTTGCACCGCGAGCGTGGTGCCGACGAGGCTGGGGCCGCGCGGGATCGAAAGCGCCAGCGTTGGCCCAGGCAAGAGGACGGTGAGCGTGGCGCCGAGCGCGCACGACTCCGGCGAACACAGCGGCGTTGCCGCGATCGGCTCGCCGATGATGAAGAGGCTTGGACCAGCCGCGCCGCTCAGGTCGAACAGGAGGGTCGCACCCGGCGTCGGGGTTTGGCTGCCGGCGGCATAGGAGATCGCGAAGGCACCGCACGCCGTGGCACGCGTGGAGAAGCCGCCGCCCGGCGTGGCGCCGACGTAGACCGCAGCCTCGATCGAACTGGACGTGGTCCCCGGAGTCCGGATGTTCCACGCCGTGCAGTAGTCGCTCCGGTTGCTGCCGCGACTGGCGACGATGCCGACCTCGCTGGTGTCGAGGGTCGTAGCCGTCAACGTCGCGCGCGGATCGATGACTCGCAGCGCCGGACTCAGGTCGAGGGTCGAAACGTAGGCGTCGCGATCCGTCGGGCTGTACCGCTCCATGTACGAAACGGCGAACCGGCTGCCGTCGCTGTCCGCCCGCGGCAGGTACTGGTTGCGCACGCGCTGTGCTGGCGACAGCCCCTCCAAGTTGCCCAAGTAGGCGGCCGCAACGTTGACGGGTGTCGCGCCGTCGCGGAAGGCTCGCAGGTAGATGTCGAGGTTGCCGGTTTGGTTGGTGGTGTAGGCGACCAAGAAGTACCGGGCACCGTTGATCGTGTCGGTCAGCGACGTGGGCACGGGCTCGGTGTCGTTGTCGAGTACACTTGTTTCGATGGCAAACGGTGCCGTCGCTAGCGTGCCGTCCCTGCACCCGCGCGCCGTAGATGTCGTATTGTCTGCCGTCCCACCGCTGCCACGTCACGGGCCAGAACTGGCTCGCGCTAGGCAACGCGCCATCGCTCTTGGCGATCCGAGGGCCAATGTCGTAGTTGGCGCTGGCGTTGTCGATGATGCGCACCCCGCCCGACACCGCGCCTGTCGATGTCACCATCCGGTAGTGGATGTCGGTGTCGGTGCCAGTGTAGTTGCGTTGCCAGACGACGCAGAAGTTTGCCGGGCCGTCGAACTCGCCGCCCACGTCGGGCGCGACTTTGTCACCCAGCTCAGTGCTGCTGATCTCGAACTGCAGGCCCATCGCCGACGAGGCGACGTCGCGCGTCCGACCCCAGACGGTTGTGGGGATGGCGCCCTGCGCCCGGCGCGCGGCGACCACGAGGAAGTTGGTTCCGCACGCCGCAACGCGGCAGTCGATCCAGATGTCCGCCGTGTTGTCGATGAGCGAGCCGCTGCCGGGGACGATGTTGCCGTCGCGGTCGAGGGCAACGGAGTGAACGTCGGCGTCGGATGCACTGAAGATGCGTTGCCAGACGACGAGGTAGTTGTCAGCGATGTTGGAGTGAGCGACGTCGGTCTTGAGCAAGAGAAAGCTGCTCGAGGTCACGGCTGACGTCGTCACCACCGGATCGATGGTCACCGGGAAGGCGGCCGCGGCGACCATCGCGGCTGGCGCACGCAGAATGATGTGGCCATCGACGTAGTCGGTGCGCATGCCCGTGCGGCGGCCGTTGGCGTCGACGAGGACGGCGCCTGTGTAGCCGACGTAGCCCAGTTCGTTGCCAAAGCGTAGGCCGGCGGCGTCATGCTCGGCGTGCAGCTCGGTGGTGGCCCGCAGCATCACCGTCAACTCGCCCGAGAAGGGCGTCGTGATCTCGAACTTCTGCTCGATGTGATCGACGCTCAGGTCGTAGCGCTCGATCACGCCCCCGTGATCGAGGGTCACCGTGCTGCGTTGCCGCTGCGGTGCCGCGACGCGCAGCGGTGTGGCGACTGTACCTAGCATGGCGGACTCCAGGGTGAGCGTCAGCGGATAGTTGCGTGGCGCCTCGCTGCCAAAGAAGGGCACGTAGGTGAAACCGCTGCTTGCGAAGCTGGCCTTGTAGTTGGCGCCTTCGGCCCAGATGGCCTGCGGGTCCGAGACGTCGAACACGACATCACCCTGCGGCAAGCCAGGACGGACCCGGCGTCCGCTCGGCAGCGTGACCATCTCCCCGGCCTTGTCGGTGTCGGGCGCTTGGTGCGCGCTGCGCTCGGCACGACCATCGGTCTTAGCCGTGGTCGGCTGGACCGCATCGGGAAGCGCCGCGGGCTTGAGGTCGAGGTCGACCGGCGGCAGCGGGATGGAGACCTTGCGAATGTCCTGCGCGGCGATACCGACGGTGAGCGCGAGGCAGACGAACAGTGATTGATATCTATGTTTGGAGTGGTGTGACATGCCCTCAGAGGAACTTCTCGGGCTCGAACCGAACACATTTCCCACCGGCCGAGCAGCGAGCGATCCGATCAGGCCCGAATCGCCGACCGGCCATGCGCCCGTGCCGCGTGGCGGACGCTGCGCCTCACTTCGCCTTGACGGGGCGTCGCTTGGCCGCTGCGGGCGGCGTCCCGGCCGTGGGCTTCGCCTTCCCCTTGGTGCTCGCGGTCTTGGCCGTCGCCTTGCTGCCCTTCTTACCCAGCGACCTCGGCTTGCCGGTGCGCGGATCCAGCGCCGCTTGGTAATAGGCGACATAGGCACGCGCCGGTACGCGCCGGAAGGCCTCGCCGACGATGTCGAGCGGCAGATCGTCGAGCCGCTTGAAGCGGATGCAGCACTTGCCCATGTCGAGCTTCTTGCCGGCCTTCTTCCATGCGGCGCGCAGCCACTTCTCCTCCTGGCCGCCGCCGTAGACGGACATCAGATAGAGGGACATGTAGTTCTTCTGCGAAGCGAGCGCGGCGAAGCCGAGCGGCAGCTTCGGATCGCAGTGGTAGCCGGCGGGAAAGACTCGGTGTGGCACGTAGTAGCCGATCATCCCGTACTGCATGCCCTCCTCGAACTCGGGGTCGAGGTTCTGCAGGATGACCTGGCGTACGGTCTCGATCGCGGCACGGCGGTCCTCGGGCAGGCTCGCGAGGTAGGCGGCGACGGTGGTGGCTTTCGACTGCATGGTGGGTTCCGTCAGGTTGCGCGACGTGCGCTCACTGGATCGTGGCGCTGAGGCCGTTCGTCATCGTGAGCGGCAGCGCGCGGCCGGTGCTCACGTCGAGCACGAACGCTTGGAAGTGCAGAACGCCCGCCACCAGGTTGGGGTCGTTGGGGATCGAGAGCCCGAACGTCGCGGAGCCTTCGCCGCGCTGGGCATCGCCGGCGCCGGTGGCGCTGAACAGGGTGACCAGAGGATCGACGAACAGCGAGCAGCCGTTGATCCCCAGGCCGGAGAGGTCGAGGCCGCCCGGGAACGGCGTCGCACCCAGCAGCAACCCGGCGAACGCTGACGGCGCGGCGCCGTGCATCTGCAATGTGAAGTTGGTGCCGATCGTCGGCACGGTGGCGCTGCCGAGCACAGGCACGTTGCCGAAGCTGCCGACGCAGGCGGTGCCGAGCGGGGCGACGCCAGCGGCGTTGACGAAGAGGCGCAGCGGCGTGACGTCGGTGGCAGTGTCGTCGAAGCCGTGGAAGGCCCACATGTCGTCGTCGTTGTTGATGAGGTCGTTGTTCACCGTGTTCACGACCACGCTGACCTCGACCAGGCCCCGCGTGGTTGGCGCCGTGTAGCCAAACGTCCAACTGCGCGTGCTGCTGTTGCTGTGGGTGATTGCGTCGCCCGGGGGGACCACGCGCGAGTTGAGGCCGGCCGAGAACGTGCCCGCAGTGGCGTCCATGGAGAACCCGCCGTTGGGCGACGCCGATTGGCCGCCAGTGACTGACAGGGCGAGGCGGATCGACTGGCCGGCGGTCAGGACGCGGTCCGTCGGCAGCAACGTGACGCGGATGCGCGGAAATCCGGTCGCCGCGCCTGGGTTGGGGTTGTGACACGTGCCGCAGGAGGGCGCAGTCTGTGTCAAACGAGGGAAGTAGATGCCCGCGCTGCTCGAGGGCAGTTCGAACACGAGCGCGAGGGCTGGCGGCAGAGCCAGCAGGGGGTAGCGGAGACGCATGGTGAGCAAGAGGAGAAGAAGAGAAGGGAGCCGCCACAGTCTAGCAAGGCGACCCGGTGTAGTAGTAGGCGTGCGCATCGGCCCATCGGCATCGAGGCGCATGCAACGCGCGCGTTAGGATCCCGCAACATGGCGAACAAGGCCCCCAGCGGCGAGAGCATGCAGCAGTGGCATCTACGTCAGGTGCGCAGCTACGCGCGGTTGCTGCCCCGCCTGCGCGGTGCGACGCAGCAGTTGGCGGCGTTGCTGCGCGCGATCGCGGCCCAGACGGCGCCGGACGCCGGCGTGCACGTGCGGACCAAGTCGTTGCTCAGCATGTCGGAGAAGATCGTGCGTGGCGGCCGTTGGCAGCGACACCCGGAGCCGCTCGATCTCGAGGTGGGCCTCAGCGATCTGATCGGCGGCCAGATCGTGACCTACACCCAGCGCGACGCCGACGCGGTGTGTGCGTTCCTCGAACGGCTCGGCCGCGAACATCGGGATCGGGGTCCCGCGCGCCGGAGCGGACTCGAGATCGACGACGCGAGTTCGGTCGACACCGCGACCCGGTTGCAGCCATCGGAGTTCGGCTACACCGCGCGCCACTACATCGTTCGATTGCACGGCCGCGAGTTGCTCGGCGTCGACGTCAGCAAGATCAGCGCCACGGGTCGTCGCATGGAAATCCAGGTGAGCCACGCCCTGGCCTACGCCTGGAACGCCGTGACGCACGATCGCACCTACAAGGCCGACCTGACGCTGCCGGATCACCTGAAGCGCCGCGTTGCCGAAGCCAAGGCGATGCTCGACGCGGCCGCGCGCCAGATGGAAGAGGCCGTCGTCGACCTCGATCGCTATCGCCGCAAGCACGCCGGGCGACTGCGGGCAGGGGAAGCGCTCCAGGGGAAGGGCGGCGAAGACAGCGAGTTCTGGTTGGCAAAGCTGGTGTGCGACTCGGTGCTCGCCGTTGTCGAGGCCAGCGATTCGACGCGGCTCGACGCGTTGCGAGCGCGCGCCGAGTTGGCGATTGCGGAGGAGGATTGGAAGACCGCGATCCCCAAGCTGCGCGCGGCCGCGGCGATCGCGAAGCAGCCAACGTTCGCAGTCCGCTTGGCGGAGGTCCTCCGTCACACCAAGCGTGCGACGAGCGCGCGCAAGCTGTTGGTGCAGGTTCTGGCCGCGGACGCGGCCAACGCGGCCGCCGCGTGCGCCTTGGCCAACCTGGGCTTCGTAGGCGGTGGCGACCGTCGCGAAGCGGTTCAAGTCATGGAGGCTGCGTTCGCGGCCAGCCCGCGCGAGCCCGAGGTGCTGTTGACGTACGTGACCGCGCGCCTCCTGCGGGATGGGGATGCGCTCGGCTGCTGCGCCTTGCGCGGGGCGCTGTTCGACGCCATCGCCGAGTGCCGTCGGCGTCACGACCTCGGCTCCGATGTGCCCGCGTGCCTGGTGCAGCAGGCGCGGCTGCTGGTACTCGCCGGTGATTCGTTCCAAGCCGTCGAGACCTACTGCCTGGCGTTCTTGAACCAGTGGCACGACGAACGCCTGGCCAGCGAACGGCACGTGCTCGGCCTGCTGTTCGAGCGGGTGCGTGCTGTGCCAAAGGAGCCACACGTGCAGGCGCTGCGGGTTGGTCTCGAATGCGCGATCGACCTGCTGGACCTGCTGGTGAAGCGACGGCAGCGGGATCGCGGCGCCTCGCCTACGAAGGCCCGGCGACGCTCGTTCTTCAAGCGTCAGCCGATCGTGATCGTCGCCGGTGGCTGTGATGCGCGCGATGCGGCCCACATCGCCCGGTATGCCGCCACGCTCGAGAGAGCGTTCGCGCGATTCCGCGGCACGATCCTGTCGGGTGGCACGACGGCAGGCATCAGCGGTCTGGTGGGGAAGATCGCGACGCAGACGAAGGACAAGGCCACCGGCCAGCGTTGCATCACGGCGGTGGGGTATCTGCCGTCGAGATCGCGCGTCGAGGCGAGCGGCGACACCATCGATCGCGTCGGCTACCAGCACATCGTCCACGTGCCGGCGAAGGTGCGCGGCGAACCCACCTATTCTCCGCTCGGGCCGATCCACACCTGGCTCGATCTGCTGGCCGCCGGCATCGATCCAGCGCACGTTCGCGTGGTGGGCATCAACGGTGGCAAGGTCTCGGCCTTCGAGTTCCGCCTTGCCCTCGCGATGGGTGCGACCATCGGGCTGATCGAGGACAGTGGCCGCGCGGTCGCGAGTTTGTTGACGGATCCGAGCTGGAAGGACTGGCGCGGCGTCGCACGGTTGTTCAACGACGCCGAGACGATCGAGCTGTTCGTGCATGCATTCAGCGCGCCGATGTCCGGCGTGCGTCCGCTGGACGCGAAGGCCGGCCTCGCGCTCGGTGAACAGTTCCACGCGCACTACTGCCGCGACAACCAGGGCAAGCCCGGCTATGTGCACGAGTCGATGCTGCCGTGGCGTGGCAAGGTCGCGCTCGACAGGGTCTACCGCGACTCGAACGTGCAGCAGGTTCGAGGTCTGAGTTGGATCCTGGCGACCGAGGGGTTCGCCATCGTGCCGAACTCCGATCCGCAGCCGGCGATCGAACTCGGCCGGGACGAGCCGATCACCGACGGCAAGACCCGCCGGGAGCCGGTGCCCAGGTGGGCCGCGCGCGTCTGGCGGATGGCGCGCCTCGAACACGCGCGTTGGAATGCCGAACGGCTTGCCCTTGGTTGGCGGCAGGGACCGCAACGTAGCCTCGCCAAGAAGACCAACCCCTCGATCGTGCCCTTCGACGATCTGTCGGAGGACGTGCAGAGATACGACTTGATGCCGTTCCTCAATCTGGCTGGGGAACTCGCGCGGCTCGGTCCCGCCGCCGGCGCGGGCGGCCTCAAGCTGGTCGACCTGCGCGCGAAGTCACACCGAGTCGATCGAGCGCACCACGCGTAGTGGAGGGATCTCGCCCTGCTTCGAGGCGAGCTTGATGTAGTGGTTGACCTGATCGAAGTCCTTCTGCCGCTGGTGCGGCTCGAGTTGGTCCCAGCGGACCATGCAGTCGTGGGCCTTGGTTGCGTCGTCCCGAGCCTCGGCGGGGTGCCAGCCAGCGAGGTAGCGTTCGGCGTACCAACGCGCATGCTCCGTCTTGCCCATGGGCTGCAGCTGCTCGGCGGATAACTCCGTCACAACCTGCCGTTTGCCGACCGCGGCGATCGGCACCAGTTCCATGCCGAAGCTGCGCAGCAGAACGGGCATGAAGTCGGCGGCCTGGCGGTTCGAATCGCGGAACACCTCGTCGAGCTGGTACCACGGCAATTGGCTGCGGGTGGTCACGGAGGGCGATCGCAGCCGGTAGCTCTCGTGGATGGCCTGCGCGATCTGGTCGCGGCCTGGTCGCAGGACCTCGGCCAACGTCGCGGTCGACTCGACCTGACCGAAGGCGTACAGGTTGAGGCGGGTCACTTCACCAGGCTCGGTCCGCTGCCGGTGGTCGATGATGAGGTCGGAGATGCCACCGGCTTCATGGATGCGAACCAGCACCGGGATCTTCCGCGTGGCAACGGTCATCGGCAGGTGCTTGGCGACCATCACGGACTCGGCTTCGCAGTCGAGGCAGATCGCGATCGTCACGTCCGCCATCGCGTCCTGGCAGACCTTGTCGATCGCCGCCATCTGGGCGAGGTCGATGACGTTCCCAGCGTGGCGCTCGATCTCGGCGATCTTGGGCAAGGTGGTCGAAGCGAAGTTCGGGAAGCGGCCGAGGAAGTGCTTCCACAGGCGATCGGCGTGGGCGTCGAACACGCTGACGCGCAGCAGCTGGTCGTTGGGGTAGTGCCCGATCTTCAGCGCCTGGCGGAACACCGCCTGTCCCATGCGGCCGAAGCCGATCAGCACCAGGTGTGCATGGCGTGGGCTGTCGATCCCGATCGGCTGGTGATCGAGCGGGTGCGCCTGGAACAGCGCCCGCGCCGCCAGCTCGTAGTGGGAGTACTCGTGCAGGCGGAACGCGCCCCCGGTATCCCCCGTGATGCGCACCAGCCCGCTGCGTAACTGGTCGCGCACTTCGGCGTCGAGGATGTGCGGCGTGATGCGCATCGACTTGCGGTTCCTGGCCTTGCCGGCTTCGAGGGCGCGCAACGTCACGCGAATGTTGTCGTCGTCGGCGCCGCAGCTGACGAAGAGTGCCCGCGCCTTCGTCACCCCGGCTTGCTCGAGAATCGCCCGGTCGGCCGCGTCGCCGAGCACGACTGGCACACCCAGGGCGCGCACGGCGGCGACGCCCGCACTATCCGCGGCTCGTTCGATCGCAACTACGCTCTGCTGGTTCGCGATCGCGTCGCGCGCGAGTGCAACCCCCTTGCGACCGAGGCCACACACCACCAGGTGGTTGCCAAACCAGCGGTATCGCAGCAGGCGGCCGGCGGCGACCAGGCGCGCCAAGAACACGAGCGTGGCGGTCGCGACGGTCGTGGCCGGGGCGAGGAAGCGGGCGACCTCGATGGTCCACGGCAGAGTGCCGGCAGGATCCTCACGGTTGAACACGAAGAGCTGCAGCGACCGATAGATCGCGTCGCTCCAGGAGAAGGGGTTCTGGGGGGGTGGGGGCAGCTCGCGATACCCGTGTACACCTAGCCCGAAAGCGATGAGGGCGAGCACGACGACGAGCAGCTTCGGCCAGGAGTCGCGCATGGTTCGACGGGCGCAGTCTACCGCTGCGACTCCGGGTCGCGGTAGCACGCGTCGCTTGCTGCCAGCGCGGTCGGGCAGGACGCGCAGCCGACGATCGCAATTGCCGCCGCGGGCCCTTAGCTTGCCGGCGTGCAGGTGCGACGACTGGGTCTGGTGATGAACGGCGTGACGGGTCGCATGGGCAAGAACCAGCACCTGCTGCGCTCGATCGCGGCGATCGTCAAGCAGGGGGGCGTGTTGTGCGGCGATGTGCGCGTGCTGCCCGAGCCGGTGCTGGTGGGGCGCGACGCTGGCAAGCTGCGTGCCTTGGCGGACGAGGCGGCGGCGCAGGGCCTGGGCGTACCACCCCCGTTCACGACCGATCTCGCAGCTGCGGTGCGCGACCCGCGCTGCGACCTCGTGTTCGACGCGAGCACGACCCAGGCCCGTGGGCACGCCGTCGAACTTGCGGCGGCCGCCGGCAAGGCGATCTACTGCGAGAAGCCGACCGCGTCGACGCTGGCGGAGGCACTCCGTTTGGCGACGCTGTGCGAGCGCGCGGGGGTGAAGAACGGCGTCGTGCAGGACAAGCTGTTCTTGCCTGGAATCCGCAAGTTGAAGGCGCTGCTCGACGACGGCTTCTTTGGCCGCGTGCTGTCGGCGCGCGGCGAGTTCGGCTACTGGGTGTTCAGCGGTCACGACCCCGCGCAACGCGCGCAGCGCCCGAGCTGGAACTACCGTGCGGAAGACGGCGGCGGCATCGTCATCGACATGTTCTGTCACTGGCGCTACGTCATCGATCACCTGTTCAGCGACGTGGTGCGCGTGTTCGCGGTGGCGCGCACCGAGATCCCCGAGCGCGTCGACGAGAGTGGCCGGCCGTACGCCTGCACCGCCGACGACGCGGTGTCGGCGATCTTCACCACGGGCTCGGGGCTCACCTTGCAGTTCGGCTCGGCGTGGACCACGCGGGTGCGCCGCGACGACCTGCTGACGATCCAAGTCGACGGCACGCACGGCTCGGCGGTGGCGGGTCTGCGCGATTGCTGGGTGCAGCCGCTGAGTCACACGCCGAAGCCGGTGTGGAACCCCGACCAGGCGCAGCCGATCGACTTCTACGCCGACTGGCAGCGGCTGCCCGACGCGATGCCGTACGACAACGCCTTCAAGGTGCAGTGGGAGATGTTCTTGCGCCACGTCGCCGCCGATGCGCCGTGGCCCTACTCGCTGCGGCAAGGCGCGCTCGGCGTGCAGCTCGCCGAGCTTGGCTTGGCGTCGTCGCAGCAGCGCCGCATGCTCGAGGTGCCGCCACTTGCGTGAGCGACCCGCGCCGTCGGTCGCCGCGGCGGAGCCGCTGCGCGATGGCTCGCGCCTGGCGCTGCACACCAAGACCCTACAGAGTCTGTCGCTGCGCGAGTGCGTCAGCTTGTGCGCGCGCAAGGGCATCTTTGGTCTGAGCGTGTGGCGCGACGTGTTGCACGACGCAGGGGTCGACGAGGCGGCGCGCCTGCTGCGCGATCACGGGATGACGGTGCCGGCGCTGGTGCGCGGCGGCTTCTTCGTGCACGACACCGTCGCGGCCCGCACGCGCGCGCACGACGACAACAAGCGCTGCCTCGACGAGGCCCAGGCGATCGGCGCGTCGATGGTGTGTCTGGTGGTGGGCAGCGGCGGCGGGGTGCCGCTCGACGCAGGGCGGCAGCTGGTGCGGTCTGGTCTGGAGTCCTTGCTGCCGCTCGCCGACGCGGCCAGCGTGCGCCTGGCGATCGAGCCGCTGCACCCGATGTATGCCGCCGATAAGAGCTGCATCAACCGCCTGCAAGACGCCAACGACCTGTGCGACGAACTCGACCATCCGCGGCTTGGTGTCGCGGTCGACGTTTATCACGTGTGGTGGGACCCCGACCTTTTGCGCGAGATCGTTCGCGCTGGCCAGGCTCAGCGCCTGTTCGGCCTGCACCTGTGCGATTGGCGCATCGAGACGCGCGACCTCCTGCTGGACCGCGAGTTGATGGGCCGTGGCTGCATTCCGTTGTTGCAGATCCGCACCGCGATGGAAAGCGCCGGCTTTGCGGGCTGGCATGAGATCGAGATCTTCTCGCGCGACTATTGGGCCCTGGACCCAGGCAACTTCGTGGACGACATCACCGCCGCATACCTCGCACACTGCTGAACCGAGTCGGTCGTAACCGTTCACGGGTCGTCATTGTTTTCTGCTCCCGCTCCCGCTCCCGCTCTCTCGCCTGTGTCATAGAACGTGGACACGATCTCGTGCTGTGTTGACGAGAGGCGTAGGAACCGGCTGGAACGTTGTCGGAAGCGGGATCGGGATCGGGAGCGGGCCGACCGGGCTAGCGACTGGGCGGACTTGGTCGCCGTCGGCGCCGGCAAGTAGTCGGCGCGCCACACGGCTACGTGGCGTCACGCTCTCAGGCGAGGTAGTCGCGGTAGCGGTCGACGAAGTGTTGCAGTTCGTCGGCCGTGCCGACGTCGAGGTCGATCGCTTGGTTGGCGTCGCCGATGGCGCGCTTGAGGCGCGCGAACGGCGGCAGCTCCAGCAGGAAGGCCGGGAAGCTGTCGCCGGGCGCTGGCGGCTCGACGAGTCGCCCAAGACGCGGAAGCCAGGCTTGCTGCGTCGTGGCGTGTTGGTCACACAGGCGGCGGCGGTCGCACATCGGCAGCGACCACGGATCATCCCCGAGGCGGGCGACTAGATCGTCGTCGAGTACCGAGGTCGTGGCAGAGTGCTTGGAGAACGGCATACACAGTGCCGATCGGCCGCGGCTGCCGCATACTTGAGCTTCCGTGAGTTGCATCGACGACGGTCCCCCGTTGGACGCGGATACCCAGGAGCCAGAACCCACCGCGGCGCGCGCTCCGGCGACGACCGAGCGCGCCGCGTTCCTGGCGATGGCGCAAGCCGCCGGCGTGCACGGCGTGTATGTCGCCAACGATCTGGCTGCCGATCGCAGTGGCCGCACGCTCGCGGCGCGGGGCCTGGCGTTCTACGGCGCACAGGGTCCGCGCGCGCTGGCTTGGTTCGGGGCGCGCGGCAACCTGATCGTGCTGCGCGCCGACGGTGCGCGCCTGCACGCGGGCGAGCTGGCGCGCGCCATCGCCGACTTCGACTCACCGTGGCGGATCGCGCTCGGCCCGCCCGACGTGATCGCGGCGATTGCGCCCCGCCTCGGCGTGGCCCCCTCGATCCTGCGCCGCCAGCTGTACTACGCCGCCGATTCGGCCGCGGTCGCCGCGCGGCCCGTCGACGACGGCGTGCGTCCCGCGTCGCTCAACGATGTCGACGCGCTCATCGAGGCGGCGCTCGAGCTGAATCGCGCCGATCTCGATCTCGACCCCGAGCGCGTCAGTCGCCGCTGGCTCGAGCAGACCACGCGGGAGCGTGTGCGCGCTCGCACCGCCTGGGTGTTGGGGCCGTCAGGGGCGCCCTATGCGAAGCTCGACATCGGCAGCCAGGGGGCCGCGGGCGCGGTGATCGAGGGCGTGTTCACCCTGCCCGAGCACCGTGGCTGCGGTCACGCGCGTGCGTTGGTGCACGCCGTCGCCAGCCGATTGTTGGCGGTCGGTCGGTCGGTGGTGTGCTTGCACGTCGCGGAGAACAACGCGTCGGCGCGCGCTTGCTACACGCACGCCGGGCTGCGCGAGTCGATGGCGGTCAGCCTGCTCCTGAAGGCAACGTGACGCCGCCAGTCCGGTGCGGACGCCGCGTCAATCCGTCGCGAGCAAAGCCAAGGCGTGCGCCGGATCCACCAGCGGATGCGCCGCGAGTCGGCGCAGGTCGAGCCGCAGCAGTTCGGCGCGCAACGCCGTGAGCAGCTGCTCGGCGTGCACGCTATCGCCGGCGGTGCGCAGCGCGCGCGCCAGGCTGGCGCGCAGCAGCGGACTGCGATCCAGCTTGGCTGCTGCCAACAGCTCGCGCGTCTCGTCGGCGAGTTCGCCGCGGGCGCGATGCGCCGCCGCGCGCAGCGTGTGCGACCACGCGGACGCGCCTTCCTTGCTCAGGCTCGCCTCCGCCGTGGTGGCCGCGTCTTTGGTCGAGGCGACGGCGGCGAGGCCGCCCGCGAAGGTCAGCGCTCGGCGCGCCGCCTCGTCGACGCGCGGCAGTTGCCAGAACGCGTCGACCGCCCGCGTCACGTCGTGGCCGTGGCCGAGCAGCACGAGGACCTGGCCGGTGCTCGCCAAGTGTTCGGCAAACTGGCCGACGCGTCCGGGGCGCTGGCGGATCCACTCCAGATCGGTCAGCAGGATCGTGGCGGCGGCGGCGGCGCGTGACTCCAGAATGGCCTGCGAGGCCTGCATGCGGCGAATGTGATGCAGCAGGCCCGAGGTCTGCACGTCGTCGCGCGCCGCCAACTCGGCGAGGAAGCGGGTCAGCTCTTCGGTGCGGTGCGCCGACCACAACGCGATCGCGCGCGGGATCGCGGTCTGCAACGGCGACAGTCGGCCCTGGGCATCGTTCAGCGCCGCGAGCGCCGGCTCGGCGCGTTCGCAGCCGAGCAGCGCCAGACCATGGTGATAGGGAACCTGCGCCACGAGTGGCCACCGTTGCCGCAGCTGCAAGAGAATCGACTCGGCCTCGGCGTAGCGCGCCAGCATCGACAGCGCCTGCGCGCGCGTCCAGGCGCCGTGCGGATCGTGCGGCCGCTCGCGCAGCGCGGCGTCGCCGAGCGCGAGCAGTTGTCGATCGAGGGCGAGCGCGTCGGCGCCGCTGGCCGTGGCGGCGCGCGCCAAGATCAACACGCGCGCCAGCCGGTGCTTGGTGGTCGGGCTGCAGCGCGCGTCGAACCCCAGACCTTCCTGTGCGAGGCGCGCCGCGCGCGCGAAGTCGCTGCCGCGCAGCTCCAACTCGGCGGCCGCGAGCAGAGTGATCGTGCAGCCGCCGTCGGCGCGGCGCGCGTCGCCGAGCTGGCCGCGCGCCATCGGCAGATCGTCGGCCGCGGCGGCGGCGAGCGCGGTCTCGGTGGCGATCACACACGCCTTCACTTCGCTGTAGATGGTGCGCGTGGGCAGCAGCCCGTTGCTGTCGCCGAGTGCGGCCCGCGTCGCGATCGCCAGGCTCGCGATCGAGTCGCCCGCGCGGGTGCGCACGAAGGGCGCCGACGCCAGGGCCATCGGCGGGGCGCCCGGCCCGACCCAGGTGGTGGTGAGCGTGTTGCTCTCGGGATCGAGCTGCGCCGCGACTTGGGCCTGCGTGTCGACGTCTTCGACGCCCGCGGCGACGTCGAAGTGGTTGCTGGTGCGCATCGCCTCGCGCCACAAGCCGCTGAGGAAGATGCTGTCGTCGCGTTCGCTTGCGCCAAGCACCTGGACCGGCAGCACGCGCAGCACAGTGCCGGCGGGCAGGGTGAGCAGTGCGGTGGCCGGCGGCGGCGTGGCCGCGTCGCCCCTTGGCTCGGGGCCGACGCTGCCGCACGACCCCGCGCTGAGTCCGAGCGAGATCAGTCCGAGCGAGATCCCGAGCGACCCGCAGAGCAACCCACACCGGCAGGCAAGCCTGAGCATGGCCGCAGTCTCGGCGAGGCAGGGGGCGCCGCCAAGCTCGAGTTCAGACTCTGCATCCGTGCAGCCGATGAGATCGGCGGATGCTCGCCCCTTTGGTCGCCCTCGTCGTGTCCTGCATGCCGCAAGACGCTCCGCGTCCGCGCGTGTCGACCACGACGAACGGCTGGCCCGTCGAGGCGCGTCAAGGCGCCGCGCAGGGCGGGGCAGCATCGGGCACCGTGCCGCCAGCTTCGGTTGGCGACGCGGGGCCCACCCAGCAGGAAGCGCGCGGTCGGCTGCCGGAGCCGGGCGGTCTCTTGGCCGAAGGTCGCGCGCTTCCGGCTGCGTCCTCACCGCTGCTTGCCGTGTTCCGCGCCGTGGGGGCGCCGGGCGACGCCGCGGCGCTGCGCGGCGTGCGCGCGCGGCTCAAGACCACGATCTATGACCACCGGGGCGGCGTGATCGGCGAGCGCGAGTGCACGCATGAAGCCGACCTGAGCGTGGTCAGCCGCGATCGCTTGTTGTTCGGCGGCGACACCATCTACGGCCGCGATGGCGCCACGGTGTTTGCCCACTACCGAGGGTTGGCGTTTCCCAACCTGGAGGCCGAGGCGCGCGACGACCTCGCCTGGCACGGCTTGGTGCTGCGGATGCCGTGGGTGTTCGCCGACGAGAGCCGCTTCACCGTGGCGCCGCGCGAAGATCTGCTGTGGAACAACCGACCGATGTCGCGCTTTCGCATCAACAGCACGATCACGCGCGACGACCGCGGGGGCGCGGCGGATCAGTTCGAGCTGTGGTGCGACCCCGACACCAGCGAGCCGCGCCTGCTGTTGATCACGCCGGCCGACCCTGCCGCGCGTCCCTGCCGCGTGCGCTTCCTCGAGTTCCAATCGTTCGGCAACGCGCGCGTGCCGCTGCGCCGCTTGCTGGAGAGCCGGGAAGGCAGCCGCCTGCTCGAGATCGAGCTGGTCGACGTCGCGGTCCAGCAGACGTATGGCCCGCGCTACTTCGCGGCGCCAGCAAAGTAGTACGCGAGTCGAGAGCCGGGGCACGGACCGCCCCGCGACCTCGGCCTACTGATAGCGCTTGCCTGCGTGCTCGATGAAGCCCGCCTCGTGCTTGCCGCGCGGGTCGCGATGGGTCCAGTGGATCACGCCGCCGCGTTCGTCGTACTCGAACTCGCCCTTCACGTGCACTTCGTCGCCGGCCTTGATCGGCACGCGCTCGGTCAGGTCGATGTTGTGCGCCACCAGCACGGTGTGGCCATCGCGCAGCTCGAGGATGAACTTCTGGTGCTGATCGCCGTCGGTGTCGTCGGCCAGGATGCGATCGACCTTGCCGTACACGTCGACGACCGTGTCTGACGTGCCCGTTTCGAAGAGCTTCTTGACCTTGGTGGCGCCGCCGTCGTCGGCTTTGGCGGTCGGTTTGGCGGCCGGCTTGGGAACGGCCTTGGCTGGCGGCTCGGCAACGGGTGGCTTCGCCTTGGTCGGCGGCGTGATCGCGGGTCGCGCCGGCGTCTCGACCGAGGGCGCGGTGACGCTGGTCGGCGCGTCTTGCGGCGTCGATGGCTCCTGCCGCTGCTGAAGGTACCAAGCGCAACCAAGGACGGCGAGCGCACCGACCGTCTTGAGAAGACCACCGCGCGACGGAGTAGCTCTTGCCATGACCAAGGCAGGCTACGCGGTCGGGCCTTGCCAGCCAAGGCTGCGGCGCGGCGCGTTGCACCTGGCGGCGGCAGCGCGCATCAGCGCAGCGATGTCAGCGTCGAGCCCACCCGCGCGCACGGCACCCACGCGAGCACCAGCTCGTACACGTCGAGGTCGCCCTTCTTGGGCGCGACGTCGGCGCTGTCGACGCGCACGCCGGCCGCGCCGATCTCCGCCTGCACGCCGGCGCAGGCGGTAGCCAGCTCGGCTTCGAGCGCGGCGAGTTCGTCGCGCAGCGAGCGCACGTCCTCTTCGGCGTGGGCGACATCGGCCTTCTCCTTGCCGACCTTGCTGACGCTGCGCATGGCGCTGCCGGCGCGACTGACGTTGCCGGCGCTCGCCACCTTGCGGCCGAAGATCGCGCCGAGGATGCCCGTGCCAAACGACACCGCGGCGCCGAGCTGCGACTGGCGCACCTGGCTCTGCTCGCGTTGCACCGCCTGCTCAGCGTTGCGAATGCGTTCCTGCAGGCGATGCACCTTGGGCGCGTAGCGCTCGCGCAGTTTGGCCAGGTCGAGGTCGCGCGCCTCGCGCTGCGTCTGTTGCAGGCGGGCGCGAAAGTCGCCCTCGGGCTCGTCGGGTTGCGAGGTCTCCTTGAACTCCGCGGCGGTGAGGACGCGCACGCGCGCGGTGCGGTACAGGAACTCTTCGAGGCGCTTGCCAAAGGCCTCGAAGCTCTTGCCGCGCGCCGTTCCAGGCGGCAGCTCGGCGAACCCGCCGCGCGGATCGGGCGAAGACTCGGACGCCAGCTCGCGCGCGTCGACCGTCTCCGCCTGCGCCCACGGGTCGGCGGCGTCGGCTTCGAGGTAGGCGAGGTAGACCGTGTCGCGCCAGGCATCGACCTTGGGCCGCGCCGCCGCGAAGTGCAGCCGTACGCGCGCCAGCAGCGCCGGCCGATACACGAGGTCAGCAGCGCCCAGCGGCTGGCGCAGGCGGAGGAAGCGCTCGCGGATCTCGGGCGGCAACACCGGGCGCGGCGCCGGCCCGGCGGTAGGCGTTGAAGGTGGGGTTGCGGTCGCGACCGCGGTTGGCACGGGCACGGGCGGTGGTGGCGACTTGGCAGGCGCGGCCGCGTCGCGGCTCAGCGCTTCGATCTGCGCCCGGGTCAGCGGGCCGCGCAGGTAGGACAGCGCCCAGCGCGAGTGCAGGAGCACGGGGGCGTCTTCGTGCACGTTGTTCATCAAGAACACGCGCTGCTGCAAGCCGGAGAGCAGCGTGTCCATGGTGTCGCGCGAGAAGGCCGCACTCGCCGCCGCCGCGGCACCTTCGAGGCCGTCGAGCACGCGCGCCTTGTCACGCTCGGTCTGCAAGCGGCCGATCAACCAGGTGCCGCAGTTGGCGAGGCCCTTGTAGTCGAGGTCGACAGGGTTCTGTGTCGCCAGCACACAGCCGAGGCCGAACGCGCGCCCCTGCTTGAGGAGCGTGAGCATCGGTACTTTGCTGGGCGGATTGGCCACCGGCGGGAAGTAGCCGAACACCTCGTCCATGTACAGGATCGCGCGCAGCGACGACGTGCCCGGCTGCGTGCGCATCCACGCCACGACCTCGGTGAGCAAGGTGGTGACGAAGAACATGCGCTGCGCATCCGACAGGTGCGCGATCGACAGGATGGTGACGCGCGGCTTGCCCTCCTTCGTCCACAGCAGGCGTTGCACGTCGAGCGCTTCGCCGTCGGTCCAGCCCTGGAATGCAGGCGATGCCAGCAGGCCGTTGAGTCGCATCGCCAGCGCGAAGCGATCGGGGCCGGGGAAGAACGACTCCAGGTCCAGCACGCCGACGGTGTGAAACGGCGGCGACTGCACGGCGCGGATCAGGTCGGCGGCGGGCAGGCTCTGGCCCTGCTTCCAGGCGTGATCCAGCAAGGTCGACAAGAAGACGTGCTCGCGGCTCCGCAGCGGATCCGCGTCGAGCCCAAGCAAGGTCAGCAGGCTCGACACTGTGGCGGTGATGCGCTCGGCGAGCGCGTCGGGATCAGCCAGCAGAGCAGCCGCCGGCGCGTCGAGTCCGCGCAGCAACTGCAGGGGCCGACCGGTGCGGCTGCCCGGCGTGTAGATCGCGAACTCGGCCGCGTTCTTCAGGCGGGCGATGCGTTCAGGCGGCTGATCCCACTCGGCGAGTCCCTTCCTCCACCGGTCAGCGACCTTGGTCGCGAGCTGCGCCGGCGTGAGACCTTGGCGTGCAGCGTCGTCGGGATCGACGAACGGTGCGAAGTCGTCGGTGCGCAGCTCGGGGAAGGTGAGCAGCAGATTGCCGAGGTCGCCCTTGGGATCGATCGCCAGCACCGGAATGCCGTCGATCGCCGCCTCCTCGAGCAGCGACACGCACAGGCCGGTCTTGCCGCTGCCCGTCATGCCGACGCACACCGCGTGCGTCGTCAAATCCTTCGACTCGTAGAGGATGGGTTCGGGCAGCACCGTGCGGGTCGCTGCGTCGAAGCGGCGGCCCAGGTAGAAAACGCCGAGCTTCTCGTAGTCAGTCATGTCGCGCGCGAAACTGTGGCAGTGACTGCGCTGACATTCCAGGGTCAGAAGGAGCCGTCGGCGATCTTCTACCGACCCAGACGAGTCCGCAGCGCCTGCTCGCGTGCCGTGTCCGCGTTGACCCCTGGGTTCGCGTCGAAGTAGTACGGCTGCAACTCGCGCCAGATCTTCTCGACGTCGGCGGTGGGGATCGAGTCGAGCTTGGGGATCAGCTCGTTGAGATAGGCCTCGCAGTCGACGAACTTGACGCCCTGCGCCGCGAGGTGCCGCATCAGCGGTCGGTCATAGGTCACGATCTGGCCCCAGAACTCACCGAAGTCGATGAACGTGTGGTCGGGCTGCGCCGGCTTTGGGTGCTGCGTGTCGATCCAGAATTGCACGCGTCGCCGCACGATGTAGCCGGGGTCGAGGCTGGCGCTCTTCTCGTGGCCGATGCGCTTGCGGTCGCCGGTGACATCGAGGTGCGCCAGGTGCGCATCGGTGAGGCCGGTCGAGCACTCGATCACCAAATCGAACTTGCCGAAGTAGGCCAGCATCGCCTGCGCGCCGCCGATGGCGATGCGCGACGCATGCGCGCCGTACAAGCGCTTCAGAGTCTGCGCGCAGCGTTGCTTGTGTTCGACCTCGTGCTTTGGGTAGTAGGTCGGCTCTTCGACGATGCCGTGGATCTCGCCCTTGTCGTGCAGCGCGGTGGGAAAGCGCCGCAGTACGGTGCCGCCGACTGCAAGGGCGCCCAGCAGCAATGCGGGCAGTGCGCCAGGCCACGCGCGGCGCAGCAATTCGAAGCCAACGTAGAGCGCGGGCGTGACCGGCATCACGAAGCGGCCGAACATGAAGTCGCCGCCGACATAGATCACGAACGCCAAGTAGCCGACGACGAAGGCGAACGTGAGTTGCGGCAGGCGGTCGAACGCTGGGTTGTGCACGCGCGCGCGCAGCAGCGTCGCCGCGACCACGGCGAGCGCGGCGAGTGCCAGCACAAAGTAGCAGGCGAAGAACAGCTTCAGGTACAGCACGCCTTGGCTCAGGTACGGGTCGTGCGCGGTCTTGGCGTAGAAGGTGTTCGGTAAGGGGTAGCCGTAGTAGCTCCATTTCCAGATGAAGTACGGCACGAAGAGCAGCAGGCCCGGCAGGGCCAGCCAAAGGACCTTGCGCCACGCGAGTTGGCCGCGCGCCGCGCGCCACAACGCGTACGTGCCGACGATGGCGCAGGGCAGCAGACCGTCGGGGCGCGTCATCGCGGCCAGCGTGCCGACGGCGCCGGCGAGCGCGAAGGTCGACGCGCGTTCACCCCACGCGCTCAGCAACAGCAGCAGCGTCACCAGGAGTGTGAACAAAGGCGTCTCCAGGCCGCCGGTCGCAAACAGCTGCGCGTGCGGGTTGAGCGCCAGCGCGCACGCGGCGATCGGCAGCCACGGCCCGCCGCCGCTCATGCGGCGGCTGGCACCGGCGAGCAGCAGCAGCGTGAGCGCGAAGCACAGCAGGCCCAGCCAACGCGTGCACACCAGGGGGTCGATGCCCAGTTGCATGCCGCACGCGATCAGCAGCGTCCACGAGAAGTTCGTGTAGCCCTCGACGCGTTCGCCGACGTTGAACACCAGGCCGTGACCGGCCACCAAGTTCTCGGCGTAGCGGAAGGAGATGAACGCGTCGTCGCAGGTCCAGAACTGGGCGATGGCGTAGCGCAGGCCGAGGCCTGAGCAGGCGGCGGTGGCGAGCACGGCGAAGAGGCGGAACAAGTTCACGGGCAGAGTCAGCGCAGGCCCAATCGGTCGCGAAACGGCCGCGCCCGTTCGGGGTCGTCGTTGTGGCGAAAGTAGAAACCCTCGAAGTCGGTCCACGCGGCGCGCACCGCGTCGTCGGTCTGCTGCGGCAGCTTCGTGATGTAGTCGTCGAGGTAGGCCTCGAAGTCGACGCACTCGACGTCTAGCTTGCCGCGCAGGCCGCGCATCAGCGCGCGATCGTAGGTGACGACCGTAGCCAGCACGACGCCGAACTTGGCGCTGCGGTAGTGGCCGGGCACATGGTTGCTGTAATCGAGGTGCAGGTGGAAGTGCACGCGGCGTCGCAGCAGGTAGTCGGGGTCGATGGCGAGGATCGACTTCTCATGGCCGATGCTCGTGCGCGCGCCGATCGGCAAGTGGGCGATGTACTCGTCGGTGAGGCCGGTGCAGCCCTCGATCGCCAGATCGAACTCGCCGTAGTACGCCCAGATCGCTTGCGTCCCGGTCAGCACCACGCGCACGTCGTACCCCCTGAACACTTCGCGGAGCTGCTCGGCGGCTTCCCGCATCCTCGCGGTCCACGCCACGGTGTAGTTCAAGCGCTCTTCCGCGACGCCGCGTTCGCCGCTCGGCAGCCGCGTGATGGCCTCGGTCGGGTAACGCCGCAGCAGGGTCGCGGTGCTGGTGAGCGCGAGCAGCACGAGCGCGAGCATGTGGCCCGGCCAACGCGCGCGCAGCAGCTCGATGCTCAGGTACGCGAGCGGCGTGATCGGCACCAGGAAGCGCCCGAACATGAAGTCACCGCCGACCCACGCGACGAAGGCGAGATACAGGGCGATCGCCCCGGCGCTCGCGAGCGCCAGGCCGCGCGTCGTGGCACGCGTGGCGCCGACGAGCCAGCCGAGCGGCGCCAGCAGCAGCACGTAGTAGCAGCCGAGGTAGAGCGTGATGTAATAGACGCCCTGCTGCGGATACGGCGACGCGGCGGACTTGGCGTAGAAGGTGTTGGGGAACGCCCAGCCGTAGTAGTTGAAGCGCCAGAGCCAGTACGGCAGATACACCAAGAGCCCGGCCGCACACACGGCGACGAATGGGCCCCACGTGCAGGCGCGGCGAGCGCGCGAAAGGCCCACGAGCCCGGCGATGCCGTACAGCAGGATGCCGTCGGGGCGGGTCATGGTCGCCAGCACGCCGAGCAACCCGGCACCGACGAGGCCGCTGTTGCCGCGCGCGCCTACGGCCAGACATACCGTGCCGGTCGCGAGCAGCGTGAACAACGCGGTCTCCAAGCCGCCGCTGGCGAACACCTGAGCGTGCTCGTGCAAGGCAAAGCCGATGGCAGCGAGCGGCACGAAGGCCGACCCCTTGGCGATCAGCCGCGCACTGGTGAACGCCAGCGTCGCGATGGTGAGCAACGTGCAGACGAGCCCGGCGATCTGCGAGAACAGCACCGGGTCGGCGCCCAGCCGCATCGCCGCTGCCACCAACATCGTCCACGAGAAGTTGGTGTAGCCCTCCACCCGTTCGCCGGCGTTGAACACCAAGCCGAGCCCGTCGTTGAAGTTCTTGGCGTAACGAAACGAGATGAAGGCGTCGTCGCTGCACCAAAAGAACGCGATCGCCTGCCAAGCGCCATAGAGAGTGGCGATCGCCAGCAACAGGCAACCCCAGCGCATGGAGGGGGCAGCGGGCGGCGGGGCGATGGTGCGAGGTGCCGGATGCACGGAGTGGTGCGGTCTATATCGGACGGCGCGCGCGCCGGCGACTCAATCTGTGGTCGGCGTGGCCTTTCCTGGCGCCGCCCACTGCGCGATCGCGCGCGGATACGCCTCGCACTCGGCGGCGAACACCCGCGCCGCCAGCGTGTCGGCGTCATCGCCCAGCACCACCGGCACCTTCTGTTGCAGCACGATCTGGCCGCGGTCGTACTCGTCGTCGCACAGGTGCACCGTGCAGCCGCTCTCGCGCTCGCCGGCCGCCAGCACGGCCGCGTGCACGTGGTGGCCGTACATGCCCTTGCCGCCGAACTTGGGCAGCAGCGCTGGGTGGATGTTGAGCACGCGGCCGGCGAAGTCGTGCGGGATGCGCAGCAGGCGCAGGTAGCCGGCGAGACACACCAGGTCGACGCGGTGGCGGCGCAGTAGGTCGAAGGTCGACGGCGCCGCCTGGTCGACGAAGTGGGGGATGCCCGCTTCTTGCGCTCGCGTGAGGCCGAGCACACCGGCGCGATCGCTCACTACGACCACGACTTCGGCGGCGAGCGCGCCGCGCCGGATCTTGTCCAGCAGGTTCACCAAGGTGCGGCCGGTGCCTGACAGCAGCACCCCGAGGCGCACGGGACGCGCGGTCACGCGGGGGTTTCCTTTGCCAGTAACCTGGCGACGCCAAGGAGCAGGTCGTGCAGGGTGGGCAGTGCGCGCTCCGCGGCGGCAAGCATGCTTGGCACCGACGCGGGCGTGTCGAGCCGCTGGGTGACGACGGTGAGCGCCAACACCGCGAAGCCGGCATGGCGCGCGACGATCGCGTCGGGCACGAGCGACATGCCCACCAGGTCGACGCCGCAAAGGCGCAGCAAGCGGGCCTCGGCGCGCGTCGGCAGCGCCGGGCCGGGCACCGCCGCGAGCACGGCCTGCGGACAGGCGAGGCCCCGCTCGCGCGCGGCGGCTTGCGCGATGGCTCGTAGGTGCGCGTCGTACGGCTCGGTCTGGTCGAGGAAGCGCGGCCCGATCGCTGGGTCGTGCGGTCGGCGCAGGACGTGCGTGGCGGACGCGTCGACGTGATCTTCGACCACGGCCAGCGTGCCCGGCGCGAGCGCGTCGACCAAGCTGGCGGCCCCGGCGGTCAACACCAACACGTCGGCGCCGAGGCGGCGCAGCACGCGCACCGGCCACGCGATGTCTTCGGCCGTGGCGCCTTCGCAGTACGGTTGGCTCGGTCCGGTCAGCACCACGGGCAAGCCAGCGAGGCGCCCCGCCAGCAACGGCGCGTCACCGCCCAAGCGCACGCCGCCCGGCAACTCGCGCGCCGCGATCACCACCTTGTCGTGCAGGTGCTCGCCGAGCGCGGCGTGCCCGGTGCCCAACAGGAACGCGGCGCGGGGCGGATGGCCACACCGATCGAGCAGGGCTTGCGCCGCGGCGTCGATCGAGGCGGTGATGGAGGGAGGGATGCGACCGACCATGGCGTCAGTTCACGCGCTCACGGCCGGCCGCGCAAGCGCGCGACGACCTCAGCCGGAGCCAGGCCTTCGATGCCCACCACCTTGTCGCGCGCGGTGGCACCAGCGACCAGGCTGAGCGCACGCGCCGGCAGGCCCAAGGCTTCGGCGAGGACTTCGAGCAGGCGCTCGTTGGCGCGGCCCTTCTCGGGTGGCGCTTGCACCGCGATCTTCAGCGCGTCGCCATACACGCCGACGATCCGTTCCACCTTGCTGCCCGGCGACGCGCGCACCTTGAGGCGTGAGCCGCCCGCGACTGCGGTCACCGACAGGTTGTTCATCGCAGCGCGGCCACGACGATGCATCGGCCGTGCTCGAGCAGCAGGCGATCGAACACTTCGGCGGCGGCGAGGTTGCGTTGGCTGCTGAAGGCTTGCAGGCCGGTCGCCAGCAGGTTGGCGGCGACCAGTTCGTCGCGCAGCGCGACCGCCCACGGCTCGGTACGGGTCGCCAACTGTTCGGCCAAGCGCGCTCCGGCCAGGTCGTTCAGGGGGTAGGCGGCCTTACCGGTGCCGGCGGCATCTGAGCCAGGATCGAGCGTCGACAGGTAGGTGCGTGCGGCTTCCAGCTGACGCGCCAGTTCCAACCAACCGAGCACGCAGGCGGCGTCAGCCTGGTCGCCGCCGGGGAGCGTCAGCAGCTGAGCGAGCGCGTCTGCACTGATGCTGGCGAACTTGACGGTCTGCGGCCGGGGCTGGTGCTTGGGGCCGATCTTGACCGTGAGGCCCGCGTGCTCGCCTTCGGCGACCAAGGCGCTCACCGGACACGGCTCGGCTTCGCCAGGCATGGCGAACGTCAACGTGCCGGCCTGCGCCGCCTCGGTGATCCGACCGAGGTGTTCGCCGACGCGCGTCAGACTCTGCGCCAGGGCCAGCGTGTACGCGCCCGCTGGCTGGCCTTCGAGTTCGGCGGCGACCTTGTCGGCGGCCTGGGCCGCGGCGCGCCACTGCAGGCGGCGCACGTCGGCGAGGATGCCGCTGCCGTCGGCAAAGGCGGCGTGCGCACGCGACCAACCCGCGTCGACGCGCTGGCTGGCCATCGCAGCGCCCAGGCGCTTGGCGTCGCCGCGCGCGCTGGTGACCATCACCATCGCTTGCTCGGACGAAGGCAGGACCGTCTTGGGCCAGGCGCCATCGCCCGAAAGCACCGCCGCCAACGCATCGGCCGTGCGCTCGAGGTTTGGAACGTCCTCGCTGTTGCGCGCCGCCTCGACCGCCTCGATCAACGTGCGCAGCTTGGCTTCGGCGTGGCCTCGGATCTCGGCGGTGAGGTCTTCGGTCGCCTTGACCAGGGCCGCATCGGTGCGCAACGCCTCGGGCACGCCGTCGAGGCTGAGGCCCGCGGCCGCGGCGCGGAAGTCGATCTTGCCGAGTGCGTCGCGGACCCGGGCGCGCAGCGCCGTCACGTGCGCTTCGATCGCGACCTGCCGTTGCGCGGCGGCGGCCTCGGCCGCGGCAACGCTGCCCCGCACCTTGGCCGCTTCGTCGCCCGCCTTGGTGGCGTGCTCGCAGCCCGCGTGCTCCTTGGCCATCGCTTCGAGAGCTTCTGCCAGCGCCAGACCCGTCAGCTGGCGGGTCTGCACCCGCAGGTAGGCGGCCTCGGCCTCGGCCTCACGCGCGCGCTTGGCGTTGGCCTCGGCCTCGGGGCCCGTCACCAACTTCTCGATGAACCGATCCTTGCCTTCGCCTCGCGTCACCGCATAGGCGATGGCGCCGCCAGCGATCGCGACGGCCAGCACGATGCCGCCGATGAGCAGGCCCTTGCGCACCGGCGGGCGCAGCACCGCATCGAGCGCCTCGACGAGCTCGTTCGCCGACTGGAAGCGCTCGCTCGGCTCCTTCTCCATCAGGCGCTGCACGATGGCGCCGACGTTCACCGGCACCTGGGGGTTCGCCTTGTGCGCCGGTTCGGCTGCGTCCTTCACCTGGGCGCGCAGGATGTCCTTCACCGACGCGCCGGAGAACGGGTTCTTGCCGGTGAGCGTGCGATAGAAGGTGCAGCCCAAGGAGTACAGGTCGCTCCGGTGGTCGAGCGGCTTGCGCAGGATCTGCTCGGGCGACATGAAGTGCGGCGTGCCCACCACCTTGCCGGTGTCTTCGTCGTCGGTGAGCGCCAGCCCGAGGTCGGCGAGCTTGACGCTGCCGTGGTGGTCGAGCATCAGGTTGTCGGGCTTGATGTCGCGGTGCACGATGCGCAGCGACTCGGCGTAGGCAAGGCCGCGGGCCGCGTCGGAGACGGCGCGGCAAGCGGTTTCGAGGTCGAGCTTCCCCTCGGCCTTGAGCCTGGTCTCGACCGAGCCTTCGGTCATCAGCTCCATCGAGTAGTAGTACACGCTGCCTTCGTGGCCGACGTCGAACACCTGCACCACGTTGGGGTGGTGGAGGCGCGCGGCGGCGCGGGCCTCGGCCACGAACCGCGCCACGAACACCGGGTCCTTGGTCAGCTCCTGATCGAGCACCTTGAGCGCGACCTGGCGATGCAGGCTCACCTGCTCGGCGCGGTACACCGTGCCCATCCCGCCCTTGCCGAGCACTTCGAGCAGCTTGAACCCGCCGAGCATTTGGCCAGTATGGGCGTGGCCGTTGGTCGCTCCGCCGGGAGCGGCGGCGGGGGGGCCAAACAGCAGCTGCACGCTGCCGACGTCGATCACGTCGCCGTCGCTGAGACGCACCGCCTCGATGTTGCTGCCGTTGACCACCACCGGGCCCCCGGCGCGCTTGATGCCGAAGCCCTCCTGGCGCAGCGCCTTGATCTCGGCCTGCACCTCGGCGACCCCGGCCAGGTCGATGCGGATGGTGCACTGCCGGCCAGAGCCGATCGTGCAGGTTTCGCCGCGGGCGAGCGCGACCTGGGTCCCGGACATCGGTCCGTTGACGACGGTGATATGAGTCATTCCGAGCAGTTGCTGGCCCAAGGGGGCCGATCGAATGAGCGGAGCCGGGCGAGGCCGGCGAGAGTATGGCCGGGCGGTGTGCCGGACGCCACCGGTCAGGCGCAGCTGCTAATCGGTCACGGGTCGCCAGTGTCTTCCGCAGTGTCTTCCGCTCCCGCTCTCTCGCCTGTGTCGTAGAACGTGGCCGCGACCTCGTGCGGTGATGACGAGAGGCGTAGGAACCTGCTGGAGCGGGAGCGGGAGCGGGAACGGGAGCGGGAGCGGGCCGACACCGACCCTCAGGTTGTGAAAGGCGCCGTCGATGGGGAAACGTGTTGGCACAACTTGTTGAAAGAGTGTGGCATCAAGAGCTTGACAGGTACGCGTGGCGATCTAGTTTCCGCGCCATTCCTCGGAGCGTGTGGTTCCGGTCGTGCGCGCGTCGCGCCCGACGAGCCCACCACGGTCAGCCGAGGCTACCTCTGGTGAGGTTTGCCATGAGTGGCATGTCGAATGGAACGAACGGCTCGCACGCCAGCGTGAACGCGGCGGCAGCCATGAGCGGTGAGTTAGAAGAACCTGACGGTACTTCGTCCCTCGCGGTGGCGACCAACGGTCACCGCAGTGGGAACAACAATCAGCCGACGTTGGATAGCGCGCGGGCGCGCGCAATCAGCTCCCTGGGAGGGGCAGCTGTGATGGGTGAAGCGGCGAAGCGGTTCCGCGCGCGCTGCTATCCCACAGCGTCGGATGCCGAATGGCATGACTGGAAGTGGCAGCTGCGCAACCGCATCCGCGATCACGCGGGGCTGCGGCGTGCGATGACGTTGTCGACCGAAGAGAACGATGCCGTCGAGCGGCTCGGCGATCGTCTGCCGGTGGGGATCACGCCCTACTACGCGGCGCAGCTCGACGCGCAGGATCCGCAGGATGGTCTGCGCAAGACCATGGTGCCGGTGGTCGACGAGTTCGGCTTCAGTGCGGGTGAGCTGGAGGACCCGCTCAATGAAGACGGGGATATGCCGGTGCCGGGTTTGGTGCACCGCTATCCCGATCGGGTGCTGTTCTTGGTGACCAGCTTCTGCGCCACGTATTGCCGTTACTGCACGCGCTCGCGTCTGGTGGGCAAGACCGGCGAGTATCACTTCAACCAAGCGCAGTATCAGCGCGCCATCGACTACATCGCCAGCAAGCCGCAGATCCGCGACGTGCTGATCTCGGGCGGCGATCCGCTGACGATGGCCGACGATCGGATCGAGTGGCTGCTCACGCAGCTGCGACTGATCCCGCACGTCGAGTTCATCCGCATCGGCACCAAGGTGCCGGCCGTGCTGCCGCAACGCATCACGCCGGAGCTGACCAGCATGCTGCGGAAGTTCCATCCGTTCTGGATGAGCCTCCACTTCATGCACCCCAACGAGATCACGCCGGAGGTGGCGGAGGCCTGCGGGCGGCTGGCCGATGCCGGCATTCCGCTGGGTAGCCAGACGGTGCTGCTCAGGGGCGTGAACGACGACGTCGACACGATGCGGCGGTTGATGCAGGCGCTGCTGAAGATCCGCGTGCGGCCGTACTACATCTACCAATGCGACCCGATCCCCGGCTCGGCGCACTTCCGCACGCCGATCGAGAAGGGCATCGAGATCATCGAGGGCTTGCGCGGGCACACCACGGGCTACGCGGTGCCGCAGTTCGTGATCGATGCGCCCGGTGGCGGCGGCAAGATCCCGGTGGCGCCCGAATACATGGTGGGGCGTGATGGCGATGAGGTGGTGTTGCGCAACTTCAAGGGCCAGACGTTCCGCTATCCGGATCCACTGCCGAAGGCAGCCGGTGAACTGCCGAAGGCAGCGAGTGAACTGCTGCCGGTGAACGGTCACGTCGGGAATGGCGTCGGCGCCAAAGTGCACAGCAACGGTCACTCGACGAACGGCCAGAACGGCTGCGGTTCGCGCGGCTCTGCGATCTGACGCCGCCGCGCGCGGGCCGGCGCCCGCGCGCGCGGCGTCGACTTTGACCCATGGCCGATCCGCACGACACTTCGCTGCACCCCTGCGCGCGCTGCGCCTCGATGCAGAAGACTTGCTGCCAGCGTGCCGAGATCGTGCTCACGCGCGGCGACCTCGCGCGCGTGCAGGCGGCGAGCGGTCGCGACGACTTCTACGCGTTCAAGGCGCCGGGCGATCCGGCCTACGGTGTGCCCGATCCGCAGGATCCGCACTGGGTACCGTGGACCGTGCGCGCAGACGGCACGCGCCGTGTGCTGCACAAGCAACAAAACGGCGATTGCACGTTCCTCGGCGCAGAAGGCTGCACGCTGGCGGAAGAGACACGCCCCCTCGTCTGTCGGCTCTACCCGTTCACTTTCACCGAGGCTGGCATCACCGGCGTCGACAGCGACTACTGTCCGACCAAGCTGTTGGCGCCGCGCGGCGAGTCGATGGTCGACGTGCTCGGCATGTCGCCGGTTGCCGCCGAGCGTTGGCGCAAGATGCTGTATGAGGAGCTGCGCCATGAGTCGCAGCAAGATGTGCACGCCATGACCGCAATCGCTACCGGTCCGTTGACGATCGGGCTCACCTACGACCTGCGTACCGACTACGCCGGGCAAGGCCTGTCGGCCGAAGAACTCGCCGAGTTCGACTCGGAGGCGACCATCGATGCACTCGAGGGCACGTTGCGCGAGTTGGGCCACGCGGTGGTGCGCATCGGTCACCTGCAGAAACTCCTGCTCGCGCTGCAGCAAGGGGCGCGCTTCGACCTGGTGTTCAACATCGCCGAAGGGCTGCGCGGCATCGGCCGCGAGGCGCAGGTGCCGGCCGTGTTGGACGCGTTTGCGATCCCGTACACCTTCAGCGACCCGATGGTGTCGGCGCTGACGTTGCACAAGGGCATGACCAAGCGCGTGGTGCGCGACCTGGGCATCAACACGCCGGCCTTCCACCTGGTGGAGGCGTCGAGCGATGTCGAGGGCGTCGACTTGCGCTACCCGTTGTTCGCCAAGCCGATTGCCGAGGGCACCAGCAAGGGCATCGATGCGAACTCGAAGATCACGTCGCCGGCCGCGTTGCGCGCCACCTGCGACCGGCTGCTCGCACGCTTTGGTCAGCCCGTCTTGGTGGAAGAGTTCCTACCCGGTCGCGAGGTGACCGTGGGGTTGATCGGCACGGGCGCCCGCGCGCGCGTGGCCGCGGTGATGGAAGTGCATTTGCTCAGCAAGGCCGACCAGGACGGCTACACGTACAAGAACAAAGCCGAGTGGGAAGGGCGGGTGCGCTACTCGCTGGCGACCGATGCCTTCGCGCAGGCCGCGGGCGCGCTCGCGTTGCGTGCGTGGCGCGGCCTCGGTTGCCGTGACGCCGGGCGCGTCGACGTGCGCGCCGATACCGAGGGCCTGCCGTCGTTCATCGAGGTGAACCCGCTCGCTGGTCTGCGCCCAGGCGTCGGCGATCTGCCGATCATGTGCGACCTGGCGGGCATGCCGTACCGCGAGCTGATCGCAGCGATCATCGACTCGGCGCGGGTGCGGGTGGCGCTGAGGTCATGACGCGACGGCGCGAGTGGACGGTGACGCATGCGTGAGAACGTGACCTTTCGTCGCGAGCCGGTCGCGAGTGATCGCGAACGCGTGCGCGCGATCGTTGCCTCCACCGGCAAGTTCAGCGCCGAGGAGATCGACATCGCCGTCGAACTGGTCGACGATCGGTTGCACAAGGGCAACGCCAGCGACTACCTGTTTCTGCTCGCCGAGGTGCGAGGCGAGATAGTGGGCTACGCCTGTTTCGGTCGCATCCTCGGCACGGATGCCAGCTTCGACGTGTACTGGATCGCCGTCGACCAAAGTCACCAGGGCCGCGGCCTGGGCAAGGCGATCATGCGCGCGTGCGAGAGCGCGGTGCAGCAGGCCGGCGGGCTGCGGCTCTACATTGACACGTCGGCGCGGCCCGACTACGCGGCGACGCGCTCGTTCTACGAGGCCTGCGGTTATCGCTGCGACGCCGTGCTGCGCGACTTCTACCGGCGCGGCGACGGCAAGGCGATCTACTGCCGCGTGCTGTAGCGCGCCGCGGCCTCAGTAGGCCCGATACTCGCTGATGAAGGCGTGCCCGTTGGCGCCGGTCGATTGCCGCCACAGCACGACGACGTCGTTGCCGCCGTCGATGGACACGCGGGGCAGCGAGGTGTCCGGACCGGTCGGGCTGATGTGTTCGGTCAGCGAGGTGGCGTGCTGCCACGCTCCACCGCGGAACTCGCTCAGGTACATCGCGAAGGGCTGCGTGGCATCCTTGGCGGTGTAGGCGATCACCGTCTCGCCGAGCGCGTCCATCTGCACGGCGAACTCGTCGACGGTCGGGCCGACGCCAAAGTGCGTGGCCAGCGTCGCCGGGTGCCTCCAGGTGCTGCCGCGGTACTCGCTCTTGAACAGGCGCGAATCCGTGGCGTTGGTGGCCTGTCGCCACACGATGATGCCGCGGCCGTTGCTCGACATCGCGACCCGCACGCGCGTGGCGGCGGTGCCGTCGGGGCTGATGTTGTCGGTGCGGGACGTAGGGTAGGTCCAAGCCCCGGCGCGGAACTCGGCTTTGAACACTTGCTGGTTCGTGCCGTCGCCTTGCAGCCAGGCGATCACCGCGTTCCCGCTGCCGTCGAAGGCGACCGACGGCTCGTAGGCGTTCGTCCCGTCGGGGCTGAAGCAGTCCGCCAGCGTGGCGGGATGCGTCCAGATGCCGGCTCGGCGTTCACTCTTGTAGATGCGGTAGTAGCGGTAGTCGGCTTGCGCCCACACCACGATCGCGTGCCCGTTGGCGCCGATCGCAACCGCAACGTCTTGCGAATGCGACACGTCGGGGCTGATGTGAGCGTTGTCGTCGATCGGGTGGGTCCAGATTCCGGCGCGCAGTTCGCTCTTGTAGATGCGGGCGCCGGTGCTGCCGTATTGCTCCCACACCACGATCGCGTCGCCGTTGTCCTCCATCGCCACCTGCGAGTGCGTCGCGCCGCCGCCCGGTGGGCTGATGTGATCGGCGTGGTTGACCGGATTGGTCCACACGCCGCTGTGGTAGTCGCTCTTGTAGACGCGCTCGATGAGACCGTCTTTCTGCACCCACACCATCACCGTGTCGCCGCGCGGATCCATGTCGATATCGATGTCGAACATGCTGCCGCCGGCTGGGTTGAAGGGTTGCGACACGCCGCGGATGGGATGGCGCCAGATGCTGCTGCGTCGCTCGCTGGCGTAGATGCGCGAGCCGTATTCCCAGGCGATCATCGCGTCGCCGTTGCGGCTCATCCCCAGCGCCCCGCTGTCGGCGTCGTTGTCGTTGAAGCTGATGTTGTCGCTGAGGCTGCGGGGATGCTGCCAGCCGCGGGCCACGTCGGCGGGTGGCACCGGGGTCGGTGGCGGCGCCTGCGGAGTAGGGTTGCCGGTGCCGCCCTGCCCGGCGGGACCTGCGCCCGGCTGGTTCGCCGACGGACCCGGCAGACTCGACGGCGCGTTGCCCGCCGTTGATTCGTAGGCGGTGCGGCTGCGAGCGCAGCCAGCACCCAAAACACAGAGCAAAACGATCGCGCCGCCGAGCGACCGTTGGGTCCGCTCGCTGTGCAGATGCGGCAGAGAGTGAGTCATTTGCGTGTTCCCCTGAGTTCCACAGCCGAAGCATCTTCGCGAAGCGCGAAGATGTTTCGGCTGTGGAAAGACGTAAGTCATTAGCCATAAGACATAAGCTCGGAACTCGGACAGGCGGCTGCGGTCAGACCGCGATCTGGACTTAGGGCTTACG
>JANPER010000064.1:0-11719 GCA_031423015.1 Planctomycetota bacterium | reverse complement strand
TGTGCCAATGTGGCCAAAACGGCCACACAGCGCCATCTGTGCCTCGATTCGTTGGCTTCGACGACACGTTCAGCATCAGCTACGACGCTCGGTTGCGGTCAGGCCAACAACGGCCAGGCGACTTTGACGGGACCTTGGGTGCCATTGGCTCGCGATCGACGCACCGAGCATCGGCGTCTATGAGGGAGCCGCCGGCATCCAGCGTGGCGCGTGGAAGCCAACGACGGGTGGCTGCGTGATGGAGCACGGGCGTACCTACTGCCGCGTTTGCCGCGAGGCCGTGGTGCTCGCGATCTACGCCCACGTCGATCCGATCGAGGCCGTGAGTCCCGACCCGAAGGACCCGCTCACACTCTCGAGCACCCGCATGTTCGAAGTCACGGCGATGCGGCCCCAGAAGCACGCGCTCGAGGTGCGGTGGTGGTTCTTTGCGGAGCAGGACGCGCCGGCGCTGGCGCGCGGCAATGGCGAGCGGCGCGCAGCGGAACGGCCGACTCGCGCCACGCGCGGGCCTCTGCCCGAGATCAAGGCAAAGCCGACGGCACGCACGTTCGCCAACGGCAAGGGCGTACACGCGTGGCGGTTGGTGCCGCGCGCGCATCAGCCGGGGCGCTATGTGCTGGTCTGCCGCGCCAAAGACCTCGCGAAGGTCGATGACCAGGACCTGCCGTGGGTGATCAAGGACGAGCAGGGGCTCTTGGAGTCAGAGCGGCGTTGGACTGTGGTGCTGACGAAGTAGGACCGCGTCACCGTGGCCGCAGAGATCGGCGCCGAGGCCAACGCGTTCACCGCAGTTCCATCACCAGGCCACCGCCGACGAAGTTCGTGGCAGTGCCCGTCGTGCTCGGCAACCCGTACCACGACTACGCGCAACGCGGGCTGTTGGCGTTCACCACCGCGGACACCGTGGTCTGGCGCCCGTTGGAGGCGACGATCGGAAGCGGGCTCTGTGCCGCATCCGGGGCGATGAGTTGGGTGAAGATGCAGGTCGAACGTGCGCGACCAAGCGGCCGCGACGCTGCCGCCGTTGCGACGCCAAGCGATGGAGCTGATCGCCATCGCGCCGCCCGCCTGCGTGTTCGCGTACTAGATGGCGAGGTTGGGGTTGGCATGGCGCCGCTCCATGGCCGAGGCCATCGGCTGGACGACGAGAGACCGGGTTAGAGCATTGGAGCCGATGGAACCGATGGACGGGGCTTGCCTGGGGCTTGCCGAACCAGCACTACCTTCGCATGCTGCCACCAGGCTGCGAGCATCCGCTCGCCGCGTCAAACCTCTGGAAAGGTGATCGCAATGGAACCAGTGGCGACCCGGAATCGTGGAGTGACGTTGGGAAGCGTCTCTCTCTCTCTCTCTCTCTCCTTCTTGACCGCTGACCTGTCAGCGCAGTCGCGGTCCGCTTTCCAGCCGCCAGTCAACAGGGCGGTGATCGCGTACGGCACGGATGCGATCGCGTGCGTGCTGAACGCGCCCTTCATCTGTCCGCCCGTCTGCCCCGGCGACCCCTGCCCTGGCCAGGTTTACGGGAACGGGTTCTTGGTGATCTACCGCACGAGCGGAGCCAACGACCCGCCCACCGGGGGCTCCTTCCAGACCTTGTGCCCCTGGCCCGGCAATCCGTCGCCGCGGCCGGCCAACGTCGTCGCCGTCGACTGGGATCCCTACGCACAGGAAGCCTACTTTCTGACGATGACTGCCAACGGTCCCGGCTTCGGGGAAGTGTGGCGCACCGATCTGGCCACATACACGATCCGGACGCCGATCGTGCCGCCGGCTCCTCCGGGATGCAATTCCACGCAGGAGATGCGGTTCTTTGATCTTGCCGTGTACCGGACTGCGACGAACGGGGGACAGACACGCGTCGCGATTGCGATGAACACCTTCTTCGGCGCTGGCCACACGGGCAACGTCGACGTGTACGACCCGGTCTCGGGAGCATCGGTCATCGCGTCGCCTTTTCCGGGCCCCTTCTGCAACACGAACCTCACGTACCGCCGCATCGATGCCGGGTTCATTCAGTACCAACAGTTCCCCATCTTCGGTTTCGTACCCGGCTTCTACGTGACCCTGCTGCCGGGCTTCATGCCGGTCACTCCGAACGGCTACTACGTGCAGCTCCTCTCGATTCCGCCAACCAGCAACAACTGGTTCCCCAATTTCGTTCTGCAGTGGGACTGTTCGACTGGGGCGGGATTCGAAACCATCCGCCCCCAGAGTGTGTCGATCAATTCGCAGATCCCTAACTCTTGTGGCGTTCCCTTGAGTGAGATCGTCGTCGGCGGTGTGCAGGAGTGTTTGATGCAGACTGCGCCAGCACATTCCTACGTTTTACAAAACGCGACCTCCGGCGCACAGTTCGCACTTCGGCACTCCACATTGCCTTCGGGTTTCAACCAAATGGCAACGGATGTCGTGGTCACCGCCGGCCAGCCCACTGCGTCCGCGCCGATGTATGTGATCCAGTACAGTCCAAACTGCAACAGTCCCGCGGGGAGGTTCTCGTGGTTCCAGCGGGAGTGCAACGGGGGCAATCCGGTCGCGCTGCCAAACCTGCCGCTCTCCAATGTGCAGCCGGTTGACGTCACGGCGATCCGTTAGAGGCTGCGGCTATGAACACGGTTCCTCGAAGACTCCTCGGCTTGGTCCTGGCAGGCGTTGGCCTGAGTGTTGGCCTGGGCCTTCGGCACGGGTTGGGGCCGGACCGCACGCCGACACCCAACGATCCACCTAGGCCTAGGGACGCGCCGACGATGGCCGTGCCGACGACCGATCTGATGCCAGCGGCGTTCGTTGCCAATGAAGGACAGTGGGACTCCCCGGCGCGGTTCGTGCTCTCGCGCCGCGGGCTCGTCGTCGAGGTAAGGCCTGGCGGCCTTGTGTGTCGGACTCGGACCGCGGAGAGCCAACTCGCGCTGACGTTAGAGTTCGAGGCGGCGCAGGCCGGCGCGATCGAGGGCATCGACCAACAGCCTGGCGAACGCCACTTCTTTGTCGGCAACGATCCCGCGCGCTGGCGCTCCCACGTGCGCGCATTTGCGCAGGTCATGTGGCGCGGCCTCTATCCCGGCGTCGACGTTCGGCTGGCGACGACGAACGAGGGGTTGCGCTACGACCTGTTGCTGACCCCCGAGGCGGATCTGTCTCGCATCCGCGTGCGCTGCGCCGGTCAGACCAGCTTGCATCTCGAGCCCGACGGAGCCCTCTCGCTCGGGACCGCGCAAGGCGCGATCCGGCAGAGCCCGCCGGTTGCGTGGCACGAGCTTCCCGACGGGCAGCGCCTGGCGGCGCCATGCCGCTTCGTGCGCGTCGACCACGCGCGCTTTGGCTTCGAGCTCGAGGGGCCGCGGCTCGATCTCCCGCTGGTGGTCGATCCCGGCCTGGACTTCTACGCGTTCCTCGGTGGCTCGTTCTTGGAGTTGCTGAACGCTGTGGTGGAAGCACCCGATGGCACGTTGGTCGTTGTCGGGCAGACGCAGTCCGTCGACTTCCCCGCCACCAATGGAGCGGCACAGACGGCTTCGCGTGGATTCGAGGATGGCTTCATCGCGCGCATGGACGCGCGAGCCCGCACGCTGCTGTACGCGACCTACCTAGGTGGCACCGGCACCGACAACGCGAAGGCGCTCGCGCTCAACGCCGCGGGCGAGGCGTTCGTGACCGGCGAGTCTCTCTCCACGGATTTCCCGGTGACGCCCGGTGCGTTCCAGACGCAAAGAGTTGCCTGGTCGCGGGCCTTCGTCACGCGGCTGAGCCAGGACGGCAGCCGCCTCATCTACTCGACTTACCTCGGTGGGTCGTACCTCAACACCAGGGGCCATTCGATCGCGGTCGGCCAAGGTGACGAAGCCTTCGTCACCGGCCTGACGTACTCGTGGGACTTCCCGGTGACGCCGGGCGCCTTCCGTACGACGTACGGCGGTGTTGGCGAGGCGTTCGTGAGCCGGTTGGATGCGAGAGGCTCGCGCCTCGTAGCTTCCACGTTCTTCGGCGGCAACACGTCGGGGGAGGAGGGACTTTTTGTGAGCGTCGACAGCACGGGCGACGTCACGCTCGCGGGTCAGACCCTGTCGTCGGACCTGCCCGTAACGCCGAACGCGTTCCAGTCGATCCTGCGTGGAAGCGGTTGGAGCGCCTTCTTCGCGATCCTCGATCCGAGTCTCACGGGCCTGCTGTACAGCACCTACTACGGCGGGTCCGCGGGCGAGTACTACTTTCACTTTGCGCAGAACCACGATGGCCACCTGGCGATCATGGGAGCGACTAGCTCAGCCGACCTGCCGGGTGCGCGCGGCAGCCTTCAAGGTGCTGGCGATACGTTCGTGGCGGTCTTCGACCCAGTCCAGCTTGTTGCAGCCCGATATCTGTCCACGGCGGACAACGCTGGCCCGTACGGCGTGCACATCGATCCGTCCGGGGTCGTCACGCTCTCAGGTGTCGACGCGCCGAGTTTTCAAACGACCGCGGGCGCCTGGCAGGTGGTGCCGAGAAACCCCCGGGGGGGTGGTTTCGTGGCGCGCATGGGTCCTGACCTCGACCTGTGGTATGCGTCGTACTCCGCCGGCTCGGTCGCCGACGCTCCCGACACGATCTCGCGCACTCGCGATGGCTGGACGTTGCTCGGCGGTCGTGGTGCCTCGCCCGAGATGCCGACTCCCGGCGTGTTCAACTCGACCCTGCGCGGGGTCAACGACGGCTTTGTCGCGCGCATGGACCTTCTGCCGATTGGCGTGCAGCGCTACGGCGTCTCGAGCGGAGCGTGCCGCGGGCCCATCGTGATGGACGTGACGCGCATGCCGGCCGGGGGCACGCAGGACTTCACCGTCGTGTGCAGCGCCGCTCCGCCGTCGACGGCCGGGTGGCTTGTGCTGGGTGTTGCGCCAGACGCCGCCGGCACGCCGGTGTTGGGCGCGAACCTGCACGTCAGTGTGAACAACTTCATCCTGGCGTTGCCACTCACCAGCAGTGCGACTGGATTCGGCTCGGTTCGCCTGCCGCTCTACCGAACGTGGCGCGGCACCTCCCTCTTCGCGCAGTTCGTGTGGGTGAATCCGCCGAACTGCACCGGGAACGGCCCACTCAGCTCCAGCAATGCGCTCCAGATCGTCGTGCAGTAGCGTCGTGCAGTAGCTGCTTCAGCGCAGCGCCTGCTCGATTGCCGTGGCGGCGTCGGTGCGCGCGTCGCGGTACTTCACGATCATGGGCGCCGACAGGCACAGGCCATCGCGCGTCGCGTGCGGACCGCGCGCGGGGCGCGAGCCGGGGACCACGACGGCGCCTTCAGGCACTTCCCGTGTGTGCGTGCCGCCGTGCACGAGGTCGTGCATCACCGTCGACGCGGTGAGCACGACGCCGGCGGCGAGCACGGCGCGGCGCTGCACCAGCACGCCCTCGAACACGCCGGTCAGCGCGCCGAGGAACACGTCGTCTTCGACGATCACCGGCCGCGCGCTCACCGGCTCGAGCACGCCGCCGATCTGCGCGCCCGCCGAGACGTGCACGCGCGCGCCCACCTGGGCGCACGAGCCGACCAGCGCGTGGCTGTCGATCATCGAGCCCTCGCCGACGTAGGCGCCGACGTTGATGTAGGCGGGTGGCATCACCACGACGCCGCGCGCCAGGTGCGCGCCGCGGCGCACGGCGCTGCCGCCGGGCACCAGGCGCACGGTGTCTTGCGCGTCGAGCCCGCGCGGCGGGTAGGCCTGCTTGTCGAAGAACGGATAGCCCGGGCCGTCGAAGCGCACGACGTCACTGCGGCGGAAGCCCAGCAGGATCGCCTGCTTGACCCAGGCGTGCACCGTCCAGGCGCCGTCTTGGTCGGCGGTCGCGGCGCGCAGCGTGCCGGCCTCCAGATGTCGCAGCAGGTGTTCGTGCGCGTCGGCCCACTCGGCTTGTGTCGCGCCGCCGGCGTCGGCGTAGAAGTTCGCGAGCGCCTCGACGTTCACGGCGTGACTCCGGCGGGCTCGGGCAGCTGGGCGAGTGCGATGCGCAGCGCGGCGACCGTGGCGGCCGACGCGGGGGTCAACGGCAGGCGAACGTGCACCGCGGCGAGGCCCATCAGTTCGAACGCCGCCTTCAACGGGATCGGATTGCTCTCCAAGAACAGCGCTTGCGCCAGCGGCAGGAGCTGTTGCAGCAGGGCCTGGGCCTTGGCCGCGTCGCCGCTGCGCGCGGCGCGCACCATCGCCACGGTATGCGCTGGCCGCAGGTTGCCGACCACCGACACCAGGCCTGAGGCCCCGACGGCGATCGCCTGCGCGGTGAGGTGATCGTCGCCACACAGCAGTGCCTTGCCGGGAGGCAACGCGCGCGCGATGTCGCGGCAGCGGTTGACGTCGCCGCTCGCCTCCTTGAGCGCGACGACTTCGTCGATCGACCACAACGCATCCAGCGTCGGCAACGACAGCGACACGCCGGTGCGGCTCGGCACGTTGTAGGCGACCAGCGGAAAGCCCGGCACCGCGCGCGCGATCGCCTGGTAGTGCGCGATCAGGCCGCCCTGTGTGGGCCGGTTGTAGTACGGCGTCACCACCAGCGCGCCGTCAGCGCCGAGGCTGCGCGCGCGCTGCGCGTACAAGGTCGCCCGCCGGGTCGACGGACTGCCGCAGCCGACGACGACCGGCAAGCCGGCCGCTTCTTCGCAGCACACGGCGATCACCGCGTCGCGCTCGCGTTCCTCCAGCGTCGCCGCTTCGCCGGTGGTGCCGAGTGGCACCAGCACATCGACGCCGCCGTGCACGACGTGGCGTACCACTGCGCGCAGTGCGACCAGGTCGAGTTCTTGGTCGACATCGAACGGGGTCGGCAGCGCGACCCAGACTCCTCCTGGCAGACTCATCGCAGTCCCTCCCGCAACAGGGGTTCGAGAACGTCGCGCGCGACGTCATCCATGCTGAACACGCCCTTGCGCCCAGAAAGCCAGGCGCACGCTTGCAGACATCCGGCCGCGAACGCCGCCGCGCTGCGCGCCTCGTGGCGCAGCTCGAGGGTCTCCTCGGGCGCGTCGAGGCCGATGGTGTGGCTCGAATAGGTGTAGCCGGCACGCAGGACGCCGACGCTGAGCGCGCCGTCGGGCAGCTTGCCGCCATCGGCGAGGCGACCTTCCTTCTTGCGTGGACACGCCTCCAGCAGCGTACGCACGAGTAGCTTGGCGGTGCCCGAGGGCGCGTCGGCCTTGTCGAAGCGGTGGTGCTCCAGGATGTACGGATCGAAGCGCGCGTCGCGCTGCGCGTAGGCGCCGAGCACGCGCGTGAGGCGCAGTAGGAGCGCGACCGTGAGCGAGAAGTTGGGAGCTACCAGCACGCCGATGCGGCGACCAACGCGCGCGTCGAGCTGATCGATCGCGAATCCCGTGGCGCCGATCACCAGGTCGCACCCCGTGTCGAGCGCCCACGCCAAGTGACCCTCGACGGCGGGCCCCTTGCTCGCGTCGATTGCGACGTCGACGGTATGCGTCGGTTTGCCTTCGCGCCCCAGTTGCCACACGACGTCGGCGCCGGCCGCTTGCGCGATGGCGCTGCCGAGACGACCGCGGCCAAAGATGCCGAGCCTCACGTGGACCTCCCGATCAGGAGCTGGGCGTGCAGGCGACGCACCGCGTCGGGCATCGACACCGCCGGCAACACGAAGCTCAGGTTGATGTCGTTGGCGCCCATCGACAGCATCTCGATGCCCAGGTCACCCAACGCGACGAACGCGCGCGCTGCCAGCCCCGGCGTCTTCTTGAGCTGCTCGCCGACCAGCGCCACGATCGCGCGGTCACGCACCACCTGCACCGTGGCGAAGGCTTCGATCTCGCGCGTGAGCTCTTCGATCGGCGCGTCGTGTTCGACGGTGAGCGATACGCTCACCTCGGCGGTGGCGACCAGGTCGACGCTCACGCGCGCGCGCGCGAACACGTCGAACAAGCGCGCGAGAAACCCAGGCTGCGCCAGCATGCGCGTCGAGGTGACCGTCATCACCGTGATCGGGCCGCGCGACGCGATCGCGGTCACCGGCCGGCCGCTCTTGCTGTCGCGCGCGATGCGCGTGAAGCGGCCGTTCGGCTTCTTGGTGTGGCGCACCGTCACCGGGATGCCGCGGTCGACCACCGGCTGCATGGTCGCCGGGTGCAGCACCTTGGCGCCGAACGCCGCCAGCTCCGCTGCTTCGGCGAAGCTCAACTCGGCGATTGGCGTGGCGTCGGGCACGAGGTGCGGGTCAGCGGTGAGGACACCCTCGACGTCGGTCCATACCTGCACTTCGCAGGCATCGAGAGCGGCGCCGAACAGCGCGGCGCTGTAGTCGCTGCCGCCGCGGCCGAGCGTGGTGGTGACGCCCTGCCGCGTGCCGCCGACGTAGCCCTGCACGACGGCCGCGCGTCCGGCGCCGAGATGCGGCAGCACGTGCTCGCGACACTGCGCCACGGTCTCGGCCATGAGCGGCGTGGCCGCGCCGTGCTGATCGTCGGTGCGCATGACCTTGCGCGCATCGAGCAGCTTGGTGGGCACGCCGCGCGCCTGCAGGTGGGCGGCCAGGATCGCGGTCGACAACCGCTCGCCGAGCGACGCGATCGCGTCCATGTCGCGCGGCGCCAGCGCGTGCAGGTGGGCGACCGCGCGCAGCATGAGGTCCAACTCGGCGCGGGCCGTCTGCAACGTGTGTTCGAGATCCTTGGGTATCGCGCCGTCGAGCAGGCTGCTCGCCTCGTCGCGATGGCGCGCCAGCAGCGCGTCGATGCGTTCCTTGGCGTCGGCGGTGTCGCCCCGCTCGGCCCGTCGCGCCAAATCGAACAACGCATCCGTGGTCTTGCCCATCGCCGACAGCACCACGAGCGGCGCCTGCGCCAGCCGGTCGAGCACCAGCGCGGCGACGTCGCGCAGGCAGCCAGCGTCGGCCAGCGACGAGCCGCCGAACTTCATCACCAAGGGTTGCATACGAGACCTCGAAGGACACGGGTCATGGTTGTGCGAGGAAATGGTTGGCGAGTCGCTGCAGGAGGTCGACACCAGCACTGAGTTGGTCGAGGGTCACGTGTTCGTCGACGCTGTGCGCCAACTCGATGGCGCCCGGGCCCACGAGCACGACGGTGCGATCCGGCACCAAGAGGCGCAAGCGCGGTGCGTCGCTGCCGAACGGCACCACGCAATGGTCGAAGCCCGCGACGCGCGGGAAGCGATCCGCCGGCGTGTCGTGTAGCAGTTCGACGCGGCCTTCGTGGGGCGCGAGCCGCTGCGCCAGGGCGGCGAAGTCGGAGCCCGGCAACGCGCGTACGAACAGCTCCGCGTACGCCAGGTCGGGCACCACGTTGGGGGCGCGCCCACCGCCGATCAGGCCGAGGTTCCAAATCTCCGGTCCGAGGTCAGGATCTTGTGGCCGCGGTTGCGCGCGCAGGTCGTGCAGCCAATCGAGCAGCGGCCAGATCGCCGAGCGGCCGACCTCGGGCGTTCCCGAATGTGCCGCGCGCCCCTGGCACGACAACCGCAAGTGCAGGATGCCCCGTTGCCCGGTGGCCAATCGATTGCCCGTGGGCTCACCGTTCAGCACCGCGCGCAGGCTTTTCAGGCGCGGCGCGAGCCCGGTGCTGGCACGAGCGCCGATGCTGTCCGTCTCCTCGCCGACCACCCCCAGCCACGCGAGGTGGCGATGCCCGGCGCGCAGCAGACGCTCGATGGTCGCCAGCTGCACCACGATCTGCCCCTTCGCGTCGATCGTGCCCCGCCCCGCGATCGTGTCGCCGTTGCGCACCGGCGGCAAGAACGGCGGCACCGTGTCGAGGTGCGTCGAGAACAGCAACCGCGGCGTGTCGCTCCAACTTGCGAGCACGTTGCTCGCCGCGCCCCGCACCGGCAGCAGCTCGACGCGCGCGTCGCAGCCCTTCAGCATCGGCACCAGCGCCGGCAAGACCGCGTCTTCCAGGCCGGTGGTGGAGTCCACCGCGCACAGCTCCAGCAACCGTTGCGCCATCGCCTCGCGCTCCGCGGCAGACCCAGCGGGCGAGTGCGACACGTGCGGTTGTCTGGCTTCCGTCATGGGCTTCGTCGTCGTTGTCCACGAACCAATGGAGCAACGCACGAAGCCGACGCGCAACGCACGACGGCTCAGCTCGTTGGCACTCCGCGCCACACCGCGCGACAGCCGACAGGGTTTAGCCCGCGCGGCCAAGGCACGCGGCGATGCACCACGCACCTTTCGGCGGTCCTCCCCTTTCACCGGGTCGCCTCGGCTGCATCAGCCGCGACCAAGCTACTCATGGGAACCGCTCCTCCATCAGAGACCGACGCGTCGTATCACGGACACGACGCCGAGGCAAGCACGCGTTCGCACGCCACGCACGCTACCCGTCGCATGGACCATCGGCTCGACCTCAGCGCTGTCCGCGCCGCTGCCCCGCTGCGCCGGGGCCTGCGGAACGTGCACACCTTCGTACTGCCCAGGCGTGGCGAGCAATGCGCCCGCCTGGCGACCAGCCACTAGACGGTGGGCTGGCGATGGCCGTCGCTGACCTGACCGGCGATGGGTTCGACGACGTGATCTTTGCGTCGCTGTAAAGCCCAATTGGTGGGGTCAGTGTGTGGTGGCACCGCGCGGTCCCATCTCCGTGCGTTCAGCGGTTCGAGCGGGCTGCGCATGGTCGATCGTTCTTACATCCTGGATCAGGGCAAGTGATCGCCAAGGCGACGCGCGCACGATCATCGAGAAGTTACTTGCTGAGCCGGGTTCGAGACCGGGATCACGCGCGAGGAAAAGAAGGGGTTGGAGTTGGGTTGAGCCGCGGGCACGCCGCGATTACGAGGACGCTAATCCACCCCGACGACTCTGTCGGCCGATAGTGGGGTGGCGCAGCGCAACCGCGCAGCACGAAGCTCGCTGGCGTTGCAGCAACGACCCACGAACATATCGCACCGATCATGCGTGCTTCCCGCCGATGGAACCTCGTCGCTGCAGCCACCCTGATCGTTGCCCTCTCGGTCTGGCTCTGCTGGCAGGAGAGTCATGCGGCTCCAGAGGCAGGGGGCACGGAAGAGGTGGCGCTCCACGAGCCGGTTGCGCTGAGCGTGCCCGCGCGCGCCGAGGTAGAGACAAAGGCCCAGGCTGCGTCAAGCAATGAAGTGCAGCCCAAGCTGCATTCTTCTCCGTCGACAGCCAAGGTCACGATTCGAGGTTGGTTGATCGAGAAGGAGACCGGCGCCGGAATCGCAGATGCTGAGGTGGTTGCGGGCACGACCGTTGGTTCCGACCATGCGAGATTCAAGGCAAACGCGACCACCGACGCGGACGGCATGATGAGACTGGCGGTACCGTCAGAGGCCGTGGCCGGTGGTTCTTTCGCGCTGGTGCAAGCGAAGGACACGAAGGGCGTGCTCGTTTTCTACGGCGCCAGCGTGATGCGCGACGGGTTCCGCCTGATGGCGAACTCCAGCGTGTCGCTGTCGGGAACCGTCGCGACAGAGAGCCTTCCGCCCGGCCAGTGGTCCGTGCGTTTGGAACGTGAACCCGACGCGAACTACGTTGCAGTCCGCCTCTTCGTGGCCTTGGCGCAAGTCGACGCCAACGGCCGTTTTCATGCCGAGGCACGTCCTCCGCAAGGCATGACCAAAGCGGGTGTGGATCTTGCATTGAGCGGATTCCAGGTTTTCATGCGGCGCGCATCCTGACCGAGGTCCTCTGAGTTGCGAGGAGGGCTGCCATGGCTGCGTCCCAGCGATCGCTGAGAGCAAGGGCGCGGAGGTGGACGACGTGA